>JAEUUT010000032.1 GCA_016787415.1 Saprospiraceae bacterium | reverse complement strand
ACCTGGTACTATGGCCCGGGTGAGTTGGGCGATTTGTTGCCCGGATTTGCAATAAAGGAGTGTCGGCCGATCGGATTTTGGCTGCCACCGTCGTACCTGGATCCCTTTTTTGTCAAAAGGCCCAAATGGCTGAGGCTGCTGGAGTGGCTGGAAAAAAAATCGGCAGCACGGTACTTGGCCCCGGCTGCCGATCATTATTTTTTATTGCTGCAAAAAAAGCGGGGTTAACGCAAAAGGCTGAAAAGTGGATTGCTTAGCCAGGTAGCATCGGCCTTCACCAGCGCATCGAGCGTCTGGTTGGCTTTGTTGGAGAATTTGCGGATGTCGCGCACGACGGTGCAAAAACTTTCCGATTCAGGGCAGTTGTTCTCCACGCCGGAAATTTCTTCGAGTACTTTTAGCATGGGCTCCAGTTCCCGTTTTTTCCGGTTGAGGATAATTTGTCGAACCACCACCCACATATCTTTTTCAGCATAAAAATACTCTTTGCGTTCGCCAGTGCGCAATTGTTTGTGTACCAGCCCCCAATCCATAAGAGCGCGGATGTTCATATTGGCATTGCCACGCGAAATATCCAGTTCGCTCATAACCTCATCGGCAGTCAGCGGCTCGGCTGCAATAAGGAGCAAGGCATGTACCTGCGCCATTGTACGGTTGATGCCCCAATCGCTGGCCATTTTGCCCCAGGATTCGATGAATTTTTGTTTGCCTTCTTTAAAGTCCATCATGTAGGATCACACGTTTTATCCAGTAAATAGCGAAATCTGCCATTTTGTTTTCAAAAGTATTTGAAAATTCTGATAAAAAGCGATCAGACTCACTTTCCACGAACCACGGTATCGCCGTTGATGAGGTTTCCAAAAAAGATAGCGTTTGCCAACATGCGGTTGGTGCCGAACCAGAACGAGCGGAAATTGGGCGCGTTGGCAAAGCCAATAAGGCGCCCTGTGCCGATACCGCCGGTAACTACAACTGCTGCATTTTTGATAACGGGTTGAAAGCGCGCATTGACATAACCGGCTATTAAAGGAGTACTGGTCAGATTTACCGGAGCAGCATACGGGTTGGACGGTGCATCGGCAAAATTGGCGTCGCTATAAAACACAGGGAGCGTCGTGCGATCATATCCGTAACAAATCGGGTGCGTCAGATCAAGTGTTGCTTCAAAAATGCAGCCCGGCAAACGGCGGGCGCCCATGTCATCTTCCACGGCATCATAAGGGCGGCGCGCATTTTTTTCATTCACTGCATTGCGTATTTCAAGGGCCAGCAGGTTTTGTTTGGAAAGCCATTTCAGCGCGCTGCCGGTGGCTACTACTGTGCCGCCATTTTGTACAAACTGTCGAATTTTATCAGGCGCTATATTGTTGTAGTTCCCATCTGCCATCAAAATCACGTTGTATTTCGACAGGTTCAGGTCGTCGAATCGCGTAGTTTCCACCGAAGTCACCGGAATATTGTAACGTGTATCCAGCAGGTGCCACAATTCGCCCGCCGATTCAGGTGTAACTCCTTTGCCCGTGAGCAGTACAATTTTCGGGAGCCTGACTACCGCAAATTGATCGCTACCCAGGTCGGGGCCATCGGAGGTCATCCCGTTGGAAACTGTGTAAACAGGCAAGGTGGATTGAATTTGATTCATTCTTTGAAGTAATGCAGCAGGCGCCAGGGGTTGGCGATCAGCAGCAATTACCAGGCTTCCTGCCTGATAAGTGCGGCCATCTGCCGAAAAAGGCCGGGTAGCCACGCGTACGCGCAAGCCTTCATCCAGTAGTTGGTACAAGAACTGAGGCTGTTCATAACCTGCTGCATCAATCACATAGGCATATGCGGGCTCGCGCACAGAGGCAAGTCCGTAACGGGAAGTCAGGGCTATTCCGTCTGATGGTTTCCATGATTTGGGCAGGCTGGCTGTTGGTATGGCTGCCCACTGCAATCCGAAAGCGTCGGGCAGGGTCCAGGCTGAGATGTCGTAAAAAATGCTGTCTGCAAAAGTAGTCTGGCGGGTAAATATGCTTTTGATCAGCCGGTAATTGGGCTGCTGGAGCGGCACCCAAAAAGCATTGCCGGCCGGGTATGTTACGCCGTCAATCTGCAAATCCTGCCGGGTATTGTACACTTCGATTCGGTGTCGCATCAGCAGGTTCAAAAATTCGCGCCCTGGGAAGTCGCGACTGGCATCGCTGAATACATATCCTTGGATCGATTCCTTTTCTGCTTCCTCGATGGCCGATTTAAAAAAATCGCGTTGATACTCATTGAGTTCCACCCGCATTGCCTTTACAGCCTGCAAGGTGGAAAGCGAGGCAAGCACCTGATTGCGGATAGAATAGGGAAAAGTGAGCAGTCCATTGGCGGTTTCCTGGGCGCTGCCCCGGCTGCTGGCCTGTTCGAACAGGATGCCGATACTTCCATTGGCGTCGGGGTAGGTAGAGCCTTTACCGTAGTAGAAGTCGTCGAAATTTTCCTTGGTGTAAAAAAGGATGTTTTTGCCGGAGAGTAAACGAGCGTGATATTCGGCGATTTTGGCTGTCAATTCCTGGTTTTGGGCAGGTGTAATTGGATTGACACGGGAAGGCACACCCGGCTGGAAAAAGAACGTGGAACCGGAGCCCATTTCATGGTGATCGGTCAGCACATTGGGGTGCCAGTCCTGAAAAATGCCTACGCGCCCCTGTGATTCCGGTTGCTGGGTCACCAGCCAGTCGCGGTTCAGGTCGAACCAGTAGTGGTTGTAACGGCCGCGCGGCCAGGGCTCGTTGAATTCGTCGCCGGCGGGGTCAGTCACATAACGCTTGCTACGGCGACTATTGACCCAGGAAGAAAAACGCTGCATGCCATCCGGGTTGAAGCAGGGGTCGAGTAGAACAACCGTATGCTGGAGCAGTTCCTCCAATTCTGATGATTGGCCTGCTGCCAGGTAATAGGCCACCAGCATAGCTGCATTGCAGCCGCTGGCTTCGTTGCCATGGATAGAATAGCCCATGTAGTTGACAGCGGGAAGGTTTTTCACATCCAGCCGGGCGCTTTGTGTCGGGTCTGAAAGTTTTTGCCGCGTGGAACGAATGTCATCCAGCCGGCCAAGGTTTTCCGGACTGGAGATAGTGAGGCATATCATCGGTCGGTTTTCGTGCGAACGGCCGTATTCTTTCCATTGAATGCGATTGCTGGTACGGGCCAGTTCGCGCATGTAACCGACTAACAAATCGTGGCTCAGGTGCCATTCGCCTATTTCGTAGCCCAGATACTGTGCGGGAGTTGGTACTGCGGGGTTATATGAAATATCAGGCAGATAGTATGTAAGGTTGATTTTTTCCTGTGCGCTGGACACAAAGGCATAAAAAAGAAATCCAAACAGCAAGTGCAATTTCATTGAATTCAAATTTGTTTGGCGGAAAATTACACGAATCCGGGTATCCGGCACTTTATTAAATGCAGGATACCCTGCGAGCAGGATGCATACGGTAATGAAGGAGGGGCTTCACTTTACGGGTAAAAGACAGGCGCAAAAATTTTTATTCAGATAAATAAAGAAAAATTTGAATAAAAAACAAATAAAAAAATCAACAAACCCCGCTAAATGGGGTCAAAAAACTAGCCGGTTTATGGATAAATTGTTCGTTTTGTTTAGTTTTAGCATAAAAACACCTGTTATTTTTGAGTTTATACCACTCAACAAATTTCTTTTTTTGTTCTTTGGCAGTGGAATGATGTGCTGCACTTTTGTATCATCAAAGAAAGCAAACGGCGGTGCAGTAAGAGAAAGCGGAGAACTTTGGTACACTGATTCCGAAACTTTTCATGAGATTATATACGGGAAACCGACCCGGCGCAAACGAGCGCCGGGTTTTTTTTTTGCCTTTTTTGAGTCTCGTTGCTTTTTTTGAGGTTGAAAACCAGGGAAATTGACCGTTTATGAGGCGTAAAACCAAATGTACACTTATATAAATGGCTCAAACAACTGAAAATCAATCAATTACATAAATATAAACGCCTCAAAAAACTGCAATCTATTTTAATTCCGATTGAACGATACATCCTAAAACCGGCCAAAAGCAGCCGGTTTTTTTAATTTATAGCCTAAAAACGAGGAAAAAACGCATATTTTGACCGAAAACATGAAAACGGGCAAAAATGGCAAACGACCACAAAAAATGTACTTTTGGAATATAGTTAAAATGTGGTCATAGATGTGGTCATTTCAAACGACCACATAAAGTGTACTTTTGGTTAAAACTTTTTGTTTGAACGAAAGCGAAAATGCCGTTCCTTTGTGAAACAAACCGTTTAATAAAAGTACCTACCGTATGTATGTAAAAGTAGAGTTATCCGTATGCCAGGAATTCATTATTTATCAGGTTGGGACGACCGAACAAAATTGTAATACTGCTCGCCGAAACGTACTTGTACTTTATCCCCGACCTGCAACTCAAACGTCGCATTCACAAATGACTGAAGCGTTTGAAGAAGTGTTAAGAATGCAGCGGTCAATGCAGGTATATTCAGATTTTCCCGAGTGGCATCAGGATACTTGCCAATGTAGTATTTGCCATATCGAACGGCAACGGCATACGAAAGATCGGAGCCAATTATCGGTAGGTTGCTCTCAATGATCACCGTGTTTACAAAAAAATCCAGTAGGTCAGGGTCTATTTGAGACGAAAACGGTGGCTCGGGTATAATGTGCCCGGCTATCAATGAACTGGTACCTTCCTTGATGTCAAGAAACCGCTCTCCGATACCCTCTATAACCCATGCAGGGTTTACTGAGTACCTTACCAAAAGGGCTTGCAAATGCTCTATTCGCAAGTTTCCCTTGCCTTTTCCTGCCAATATATGGTAGTAATAGTGCGGTGTTATACCCATAACGTCGGCAAACTCGGACTTATTCAGTCCTAATTCCTCCCTGATTTCTTCCAACCTGGCTGTTTTCATACCTCAAAAGTGGTATTTTTATTTTTTATTGAAGATATTCTCACAAAATATTTGGAGTGTAAGAATATCTCACACTACATTTGTCCCGAACAAATCAGGAATCAATACCGCAAAGAAAACGAATAGACATGAGTAACACGAAGAAAATCTATAATGGATTGCGCAGTCACTACGGTGCTATGAAACGGCTGGCAGAGGCCCGTGGCGTAAGCGAACGCTGGGTTACGCTGGTGCTGACGGAAAAGCAGACCGACGAAGACCTGGTACTGGAAGCCGCCCGGCTCTGGGAGCAACTGGAGAAAGAGAAAACCGCGAAAATCGAAGAAGCCGCCCGCCTTGCAAATTCCGCCGAAACCATCATCGAACACCGCCAATCTGCTCACCTTCAAATCGCTTGACCTATGAACTTCCTGCAACACTGCTCAAATGAAGAGCAACGGCTGAAAAAGCAAATTGAAATCCTGCACTACAGACAGCAGATTTATGAATACGCTCTCAAAATTTCAATAGATGAGGGTGCTGCTGAAAAGATGGCTAACGGCACCCTCTTTGGCTGCAACTCCAACTACAAAGCAAGTGGCCACGGATTGACAGATGCCGAATGTGAAGACCTCAATTACTACTACGATCAAATTGACCGCCTTTTAAACGACATCAAAGCCATCCGCTAACCATGCATATTCTACCGTCTGACATCATGACACGCGCCGAGCGGAATGGACGGCAAGTCGTTTGGGTTTCCGAACGCCTGCTGGTGTCAGTTTGTGACGGACTGACTGAAGTAACCCTCCGGACAACTTTCCGGAAAAGATACGTGAAAACCGTCCCGGCCAACCGCCGCAAACAGGACATTATGCCGGACACAGAATCGTCCTGGCGGTTTGCGAAGTTCGGCGGCTCGTTTTACTACGACCTGGACAGGATACCCGACAAAGCACCGGCACAATACCGTAGCAAACTGCCAGCCGCTGCCGAACTGCTGAATGCCTGGGAAAAAGCCAAAACGGAGAAGCGTGTAAACGCTCTTGAAATGGTGGTTAAACAGGCTGTAAAGATTGATTACACAGGGTACTACCCTGCATACACAGGCTACAGCGCAGCCAAAACCGATGCCCTGGCTCGGTGTGCGGCTGCCCTCAATGCAGTGCATAAGTATATCGTGGAGAATGGTGTAGATGTGCGTAGAATGGAGGTGTTCAGTGATTTTTCGCTGTGTGTAGACCGGTTTGGACTGCCGTACCTGCCCAGCAACGTGCGCCGGCTCAAAGAGAAGGTGTTGCGGCTGCTGGGTGGGGAAACGGCCACGGAAGTGGTGACGCTTCCACGCGAAGGAAATGCCAATGCCCGCAAATACGACGACCCGGAAGTGATCGCCTGGATGATGGTAATGCGTAGCGCCGGATTCAATACCACGGCCGTGTACATCAGCCGCCGCATTCAGAAACTGTGTGCGCTGAACGACAAGCGTGTGCCGTCTATCTCCTGGCTCGAACACTACTTAGCGACGACCGAAACAAAGAACCTGACGCCACGCCGCTACGGCGCCAACGGCCGCCTGGCGATGAACTACAACGGATATGTACCAATTGCCGGGGCTGTGTATGCTGGCGACTGCTGGATGATGGACGGCACACGGGTCAACTTCATCGAGTTCACCCAGGACGGAAACGCATGGCAGCACCTGGTGGTGGTGATGGTGTACGATGTGCATAGCGGAATGATGGTAGGCCGCTCCTACGGCACCTCCGAAAACCGCTGGCTGTACCAGGATGCACTGGCCAAGGCCGCTACAGCCTGCGGATACTTGCCGCACACGATTGTATCAGACCGCTTTCCGGGCTACAACACGCCTGAATGGGCTGAACTGACGGCCAAACTGACGCGAACCGGCACCCGTATGGAAGTGACGTACAAAATGCAGGGTAAAGCCCGGATGGAACGCGCCATCGATATGGTGCAAATGGCCGGGATGCAGCAAAGCGACAAATACTACGGGCAGGGCCTGCAAAGCCGCCGCGACTACGCACACCGTAGCGATGAGGTGCTGACCGAAATGCGCCAGCGCGCCCGAGCGGAGGGCTGGAACATGGAACAGGCCATCCGCGAAGCCGAACGGGCTTTTGAAGCCTACAACAACACTTCGTATAGCGAGCAAAGCACCAAACGCACGGTAAAGGAAAGCCCTGCCGAACTGCACCAGAGCAGCGAAAAACCGCATGCCTACAAGGCTGAGTCGTATGAAATGCTGCACCTGTTCGGGTTCTCGAAGCGTATCCAGGTGCGCAACATGGGCATGATCGTGACGGAGATACAAAAGGTAAAATACACCTATGTGGTGTCGGCCGAAAACTGGCGCATCATCCGGAAACACAAAGAGGTGGTGATGTACTACGACCTGGAAGACCTGGATCGGGTGCAACTGTTCACGGCCGCTGCCCGGCCCGACGACGAGCAGTTTCTGTGTGAAGCCCACGAACAGAAAGCAGTGGCCTGGCATGGCCCCGACAAAGACGCGGCCGCAATGGGCAAAGCCCGCAAGCGCCTGGCCGACATCAGACAGCAAAACGAGGCCGACATGGCCGAATATGCAGAACTGGCCGGCGTAGAAGATCGTGTGTTGCTGGGCATCGGATCGAGCAAGGAGGAAAGGGAAAAAGCCGAAACAGCCTGGCTGTATGAACGAGCACAAAACCGCCCCAAAAAGCCACAAAAAACAGACGCAGAGGACGACGGAAGCGACATCGTATTTACCGTCGACGACATCCGGAAGATGTACTAAGAACTTGACAGGTGAAGTGCAGTGTGGTAAGGGCCGCCAGGTGGTGTCGGGGATTCATAGCCCCCGAGTAGCGACTTTCAATAGCGCCGGCCCTGCAAATCAATAATCAAACATTTTTTCATCATGGCAAAAGCAATTACTCTTTTCATCGCGCTGTGTGTAGCGCTCTCCCTCAATGCCCAGGACGTGCAGATTCGTCTGCTGCCTCGGGTTACGCCTTCCGACACGGCCGTAAATGTATCCATCGGCAAATGCAGCATCATCGCCTGCTACCCTGACCTGGCCGAAATCGTACTGAAGCCTTTTTCAGGGCTGCTGAAAGTGACCGTTTTCGACTGCGACGGCGAGCCTGTGACCACCGTAACGGATGCCGCTATCGGCCAGGTGTCGGAGATGGTATTTCGTGCCGACGTAGCGCCCGGTGTGTGGGTAGAGGTGGACGCTTCAACAGGCATCAGCCTGATACACCAGCACTCGCTCAGTACCGTATTCACCAACTGTAAATAACACCGACATGGACGAATTGTATCACAGCCCCGAGGACATTGCAAGTTTCTACTTGCAGGAAGGGGCAAGAGGATTGCCTCACTACAAATTCATGTGCCCAAACCGCATGAGAGAGGTTTTTGAGCGACTGCTCAACGTGATTTACAACGAAGCGAAAAAGGCCCGGATCAGGGCCATCATGATGGAATTGTAAGGCACACTCAGCATTCAATAATCAGCAGAGATAATCCCCCCGTTTCCTTCACATTTAACGCCTTTATCATGAATAAAGATAAAACTGCAAGCCTGTGGGCCTTGCGCATTCGAATGAACCAACAGATGCTCTTTGCGGGCATCACCAAAATGGCAGAAAATTCTGCTTGCTCCAAACTGAAAGCCATCACAGGCCGCAAATGGTTTTCCGGATACGACTACAATGCCGTGCGCATGCTGCCAGACGGCAGCACGATCATCGGCGCTCCCTTCCAGGTAGACCTGCAAATGCGCAACGAGATCGTATCAGAAGTGATCGACGGCCTGAAAACCCGTCCGCGTAATGGCAGTGCGGTACCAAGTTCACTTTTCACGCTCGACCTGTACGAATACGATCTCCTGCTGGCCATGTGCCAATCGTACGAAAAGGCAGAGGAGTTTTCCAATCAGAAAGACCTCGACCCGTATGTGGCCAGCGCCTTCGAAACCATGGTACACACCATGCTGCACGTGGCCCGCATGGACGACGAAGAGGTGACGGCGGCGCTCCACCGCCCACTCGACGAGGGCGACTACCAAAACTGTGAACTGTAACACTCACCTGCATAATCATTTCACCTATGACAAACAGCCAGAAAAACGCCATCCGCGTTGCCATCGAGCGGGAAATTGAATCGCTCGGAAGTGCCGCCAAAGTGGCGAATAAGTGCCAACTGAATCAGGCTTACATTTCCTTTATGCGCAATACTGCGCAGTGGAAACGACTCATCCTGAAAGACGAACACTGGATCAGGGTAGCCAAGGCCTTGGGCGTCAAGCCCGACGCCTGGCAGATCGTGGAAACCATGAACACCCGCACCGTGGTACACGTGATGGAAGACGCCAAAGAGCGCTCCATGTTCATGGCCATTTCGTACAATGCCGGTAGCGGCAAAACCGCCAACGCCATCGAGTACGCCAAAGTGAACAAGACGGAAAACGTATTCTACTTCGCCGTCAATCATGCGGACACCAACAAAGTGCAGTTCATACGCGGCCTTGGTACGGCCCTGGGCCTGGACATGAGCCGGATGTCTGGCACAGCCAATATCCTGGCCGACAGCATCATCGAATTCTTTGTGCTGCGCCTCGACAGCCGCCCGCTGCTGATCGTGGATGAAGCCGACAAACTGACCGACCAGGCGCTGAAGTTTTTCATCACGCTGTACAACGCCGTGGAGGGCCGTATGGGCTGCGTCATCATGGGCACCGAAAACCTGCAAAAGAAGATCAAGCGCGGCGTGAAAAACGCCTCCAACGGCTTCGACGAAATCGACAGCCGTTTCGGCCGGCGCTACATCGGCCTGCAAGGCGTTACAAAGCACGAAGCAATGAAAATCTGTGACGCCAACGGCGTGTCGGACAAACAACTACAGGCGCAGATATTCGAGGATAGCGGCCCTGTAACAACGGTTATTTCCGGCCGATCTGTCAAGGTGCTCAACGACCTGCGACCGCTGGTCAGGCTCGTACAGCGCGAAAAACTCCGCATGGAGGAGCAAGCGATGGGCATGATGCAGGTCGACGAAGACGTGGAAGCGATGGAGGCGCAGGAGGCATGAGAATCGACATAGGATATGGCGATCCAGTTTACTGCCAGGTAATAAACGTCGAAGGCAATCACAAATACATGCTTGTATGGGCATTCAATTGGGAAGGTCAGTATGTGATCTACGAATTTCTGACCGCCTGGCCGCTTGCTGTAGACAATACGCTACATGGCGCCCAACAAAAAGCAGCGCAATACCTGAAAGACTTTCATAACGACATCGACTTGATGTTGGAAAATGGCGATAAGTTAAACGCGCCATCAGACTACGGATTCAGCCGTAATTAGGAAACAGCAGCAGGATTAAAAAGCAATTATTCACTTTTTAAAACTGTACCAATGGCAAAGAAACAAGCCGCACAAGCCAGCGCCGTTACCGATCCATCACCCGACCAACAGGCCCGCATGGACGCCGCGCTGATCGCTGAACTGGAGGCCCAAAAGGCCGACCTGGACAAACGGATCAAGGAGATCAAAGAACGCCTGATCGTGTACATCGAACAAACCGGCCAGAAAGACCTCGGCGCCCTGGTAGCCGAACAGCGCCAGGGGAAACCGAAGATCAACTTCGGCGACCTCACTCCCAAGCAGAAAAAGTTCGTAATGGAAAACCTGAGTGCGGCCCTGCCGGACTTCCTGGTGACGAGTACCGAACTGGACGTGGAAAAACTGTTTTTCGCCCTGCCTTCCAACCTGTCTGTGCAAAACGCGCTGAAAGCCAACGGCGTCGAAATCACGCAGGAAAGCACCTGGGCATTCAAAAAGGTAGCCTGACGGGCTCATTGTTCATGGGATAAACCAGCCGGGCCTAAAGTGGCCTGGCTGGCCCTCAAACAAGAAGATCGGAATGAAATACAGAATCACAATCAATAAAAACGGCAATACTGCCAGCCTGGTCGCCGCGTACGATGTTGACGGGCTTTTGCAGACGGTGGAATTCACGACGCCTGGACTGAATCCGGCACAAATCCTTTGGATGCTCAGTATTGTGGCGCCAGAGGAGCAAAACGCAGGATTCGCAGCCAAAAACTTTTCGTTCGTAAAAGTCGAGGAAATCCCGATGGAAGTCAGTTTTCCAGTATTCTGGGACACTTACGGCTACAAAGTAGGCCGACTGCAAGCCGAACAGCAATGGAACAAACTAACCCGCGCCGATCAGGCACGTGCCATCATGCAGGCGCCGAGGTACCACCAGTGGCGCAAGCAGAAAAGCCCTCCACAAGAGGCGCTGCACCCGGAGCGCTATCTGAAGAACCGCCGTTTCGATGACGAATTCAAACTCAACTGAAAAATGAACATCGACGATAAAACCTCCGAATTAGACATCCGCCGTGGCCAGTACATGTGTGTGGAAATGGTAATGCCAGGCCATAGGCAAGCCTGCATCCGGATTGATTACGGGCTGGCAAGTAGCCCGTTCACCCGCGAACAGGCCATGCTACTGGCTGCATATATCCGCAATGCCGGTAAATGTATCGCAGCATTGCAGGCTGTGGATGCCTTCTTTTCTGAAGACCAGGAATTCCCGCCGCTCGAAACCGTGGTGGAACTGCTGGATCAGGCACTCGAACACACTCAAAACGTATAATGCCATGATCGACATCAAAGCATTACGCCGCCGATTCCACACCCTGATCAAACAGGCTGGTGTGACCGAAGAAGAGCGCCGCGCCATACTCGACGGCGCCGGTGTGACCAGCAGCAACGATCTGACGGAAGCCCAACTGCAAACCGTGTGCGACAGCCTGCAAAGCCAGGTAGATAACAAATACAATGCATCGCTGGCTGTGCGTCGGCTTCGCTCTCGGGTGATAGACTACCTGGTGAAAAACGGCTACTACGTGGCCGGTGGCTCCTGGGACAAAGCCAATACCTTCCTGGAAAACAAGCGGATAGCAGGTAAACGCCTGTACCTGCTGACAGAATCCGAACTGAAAAAACTGGTGGCCAAACTGGCGATCATGGAGGCGAAGAGCAGGGACGCCATCGATGCCGACAACGCGAAAGCCCGCTGGAACTGATGGTAAAGATGACGATCACCCGGGAGGAGTGGCAATTCCTGGGCCAGGTAATGCTGGAGATAACGAACGATTCATTTGAGGGATTTCCACTGGAGTCCGCCGTACTGTACGAATGGTACCAGGATGAGGTCGGAAAATTCCAGTTTCCGAAAACAAGAAAGCAGCAATGGAAGCGCCTCAGCGTAGTGATCTCGCTGATGCGGATACTCAGATGGATGCCAGACGACTGGTGTGATCCATACTGGCAAATCATCAAAACGGAGTTTTTCGATAAACTCTATCAGGCGACTCGCCGCCATCCAACGCTGAAACTGAATGTCTGATAAACGCACGATTTCACGCCGAACGAACTTCCTGAACCGCGTCATCGCAGTGCAGGTGACGTATCAGGAGTACAAGCGTCCGGGCCTCCCTGACGCCTGGATATATCGGCACCACATCAAACCTACGTACCACATTTCGGAGCGCACATTCCGGGAATACCTGGAAATACCGGCTACGAAAGAACTTAAAACGCTACAACCTGAAGCACATGAATGCTGATAAAATCATTGCCTACATGATTTCTAAAGGATACCGGGTGACGAGTGATCCCGGCTGCTGGAATATCGTGTACGTGGAAGGCGTCAATTCTGACGGCACTCCAAACGGTGATCCGCTCGACCAGTTTAACGACCGTCGTTTGCTGATCCACCATACTGGCACGGCATGGGAAATATACCTGAATGTACGCGCCACCACTGAACCAGGCGCAAAAGCCACTTTTTCGGCTGGCGCTGCACGGCGTGGCGGTGTTGCCCGCATCGCTTTTGGACAATATTTGTCCACATGGAAATTGGGCTATCATAAAGGTGATCCCAATCACCCAGCACTTATGCAGATAGAACCAGTGCTGGTACACCGCGACAAAAACCGCGACGGTATCCGTACTGGCGATAAAATCGAATCCGGCCTTTTCGGTATCAATCAGCATGGAACGCCCGGCCGTAAATCTACCCGCGTAGGCTCCTGGAGCGAGGGATGCCTGGTCGGCATGGGATGGGAAGAGCACTTGCTCTTCATAAGCCTATTGAAAGAAGACCCCCGATGGCAGACCCCGTTTGGCTTTGCCTGGGACACCACCATCATCAACGGCGACGAACTTTTCAAATTCAACTTTCAACCAACACAACAATGAAAAAGCACTTCCAAACACTTGCAGGCGTCGGCATCGCCATAGTGGTCTTTGTGCTCGGCATTTCGATTATCAATGCCCTGAGCGGCTGCTCGCCCAAAATCAACATGCCAGACATCCAGATTCCGGAGATCACTACCCGGCCCGACACGGTGATCCGCACCATCACCACCGTGCAGACCGATACGGTGGAACTGGCCGGCTACACCGTGACCGTACGTGATACCGTACCCTGCCCGGCTGGCCTCGACCGGGATACGGACTATTACGTCACGTCGCAGATTTATCTACCTGGACAGAAGATCATTACCCGCGAATTGGTACACGATACCGTGCGGCTGGTGTCGGCGCTTCCGGCGCCTGGCGTCATTCCTACGGCCGGTGCAGAATGGCCTGAACGACTGACCTGGCTCAGCGGCGTATTGCTTCTGCTGGCGGCGCTATGGCGAAAATGGAAGGCCGAACAAAAACAAAAGGAGGTGTTGTCATGAGTTATCCATCAAACGTCCGGAAAATCCGGACATCCGTAGGGCGCGTCTGGGATTCTCGCCGCAATGGCACATACATCCGGGCCAAACATGGGCCGCTCACACAAAAGGACAAAGCAAACTACGAACAGGCAAAACAAGAGGTGGTCGATATGATCGCCAAAGGAGAAATTTCTGATAAGAAATACTAAGGCATACATGATGCGCCGCAACGAGGAGGGACGGTTGGCGGGGGCAAACCCCGAATAAGTTGCGGGCTGGTTCAGCACATTGGCAGACAGGCATGCGCCGGCTTCACAGCCGGAGGAACTGGGTTCGAGTCCCGGATGTGCTTCAAAAATTCACTTTTAAAATAACTTCGGAATGAAACTCACCAAAGAAATGTGCGAGGAACACTTTGCCGCGCTTCCTATCGATTTTCAGCGCTGGATCGTTGCCGTAACTGTCGAATATGATAGCGCTGTAAAACAACATCCGGAGTGGCCGGAGGATTTGATTCATAAGGCTGCCATTGTTGCTGAAGAATCTGGGGAACTGATACAGGCAGCGCTTCAATATCAATATGAAAAAGGCCGCTATTATCAAATGCACAAGGAGGCTACACAGACGGCTGCCATGTGTTTTCGATTTCTTTTAAACACCCCTGAATTGCCTTTTAACCATGACTAAAAAGAACACTCCTGAATGGATTTCCAAACTAAAAGACATGGATCATAGTCCTTTGGGCTATGTACGATTGGATTGCGACGGATACCTGGTAAGTTTTCAAAATGCCCTTTCTAAGCGGCGGCTCGTAACTCTATGGTTTATAGATGGATCATGGAAAGGTGAGTACAGTAATCCTGATAATCCGATCGGTGTGAAATTTGGCCAGGCTGTTTGCGTACGGCATAAACCTAACACTTTGAAAATAATCAGGTTTCTGGATGGCCCTAAAGCGGCCAAAGACGCTAAAAAACAGGTTCACATCGTAGCATATAGAAACTACTGGAACAGTTCGACAGCGTTGATCAATCACCTGAAAAAGACGTGTAAGGAAATAAAGATTGCAGACTAATGGCTAAACTCCATATCGAAACGAACGAAATAGGCCACCACGTTGAGTACGACGGCAGCCAGCAAGATGTTACAATGATGTTGGCAATGGCCATACTCGGCAGCGAACGCCTGCACAATCTTATCCTCGATGCGCTGGAGGCGCAGCCATACCTGAAGGAAAAAGGCTTTAAGTCGACACCTGTAGAATGCGGGCTGATCAACATCGATAATGAAAAAACTATCAATTAAACAATGAGAGCCATCGGAATATCGGACTTCCTTGACCGGAAGTTTATCACATACGACTTTCAGGGGCCTTGGGCCGATACATTCGGCGAGCCAGAGCGCAATATGAAAGTTATCATCTGGGGCAATCCTGGAAACGGCAAAACGGAGTTCTGCATCCAACTGGCCAAATACATGGCGGGCTTCTCGAAGGTGTACTACAATTCCTTCGAACAAGGCATCTGCAAAACCCTCCAGGATGCGCTGCGCCGCAATAACATGATGGACGTGTCCGGCAAGGTGATATTTGGCGACCAGGAAACATTCGAGGAAATGCTCGAACGCCTGAGCGGCAAAAATGCGCCGCAAGTAGTGGTGATCGATAGCCGCGACTACTTGAACCTGACGACCACGCAGTTCAAACGCCTCATAGACGAGCACCCGCGCAAATCGTTCATTGTAGTGTGCTGGGAGGCTGGCGGCAAACCCCGTGGCGAATACGCCAAGCAGATAGCCTACATGTGCGACGTGAAAATACACGTGCGCGACTTTGTGGCCTACCCGCGCAGCCGGTTTGGCGGCAATCAAAAATTCATCATCTGGGAACGCAAGCCAGTGGCCGGCACTCAGAGCAAACTCGAATTGGTATGAGCGACTACATTTTCAACCAACACGGCGTGTGTACGAATCCTGTCATCGTGCATCAGGAGACCTGCAAGCAGTTTTACGGTAAAGTAACCGTCCACAAAGCCCCGAGCGGACTGTGGGGCTTTGGTTTGAGTATCCACATCAAATTTGGAAACATGGCCGTACGATCTTCCCCTCCTGGCATACACAGCGCCAAATACAACAACATGTCGGAAGCCCGCAAAGCCGGTATGGCTGAATATGCCGAGGACTTGAGCCGCATGCTGAAAGAGGCGAAAGAGTGGAATCAGCGAGTTGCTGAAAGCCACGGAAACGATCATGGTGGGGGTGAAGAGGATGGCGCGCAGTTGAGTCTGTTTTAAAAGTCAGTTCCCTGGTTCTACATAAATCCCTTCTCCAACGGGATCAAACATCACATCTTCCTTACTTCCTTTGAAGTACATGTACTGAGCAATCACCTTCTTTCGAATTGCCTCGTTTCCGTACATTTTCCCCGCTACAGGTTTGAAGTCTGGTAAATTATCCAGGAAGTGCATGGTGTACGGTGCGGTGAGGTTTGGCGAGACTTCCGTGATATATCTGCGTATGGCTTTATAGCAATCGCTTTGTTTTGAATCGAAACCTGTTACCAGATAATAATAGTTGTTTCCTTCAAATACGAGCGGCTTTATGGTAGCCGAACAGTTCAAAACAGGCAAAGCGGGCTTTTCGGTTTTGGTGCTGCACTGCAACATTATCAAAATACAAAGTGACGCGATGGTTCTGCAAAGGATGCTTTTCATAAGGTAGGAAGCCGTTTTATTGTCGTCCAACCTACAAACCCCGCAAAACCAAATGTGCATTTGTTTTGAACTTTAACTAAAAGTGTTTTACATTTGCATTGCAAACTCACCGAAAGTGTCTTTTAGCCGAGCATTTTCAAACAACAAGTTTCTTAATAAGGGGTAAAATAACCCTGTCAGACGAAGGAAGCCGTGAGGCTCCTTGACCTCCTTACTGCTCTGCGGTTCGGTGAGTTTGCAACGTCCTGGCAGGGCTTTTTTATGCCCACAACCTTTTAACGTGCAAATGCAAAAGGTTCAGAAAATTGACGGCAATCCCGTCTTGCTTACCGTTGCTGATGGGATTTCAGTGACCGTTATTGAACATGGCAGTGCCGATTATCTAATGCCAACTTCCGACGTTGCAAAAGGATATGGCGTTGCTGAAAACACTATCCGAAGCCACAAAACAAATGGCGAGTTTCAGGAAGGTGTACATTACATACCTGCCGTCGAAATTTTCGACGGCAGCCAAAACCGGCGCACAACCATGTGGACAAAGGCCGGTGTTATCCGTCTTGGCTTCTTCATCAAGTCCGAACGGGCCAAGATGTTCCGGGACTGGGCCGAACAGGTGGTACTGGCCGTCACTGCTCCAAAGGTAGAACTACCGCGGGCTACCCGCCGCAATCACAACCGGTTGAGCAAGGACAGGCTGGTGGAGTTGCTCAGCCTGGTGGCGCTGGTGGATGACAAAACCGTGCGCACTGCCCTGGTGCAAAAACTTATGCCCGATCTGAGCATTCCGGCCGTACAACTTCAACTGCCTTTCATAGGCGGGAAAGGAGGTGAGCAGAAATGATAAGCGCCGCCACCAATACCGGAACTGTACACCTGGTCACCGAGGCCCATGCCGACGACTGGTATCTTCGCCTGCGCAACCGCCTGCTGGTGCTGAGCGCAGCAGTAGCCAACCCCAACAACGGCCCGGCCATACTGGACGCCATTGCCGCCGAAATAGATGCCACCATCGAAATGCTGCCCGACGAAGGGCAGATGCAGGCGGCGCTACAAAGGCAGCCCTACGAAAGCAAGGGCAGCCGCGCAGTGCAGTAAAATTAGAAAGCGCCCGGAGGTAAATTCCTCCGGGCGCTTCTGTTTTATGGAAAAACAAAATGTTTCACGGCTCAATATCCGGATGTACACACAAGTCCGGCCCGGTAGGATTCGGCCAGGGCACATACTGCGGATCACCTGCGCTGGCTGGTTCCGGATAGTACGAGGTTTCGTACCGCTGGCGGTATACACGCAGGTCGGCCCTGCGGTCGAGCGAAAAACCCTGGAACTTCAGCGCCGAAAAGGTTGTGCCAGTGAGGCCGCTTAGCGCCTGCCGTACGGCTTCCACGGTATCCATGTGTGTGAGCGCTTCATCCCTGTATGTCTGCGTGGCCACGCTGTGCGTACGTTCGCGCAGCCGGAACGCAATGGCCACTTCCACCACCAGCGTTTCCTCGTCGTTTTCTGCGCCCAGTACAGTCGTGGTCGATCCCGTGAATGCCAGCAGCGCACAGGGGAATGATACGGGCGGATTAGGCACGTCGAGTTGGCCCAGGTCGAAGTCTGTAAACTTGATGGCCGCTACGCTGGCCGCTATGGCTGCCTGAAAGGCTGTGAAAATCTCTTTCATGGGTCATTAAAGACTGTTTAAAAACTGATCCATCAGGCGGCGGGCTTTGTCCTCGATGCGCTTTTTCAGGTATTCGCTTGCGCCTACGAATTGGCGTTTGGGCATATCGAAACCCGCGCCGCGCCCGGCTCGGCCTCCTTCGTTGTGTACGCGCATGTATTCCAGCGGGAAACTGAATACCACGGAATTGCCCTGCACCCGGCCTTTCAGCGCATGGCCTTTGAGGGTGCCGGTTTGCACCAGGAGCGCCCGACGCGCCGGGTTCTTGTCGGCTTTCTTTCGGGCTGGCCACTTTTGCAGGGCCACGTCGGTAAAGCCTTCATCACGGAAGTTTTTCGCGTGGAAGTTTTCTGCCTCCACGGCGATCACGTCGTTCAGGATGCGGTCTTGCAGTCGGGGCAATCCTGCTTTCAGGTTTTTGAAAAAATCGCTTGCACTCATGGTGTGGTTGGTTTATGGCCCTCGGGTTTCGAGTTTGTCGCTGATGGCTGCCAGCCCTATGCGTGTGGCGCCATCGGCCTGCACTTCGCGGAAGTGGAAGTAATACGCCTGCTCAAAGGCTCGCAGCAGGTATCGGTACCAGCCATCGGCGCTGTCCTGAAATGCCAGGTCTTGGCCGGTGATCCTGGACAGAACGTACAGCAGTTCGTTGCGGCTCGATGCGTCCACGTGTTTACCTGCCGTGATGGCGTCTACCTCGGCGGTGGTGATGGTGGCGGGTTGTGGCAGTTCGGGCAGTTGTTTGCTGAACGACGGCACCAGGTCGGTAACGGCCCAGTCGCGCACCTGGTCGCGTGTCACCTCTGCATGGAATTCACGCGCCTGGTTCTGTATGGCTTCCCGGTCGAGCGTCGACACATTATAGTAAGGGTGGTCTTCGCCAAACAGTTTGCCGGTTTTGCCTACATTGTTACGGAAGCCTTTTGCCGGTTCGAAGTCGACCCCTTCGCCGGTAGTGGTGGCATCATCATCGGTCTGCACCACCTTGCACCGGCAGCCCCATCCGTTTGGAGGGTAGTACACATCCCAGAACGGATCGTTTATCGGTCTCACCGTTCCATCGAGCACCCGGTGGCTTTCCCGCACCCGTTCGTCGCCGGCTGTTTCATAGCGCAGGTTGGGGTACAGGTATGCCCGCGATTCGAATACTGCCCACGATTCGGCAGCCTGCGCGGCGGCCGTAGTGGCCTGTAGTTCGGCCTTCAGGTAGCGCACGTTGTGCCGGGTAAGCAGTTTTCGGGCGGCTGGCTCCCAGTCGGCCCTGTTGGGGTACTTGATTTTTAACTGGCGCAACTCCTCGATGATGCGGTGTTGTTTCAGGGCTGCGAATTCGCGCAGGTTTTGCTCTATGCGCTGAAAGCGTTCCCATTCTTGCAGGTCGGCGGCTTCGCTGAAGCGTTTGCCCCAGCCCGCTTCGGCATGGTTGAGCAGGCGGCTGTAATGCTCCTGCCATATGGCCCGGTCGATGCGGTTGGGCAGGATAGACTGTGCGAACACACCATCCAGAAACAACTGTTCCACTGCCTGCGCAATGCGCCGGAAACGAATATCGAATCCATCGGCCAGGGTGACCATAGCCACGTCCGAACAACCCGCACAAGTGCAGGATGGCGGGTGCTCGTCATCGAGGCCGTAGAGCGCAAGTAAATCAACCCCGCGCTGCGCGCTACGGCTCAGGGCTTTCCCGGCCTGGCGGGCTTCTTTTTGTCCGTGGCCTGTCCTGGCTGATCGCCCTCTTCCGGGTCTTCCGGGTCGTCTTCCTCCACTTGTTCGATTTGAGTCACTTCACCTGGTTTCGGTTTCGGGATCATGTACTTGTCGTACCAGTAATCCATCGCAATGGGTACACCCTGCCCGGCTATCTGAATATCGATGTCGAGGCGCTCCTTCAGGCTCAGACCGTCGCCATCTTCGAAACACCATTCGCCTTTTCGCACCGGGTAGCCGAGCGACAACAAATAGTCATTTAAACGCTCATTCAGCACCGTTAAAACAAAGGCCCGGTCGTCCTTGTGGATTTCGTCCTGGGTCTTCCACTGGGTTTCGCTCTGTGCGTACCCGCTGTGCTTTGCCTCCGTGGTGGTCATGGTGTTGCCCAGGATCGTTACGCTGATCTCCTGATTGCAGGCTTCGATGAGGAAGCGGAATATGTCGTTGGACTGGCCACCGGCCGTAGGGTTGTGGAATTCGAGTTTGGCATCTTCTGGCGCCACCACGTAGCCGGCTGCGCCTGCCTGGCTCAGCGCTGTTTCCAGAATCTGGCGGCTTTGCTCGTTGTTGTAGGTGGCCCAGCGGAAAGGCATGCCGAACACCTCTGCGAATTCGGCCCAGTCGCCAAAGCCGCCACGCTTAAAAATTACATAGGGGCAGGCTTCCAGGATCAGCCCGAGGTCGTCGGGTTTGCCCACCTCGATGCAATACTCGTTGTAAGGCGCTTCGCGGTATGGCAGACCCGTCATGTCGAACTGCTGCCGGGTGACGATTCCGAATTTCGGCTTCACGTGCTTGCGCGGTATCAGGTTGGTCACTCCTTTCTTTTCCCCTGGCGCAGGCCAGTACAGTTCCTGAAGGCTGTGGCCCCAGAATCGGGCTTGCAGGGTTTCGGTCAGGAAGTCCCGAAAGAAACTGTATTTCGTCAGGTCGGTCACCAGGTCTATGCGCTTCCCTTTGTTGTGAAAGATCAGCGGCGTGTTGGTGATCCTGGTGATCCGCTGATTAATCAGCGCCTTGAGTCGGCCATCCAGCAGGATGTCGCTGTATAGGTCGTATATGGCTTGCCGCTGCTGGCTTTCCTGTTCGGCGGTCTTCAGCGCTGAGCGCCATTTCTGTATGTCCTGGCTTTGCCGGTTTACGGGCCTTACCGTTACATGGTTGATAACGGTATTCTGTGGCCGAAAACCCATGCCGGACGCCAAAGACAAAAAGTTGTTTTTTAGGCCCGTAGAGAAACTTTTTATGTTGAACGCCATACTTGTACTACTTGAGTGGGTAAAAACGCCGCAGGAGCGTTTAAATCGCGTTAAAAATTGGTTGTGGCTATCGGGTTAAAACCTGTTATTCCGTTTTGGCAGACTTCCGTAGGAAATGTGCGTCTGTTTGGTTTCGATCCGGCGTGGCAGGTCGTTGTAAAATTCTGTCTTGCTGGCTTGACGTAGCCAGGTCTTGGCGCGCTCGTATCGTTCGCGCCGGTCGTCTATACTTTGGCCTGCCTGCAATCGGCTCACCAGGATGTACAGTGTGATGTCGGCCCCGAAATCGACAAGCAGTGCATGCCGGTTTTCGCCGGTCTGGCTGAAGATGGTATCCACGTCGAACGTGTCGAACAGGTATCCGCGCATCTCGGCCACGGCCGAGTCGGCTGCCTGTGTTATCAGGGTGTCGTCGGCGCGTGTGATCTCGTTCAGTTCGTCCTCCAGTATTTTGGTGTACAGGTCGGATTTCAGAATAAACGGCATATCAGAACTTGTTTTTGGTGCGCCGGTCTTTTCCTACAGTCATAGGCTCCAGGCGGCGCAGTTTGTTATTGATAATCCAGACGGCCCCCTCTACTGCATCAGGCCCGTCGTCGTGTGCAGGCAGTCCCGGCTCTATGGCCCGAAACTGTTCTTCGAGGCGTTGCATGTGCGGGTCGTCTTTTTCGTCCTCGTTGAAGATGAGCGAGCCGCGCCGGTTGAGCGGTTCGAGGTTGCCCTCGATGCGGCTGAACTTGTCGGGTTTGTCGCGGTCGTCCGGGCTGATGGCCATCGTACCCTTTGCCTTTTCCATCGTGCGCAGCGCCGGCATAAACACGTCGGTGTACCATGCATCCTGGAAGCCGTTGCACTCCACGTAGTTGTACATCTGGGTGCGGTCGCGCACGAAGTCGCGCAGGTCGTAGAACCATTCCAGCATTTTGGTCAGGATGGTCTGTTCCAGGCGTACACGTATTATATAGTAATTGCCCTGATACTCGCCAACCAGCGTCACGGCCTTAAAATCGTTTTTTCGGCTATCCTTGTACGACGAGTCGCAGTAATCCACCACAAAGGTGAATTTTCTCAGGTCGGGCACTTTCCCCCAGCGAATGTCGGTGAAAACTGTACCCTCGTTGATCGGGTTATTAAAATACTCCTTTTGCCCGGAAGCATAGGAGATTTTCGACAGCATGTAGTTGACGTCGGTAAGGCTGTAGCGCTCCTTCCAGGATGGCTGGCCATTCTTGTCCAGAATGTTGATCTGCTCAAAGTCGTCGGCCTTTTTCGAGGCACGAACGACAATACTATCCTTAGCGATGATATTGCCGACGATGATAAAGCGCTTACGGCCCGAGATCGACATGGTGGGCCAAAGCGCCTGCTCTATCCAGTCCCATTTCTTTTTCAAGCGGGTCGGGTTGCGGGCTTCCTCGTCGGTATCGATGTCGTCGATGAGTATGAAGTCCGGGCGCTTTTCTTCATTGCGCGAACCGCGCGGGCTTTGGCCGCTGCCGAGCGCCCGAAAGGACTGGCCACCTGCGGTGATGAAACGGCCGATTTCCCAACCGCGCCAGGACTTTTGACTTCCGAAATCATGTATCAGCCTGGGGTTGCTTTCCAACTGGATCATGAGCGGCATGAGCAGTTCACAGGCGTTGTCGTACGAGTGCGAAACCAGGAGCATGTTGAACAGCCGGCCGTTCAGCATTTCGAAGATGGGGATAAACAGTCCGGATACAACCGACTTGGCGTGTTCCCGCGCCCAGGCTCGAACCATGTATATTTTGTCGGCCTTCGCCACCTTGCGCGCAAACTTCAGGTGAAACGGCGCGAACGGCGCCGAACAGTACGTTGGGAAATAATACTTGCAGAATTCCTCGAAGTTGCTGAGTAGCCGTGCCTTGCGGGCTTTTTGCTGCGCTTCCGTCTCGTCGAACGGGACAGGTATGTCGCGCTCTACGCTTTTGCGGTATTCGTCCCAGCGTTGTAGGAATTGTTTGTCGGTTCCGGCGCTCATCGTTTCAGCATCGATTTAATAAACGAATCGCAGAGTGTTACCAGTTCGCTCGCTTTTTCGGGCGCTACCTGGCGCGTGTAGTCGCAGAGTTCCATACACACTTCGACGCGCTCACCGATATTTACTTCGGTTTCCATGTTCCGGATGGCGGCGGTGAGTTTGGTGATTACGTCGGCCTGTTTGGAATCGGCGTATCCGTCGCCAATCTCGGTATTCAGCGATTCAATCTGATCGTACAGCCGTGCGATTTGTTCCTGTTTGGTAACGAGCAGCGACCGGCGCAGTTTTTCCCATCCATATTCCCTCACCCATTTCACCATCGTCTGTTCGGATACCTCGGCGCGTGTGGCTACCTCCTTTTGCGTGAGGCGTTCGCGGACATACAGGAGTTTGGCAAACTCCTTTTTTTGATCAATCGTCATACGGTCATTTTGGGCAAAAGTATTGGCGAAATACACCATATATAGTATGATGTGGCAGTGTTCGCAAGGGTTGCGGCGGCCTTCGCCTGCTTATTTGGTTGTGGGCTTCTTGTGCTAATATGTTTGTGGCATCAATAGCGAAAGCAATGCCTACATTCATTCTCAGCACAAACGACGTTAACTCTTATGGCTTTCGGGTTCTTACCGAAGGTATAGAACTTCCGGTTTCCGGCAAACTCGTTATGCTGTGGAACCATGTACGGGCCAATGGCACGGATAAGAATCAAATCCTGCCAATCGGGCACTGGGTCAACTTGCGCAAAGAAGGCGGCAAACTCCTGGCTGATCCTGAATTTGATATGGATGATCCCTTTGCGGCCGACATCGCTCGCAAGGTTGAAGCCGGTCATATTTTCGAAGCCAGTGCCGGTCTGAAACCTCGCAAATGGGATCCGTCCTCTATGGTAGCCGGCCAAACGCTGGCGACATTGGCAGCCAGCAAAATCCGCGAAGCAAGCATTTGCGACGTGGCTTCGAATGATGGCGCTATCGCACTCTACGACGACAACGACCAGGTGATTGACCTGGGAGACAAAACGGCCCTGGTATCGCTGACGGCCGGCAACACATCCACACCTACCATTCACAACATGGAAGAACTGAAAATCATCGGTGGCCTTTTGGGCCTCACCGGCAACATTACCCTTTCCGACGTACAAACGAAAATCACGGCACTTGTCGCTCTGTCTTCCGAAAACACTGCCCTGAAGGCTAAACTCAAGGAGATCGAGGACGCTCAAAAGGCGCAGCGCGACAACGACATCAAAACCCTGGTGGATGCTGCCGTGGCTGAAAATCGTATCACGCAGGCGCAGCGCCAGGTGTATGTGAACCTGTTCAATGCCGACTTCGACAGCGCCAAAGCCGCCCTGGAGGGCTTGCCCAAAGTGGTGAAACTGTCTGATTTCCCGGCAGGGAAAAACGGCAACGGTTCGGGCGACTTCACGTACAACGGCAAAACCTTCAGCGAGATGCGCAAGGGTGATCCGGCCGGCCTTCAGAAACTGAAGGACAACGACTTCGACACTTTCAACATGCTGTACAAAGCCGAATTTGGCAAGGATTACAAAGTCGACGCGAAAGACTAAACGCCGATCTGGCCAGGTCTGACCTATACAACATCCATCGTTTACAAATCAACTCTTTATACCAATGGCAGTTAATGTCGAAATGTGGAAGCGCGAAATTATCGAGCGCCTCCAACTGGATAACCGGTTCATGGCTTTCGCTACCGATGCGGATGACATGGTGTATGGCGGTAGCGTGGTACACATCCCTCAAAGCGCAGGCCCCACCCCGACCATCGTCAACAACAGCACCTACCCGCTTACCGTGGTACAGCGTGGCGATACCGACATCACTTATGCACTCGACCGTTTCTCGAAACAGCCGGTACTGATCACCGACATTGACAAGGCAGAATTGTCGTACGACAAAATGCAGTCCGTGATCGATGAACAGTTGGGCAGCCTCCTGGACGACGTGGGCACCTGGATGCTGTACCGATGGGCGCTCTCCATCCCCAACACCACGGCTTTCCGTGTAGCCACCTCCAGCGCCACCACCCGCCCTGCCGGCGCAGCCGGCGCAACGGGTACCCGCAAACGCGCCACTGAAGCCGACATCATTGCCATGAAGGCTGCTTTCGATGCGGCCAACGTTCCGATGAAAGACCGCTACTTCGTGCTGTGCGCTTCGCACTACAACGACCTGCTGAGCGATACGAACCTGAAAAACTACTTTCAGAACATCGTGAATATCAAGGACGGCGATATCCCGGCTCTGCACGGCTTCAAATTCATCCAGCGCAACCTGACCATTCGCGTGGCCAGCGGTGGCACTGTGAAGGCACCCGACGCTGCCAACGCGACGGACGACAACGAGGCATCGGTAGCATTCGCCAAAGGCAGCGTGGAAAAAGCCACGGGCACAGTGGACATCTTCGAAAACCTGAACCGCGCTGAATACCAGGGCGACATCGTTTCCTTCCTCATCCGCAACGGTGGCCGCCGTCGCCGTAACGACAACGCTGGCGTGGGCCTGCTGGTAGATGGTTAGTAACGATAGCCCGGAATGGCAGGGCGAATCTGATTCTTTCAACACTCAAATCGAACATATGTCCGGTGTAAAATATCCTTTCGGCGATGCCGATATGCAAGCCGTCACCACGGCCACCACGATTGCCCTTTCCGTTGGCGACCAGGTGACCTACGCCAAATTGGGTTCTAACCTGACGGGCGCCACCACCATCAATATTACCCCTGATTCGGGGGTGAAAGACGGCGCGCTGCTTTTCGTGGAAGTCCCTTGTGGCGGCACGGCCTACGACGTAACGTTTGGCAGCACTTACGCTACCAGCGCAGGCCTGGCCGGTACGATCAACAAAACCAAGGTTGCGTCCTTCGTGATGGCGAACGGCAAGTTCATCCACACGGCGACCAATACCATCAACTAAACAGATTGAGCGATCTTATCTGAGGTACTTATTGATATGGCGGCAAACAAACTGAATAACCTGACAGAGCGTGAACTACTGCTACTCTTGAATGAGAAAGTAGACCGTCTGGAACAAGAGGTGTCGTCGCAAAAAGCGCTTGCAGATAAGGTCGCTCAACTGGAAATGAAACTCCTGGAGCAGCAAATCAAGATACGTGTCTGGGGTGCTGTGATCGGATTCGTAGCCGGCATTGTCGGCAGCATACTTCCCAAACTTTTACACTTATGATGAACTGGAAATCAGTTTTTGATTGCTACCCCGACGCCGACAAGATTTTTGTCGTCAATGATATGCCTTTCCTGAAAATGGGCGAAGCGGAAACCCACGCCAAATTCGTGCAGGGTAAGGTCGAAGTTGTGACCCGTGCATCGCAGTATCAAAGCCCGATGCAGGAAGCCGCTGACAAGGCAAAAGCCGAACAGGAAGCCGCCGATAAGGCGAAAGCCGAACAGGAAGCCGCTGACAAGGCGAAAGCCGAACAGGAAGCCGCTGACAAGGCAAAAGCCGAACAGGAAGCCGCTGACAAGGCGAAAGCCGACCAGGAGGCCGCCAATAAAGCAGCCGCCGACCAGGAGGAAAAACCTGCCAAAAAAGGCGGCAAGAAAAAGTAACTCATCCGGGCCTTTGGCCTTGATATAACCATTGATTCGCAATGAAAAATTACCGCATTCCCAAACTGTTTGCCTTGTTTGCCCTGGTGGTTGCACTCGGCGTAAAATTCGGCATTGCTCAGCACGATCTTGTGCGTGGCCAGCGCGCCCAGGTGGAGACGTCTGTTGTGCCTGTGCAATACGCTCAGGTCGCGCAAGTAGCCGAAATCGCTCAGGCCGACACGGCAGACATTCCTGATACCAATGAGCCTGTTCCTGATCAGGAGGGCGCAAACGTATGGGGATTTATCAAAGCCAACTGGGTAGGGCTGTTGTTTGCCCTGGGCACTTTTCTGGAGGCTATCGTCCGGCTTACTCCTACGCAACGAGACGACAGTATCCTGAACTTCCTGAAAAATATCCTCGATTCGTTCATTCCGAACCGGCGTACAGGAGGCGGGACGCACTAAACAGTGCGTTCCTGCCTTCCCTACCGGTACTCTCATAAATACGTGTTATGCCTTTACCCGGAGTAAACGTACTACTTCAAAACGGTGGCCTCGGCCTTGCCCCGCAAAGCGATGACGCAGTTGTCGGCATCGTGTTCAACGGTGTGGCCGCCACCAGTCTGGCCCTGGGCACATCGTTTCAGGGTTTCGGCCTGGATGACTTCGAGGCGCTCGGCATCGATGCCGCCTACGATACCACCAACACCGTAAAGGTGTGGCGCACCATCAAAGAGTTTTACGACGCAGCCGGCGACGGCGCCGAGTTGTGGATCATGCTGGTGAGCCAGGCTACAACGGTGGAGGCCATCCTGACGAAAACCAATACACACGCCAAGAAACTGCTTGACGATGCAGGTGGCCGTATTCGCATCCTGGGCGTTGGTCGTAATCCCGCTG
Source organism: Saprospiraceae bacterium (assembly GCA_016787415.1). Classification (GTDB taxonomy): domain Bacteria; phylum Bacteroidota; class Bacteroidia; order Chitinophagales; family Saprospiraceae; genus M3007. The sequence continues at coordinate 49,866 of JAEUUT010000032.1, read as the reverse complement.
GTGGCTATTCTCCCAGCACCTCGACGCACCAGATCGATGCAGACATCGTAAATGCCCTCACCACTGGCCAGGCGCTGGCCGACGATATGCAGGCGGCTTTCAAGCCCGTGCGCATCGTTGTGGAAGGCTATGCATACACGGGCACCAGTTCGTCGCTGGTAAACCTGAAGGCACTGACAAAGCCCAACATGGCCGTACTGATCGGGAACAGCGAAAGCGGCGCCCGGTCGGCTATCGGTATCCTGCTCGGCCGACTCGCTGCTGTGCCGGTGCAGCGTAATCCGGGGCGCGTGAAGGACGGAAGCCTGCCTATCACGGCGGCTTACCTCGGAACGGCTACGCTGGAAAGCAATCAGGGTGCATCGACTGCTATCCACGATAAAGGGTTTATCACGCTGCGCACGTATCCCGGAAAAGCCGGGTACTACTTCACGGACGACCCTACTGCCGTGGCCGCTACCAACGACTACAGCAGCCTGGCACGTGGCCGGATTATCGACAAGGCCATCCGGATCGCATACACCACCTACGTCGAGGAAATCCTGGACGAGGTGCTGATCGATCCTGATACGGGCTACATCGCTACCGTAAAAGCAAAGCAGTACCAGGCCCTGATCGAGAACGCAATCGGTACGGCAATGGTAGGCGAAAGCGAAATCGTAAGCGTGGAAGCCTACGTCGACCCGCTGCAAAATGTGCTCAGCACGAACAAAATCTGTATCGACATCCGCATCGTTCCATATGGCTATGCCAAGCAGATCGAGGTGCGGCTCGGATTCACTAACCCGGCACTGTCCTAAACTACCTGCGCAATGGGATTCAATTCAAGACAATACTCGTTCTCGGACATCAGTGTGAATATCCTGGGGCGGACGCTCGAAGGTTTTCGCGGCGTGTCGTACAAGGTTTCGGTTGAAAAGGAACTTTTGCACGGCCGGGGCAAAAAAGCCCTGAGCATCCAAAACGGCTCTGAAAAGGTGGAGGGCGAACTGATGCTGCTCCAGTCTGAACTGGAAGCCATGCGCCTGGCGGTGAAAACGGCAAATCCATTGGCCAAACTGACCGACGTGTCTTTTGACATCGTAGTCACTTATGGCAATGGCGCAACCGCTGTGACCGATATTATCCAGGGCTGCCAGTTTACGGAATACGAAAAGGGCATGCAGGCTGCGGACAAGTTCATGGAAATTTCCATGCCGTTCCTGGCACTCGATGTGAAGGAAGGGGCCTAAGAAATATTTTTTTCGACAGCGCAATTCGGGGGCGGGCCGCATCGCCCGCCCCCATTTTTTTAACATTAAACACTATTTAAAGGAAAAATGGCGACGGTTCAACGGAATGACGAAACGCTTATCGTAGTCTTCAATGATGGCTACACGATTAAACTGAAGCATCCAGACACCAAAGTGCTGGGGCTTGCCCTGGCAAATGGCCGGCGCGATCCCAACGGGGTAGCCGACACTTTGATCGGGCTGGTGGTTGATGGTGACAAAGAAAAACTCAAAAACACCGTGGCTTATTTGCGACAGTTGTCCACTATCAGCGACGATGTTTTTGGGAAAATTTCTTGCGCGCACTCCTGGAAGGATGGAGTGGCAACCATAGAATTCTCCGACGAAAAAATGGTGCTGCTGAAACCTGTTGATCGTGAAACATACAGCCAGGCCCAGGTAAAGGGCAAGCAGAACCCACTGCTGTATGCTAAGCACATCCTTTCGGCATGCTGGATTGAAGGCGATGAAGATGTGAAACAGTCTGCCGGCCATCTGCTCGGCTTCTCTGAAATACTCGATTCGCTGCTGGAATACACCGGGGACGACCTGGGAAACTTCTGAAGGGCTTCGATGGAAGCCCGGAAGAAAACTGGGTAGAGTACCACAATACCTTGCTTCAATATTACCTGCACATATCCGACCCTTCAGTCCTCTCGAATGAACAATGGGCGCTGAAGATCAGGCAACTCCAACACATTCGAAAATCCGAATCTAAGTAATGTCCGGCTTTAACTATCTCATAAATCTCAACGTACTTGGAGGCAATTCGCTTGATCGGCTTATTGGCTCCACGGAGCGTTTTGAGTCCTCGCTTGAAAAGGCGCAGGGTGAGGTGAATGACACAGGCCGGGCTGTGAAGAAACTTGGCAGCGATGGACGCGGAGCGTTTGAAGGCATGCGGTCTTCTGTGATGGGGTGGGTGGCTGGACTTGCTATTGGCGCCAGTACATTGGCCAGCATCAACAGCGCCGCAAATACGGGCGCAACGGAGAATGCTATCCGGTTCGCTGGAGGGAAAGAGGGGGTTGAAAACCTGGCATTTGTCAAAAAGTCCATTGAGGATTTAAGCACACCTGCATTGTCTGCTCTCCAGGGCTTCAAGACCCTGAGCGGATCGATGATCGGAACGAATATTACGGCAGCCCAAACCCGCGACATCTACACGTCGGTAGCGGAAGCCAGCCGCGTTATGGGCCTGAGTGCCGATGACACTACTGGCGCCCTGCTGGCACTGGGACAAATGGCCAGTAAAGGCAAGGTGCAGGCAGAAGAACTGCGAGGACAGTTGGGCGAGCGCATCCCTGGCGCTTTTGCCATCGCTGCTCGGGCGATGGGCGTAAGCAATAGCCAACTGGATAAGATGTTGGAAAAAGGGCAAGTGGTGGCCGGCGACTTTCTACCCAAGTTCGCGGCAGAAATGCACAAGACATTTAGCCCAGGGCTGGCGGCGGCGATGGATACCCCAAGGGCAAAACTGGACGAGTTTAACAATGCGGTATTCAACCTTAAAAACGAGGTTGGTCTCGGCCTGATGCCAGTTGCTACGGCGCTTATCAGCAATGTTTTTATCCCGCTCTTTTCGCTGATCTCCAACAATATCCCCATCGTGTTTGGTTTGGCTGGCGCCGTTGCTGCGTTGACTTATCGAACGGAGTTGCAGGCGCTTTGGACTACTATCACAACGGCAAGCACCTGGAGTCTTACCGGGGCGATGGCAACCCTCAACGCCGCAATGGCGGCCAATCCTGTAGGCTTTGTAATCGCTGGCCTCATGGCTCTTGGTGGTGCGGTCGTATGGGCATGGAATAAGTCGGAGGGCTTTCGAGGGTTTCTTTATGGCATGTGGGAAACAATTCAAACGTTTGCCACCCTTTTGATCGACAGGTTTGTGAAACCTGTCATCGGGGCTTTTGAAATTCTCCGTGGTGCGTGGAACGGTAATTCCGACCAGGTGCAGGCTGGCATGAAGACATTGAATGAGTCGGCAACATCATGGGGTAAAAGTTTTGGTGATGAAATGGGGTCGGCATTTACGCGCGGTTGGAATAGTGGCGTTTCTGATTTCAAGGCTGACGCCGGATTACCTACAACTGAAAAGGCTGCAACCGCTCCAGGAGCAGCATTTGGCGGCGCAAACTTCAACAGCCCTGCCGGGTCGAAAAACAAAGCGGCTTCTGAAGGCGCGAAGATGGCGAGCGGCATCACCGGGAGTACCGGCAAAAACATTGTCATCAACTTCAACGGAAAAATGGTGGAATCCTTCACGGTGCAGACTACAAACGTCCGGGAAGGCATGGAAAACCTGCGTGATCTGCTCATCAAGGAATTGGCCCAGGTGCTGAATTCCGCAAACCAGGTGCAAACGAACTGATGCCACAATTGACTTTCGACATCGGCACAATACTGAAGGACGCTTTCGGCGTAGGTCGTGGGCTGCCTTTCGATGGTAGTAAGGCCGATGAGCTGAAAATCCGTAGCGAACAGCCTTTTGAAGACGTGCCTGTAAGTGATGATCAGGAGGGGGCCGAATTCGTGCAGATGCGCCAGTCTGTTGTATCCAATTTGCCAACCGGGCGCCCGGTGTTCATGCCCATGCGACTTGGGGGGCTGGTACTTCCGAATGAGCCGTCTGTGATTATCAGCAGCCGGAAAAATATCGTCGAAACGGCATTGGCTGGCAGCACCCGGCGAGGTACGGTGAAGGAACTGATCAGTGTGGAAGACTGGAGCGTGACGATCCGGGGTGTAGTAGTGAATTATGATTCAGTGCTCGTGTATCCGGAAGACGAAGTAAAAGCGCTGCGCGATCTGTATGAGCGCAATGAGGCGCTTGAGGTAGAAAGTGCCCTGACGAACCTGCTCGGCATTTACCGGCTTGTAATTAAGGAATTTTTACTTCCGGAAATGATCGGGATTCAACACGCTCAGGCGTATCAATTTATATGCACGTCCGACGAGGACTTTACACTGGAACTTTGATATGTACGTACTGGGCGTTGATATACAGGTGCTTACTAAAAGAGGAACGATCAGGTTCACCCGCGTGAATATGGTCGAAATAGTGAGTTCAGCCAAGGTTATATCTGACACTGCTACAATCAAAATGCCCACAACGGCGAGGCTTGAACGGCAGGGGAGGTTTATTACTGAGGTGGATACCGCACGGGTGTTTAACGTTGGTGATGAGATCGCTATCAATCTGGGCTATAATGGCGATTTACAGGAAGAGTTTTATGGGTATATCAGCCGCATCAAGCCCTCGACGCCGTTGGAGATCGAGTGCATCGATGGTACCTGGACGCTGCGCCGTAAAAATCTGAAGGCGAGTTTCAAGAAAACGACGCTAAAAAGCCTTTTAAACTTCATTTTGGAAGGGACGGGAATAAGCCTGAAAGGCGATGTGCCAGGGGTGAATTTCACAGAGTTTTATTTCAAAAACGTGACGGCAGCCACGGCGCTGCAAAAACTCAAGGATGACTACGGACTGACGATTTACCTGAAGAATTTCAACGAGTTACATGTTGGGCTATCGAGTTACACGGACGGAACGGTTGTGAAATACGGCATCAGCGAGAATGTGATTGACAACGACCTGGAGTGGGTGAATGAAGATGACACAAGGATCAAGGTAAAGGCGGTACACATCAGGCCGAATAATACCAAAGTGGAAAAGGCTGTCGGCGACCTGGATGGTGAAACGAGGACATTGTTTTTCTACGATCTGGACGACCCAAAGCAACTGGAAACGCTGGCACTACAGGAGTTGCGAAAGTACAAGTACACCGGGTACAAAGGCGGCTTCAATACCTTCCTTTTGCCGTTGGTGCAGGTCGGAAACGTAGCCCGGATTCGGGATATTCATTTTGATGAGCGAGGCGGTGACTACCTGGTGGATAAAGTGACAACAACATTCGGGACGGAAGGCGCCCGGCGCAAAATAGAACTTGGAATAAAGGTTTCAATCTGATGGCAGACTCAAGAAACGACGTAGTGCAGGCGTTCAAGCGCCTTATTCAAGATCAGCATACTGCTACGGTCTTGACGGCAACGGTTACGTCTGTTGATGAGCATGCCCTGACGTGTGACGTATCTGATGGAGACGAAACGGAACTTTTCAATGTGCGACTTCGTGCTGCCATCGATGGCAGCGAACAGGGGCCTGTAGTTATCCCTGCTGTTGGTAGTGCGGTGCTGGTTGGTAATATCGGGAATAGTCCGAACGGCTACTTTGTAATGTCGTACACGGATGTTTCGAAGGTCGTTTTCCTGGTTGATACTACCCGCTTTGAAATGACGAACGCAGGGGTTTTGATTGAAAGGAACAATCAAACGCTCAGGGCTGCCCTTGATGCCCTGGTCGATGCGATTAAAACGATCACAGTTACCTGTGCAAGCCCTGGGACGCCGAGTTCAGTACCTGTGAATCTGGCTGCTTTCGATGCCGTCAAAACTCAAATCGCTCAGATACTAAAGTCCTGATATGCTTGATATACTACTTGGCGACACGTTCGACCTTGCCTTTGATGGCGGCGACTTTGTGACCGGCGAAAGCACACGGCAGCATCAGCAACTTTTGCTTCTGGTAGAAAAAGGCGAATTGAAGGAGTTTCCATCGCGGGGTGTAGGTATTGCATCCTGGCTACTTGACGACGCAACGGGAAACCTCAACGGCCAGATCAAGCGAGAATATGAAGCGGATGGAATGAAGGTGCTGAAGATAGCAGGAAGTGGACAAACATTCAATGTGGAGGCAATATATGAATCGTAATATCATAGTGCAGCCAGGCCAAACACTGCCCGACATCGCAGTGCAGTACTGTGGAGCGCTGAGCGCTTTTCCAGAGATCGCCCGCCTGAATGGACTGTCGCTTACAGCCAATATCGCAGCCGGTCAGGCCCTTGTAATACCGGCCGTGGCAACCGACAAGCGGGTGCAGCAATACTTTACGCAAGGCGGCTACGTGCCGGCTTCCGTTGGCGTAAAAGCATTAGATGAAGGAGTGTCCTATTGGGGAATAGAGTACGATTTTATTGTGCAATAACATGGCCAGAACAATCGCAGAAATACAGGCTGAAATTATTACAGCCGTCCAAAATGACACGACGCTCAGCCCTCAACTGACGAGCACCAGTGTGACCGCTATCTGGCGGCTGTGGACGTATATCGTAGCGGTGGCTATTTGGACGCTGGAAGTGCTTTTTGATCTGTACCGTACAGAAATAACTGAACTGGTGGCTTCGCAGAAACCCCACACCCTGCGCTGGTATCAAACCAAAGCCCTGGGGTACCAGCATGGCGGCACATTGAATGTGGCCAATGACGAATACAATAACACCGGCCTGACAGACGAACAAGTTGCTGCTCAAAAGATTATTGCCGAGGCAGCCGTTACGGAGGTTGATAATATCCTGTACGTAAAGGTGCAAAAAGCCAGCGGCGACGACCTTGCCGAACTTGACCTGACAGAAACAGAGGCTTTTACGGCCTACATGACGGAAGTGAAGGATGCAGGCGTTAAGATGATCGTTCGATCTGTGCCGGCAGATCACCTGAAGATTCAGGTGGATGTGTACTACGATGCCACCATACTTTCGAGCGATGGCGCCCGGCTTGATGGCGCTACGTCGACGCCGGTGCAGGATGCTGCAAAAGCTTTCCTGCGTGATCTTCCTTTTGATGGGAAATATATCAAAGCGCGGCATGTGGATGCACTGCAAGCCGTGGAGGGTGTGATCGTGCCAGAGTTCCGGCTTTGTCAGGCTCGCCGCGACGACGATCCTTCGTTTGCCAACATCGACGTGTTCTATGATCCGTATAGCGGGTTCTTGAAGTTTTACGACGAGGAAACTGATTTGATTCTCAACTTCATACCGGCCTGATGTACGCACTTGACCTGAATACACTCATCAACTGGCTGCTGCCAGCGAGCATTCGGAAAGGCCGTATGCTGGCCTGGCTCAATGCGTTGGTGGCGCCGGTGAAAATGCTGCATGGTAAGTTTTTGATTTTTTCCAACACCACAAGAAGCAGTATTTACATAACCGGCCAAAAAAGGATTTTAGAGTATTATTTAAACCGTTTTTGGCTGGGTAGCAATCCAATTGAGGTGTATGACACCGACCAGGCAGAGCCGGTGTACATCTTCACTGAAGACGAAAATCAGCCGGTTTATCTGCCGGTTTTCATAACCGGGTCGGCAGTAGACTTTATCGTTCAGTTGCCGCTCGATCTGCAACCCTATGAATCAGCCATCAGGGCATTTGTGAACCGATACAAGTTGCCCACCAAACGCTACGAGATCATTTACTTATGAACAATATCAATTTTGCCTCTCCGAATGGCTTTCCGCTGGAAGCGGATGCAACCCTGGGATTTATGCAGTCGACGTATGCAGATGCCCTGAATGGTCTTGCCGCTTATTTCGGTAGCGGCGTGATCTTGTCGGGCATGGTGGAGGCAGGTATGAATGTGAGCGACGGCTGGATATATCTTAATGGAGAGTTGTTGTTTTTTGAAGGTGGCGTAAAAACGGCCACTTTCATCATCGAACAATCTGTGGTGCAAAAGGCGAATCAGAATGGCTCGCTGATTGATCGATATTTTACGCGTAAAGCGAAATTCGGTACAGGCGGCACTACCTACAACTATGCTGATCTCCAGCGCCTGGAGGGTATCCAAAACATACAAAACAGGCTGCTCGATCTGATCACATTCGAGCCCGAGGTTGTTGTCTCTGGCTGTGCTGTATCCAGCGTAAATACTGGCGCTTCAACGCTGGCCATTGCTGCTGGTATCGCCGTTATCAATCGCAAGTTTGTGACTGTGCCATCTTATTCAGGCGGATATCCGATTTATTTGAAGGAGGATGGCTCCTGGACAAACACGGCGCCAGGGTCGAACTTCATTGCGTTCAATCCGTACACCTCTCAGCGCCTTGCAGATGTTACGGCTCGGGCCACTTCGCCCGTTGGTGACATTCGGATGCGGGCGGCACTCTCCACCAGTTTTGACGGCACCGGCCTGGGTAAATGGGAGTTGAAGGGCTGGGCGCTCTGCAATGGGGCCAACGGTACGCTCGACCTGCGTAGCCGCTTCCCGGTGGCTTATGACGGCCGGATCAGTGATCCGGGCGGCAATCTATGGGATGTGGCATACAATACACCAGGAGGCAGCGGCGGCGAAAAAGCACATACGCTCAGCACACTCGAAATGCCAGCACACCGGCACGGCCCTGCATCGATTGCAGCAGGTGATGCGGGGCTGATCAAACAGTCCGTTGCCGGGCAGTCGACTACTGTGTCAGGTATTGATGCTTCCGGCTCTGGCACCGAACCAAACGTTACGGCTTCGCCTGTGGCTATACCTGAAGCAGGTGGCGGCCAGGCACATGAAAACCGGCCGCCGTTCCGGGTTTTAGTCTTCATCCAGCGCGTTTAACACATGGCAAAGCAAGCGATCAACACAATTAAATCGTGGTTTCAGACTGGCGACAAACCTACTCAAAGTCAGTTTTGGGACTGGCTGGACTCGTTCGTACATAAGGACGATACGATTGAGATCAACAATGTAAATGGTCTGGATGATGCATTGGGTAGCCTTGCCTCGCAAGCGGCTGTAGATGCCATTACTCCAATCTTGCTGTCTGGCACAGCGACGTCTCGATCTGTGACTATTCCAGCAGGCACTTTTCTGGATGTCATCCGCATCAAAAGCACGTCATCCATGACGTTTTCTGTCGGCCTGAGTGCCGGCACTAAAGAGATCGTTTCCGACGAATCCGTGGCTGCCAATACGGCTGCATTCGTGGATCGATACTATGATTTTCCAAGCGCGACAACAATACACTTCAGCGGGTTAGCAGGTACTTATACTATCAAAATCGTGTTCAAATGAAAGGGAAAGTTTTATTGTTGCTGGCCATTGTGCTGGCGTTTTCGGCGTCTGTTTATGCTCAACGAACCACGGTGACGGACGTGCTTCAGTTGCCGTCCTCCAACGGGAAAAAGGTGTCGAGCATTATGACTGACACAACGCTCACGGGCGCTACCGATGCCATGCTGGTATCGGCACTCGCCGTTAAAAAATATGTGGATGCGCATGCAGGGAGCGGGAGTATTACACAGCCGGTTATTTATAGCGTTGGGCTTGGCTCTCCATTGCCTACGCAGCCAGTACCGGCCGGATCGGCGGCTATTCAGGTTGTTGATGTGAACGGAAACAAGGCGTTGCACCTTAGTAATGGTGTCTCCTGGGTGAGCGTTGGTGAACTGCTTGGCGTGAAAAACGTGGATAGTTTGAATATCTCACCAGGAGAGGTTAAACTGGTTCATATTGGAAGGAATGGGGCATCCTCGGGGCAGGTACTTAAATGGAATGGGACGGCTTGGGCGCCATCAGCCGATGCAACAGCGCCAACCGGCACGGCTGGCGGCGATCTTGATAGTAATTACCCTAATCCAACTGTGGTGGCTATTCAGGGGCACCCCTTGTCTGACGCTATACCGCTACCGGGACAAACCCTTATCTGGGACGGCGGCTCGTGGAATCCGACTTTGCCTCCTGGTGCGGCATATGAATATGCTGAGGGGGATTGTTTGGCCCCTTCGGTGGTTCCCGACCCTATCGTTGGCCCTTTTTTGGCCTGGAATACCGATTGCCTGGAGCAATGGCGGTGGAATGGCGTCGAGTGGGTAATAGATGGCTCGCCGACTGGTACTTTTTATACATCCGGGCAGTTTTCAGGAAATGGGGAATCGGGGACGCCGCTTACTTTGGCTCAGAATGGGGCAAGTACGGGGCAGGTGATGAAGTGGAACGGGACGGTGTGGGCGCCGGGAACGGATGTGAGTGGGGGTGGTGGGTCTCAAACGTTGCAACAAGTTCTCACAACTGGCGCTACGCTTACCCAGGCAAATACAATCAATAATTCTGTTGGGCAATTATCCGTAACGGGGAGAAGTGTGAGGCTCGACACTCTTGTAAATGGGTCTGGCGTTCCAAAGTATAGCGCTTTACAAACGTTTCGGCATTCAGGGATAGGTGGATTACTGCAATCTATCGTCACAACGCAGGGCGATACTGTGACTGGTACCCGTCCGTACGGAAATTACTACTCTACAATTGATAATTCTTATTTAAATTCGGATGGGCAACGGGATGCTGTCTGGCACTTTGGTTACAATTCAAATGGTGGTGGTGGAAAAGTGAACCCTAATGAGGCTGAGGTTCATTGGGCAATCGAAAGCCATTACATTGGTGGTGGTACATCGCCAACGGGTGACTTTGAGGTTCATCTTGAGTCGACGGCAAAAAACGGTAATAAAAACCGCCACATGTCGTATAATATTCAAAAAGCAACGGGCCTTGCGAAGGTTTTTAATGCTGTAGACTATGTTGACTACAGGTCAACGGGTACAGGTTTGCCTTATTTTATTCTTGAAAGAGATAATTCGGCTGGTACTGCACAATTCCGAGTTTTGACAGGAACGTCTCCATCTACAAATTCTGAATTTAGAGTAAATGGAACGACATCAGGATCTCAAACTGATTTCGGCTTTGTTTTTACTGGGGCTACGAATAAGTTTTTAACCTTCAGCGGCATAAATACTATTGTTTATGGTGGTATTTCTGGCACATTCAGGCAGTTTTCTGGGCAACCAATGATTTATCAGTCTAACACATCATCAGGCGTTCAGCATATGTTCAATAATTCGATTGGCTCAACCACGATCCCCATTCTACAGGTTAAAAACGAGTCCACTGGACAGGTTTCCTTCAATGTTCATGGAAACAACCGTGTTACGATTGGTAAGTATATTTCAACTCCGACCTCAACACTTGAGGTTATTGCAAGTGTATCAGAGGGTTCAACACAGCCGTTAGTTAAAATCGAAAATAGCACAGGTGGAAACAATTTTTACCGCAGCACAGCATCTCCTTTGTCTGTTATTACTGCAAATCCTGGCGATTTAGCACTGGTTAATGACGGGACTAATGGGGCTTTGTATGGAAAGTATTCTAATACGAATACTATTGGGTGGGGGAAATATCTTAATCTTATTGATCCTCTTGGCGCTTCATTATACCAATCGCTCCGTTGGAATGGTAGTTCATGGGTTCCAATTGACGACTACGAATCGATAGCGCTTACTGTTTCAGGCCCTACTGTTGACTTCACCGCGACGGGGCCAATACCAGATGGATACTGGCGTGTTCCAAGCGTTTATAATGGCTGGAAGTTAGAAGGCTATACCGTAAGCCTTGCCACGGCTGGCAGCGGCGCCGGTTCGCTCACCGTCCAGGTACAACGTACCACACTGGCCGGCTCTGCCAGTAGCGGCTGTAGTACATCGTTCTCAGCGGGTGATTTACAGAAGGATGTAACGGGTTGCGGTCTGACGCTGGCCACTGGCGATATGCTCAGGCTCAATATTGGTACCAACGACTTGGCCACACCCGCAAAAGGGGTGGTTGTCACCTATATTCTCAAACCGTAAACTGCCCATTTCAATGAAACTCGTTTTTTCTCTCATTGGCATTTTGCTTTTCAGCCTTGCTGCCGACGCGCAAAAAGTCCGCTTTTTGAAACCTGCCACCGAACCGACCCCGACTCATCTTTTCGCACCGGAGCGCATCGATACAGCGGAGATCGTATACGTGACCAAAACCGGCCTGAAGAAAGGGCATGTCATCACCACCACGGCGAAGTGTACCTATGATTATTACGAGCAATCGGTCGGCGAAACCTTCATCATGATGCAAAGGTTTGCGGGCGAAGATTATATTCCACTGAAACCCGCCGATCTGCTGGGCTGGCGGCTGGTGGCTAGCGTATGGGTCAACCGGTAATTCGATTTGGAATTTACCCGCATGCTGGTCAAGACCCTTGGCGTTTTAAATCCAATTAAACGGTCCTTATTGTTTTTTTAAAATATTATTAAAGATCAAGGCTTTAGATTCTGTTCAGGGCTTTGATCTTGGCGGTTGTGTTTTCGCCTATTGATCAATCAGGGCGCGAAAAAAAGTGTACTTTTAGATTTGCGGATTATACGTTTGCAAAAAATTATGAAAAAAAATAAAAAAAAATTTATATTAAAAAAATCAACAAATGGATAGATACGCGCATATGTATATGGCTTTAATTTACCCAAATACATGCGTTTTTCATCATATTTTAAAAAAACATGCTATTTGAATGTGCGATATACAAAGAATAACAAATCAACAAATTCAGTTTTGTGTTCTTTGCATATGGTAGAAATGTTTGCACTTTTGTACTGTCAATAAAAGAAAGCGGCAGCGATATTTGAGAAAGCGGTAATTGTTGACACACTGATTCCGAAACTTTTCATGAGATTATATACGGGAAACCGACCCGGCGCAAACGAGCGCCGGGTTTTTTTTTGCCTTTTTTTGGGGGGGATATTCCATAGCAGGATATCCACATTACCCGCCGTGTTCATAGAGGTAAAATATTTTAAACACAAAGGTTTTCACCGAGGACACAAAGCGTAGTGCAGGTAGAAGATGCTTTTAGGCTTTAAAAAATGTTTTCCTGTCTCGTTCTGGAGCAGGCAGAAAATGTCTAAAGACAAAACCCGTTCGAGCAACTATATGAAAAAAGCAGCCTGAGCAAAATAGAAAAGCAGGCGAAAAATTTTTTTTTCGAAAAAGAAACCCTGTTTTCACGAATTAATTTTCAACAAAGTGGATGTTGGCGCAAAATCTATGAGCGTGAAAACGTTAAAAAACTCTTTTTTTTGTTTCTAAATGCGAGATTTTGAATATTGGCTGCAAAAAAACCGCTCAACAAATTTTCTTTTTTGTTCTTTGGCAGTGGAATGATGTGCTGCACTTTTGTATCATCAAAGAAAGCGAACGGCGGTGCGGCGAAAGAAAGCGGAGAACTTTGATACACAGATTCCGAAACTTTTCATGAGATTATATACGGGAAACCGACCCGGCGCAAACGAGCGCCGGGTTTTTTTTTGCCCTTTTCTCAGTGGGAATATGTTGGGATATTCCATTGAAACAGATCCACGCTACGCTTTGTGTAAGATCCGTTCAAGCAACTTCATGAAAAAAGCAGCCTGAACAAAATAGAAAAACAGGCGAAAAAAATTTTTTTTTCAAAAAAAACACACTCTTTTCATATGATAATTTTCAACAAAATGAACGCTGGCGTGGAGTATAGGGGGGTGAAAACGCTGAAAACATCTTGTTTTTGCTTTCAAATGCAAGGTTTTTAAATATTACCCTTTAAAACACTTGCTCAACAAATTTTCTTTTTTGTTCTTTGCCAGTGGAATGATGTGCTGCACTTTTGTATCATCAAAGAAAGCAAACGGCGGTGCGGCAAGAGAAAGCGGAGAACTTTGATACACTGATTCCGAAACTTTTCATGAGATTATATACGGGAAACCGACCCGGCGCAAACGAGCGCCGGGTTTTTTTTTGCCCCTGCCAAATGGTGCTTTTATTTTTTGCACTGTTTGCGGAAATCAGCAATTGAAAACTGGATCTGGGTGTACGAAAACTTGTGTTCAAAGTGATCGTAAATTTCTTTCAACTCATACGGTTCGCCAAACAACGGCAAAGCGCCCTGAATCAGATCCATTTGATCGGAGCGCACCCACGAACGAATGTCCACCAGTTCGCCTTTTTCGTACATGATAGCCAGGTGGCCAGTAATGGTGAGCGGGCTCATGCGGCGTTTTTCGGCTATGGCCTCTACAGAATTGCCCTGTTTGAACATTTCCCATGTTTGCAGGTAACTGCTGCCGCCGAGCGCGGCACCTTCGCCAGATTTGTCCACAACAAATTTTCGTACCACCTCCATGAATGCATCACCGTATAAATGCAATTTTCGTTCGCCTACACCAGAAATACGCATCATATCGGCATCTGCCAGCGGGCGTTTCTCTGCCATTTCACTCAAGGTGGCATCGCTGAAGACGAGGTAAGGCGGTATGCCTTGCTTTTGAGCGATACTGCGCCGGAGCATAACGAGCGCGTCGAATAATTCGTCGCGGAACAACTGCGCCTTGCTTTTTTCTACAGGTTGCGCTTGCGGCCTGGCGGCGGCTTTTTCAGGTGGCATAGCCAGTACGACCTGTTTGTTTTCAAATAAAACCTTTTTGCCCGTTTCGGTTACGCGCAAGTGGCTGAAATCGTCATATGCAATTTCGAGCAATCCCTGGTGCAGCATTTGCGACAGCAGAAACATCCAGACGTCGTACGAATATTCCTTGCCGGCGCCGTAGGTTTTTATTTTATCAAAACCAGGCTCCAGCACTTCCTGTCGGCGGCTTCCACGTAAAATATCAACCAGCAATTGCATACCCACTTTCTCTCCGGTGCGCAGCAGCGCCGACAAGGCTTTTTGTGCTGCCGTAGTGCCATCGAAACGGCGCGGCGGGTTTTCACACACGTCGCAATGCCCGCACTTACCGTCGTGCGACTCACCGAAATATTGCAAAACGGTTTGTCGGCGACATACGGGCGCTTCTGCAAACTGAAACATGCGCTCCAGTTTGGCAATTTTCAATTGTTTTTGCTCGTCGGCGCCATCGCCTTCTTCAAACATTTGCCGGTACGTCTGTACATCGCTGTAACTGAAAAACAAAAGTGCCGACGAGGGCAGCCCGTCCCGACCCGCCCGCCCGATTTCCTGATAATAGGATTCAAGATTGCGCGGCAGGTTGTAATGAATCACAAAGCGCACATTGCTTTTATCAATGCCCATTCCGAAGGCAATGGTGGCGCAGATGACCGGTATTTTATCGTTGATAAAATCCTCTTGCACCTGGTTGCGCTGCCGGGCCGGCAAATCGGCGTGGTAAAAGGCCGTTTTGAAACCTTTAGCGTTGAGTTTGGCCGACAGTTCCTCACAACTTCTCCTCGACAGGCAGTAAATAATGCCGGATTGTCGCTGATGTTGTTTCAAAAAATCAACGATTTGTTCATAACGGCGTTGGCCGGGGCGCACTTGCAGGCTGATATTGGGCCGATCGAAGGAGGAAATAAAAATCTGCGGATCGGGCAGGTTCAGTTGGGCAACGATGTCCTTGCGGGTAAGTTTGTCGGCAGTAGCCGTAAGTGCCAGGATGGGTACTTGTGGAAATTGTTCTTTTAAAAAACGCAACTGCGTGTATTCCGGCCGAAAATCGTGCCCCCAGGCGGAAATGCAATGCGCTTCGTCGATAGCGAACAGGCTGATTTTCAGGCGTTTCAACAAAGGCTGAAAACTCTGCGACACGAGTTTTTCGGGGCTTACATACAAAAGTTTGATATACCCTGCCAGCAAGGCATCTTCCACATTCCGCACCTGTTCTGCATTGAGCGTGCTGTTGAGGAATGCGGCGGGTACGCCGTTGGCACTTAGTCCTTCCACCTGGTCTTTCATCAGGGCAATAAGCGGGCTCAATACGACTGCTGTTCCATCCAAGGTAATAGCGGGCACCTGATAACAAAGGCTTTTGCCTCCGCCCGTGGGCATCAGCACCAGCGCATCGCGACCCTCATACACAGTACGGATAATATCGGCCTGAAGCGGCCGGAAGGTATCATACCCGAAATATTGTTTGAGCGCGGCTTTTGCCCTGGAAAGCGACATAATGTTGGAAAATTCAGGGCGAAGTTAAAACAAATATTGTTTATTTGTTTTTACAACGGCTCATCCCCGCTTTGGCTTGTGCATGCAGGCTGTTGGAATAGTCGGACGGCTTGAGCGAGAGGCAACGCTGGAATGCATTTCGGGCGCTGGAATAATCGCGTTTTTCTTCATACACTAGGCCCATTTGCAAGGCTGCGTTGCAGGCAAAATACCAGGGTTCGCTGGCGCCCTGATCCAATGTTTGTTGGTAATAGCGGAGCGCTTCGGGTGATTTGCCCATTTTATGGGTGATCCGGCCCAGTCGGTAGGTGTATTCCAGAAAAAGTTTCCGGTTTGACTTGTAATCGGCTTCCGCAGACTTCAACACGTCGTAGGCGCGCTGGTAATAGCCCGCATCAAACAATAGCCGGGCCTTGATCAGGCGAATATCGGGTATTTCGTTGCTTTTTGCTTCGGCCAGGGCAGCCTTGTCGGGCTCGGAGTTGTCGGCGCCATGTTGCTTTACTTGTGCGATATATTGTCGGTATGCCGTCGGGTTGCCCTGTACCAGGCTATGCCAGGCCAGTTTCTGGTAACATTCCTTGATACCGTTTGCACCCTTGTATTGCTGTAAAAACAATTCGAGCGATTGGTTGGCATCCTGATCGAGGCGGCGCAGTTTAGCCAGTCCGAGCATGTAATGCCGTTGGAAAAGATTTGAAAAAGCACCTCCTGTCGGGAAGTTTTGCAACATTTTTATGGCTTCATCATTGCGTTCGGAGCGCATGGCTACTGTTGCGAGAGCATAATTGGCCAGCGGGCTGGTTTTCGGATTCAGTTTGCTGTTTTTAATGGTTTCCCAAGCCACGCTGGATTTATTGTTCAGGTACAATTGCAGAAAAGCATAGGTAACGACGGCTTCATCCTCAAAAATAAAAGCGTGTTGTTTGGCATATGCCATCACCTCTTCCAGTTCTTTTAACCCTTGATCGGTGGTGCCGGTCATGCCACCAAAACTGCGTATGACCCATTTATAGTCGTCGGGAAGGTTGCCCACCATGGCATGCAACAAACCAAGGCTTTTTTTATTGGCTATAAAATCGGGGAATTTTTTCTGGTTTTGTTCCAGCAGGGCATATGCCAGTTTCACATCGCTGGCGCCACTGAGGTAATCGCCGAAACGAATGCGAAGAATAGCCCATTGCAGGCGAACTTCTGCCTGTGTGTACAGGTAATAGGGCGAACGCCGATCGCCGCGAGCGAGTTTGTCCAGCCGTTTGTCCATGTTTTTCGCCAGGGTTCGGTATTCGCTTTCCACGTCATTGGCGAAAATGGTAAAGAAATCTACATAGTTTTCGAGGTAAACGGCAATCAGGTTGTCAGGCTCGTTGCGTTTGAACTGTTCGAGCGTATTGCGTGCTTCGGAAAGGCGTAGGCTGAGTGCTTGTTGGTAAGCAGATTGGGCGGAAGTAGAGAAATCGAAGTATTTGCCGGCATGCAAGGTTGCGGCAGGTATGCAAAGAGTCAGAAAGAGGAGTGAGCGCAGATTAATCATGCTTAAACGTAGGGTTGATTAAAAAACGGCGCTGAGGGGTAGGAGGTCCCGCAGCGCCGTTGTGAAAGGAAAGGTCAATGTAAAAAGCCTTTCTTAATAGCGATAGTATTCAGGTTTGAACGGGCCTGAAGGCGTCACGCCGATGTATTCAGCCTGGTGGTGCTGGAGTTCTTCCAGTTCGACACCGATTTTGGCGAGGTGCAGGCGCGCTACTTTTTCGTCGAGGTGTTTGGGCAGCATGTACACCTTGTTTTCGTATTGTCCGGCTTTTTCCCAGAGTTCGAGTTGGGCCAGCACCTGGTTGGTGAAGGAATTGGACATTACAAATGACGGGTGACCTGTGGCGCAACCGAGGTTTACCAGGCGACCTTCTGCCAGTACGATGATGTCTTTTCCATCGATGTTGTAGAGGTCGACCTGTGGTTTCACGGTCATTTTGGTATGGCCGTAATTTTCATTGAGCCATGCCATGTCGATTTCGTTGTCGAAGTGGCCGATGTTGCAAACGATGGTTTTATCGTTCATCATCTTGAAGTGCTTGGCCGTCACGATATCGCAGTTGCCGGTAGCGGTCACGATGATATTGGCGCGCGGAATGGCATTTTCCATCTTTTTTACTTCAAATCCATCCATCGCAGCTTGCAGCGCACAAATCGGGTCGATTTCGGTAACGATCACACGAGCGCCGGCGCCACGCAATGAAGCAGCAGAGCCTTTGCCTACGTCGCCATAACCGGCTACAACAGCCACTTTACCGGCCATCATAATATCGGTAGCGCGGCGGATGGCGTCGACGAGACTTTCCTTGCAACCGTATTTGTTATCGAATTTGGATTTGGTAACGGAGTCGTTGATATTGATCGCGGGCAGCGGAAGCGTTCCTTTTGCCACGCGCTCGTACAGGCGGTGAACGCCGGTAGTGGTTTCTTCCGAAATGCCACGAATACCTGCTGCGAGTTCGGGGTACTGATCGAGCACCATGTTGGTGAGGTCGCCACCGTCGTCGAGGATCATGTTCAGGGGCTGGCCATCGCTGAAAGCAAACAGCGTTTGTTCGATGCACCAGTCAAATTCTTCTGCATTCATGCCTTTCCAGGCGAAAACAGGGATGCCGGCGGCAGCAATGGCGGCCGCGGCGTGGTCCTGAGTAGAGAAAATATTGCAGGAGGACCAGCTCACTTCTGCGCCAAGTTCCACCAGTGTTTCAATCAGTACGGCGGTCTGGATGGTCATGTGCAGGCATCCGGCAATACGAGCGCCTTTGAGCGGTTTGGAAGCGCCGAATTCTTCGCGGAGAGCCATCAAACCAGGCATTTCTGCCTCGGCGAGTTGTATTTCCTTGCGGCCCCATTCGGCGAGGGCTATGTCTTTAACTTTGTAAGCGGGGCGAGTTTCTGTTGCTGCGGACATTGTCGAAAAGTGAGTATGCGGTAAAAAAAAGAGTGGTTTTATTTGGGAAATCTGCGAGATAAAACACTCAAACAGAATATCGTTCGGTTTGTTGTGTCAAAATGCAGCGCAAAGGTATAGAAAGTTGTGGGGATTTTTTAGGGTTGATAGGGGGCTGGATCAGGATTGGTAGGATTTTAAGGATTAGAAGGATGCCCAACGGGATGTCGAAATTCCAATAATTAACTCCAATTGATCAGGAGGCTTATTTTTAGTCCAATTTTTTAATTCCAACATCCTGTAGGGCATCCTTCTAATCCTTAAAATCCTACCAATCCTGATTCAACCGCCCTCCCTACTCCGCTTTCTGCCCCAGACGCACCAGTGCTTCTTTGGCTTCCAGATAGTCCGGCGACATGCCATTGGCTTGTTTGTAATCGGCAATAGCGGCCTCTTTGTTGCCTTTCATTTCCGAACACAATCCGCGGTAGTAATAAGCCTTTACAAACAAGGGATCAGTTTTGGTGGCAATATCGAAATTGCTGTATGCCTGGTTGAGAGAATCCAGTTCGAGATAAATGACACCCAGATCGAAATAGGCATTCGAATAATCTGGGTTTCGCACGATGATATCGCGGTACGCCTCGAAGGCTTTTTCAAAATTGCCGGTTTTTTTGTAAAAAATGCCCTTGTATTCGCGTGCTTCCAGGTTAGTGGAGTCGAGCCGGAGCACATTGTCGAAATACTGCAAGGCGGCAGGGTTGTTTCGATTGACAAAAATACGCCCGAGAAACATCCAGGCATCGAGGTGACCTGCGTCGAACTGCGTCGATTTCTTCAAGGAAGCGATGGCATTAGTGGTATCTCCTTTATCGAGTGCGATGCGGCCGGCCATAAAGAAGGCTTCTGCGTTTTGCGGGTCGCGTTGCAGAATTTTATCCAGCGTTTTGAGCGCTTCGCTGTGTTGGCGTACAATCAACTGAAATTCGCTGAGTTTCAGCAGCGTCGCGTATCGTGTGGGAAAACGTTGTACTGCCAGTTCCATTACATCGAGCGCGCGTTTGGAGTCGCCCGGGCGCGCATAATCCAGCAGGGCGTCGCCCAGCAGGTGATAATAGGCGGGCTGCATGGAGTCGATCTGGATGGCTTTTGATAAGTCGCGTATGGCCTCGTCGTAGGCATCCAGTTCGTAGTAAGCCCGTGCCCGCAAATACAGGATGGAGTCGTTGTTGGGGTTCCGGGCTACTAAATCATTCAGTTTGGCAAGAGCGGGGTCCTGACCATTTTGAGTTGCAGGGGCGCTTTTTTCAGGATCATTGTTGCATGCCCACAAAAGGAACAAGGAAAGACAGAGCAGGCAGTAGCGGTGTGTCATAGCTTGGGTTTTTGCTTGTAAAAACTTGAAAAAGTTTGCAAAAGTACCCGTTTTATGCCCTTCTTTTATGATTTGACCAAAAAATGGCATATTCGCACAGGAAAACACCACGCCTATGCCCGAGACCAGTATTGCTCCTATTACAATTGGCCTGGCAGACGACCAGGAATTGTTTATCGAAAGCCTGAGCGCCTTGCTCAGCAACGCCCGCGATGTGGTAGAAGTTGTGTGGAGTGCGCGGAGCGCGGAGGATGCACTTGAACTCATTCGACAACAGCCACCCGATGTAGTTCTGATGGACTATTTTTTCAGGGGGCGCCCCTTGGATGGGGGAGAAGCCTGCCGCATTATCAGAGAGGAATTTCCCGAAGTGGGCGTGCTGATGCTCAGTGTCAGTTGCGATATGTCGGTCATCCGGGAGTCGCTGCAAAAGGGGGCCCTGGGTTACGTTTCCAAAGAAGTAAGCAAAAACGAACTGATTCAGGCCATCCAGCAGGTAGCAAACGGCCAATATTACCTGGATCGGACAGCATTGCGGGAACTTATTCAAGCCGTAGTGCAGCCCGCGCCCAAAATGCCAAAATCAGTTCTTACACCACGCGAACTGGAAGTAGCGCGTGTTTATGTGAAAGGAGCAGCCATCCGGGAAATTGCAGGCGCCCTGTTTATTAGCGAGGATACGGTGGAAAGTCATATCAAAAACATCCGCGCCAAAACAGGCGCATCCAGCCGCTACGAAGTAGGCGAATTTCTCAAGCAGCATGATCTGTGGTAATAGTGTCCCAGGGTATGCTGATATTGACGAATGTGCCGCGACCGGCTGACGAGTCCAGGTGCAGTGTCCCGCGCAATACTTCCACCCGCGTACGGATATTGGCCAGCCCGATGCCATCAGAGGGGTTGCTGGCAGCAGTATCAAACCCTTTCCCGTTGTCTTCCACCGTCAGGAGCATGAACCCCTGGTGTTCCAGCACTTGAACGCTGGTTTGTGTAGCCTGTGCGTGTTTGAGTACATTGGCCATCAATTCCTGCACGATACGGTAGAGGTGAATTTTTACCAGTCGGCCTACTTTTTCCGGATCAAATTTTGCAAAAAACTGAATATCGAGGCCAGGCTGGGCATTGCGACACCGAATGATGAGGTCTTCCAATGCTACCCGCAGGTCGGTTTTTTCAAGGGCTTTAGACATCAGGTCGTGTGAAATACTGCGCAGTTCCCGGTAAGTTTCTTCCAGATCTGTGGTGACGGCGTCGAGTTGTTCCGACA
This sequence comes from Saprospiraceae bacterium, assembly GCA_016787415.1. Classification (GTDB taxonomy): domain Bacteria; phylum Bacteroidota; class Bacteroidia; order Chitinophagales; family Saprospiraceae; genus M3007. The sequence goes on along the minus strand of JAEUUT010000032.1, from coordinate 28,412 downwards.
GCCCGGATTGATCGCTCAGGTTGTCGCGCAAGTGGTCTATCTGCATATTGATAGCCGCCAGTTGAACGCAGGCGCCGTCGTGTAGTTCGCGGGCAATGCGGCGGCGCTCATTTTCCACACCCAGAATCAATGCCTGGAGGCCTTCTTCCCGAGCCTGCGCAATTTTCATCTGAGTGCGCCGGTCTTTTTCCAGCAAACGCATGAATTTCCGAATGGAGAAGTTGAATACCAGCAACATTTCAAAAAAGAAAGCAGCCATTACCGGCACGGGCACGTAGAAAGTCTGGGTAGTAAAAACCAGTTTTTTAGTAAAAATATCATCTGGCGCCCAGGCCGACAGGTTGTAGCCCAGCCCTTGCAAAGACGTGGTAGCAAGGCCTATAAAATTCAAAATGACTACGAGAAAAAGGGCTGCCGAGCGCCTGCGCCGCTTTAGGAAAAACTCTTTTAAAGCCCATAGCATGATGACGAGGCAGAAAAAGAAGAGATAAACACAAAAGAAAACGTACCCTGCGTGCATCAGTTGGGCATAAACTCCTGTAAAAGGCATCCAGACAGTATACACGCTCTGCACCAGCAGGGCCAGCAGGAAAAATCCGATCGTCACACCTAAAAAAATGTTGAGTCGTCGGGCATTGCGCGCCAAATCGAAATACGCCTGGAAAAACCAGATGCCGAGGATAAGGCGCACATTGTTGAGCGCCAGTGGGACTACGAATTGCAAACGGGGATATTCCGGCCAGATATACTGAAATCCATGTCCCAGAAACGCCGATATAAAGCAGGCCGTTAGCAGCACATATCCAAAGTAATACCATTGAAAACGCTGCCGGGTAACGGAAAACACAAAGGCTGACAGGATGAGATACAGGGAACAAAACACAAAAAAAACCGTCAACAAAATGTCCTCATAGCGCCGGATAACCCCTTCCCGGGTGTCGTAATCCACAATAAGCACATTGGAATTGGGCAAAAAATCACGCGCAATGGATAAATATACCTGACAGGAATCTCCTTTTTCCAGATGCAACGGAAACATGAAATTGCGACGATGCACCGGCCGCTGAGAAAAAGGAAAGGATGCGCCTGTAGTGAAAGCCGTATCAACCCGACCACGGCTGTTTACCTGATAAAAAGAAAGTTGGGGTATGAGCGGATTTACCACTTCTACCGTAAAAAAACGGCTTTGTTCGGCCTGGTTGATTACCTTGAACCGTAGCCATATCGTTTCGTGGCGGTAACCGCGCACAAATGGCAGGTTTTCCATTGGCTGGAAGGCGTGCTGCTGCACCTGCTGGATGTCCAGCGCATTGGCGGTGTCTTCCAGCACTTCCAGTTGCGCGTGCAGCACTTCAAAAACCGTGTCTTTCAGAAAACAGGCCGGCGATTGTGCAGAAGCAGTCGTACAAGCCAGAATGAAGCCCGCACATAATGTCAAGAGTCGTTTCATAGGTCGCAACGACAAATATATACAAAGAAACAGGCCCTCAAAGCGCTCCTTGAGCAGGAGAACCTGCCTCAGCCCCAAAATCACGGAAAGCCGGGAGGCGCTTCTACCCGCAAACAGGCAAGGCCGTGATTTTTTGCATTTCCCGCATTTCAGGGTAGTGCGGATACCAACCAATCCCCCACTTTTGTATTCATAATCCGAACAAAACGACTGACGATGATGAAACCAACTTACACACTACTGTTCCTGTTTATTATTTTGCTTTCAGGCGCCCGAAGCGTGCAGGCGCAAGGTTACTGCTCTAATGGAACAGTGTATCTTACAGAAAACCACCCCGTTGCGTACGACGACGTGGTGTACAAGCAAGCCCCGGCCATTGATGAATGGTTTTTTGAAATTCCCGAAAACATTCGCCTGCGGGTGTATTACCCCAGCGACCTGCCTGCGGGCGAACAACGCCCCCTGGTGGTGCTGATTCACGGCGGGTATTTTATTGCGGGCAATTACCACGATTTCAACGCTTTTGCCGAGCGATTTGCCCAAATGGGCTTTGTGTGCGCTACCATCGACTATCGTTTATGTAAACGCAACGATTGCCTGCTGGCCAATGTGTTTTCTCCCTGCAATATCAGTTGGGGATATTCCTTTGTACCCAGTTCCTATGTGGCCGTGGTCGACGTAAACGACGGCATTCGCTGGCTACAGCAACATGCCACAGATTACCACATCGACCCCGAGCAGGTCGTCGTGAGCGGACATAGTGCAGGCGCTTTTACTGCACTGAATGTTGCTTTTCTGGATCAGGATGAAATTCAGCAGGTGCTTTCAGGCGCAGGTACGCCCGGTAACGACTATCTCAGCGAAGCGCTCGATCCAGTAGAAGGCATTCAAGCCGTTGTTCCAATGGCAGGGGCTTCCCTGAATCCCGACTGGATTGATGCAGAAGAAATAAACGATGAACATATTTCAGTAGCATTGGTACACGGAACGGCTGACGGGGTAGTCGATTACGACGTCAATGCTGCTATACCTTGCTGCCACACCTATCAGACACAGGTGTATGGCGCATGTGCCGTTGCGCATCGGGTGCATGAACTGGGCGGAAATCTGCTGCTGCTCAGCGGAGAAGGGTTTGGCCACGATATTGGCGACAGCCTGCTTTTGCAAGCAATTTTCAGAGAAATACCTGCATTTATCATAAAAACTGTCATCTGTGGTGAAAATGTATCGCTACATACATCGGTGACACGCAGCCCTGCGCTTTCGTATTGTCCCGACGGTAGCGGAGAAACGCCGCCATTGTGCGATGTTTTGCCTTCAGGGCCAGGGCTCAGCGTTCCGGTAGTTGAACCGAAACAGGCGCGGCTGGATATTCGCGTTGTACAGTCGGCTTTTACAGACAACAGTATAGAGGCCACCATCGAAGTTCCATTTTCGGACTCCTATCAATACACTATACAAGATCAGACCGGGCGTACATACCTTCAAAACCGACTTTGGCTGTCTGCAGGCGCACAGCATTTGAGCATCCATTTGGATTTGCCTGCTGGTGTTTATGTGCTGCATGTGACAGACAGTAAAGGCAGTTCAGGTGTTGCAAGAGTAATCCGGTTGTAAATACTCGTCTTTTCCTACGATCCCGAGTAAAACGCCCTGAATTGCCCGTTTCACATCAATTTTACCCGAAAAACCATTTTCAGCCTGGCCAGGAGTTTTCATACAGTTCCTTACCCAATCCAAATTCAACATCATGAGATTCCAACTTTTTCTGATCGCCTGTTGCATGGTTGCAGCAGCCGAAGCCCAACCTCTTTTTCAGGTTCCAAAACCCACCTGCCAATCGGTTCCAATCGATGTCATCACACCCAATATTTTTACCACGTATCACTGGGATTTTGGCAACGGAACAACGGCGGACACCTATGCGCCCCCCATCGTTCAATATGCCACACCCGGGGATTACACCATCAGCCTGACGGTGACATCGACTACGCCATTTCGCGTTATTGATTCCGTGATTGTGACCCAGATACACCCCAATTCCTGGGTGGGCGGCGGTTTTTGCCTGGGGGAAGGCTCCCCCGACCTGTTTCTGGAATATTTGAGTTATACGGCCAATAGTCCGTACTGGGTACGCACACCTGTGCAGGATGAGGTATTGCCGCCGGTTTTTTATGGCTTGTCGGGCGTTATCACGCACCAGCAATTTCCATTGACCGTGTGGGATAAAGACGACGGATTTTGGTGTGGCGCCAGCGATTTTCTGGGTCAGGTCAACGTGCCTGCCAACACCACAGGCGGCCAGTTTGCCGATGCAGGTAGTCAATTGAAATTGGTCATCAAGACAAAAATGGTAACGACTACTACATACAGACAGTCATTTCCGGTGAATGAAACGCCTGCCCCGCCCACTATTTCCTGCGCCAATGACAGTTTGTATTCGAGTTACAACAGCTCCAATGTCTGGCTGGCATCCAACCAGACTACCATACTCGGCTTTGGCCAGTCGTACCATCCCACGGCTGCGGGCACCTATTATGTGAAATACAACGATGCCAATTGCCCATCTATCTCGGATGCGTTTCATTACATGCCGGGCTGTTCGGCCGTTGCAACCGAAGAAATTGCCGATGAAGCTTCGTTGCTTGTTTTTCCTAACCCCACCTCAGGTTTGTTCGATGTGGCCTTGCCGGTAGCCGGGAAAAATCGCAACTGGACATGCTCGCTGTCAGATGTTCAGGGCAGGAAAATAGCCGAATGGACGCCCACCCCTACAGAAAACGGTACGCTTCGAATGGATGCTTCTCCGTTGCCTTCAGGCGTTTATTTTTTAAAGGTGTCGGACGGGGAAACGGCATACTGGCAGAAGATTGTTAGAGGTGAGAGGTGAGAGGTGAGAAGTGAGAGGCGTAGAGTACACCGTGTACTCTACGCCTCTCACCTCTCACCTCTCACCTCTCGCTTCTCACTTCTAAAATACGCCGCCAGCCCCAGCCCCGTCACCAAATCCCAAATGCCCCACCAGGCTGCAATAAGCGCCATGCCGCCGAGGCCGTTGAAAAAACGGAAAATCAGGAGCAGGCCCAGGGCGGTATTGTGTACGCCCGATTCGAAGGCCAGGGTGCGACAGTCGAGTTCGGGCAGTCGGGCCAGGCGGCCCAGAAAATAGCCGTTGCTGATGGCTACTACGTTGTGTACCAGCACCAGCAAAAAAACAAAACCCAGGTAATTGCCCAGATTATCGCGGTTGCCAAACAAAGCCAGCACCAGAATGGTAAAAAATATGAGTAGGGAAATGCGCTGCACCCAGGGGCGAATGCGTGCAATGGTTACCGGATAATGCCGGTTCAGTAACATCCCCAGCAGCAGCGGCGCCAGAATCAACTCCACAATAATCAGCGCCATATCCACAAATTTGATTTCAAACGACTGCCGGAGCGCCGCAGAATCGGGGATAAACTTAGACCAGAATAAAAAGCCGGCCGGGGTAACCACCGTGGCCGAGAGGATGATGATGGCATTGAGTGTGACGGACAGTGCCACATTGGCCCGGGCAAAATGCACCAGAAAATTCGTCATATTGCCCGATGGGCACATACTCACCAGCACCATCCCCATTGCTACACTTACTGGCGGATGAAAGGCATAAATAATAGCCAGCGTCAGCAGGGGAAATATCAGGTACTGCGCTAGCAGCCCCACGGCTACAGATTTGGGGAACTCAACCACTTTGCGGAAATCGCCCGGTAGCACGTCGAGCGCAACGCCAAACATGAGAAAAGCCATGGCGATGTTCAGCACGATCATTTGATCGGGATTGAAATGCAATTGCAGGGTATCGACCGGATGCATAGGCAAGTTGGATTTTTCGGGAGGTAAAGGTTCTACAAATCAGCCTTTATTCATTCTTTTGGATGAAATATTACTTTGTTCATGGCGCAAAAATTATGGATGCATGCCAATCCCGGAACATGAAAATGAACGATCCATTTTAGAAGATGTAAATATTTTATTCAATTGTGTTGATATTTTGTTATATTTTTTGATATTTGCGACGATTTTAGTACTGCAAAATCTCCAAAGAGCCAAATTATCACACTAGTAAAATAGAACTTGTACTCTCTTGTTGGAAATTAACCCAAGCAAGTGCCTATCGGCTTGCTTTCAATTTTTTTTCAATAACTCAACCCATTTTCATGCAAGCAAGACTATTTTATCTAGCAATGGCGAGCCTTTTCTGCTTCGCCCTGAACGCACAGGTAACGCAAGTTACTATTACCGGAACTGGTACCGGTGGCTGGAATCAGCCCGGAAACCTGGCGTTAACATCCACTGACGGCATTGTCTGGACTGCCAGCAACTTTGAAATTGTAGCAGACGGCAATATGAAGTTTTCCGAAGGCGGCACCTGGGAAACTACCGGCGGTTATTCTACCGATACCCCTGCACCTGGTTTTCCCTCGGGAAAAGTTACCATAAACGGTGGCTCCAACATTGTAGGTACATTGGGATTCTGGAACGTTACTTACAACGTAACTACAAAAGAATATTCATTTACGGAAGGCGTGAACCCCAACCCTGTTGTCAAGGTCAGTGGTGGCGGTTTGAGCGACGATGTTCAGATGAATACTTCCAATGGCGCCAGTTACTTCAAAAAAAGCCTGTATTTCCCTGGAGGAGATGCAAGTTTTAAGGAAACAACACCAGTTGTTGCTCAATGGGGCGGCGGTTTTCCTGATGGCCCGGTAGTATCCGGAGCAACCATTCCTGTACCAGCGGGCACGTACAACACGTATTTCGTGTTGCCATCCGCTACAGGGCCGGCTGAATACATTTTCGAGCCGGTAGTGGTGAGTATGATCGGTAATTTCGCAGGCTCCGGCTGGAATACCGACCTGGATTTGGAGACAACCGACAACGTTATTTTTACAAAAAATGGCTGGGCGCCGGTTGTTAATGCAACCTGGACGGATGCGGAACTCCACCTGAAATTCAGAGACAACCACGACTGGACTGCACAATTTGGCTGCAATGTAAGTGCAAACGGAGGCAACAACCTTGCACTAACTGGTGCTGCTATGAATGGTGTGAACGGCGGCGGTGGCGATATTTTTGTGCCATGGCCCGCTCCCAATGCGTACAACGTCACGTTTAACCGCTCGACAGGTGAGTGGTCGTTTGCCGTAACCGTAGCCACCAGTGAAGTAACAAGTTCCAACATCAAGGTTTCTCCGAACCCCGCGAACAACAAGTGGAATTTTACGATCAGCGACAATTCACAAGTGAAGACCATTCAAATTGTGGATGTGCTGGGTAAAGTTGTTTCCACAACAGACGTGTTCTCGAACGAAGTCTCCATCGATGCATCCCAACTTATCAAGGGCGTGTATTATGCCAAAGTTGGTTCGGAAACTTTGAAACTGGTTAAAAACTAGCCACGTTCTTCAACGACACACATTTAAAAGAGGTTGATTCACAAGCGCCCGGATACAGGTGCTTGTGAGTCAGCCTTTTGTGGGTTGTTGCCCCCCCGAGTGTTTGTTTTCACCCATTCATTTTCAAGTAAACCATCCTATAAATGAGCATTAAAAACTACTTCAATATTCTATTCATTTTTATTGCGGGTTTTGCTAATGCACAAACAATAGAAATAAACGGGAATGTTAAGGATGCCAATAGCAATCAGCCCCTGATAGGGGTTACAGTTGCCACAAAAATCGCCAGATCGGGCGCTATAACGGATGTCGATGGGAACTTTTCCCTGAAAGCAAACCCAAAAGACACCCTTGTTTTTTCGTTCATCGGCTATACCAGAAAAGAAATGGTCGTTGGCGACTCACCAACGCTGAACGTAAGCATGTCTGAAGACGCCAACAAACTTTCAGAAGTAGTGGTCATCAGCGTTGGTTATGGTACGCAAAAAAGAAAACTGGTTACCAATGCCATCTCATCCGTTGGAGCAGAAAACTTCGACGACAGACCGATCACTTCAGTGGGGCAGGCCCTCCAGGGAAATGCCGCAGGGGTGAATGTCGTACAGCCTTCCGGCAAACCCGGCGGTGCACTCGACATAAGAATCAGGGGGCTGAGTTCCATCATTTCGGGCGTAAATCCCCTTTTTGTAATCGATGGTATTCAAACATATTCCGCAGATGGCATCAATGCCGACGATATTGTTGATATTCAGATACTAAAAGATGCTACTGCTACCGCCATCTATGGTATCAATGGCAGTTCCGGTGTGGTATTGATTACCACCAAAAGAGGCAAAGCCAATAATAATACATTCGGATTTAGTACCTACATGGGTATTTCCAACATTGTAAAAAATATTGATGTACTCGATCTGGATCAGTACAAAGCCTTGATGGCTGATTTGAGTTCGTCATATGTCGACCAGGCCAACTCGCCAGGGTACGCCGGTATCAATACAAACTGGAGCGACAAGGTTTTTCAGACCGGGCAAGATAGAAACTATGAACTTTCCTACTCCGGAGGCACTCAAAAACTGAGGGCATACACCTCCCTGGGTTATCAGGATACAAGAGGCATTGTCGATCCTTCCAGGTTTGCCCGACTTTCCGGACGGGTAAACCTCGATTATGATGCTACATCATGGCTGAAGGTGCATACCAATTTGAATCTTATCAATACGCAATTGGCCAATACCAGCGACAACAACAGCGCCAATCAGGGTGGGGTTATTTTGAGCGCACTGACCACCCAACCGTATTTGCCGGTATATGCCGATGATCTGGTAGGTGGCGCCGAAGCCAACGGCCAATTGCCGGGCCAGTTCGCCTCCAACCCGATTGCCTCGCTGGAAAACCCTGTTTCATTTCAAAGCAGACAGGAAGACACACACGTGAAAAGATACATGGGCAATCTTGGCTTCGATGTTACATTGCTCAAAAACCTGGTCTGGAAGCCATCGGCTACCATCGACAAGGCAAATAGCAAATACGAGTATTTTGTAGATAGTTATCGCTCCAACTATGGCAGAAACAACGACAACCCCGACATCGCCACCAGGGGGATAGGGCGGCAAAGTATAAGCGACAATTTTAACCTGAACGTGGAAAACACCCTGGAGTATGCACTCCACATGGGTAGCCACGACCTCAATTTCCTGTTTGGCAACAGCGTTCAACATTTTCACTACGACCAGGATCAGGTGGAAGGAATCGGATTTCCGCTGGAATTGAGAAAACTGGACCTGACCCAGATGATGGATACGACCTACGCGAGGATCATCGAGCGCGAAAAAAATACCATTTCGTATTTCACCAGAACGACCTACAACTACCGCGATAAGTATATCGTCAATGGCGTGTTCCGGTACAGCGGCTCCTCACAATTGGCAAAAGGACATAAATGGGGCTATTTCCCGGGTATTTCTGCCGCGTGGATTGTTTCAGGCGAGGATTTTTTCAGCGATGTGAAATTGATCTCGCTGTTGAAACTCAGAGCAGGCTGGGGTCGAACCGGTAATATTTCCGGTATTCCGGAATATGCTTCTTTCGGATTGGCGGGGTACAGTTATACCAATCCAAATGCGCTGGACCCGATCAATTACACCAATGATGACCTCACCTGGGAAACCACGACGGATGTAAACGTAGGGCTTGACTTGAACATGTTCGATTCAAGGGTTAAGATTATGACCGATGTGTTTAAAAGAAATACAAAAAACCTGCTTTTTAGACTGAAAATTGAAGGCAAAGACTACCTCTACAATGCCGGAGAAATTGAAAATAAAGGGATCGACTTCACGGTGAATACCATCAATGTCAGAAACGATAACTTCAACTGGAATACCAGTTTCAATATTTCCTTTTTGAAAAACAAGGTGGTAGAATACGGCAAAAACAAATACGAGTCGTACGGTTATCAGGGCGTCAACCTGATAGAAGAAGGCCAGCCACTGGGCAATTTCTTCGGCTATGCAGTTGCGCAAGTGAATCCCTTGAATGGCAATATTGAATACAAGGACATTGATGGAAGCGGCTTTTTGAATGCCACGGACAGAACGATTATCGGAAACGCGATGCCTGATTTCACATACGGCCTTACCAACTCTCTGTCGTACAAAGGCATTACACTCGATTTTCTGATTACGGGCAGCCAGGGTAATGATATATTCAATGCTTCAAGAATTGACCTGGAAGGCATGCAAAGCCCTAAAAATCAATCTGTTACTGTATTGGAAAGGTGGCGCAAGGAAGGCGATATTACCTCCATTCCCCGAGCAAATGACTTCAATGCAGTGCTTGCGTCGGACAGATTTCTGGAAGATGGGTCTTATGTTCGGCTGAAATCTGCTACCCTTGCCTATAGTTTCAAAAAAGGTTTGTGGGGCATGGATTTCGTCAAGATTTATGCCACAGGACAGAATCTGGTAACCCTGACGAAATACTCCGGCTTCGACCCCGAAGTTGGTTCCAACAATGAAACGACCGGCGTGGCCCGTGGAATCGACTATGGCACCTATCCGCAGGTAAGGACTTTTATCGGAGGCATAAAAGTTCAATTTTAAAAAACAAAAGCAATGAGGTTATGAAAAACATACCATTTTTCACAAAAGCACTGATCGTTTTTGCCGCAGTGATTTTTTCTGCATCGTGCAACAAATTACTGGATACCGAACCCATCACCGACAAGGTCGTGCCTCCGCAGGATGAGCAGATTTTGAAAACCGTGGAAGATGCAGAAGGCGCCATGAATTCGGTTTATGGTATTTTCGGCAATGAATTTTGGCAATTCGACTACTTCTTCCTGGGTGATGGCGGCAGCGATGTGGCTTATGCCGGAGCAGACGGCCAGGAGTTTTTCCAAATCGATGAATACCGCATTATTTCAACCAATTATGTCATTGCCCGCGACTGGGGGCACTTGAGCGACCATGTGAAAATATGCAACCTCATCATCAATTATGTAAATGACGTGCCGGGTTTGTCGCAAGACAGAAAGGATGAAATGATCGGCCAGGCAGCGCTCTTCCGGGCTTTAACCAGATTTATGGGAACCCAGATTTGGGGCGAATTCCCTATTATCAATTCTACTATTACGTCTGTAAATGCTGCCAATTTCGATTCTCTCTACAACGACCTGTATCCGCGCAGAAGGCCGATCACGGAAGTGTACAGCGCAATCATAGCCGACTGTGAAACAGCGCTTGCCAAGGCGCCTGCTGCCACAGGTACGCCGGAAAGCAAGTACAGACCCAATAAGGATGCGGCGCATGCCTTGCTTGCAAAAGTGTATGCCACCAAACCCGATCCGGACTGGGCAAAAGTGATTCAGCATTGCGACGCGATCATAAACGGCGGTTACAGCCTGTTGGCTACCTACGATCACTTGTTCGATAATTTGCATGAAGGAAATGCAGAGTCGATCTGGGAAGTTAATGGAGAAGGGCAGGGTTCTTTGATCAATTGCTGGTGTACCAATGTATTTATCGGTAGCAACTGGAAAAAATTCAATACCCCGTCGCACACACTGAGCATTGCACTGGATGCCAAAAGGAAAACCTCTTCTATCAAGAAATTTCCGACCACCTTTGCCGATCCGTACTGGACCACATTCACGCAGTTCCCATTTCCCTGGAAAATGAGGGCCACAAACGGCACCCAGAATTTTTATGTCTTCCGTCTGGCAGATATTATTCTTCTGAAAGCAGAAGCGCTGGCGAGAACCGGCGATTATAACGGCGCCATGGCTCTGGTGAACCAGATACGCACCCGGGTGACCTTGCCGAATGTGGCGCCCGCTACCTCTGAAGATGATGCCATCAATAAAATTCTTCAGGAACGATTCCTTGAACTGGCGTTTGAAGGCCAAAGATGGTATGACTTGAAAAGAACCGGAAAATCGATCGAAATTTTGTCGCAGCAGACATATCCCGTTTACAACCCCGCAACCCAGACCTCGACAGACACGCCTATGCCCTACATAGGCAATATGACAACGAGTGACCTGGTGTGGCCGCTTCCGCAGGCGGTTCTGGACAACAACCCGAACCTGTCGCAAAACCCGGGGTATTAATTTTTTCAGTATCAGGTCAATATTAGTTTAGTCTAAAGGTTAAACTAATATTGACCTGATTCTCTTCAGAAATACCTGAGGCCGCTTTACTACTTCTGAAGCACATTCTTTTCGGCAATCTCATGCCAATGTAATTGTCAACCGCGCGTTTACCTGATATTTGCAGGTGTAGTCTTAAAATATTGAAAATGAAAATCGCTCACATTGCCCTGATAATATCAGTTGTTACGCTCGCTTTCAAGTGCCGCCCTTGCCCGGAAACAGAACTCATAAAGCCTGTGGAGGTAGATGTTTGGCTTACCAAAGGAGATCAATCGGTACTGTTGCAGAAACAATCATCTGCACTGTCATTTGACACTATAAAGAATGCTTACCCTTCCATCGAAGTGGATGAGGCGGAGACTTTCCAGACAGTGGATGGTTTCGGCTACACCCTCACCGGTGGAAGCGTAGAGGTAATCAATACCTTGACCCCGGCCGAAAAACGGAGATTACTCCAAAACCTGTTTGGAAAATCGACAGAAGATATCGGTATAAGTTATTTGCGAATCAGCATCGGCGCATCCGACTTGAATGCGTCGGTTTTTTCATACAATGATTTGGCCCAGGGCCAGACTGACGTTTCGCAGACTCATTTTAGCATTGCTTCGGACAGCGCGCTGGTGTCCATGTTGAAGGAAATATTGCTGATCAACCCGGATATAAAAATAATGGCAGTGCCCTGGTCGGCGCCCTTGTGGATGAAAACAAACTACAATTCGGTGGGTAGCAGCCTGTTCCCGGTTTATTACAGTTCCTATGCTACTTATTTTGTAAAATATATTCAGGCCATGAAGGAACAGGGAATCACCATTGATGCAGTTTGCCCACAAAACGAACCTCTGCATGGTGGTAACAACCCCAGTATGGTCATGACCGCCGACCAGCAAATCAGTTTTATAAAAAAACTGGGCGCGGCCTTTCAATTCAACGGAATTACAACCAAAATTGTGTGTTACGACCACAACTGCGATAACCCGCAATACCCGATGCAGGTGCTCAACGATGCCAATGCCAACCCTTTTGTAGATGGTTCTGCCTTCCATTTATACAATGGCGATATCAGCGCCTTGTCGACGGTGCATGATGCGTACCCGGATAAAAAACTGTATTTCACGGAGCAATGGACCTCTTCAACGGGCGATTTCGGCGGCGACTTGAAATGGCACCTGAAAAATGTGGTTATTGGCTCGATGCGAAACTGGAGCGTCAATGCGCTTGAATGGAACCTGGCCAATAATGCGAGTTTCGGTCCCCATACCCCCGGCGGTTGTTCGCAGTGTAAAGGCGCTGTTACCATTAACAGCAGTACTAGTTATTCAAAAAATGTAGCCTACTACAATATTGCGCATGCTTCGAAATTTGTGCCGGCCGGCTCTGTAAGAATTGCCAGCAACATTGCAGGCAGCCTCAACAATGTAGCATTCAAAACGCCGGAAGGCAAAAAAGTCCTGATCGTGGAGAATGACGCCGCTGTGACAACTACTTTCAATATAAAATTCAACGGTAAATGGGTGGCCACCTCCCTGGATGCAGGCGCCGTGGCCAGTTATATGTGGTAGGGTTTTGGCCGAAAACGCTGCCACTTTTTCTGCTCGCATAGATACGGTCTGCCATTTTGTCAAAAAAGTCTCATTTTTCCTATATGGAATGAAATGTGACGCTGCCTCCCGTCTGCACCAACACGAAGTTGTATCTTTGCAGCCCTTGATGAACAAACTGTAATAGGCAAGCCCTGTTTATCGTTCATCATTCATCTTTCATCATTATAATTCCCGACACCGTGTTTGGATTTTTAAAGAAAATACTCGGCACCAAGCAAGACCGCGACCTGAAACAATACCATGCGACGGTCGTCGAGATCAATCAATATTTCGAGCAATATCAAAGCCTGTCCAACGATGAACTGCGCGCCAAATCGCTCGAATTCCGCGCCCGCATCAAGGAATACCTGTCAGATATGGATGCTGAAATTGCTTCCGTACAGGAACAGGCCATTACTGCCGAAGATTTCAACGAAAAAGACCGCCTTTTTAAAGAGGTAGACGAACTGGTCAAAGACCGCGACAAGGCCCTGGAAGACATACTGTTGTCTATCCAACCCGAGGCATTTGCGGTAGTAAAAGAAACCAGCCGCCGTTTTTCGCAGAACGAAACAATCGTGACCACGGCGACTGATCACGACCGCGAACTGGCGTCCAAACCTGGCAAAACATACGTTACAGTAGAAGGCGATAAAGCCATCTGGAAAAACCGCTGGCTGGCAGCCGGTGGCGAAATCGTGTGGAACATGGTACACTACGACGTGCAGTTGATTGGTGGTATGGTGCTGCACGACGGTAAAATTGCCGAGATGGCTACAGGGGAAGGTAAAACCCTCGTGGGTACACTGCCTGCCTACCTCAACGGCGTGGCCGGCGAAGGTGTACACATCGTGACCGTGAACGACTACCTGGCCCGACGGGACTCGGAATGGGTAGGCCCTATCTACGAGTTTCTGATGCTGCGCGTCGATTGTATCGACAAATACCGCCCGCATTCCAAAGAGCGTATCGACGCCTATAAAGCCGATATTACCTTCGGTACCAACTCCGAATTCGGCTTCGACTACCTGCGCGACAACATGGTCATCAGCCCGGATGAACTGGTGCAACGCAAGCACCACTATGCTATCGTCGACGAGGTGGACTCCGTATTGATCGACGATGCGCGTACGCCGCTGATCATTTCCGGCCCCGTTACGCGTGGCGCCGACGATCAGGAATATGTAGAACTCAACCCAACGGTAAAACGCCTGCTCGAAGAGCAAACCAAACTGGCGTCTCAATTCCTGGCAGAAGCCCGCAAACTTATTTCCGCAGGCAATACAGGTGCTGAAGAAGGCGGCGGCGGCCTGTCGCTGTTGCGCGCACACCGCGCGTTGCCCAAGTCGCGCCCCCTGATCAAGTACCTCAGCGAAGAAGGTATCAAGGTGCTGCTGCAAAAAACGGAAAACGTGTACCTCCAGGAAAATGCCAAGCGCATGCCGGAGGTTGACCGCGAATTGCTGTTTTACATCGACGAGAAAAACCGCCAGGTAGAACTCAGCGAAAAAGGGGTCGAATTCCTTTCACGGTTCAACAACGACCCGCAGTTCTTCGTCATGCCCGACATCAGCGAGGCGCTGGTATTCATCGACCGGGATGAAGAATTGAGTCACGAACAGAAAATTGAAGCAAAAGAGCGTCTTTCGCAAGATTATGGCGTGAAAAGCCGCCGTGTGCATGCTATTCAGCAATTGTTGAAAGCCTACGCCCTGTTCGAAAAAGACAACGAATACATCGTCATCGACGGCGAGGTAAAAATTGTGGATGAGCAAACGGGCCGTGTCATGGAAGGCCGCCGCTATTCCGACGGACTGCACCAGGCATTAGAAGCCAAGGAAAATGTAAAAGTGGGCGAAATTACCCAGACATACGCCACGGTTACTTTACAGAACTATTTCCGGATGTACCACAAACTGGCTGGTATGACCGGTACGGCTGAAACAGAAGCCAAGGAATTGTGGGACATCTACAAACTCGACGTAGTAGTGGTGCCCACCAACCGCTCGATTGTCCGCAGAGACGAAGAAGACCTGGTGTACAAAACGGCCCGCGAAAAATACAATGCCGTTATCGACGATATTGTAAAACTGCGCGATGCAGGCCGCCCGATTCTGGTAGGTACTACCTCCGTGGAAATCTCGGAGTTGCTGTCGCGTATGCTGAAAATGCGCAACATCGACCACAATGTGCTGAACGCCAAGCAACACCAGCGCGAGGCCGAAATTGTGGCCGAAGCAGGTCTGGCAGGTAAAGTAACCATCGCTACCAACATGGCCGGTCGTGGTACCGACATCAAACTCGGCCCCGGCGTAAAAGATGCCGGCGGTCTGGCCATTATCGGTACCGAACGCCACGAAAGCCGCCGTGTCGACCGCCAGTTGCGCGGTCGTGCAGGCCGTCAGGGCGACCCGGGTTCTTCGCAGTTCTACGTTTCGCTGGAAGACCAGTTGATGCGCCTTTTCCAAAGCGACCGCATAGCAGGTCTGATGGATAAAATGGGCCACAAGGATGGCGACGTGATTCAGCACTCCATGGTGACCAATAGTATCGAAAGGGCCCAGAAAAAAGTAGAGGAAAACAACTTCGGCATCCGCAAGCGCCTGCTCGAATACGACGATGTGATGAATATCCAGCGGGAAGCCATTTACAAAAAGCGCCGCAATGCGCTCTTTGGCGACCGCCTTTCGGTAGACATCAACAATGCATTCACCGCTATTACTTCTGAACTGGTATATGTGCACCGCGATGGTGGCGATTTCGAATCCTTCCGCCTGGATGCTATTCGCGTGATAGGCGTCGACCCGGAAATGGACGCCAACTGGTTCAAAACAGCGCCAGTGAATACGGTGCTGGCTACATTCCAGCAGCAGGTGTTCGATTTATACGAACACAAATCCCGCCAGGTTGGCGACCGTCTTCTGCCGATTATCAAAGACGTGTTCAGCCGCGAAGGCCATCGCTACAAACGTATCGTCGTGCCGTTCAACGATGGCAGCCTGGGCCTTAATATCAGCGCCGATATGGAGGAAGCCATTCACTCAAATGGCAAATCCATCATGCACGACATTGAAAAAGTGGCTACGCTGGCCCTCATCGACGATGCCTGGAAAGAGCACCTCCGCAATGTGGATGACCTGAAAGAGTCGGTACAAGGCGCTTCTTTTGAGCAGAAAGACCCGCTGGTTATTTACAAAATGGAAGCCTACAACCTGTTTGAAGGCCTCATCGGGCATATCAATTCAAATGTGACTTCCTTCCTGCTGAAAGGCTCTCTGTCGCTGCCAGATGAACAGCAAGTGCAACGTTCCCAGCAGCAACAGGCTGCCGCAGAAGCACAGCGCCGTGCCCAGGCCAGTCGCCTACGTGCCAACAATTCCGGCCAGGAAATGACTGAATCGCAACAAGCCGCTCAACGCGCTGCTGCCGCTGCCGGTCATAACGGCCCGGTACCAAGGGTTCAACCGATTGTAAAAACCGACAAGGTGGTAGGGCGCAACGAGCCTTGCCCTTGCGGAAGCGGTAAGAAGTACAAGAACTGCCACGGGGCGAATTGATTTAGTTGTGGCATAAGCTATAAAAAAGAAAAGGTCTTTTCGAACATTCGTTCGAAAAGACCTTTTCTTTTTGGCTTATGCCACAACTAAGTTACTACCGAACCACAATCAACTTCTCGGTTTTCACAGCATTTCCTGCCTGAATCCGCACAAAGTAGAAACCGGCGGGCAGGTGCATCGTTTGCAGGGTGAATGTTTGCTCGCCAGCGGCGGCTTTTTCATCTACTTGCTGCCCGAAATACTGGCCGTTCATGCCATATACCGATACATTCAGGTTGGCTGCTTCTGTAAGTTGCAGTTGGAGCGTAACCTGATCGTTGGCAACCGTGGGGAACAGTTTTACCTGTTGGATGTACTGTTCTACATTTTTAGTTTCCGTCAGACCGTCAACATTCAGTTCGAGGAACTTGGCCCAGCCTTGTGTCCAGTCTTCCTGACCGCTGAAAGCGCCTGCATACGACACCTGATCAAAGAAGGTGTTGTTAATACGGGCAGCAGTAAAGGAAGCAGCGCCCAGTGCAGGGGAAGAGAAGGTTGGAGAAGCGTTTGGAGCGTCAAGGTTGAAAGGATCCTGCAGGTTCATAGATGAAGAAGTTGCCAGAGCGGAGTTGGCAAAAGCAGCCGTATTAAACCAGGAAGTGACGTCAAAACCTACAGTATTGGTAGTTGTAAGCAGCGTGGTTGGGCCTGCTACAAAGGTGTTTTTTACTTCAATTTTACCGGAAGTAGCGTGGTTGGCGCAAGAGTCGCCATCAATGAAAATACCAACTGGATAACTGCCCATCAGGATGGAGTTGAAAATAGCCGGTTCGGAATTACGGCGGATGTGCGCAGCACGGCGGTAGTCGGAAGCAACTGAACCCGTCGGGCCAACAATCGTTACATTGGAGAAAGTCGGGCGCGTTTTGGGTGTAGCAGCAGTGCCTGTGGCATTGTTATCAATTTCAAAACCGTTGGAGCCGCTTACGTCGGCAATTTCCGGGTCGCGCACGCTGAAAGCGTATTGGATGCTACCGTTGAAACCGAAATCGCAGTCGAAATCATCATCGAGGCCGCGGTAAGCGATCAGGTGTTTGGCATTGACAGAGCCGCCAAACCATTCAAACGAGTCATCGCCGGAGTAAGAAACCTGCACATGGTCGATGGTAGTGCCTGAGCCTACGCCGCCCAGTGTCAGGCCGTTGATTTCGTTGTTGGGCTGGAATGCAATACCCGGGTACTCGATGCGTACATACTTCAGCGTACCGGAGTTGTCGGCAGCATTGGGTGTACCACCGCCGCATGCGCCACCATAGAGGCCGTCACCGGCAGCATTGTTTACACCGCCTTCAATTTCACCGCAACCGGCTGTACCTTGGTAAGAAGTGTTGGTTGTGCCATTGCCCAGCAGAATCAGGCCACCCCAGGAGCCATAAGTAGGCTCTGGGTCGTTGGTCGTGAATACGATCGGCAGGTCGGCAGTACCTTCTGCTTCAATTTTCGAGCAACGGGTTACGATCAGTGCGCCTTTGGTGCCTTTGTCGCCTTTGATGACTGTACCGGGTTCAATGGTCAGGGTAGCGCAGTTTTTTACATAGACGAATCCTTGCAGTACATACACTTTATCGGCCGTCCAGGTAGTATTGGTAGTGATATTGGTGGAAACAACTACTTCAGGCGTAGGAGCCAGGCCCACTTGCTGGAGGTTGTCGCCGAAGCGCGACCACGAAGCCGTCCAGTCGCCGGAAGGGCCGAAAGCGCCTGCATAACTTACGGGTGTGAAGAAACCACCACCCAGACGAGCATCGGAGAAAACGGCAGCGCCCAGTACAGGCGAGTTGCCCAGCGGACGCGGGTCGGGAATGTTCAGGTTAAACGGATCGGCCAGTTGAGCATCAGCAGCGTTGGTGCCGGTCGAAACCTGGTTGGCGGATGCGTACGCATTGATGTCGAAGCCAGTACCGTTGGTAGAGAGCGGGGTGGCCATGCCGTGGTAGAAAGAATTTTTTACCACGAGTTTGCCATTGATCGCATTTTGAGCGCAGGAGTCACCGTCGATAAACAGACCAACCGGGTAGGCGCCTACAAAGACAGAATTGAACACACCCGACTCCGAGTTGCGGCGCAAGTGGTTGGCGCGCTTGTAGTCGGCAGCCACCGAGCCGCTTGGGCCGGCAATGGTTACGTTGGAGAAAGTAGGACGGGTTTTAGGCGTAGCAGCCGTGCCAGTAGCGTTGTTGTCTACTTCAAAACCGTTGGAGCCGCTTACGTCGGCTACTTCCGGGTCGCGTTGTGCGTAAGCAAATTGAATGTTGCCGTTGTAGCCGAAGTCAGCGTCGAAATCATCATCCAGACCGCGGTAAGCGATCAGGTGCTTGCAGTTGACAGAACCGCCAAACCATTCGAATGAATCGTCGCCGGAATACGACACCTGTACGTTATCGATGATAGTGCCTGAACCTACACCGCCGAGGGTCAGACCGTTGATTTCGTTGTTGGGCTGGAAAGCAATACCCGGGTATTCGATGCGCACATATTTCAGCGTACCGGAGTTGTCGGTAGCATTGGGTGTGCCACCGCCGCAACCGCCGCCATACAGGCCATCGCCGTTGGCATTGTTTACGCCGCCTTCAATTTCACCACAGCCTGCGGTGCCCTGGAAAGAGTTGTTGGTAGTGCCATTGCCCAGAATGATCACGCCGCCCCAGTCGCCATAGGTAGGGGAGGCTTCATTGCTGGTGAAAACGATTGGTTCAGCAGCCGTGCCTTCGGCAATGATTTTGGAACCGCGGGTAACGATCAGGGCGCCTTTGGTAATTTTATCGCCTTTGATGGTTGTACCTGCTTCAATGGTCAGCGTAGCACCGTTTTTCACATATACAAAACCACTCAGCAGATAGGTATTGTTTTTGCTCCAGGTAGTGTTGGTCGTAATGTCGCCGGAAACAGTCACCTGGGCAAAAATGCCGGTGCAGGCGACGAACAGTGCGGCCAGGAGTAGAAGAGTCTTTTTCATTGCAGGATATTTTTTATGAAAATGTTGCGCCGCAAAGGTCGGCCGGGCGCATCCCTGCACTGAAAAAGAAAGGGTTAAGTTTGGTTTAAGTCTGTATTAACCCAATGTAAAGTTGGAGTCCTGAGTCGTAAGTCCTGAGTCCTGAGTCTGTAGCGTACACCTTGTATTTCTTGGCTTTGATACGTAGTAAAACCAGGTGTAATAAGGTGTACGCTACAGACTCAGGACTCAGGACTTACGACTCAGGACTTTAATTATTTGTGGGTAAAAATCCGTACTCCTTCCCATATCGCAGCATTTGCTGCACAAAATCCAGTTCGCGTTCCACCTTGATGTCAGTGATATTACCACTGGCGTCTTTTACGGCAACGAGTTTGGGCTGAACGAATCCGGAATAGGCTTTGGTGGGCAGGCTGGCGTAGCGCGCTTTCACCTGTTTGCCGGTTTCGGCGTCGGTTTTCACCCCATAGGTTTCAACGAGCGCGCTGGCGGCGCTGAAGTCGCCTTCAGACTTAATGCGCTGAATTTCGGAGAGTAATTGCCCGAAGAGGGTGCGCAGTTTGGCATAATCACGAATGTCGTAGTAAATCTTGCCGTTGCGTATTTCTTTGGCGATGACGTTGTCGGCTTTGCCTTTTTCAAAAGCCCAGGCGGCCACTAGTTGGCGGTTGCGCATATGGTCTTCCTCGATGTCGTGGCCGGGTTGCAGGCGGCGCAATTGCATGAGCAGGCCGTTGCGAATGTAATTGTCGTATTCGGCCTTGAAAGCATTGGCGTCGGGCAGGAGGCCCCATTCCACGAGTTTTGGGTCGGGCATGAAGTACAAGGCCACCAGGTCGGCGCGAGCCTCTTCCAGTGTGCTGGCGTAGTGTTTGAGGGTGACATTGGGTTCCGACACGCCTTTTTTCAGTTTGCCGCTGGCATGCCCGATCACCTCATGCAGGGCGGTGTGCATTTTGCCACAGGCTTCGGCGTATTTTTTGGCATTTTCAATTTCCTCGGCATCGTTGGCAAATTCAGCAGTAGCCAGTGCGCCCCCGGCTTTACCGTAAGCATTTTCGATATTGTTGAGGCTCACAGATTTGGAGCCCAATTCGCGTATCCAGTCTGCATTGGGCAGGTTGATGCCGATGGGTGTACTGGGTGCGCAGTCGCCACCTTCCATGGCCACATTGATCACACGATAGGAAACCCCCTGTACGCTTTCTTTTTTGTAAGCGGCGGGAATCGTACTGTTGTCTTCAAAATACTGAGCGTTTTTGCTCACGATAGCCATTTTTTCAGTGGCTTCAGGGTCGTTATACTGCACGACGGCTTCAAAATCGGCTTTGTATCCTTTCGGATCGTGGTACACTTCGATAAAACCGTTGATGAAGTCGATTTTGCTTTCTGTGTCTTTTATCCAGGCCAGGTTGTATTCATCGAATTTTTTCAGGTCGCCACTCTTAAAATACTCGATCAGGAGGCCGATGGCTTTTTTCTGCTGGTCATTTTCGGCAAAAGGCTGTGCTTTTTGCAGGTTTTCGACAATTTTATCGATAGCAGCGCCATACATATTACCCGCTCCGGCCCGCCATACATACTCCTTGAGCGTGCCGTTTTCATTGACCAGTTTGCTGTTGAGACCGAAGGAAGGGGCGTTTGCACCGGCAGCCTGTTTCATGGGCTTGTAGAAAGCATCGACCTGATCGGCTGTCACATTTTCATAAAAATTCACCGAAGAACCTTTGATAATGTCTCCCGAGGCATCCTTGCTGGTGCGTTTTGGGAAAACCGTCGGGTCGAACATCACGGGCAGCAATTTCAGCATGAAAGCATTCATGTCTTCACCCTGCGCAAGCGGGAAGGCTTTGGCATCTGATTGTTGCACCAGCGAACTGAAATAGGGCTGCGGAAACTCTGGCAGAATTTTGGTTTCGTTGTAGTGGTGGTGGATGCCGTTGCTGAACCATACGCGTTTGGCATAGGTTTCGAAGGCTTTCCATTGTGGCGAAGTGCGATCGCCCTTGTAGGTATTGAAAATGGCTTCCAGCGATTTGCGCACCGTCAGGTTCATTTTGCAGTGCTGGTCGTAAATGATGTCGCGACCGGCCAAAGAGGCTTCTGACAGGTAGTAAATAAACGTTTTCTGGCGCAGGTCAAGTTTGTCCCAACCTGGCAGTTCGTATTGCAGAATCTGGAGGTCGGCAAAGGTATCCAGCACAACCTTTTCAGTATCTGCTGCCGGGGCTTGTGTGGTGGCTGCTTCCTGTTTTTGCCCACATGAAAACAGGAAGATGGAAAGGGCTGCGCAGCAAGTCAGGGCGCGCAGCGAAAAGTGAACGTTCATAAAAAGATATTTGTTAGTCCGTAGTCCTGAGTCCTAAGTCCTGAGTCTGTAGAGTACACCATATAATTCTTGGCTTTGATACGTAGTAAAACCAGGGGTAACAAGGCGTACTCTACAGACTCAGGACTCAGGACTCACGACTCGGGACTATGATTACATGGTTTTATCCTTGTTTACAAGTTTGTTCAGGTCTTTGTACAATTGGTCTACAGGGGCGGCTACGGGAAATTTTTTATCTCCCCAAACGATTCGTTTGCCTTTGGAAAGGGAAATAAACGAATACATATTGGCCGGGTGGTTGAAATCGAGGGTATTGAGACCGGCTTGTTCTGCTGTTTTGAACAGGGATTTGGCAATTTTACGCTTCACCGTTTCTATCTCTGCAATGCTGTCGCCCCAGGTGGCTTCGTGCTGAAATACCTGCCCGTTTTCAAGCAGGATGTAAAACGATTCCTTTCCCACAAAACCGCCGCCGGTGCCCCATTGAAGTCGCTCTTCGGGCAGGTTGGAAGGGGTGTAGCGGGTGTGTTTGCAAGCCGTGCCGGCTATCAATATTGTTACAAACAAGGCGATTAGAGTGTTTTGCATTTTCATCGGAGCGGAATGGTTGAGATCAAAAAAATGAGTTTGCGCAGCAAATGTAAAATAACGGCGAGTGTAGAGCGTGCGTACACGGGAAAAAGTACGCCCACTTTGCTATATTTTTCACAGTTTTGCCCCGGCGCACATGAAAAAAAGAGCATATATTCGGGCATCCTTGCTAACAATCCTCCTGGGGTTGTGGGTGGCGGCATGGGCACAAGCCGATAGGGCCGACTCTCTGCGACAGGTATTAAAAGGTATGAAACAGGATACCCAACGGGTCAACACCCTGACGGAACTGGCCTGGGAAATCAACGAACGCCATACCGACGAATCCGCCGCGCTCCTTGAACAGGCGATTGCACTGGCAAAGTCGCTGAATTACCCCAAAGGTGAAGCCGCTGCCTGGAACGGCTTCGGTGTAGTGGAGGAAATCAGGGGAAATCTGGCGCAAGCAGAAACAAACTATAAAAAAGCGCTCGCCATTCGGCGCCAACTCAACGACCTGAAAGACCTCGGTTCTTCGCTCAATAACCTAGGTGTTATCAATGAAATGACAGGCCATTTTGATACGGCGCTCGTGTTTCACCGCGAAAACCTGCGGATACAGGAACAATTGCACGATACCGTGAAAATTGCCCGTGCACTGTTCAATCTCGCTGCGGCATACCAGGAAATGGGGCTTTATCCGGAGTCCCAAAGCCACTTGCTCGATGCTCGCCTGATACTCGAAGCCCGCAACGACCGCGATGGAATGGCCAAAGTGTACACCCAACTCGGCCACCTGCAACTCGAACTGGATCGCTATTCCGATGCCCTCAAATGGTACACCCGCGCACTCCACATGCGCGAACGCCTCGACGACCCCGCCCGCCTGGCCGAAGCGCTGACCGACTACGCCAACGCGCTCGACGAGGTAGACTCTTCGCGGGTAGCGCTCACCTACTACCAACGTGCACTGCAATTGTGGAAAGACCTCGATGACCTGCCCGGACAAGCCAATGTGTACACCAATATGGGCGATGCATACAAACACATAGGCAATTACAACCGTGCGCTTCAATACCTCCAGCAGGCCGAAAAAATATGCCGCGAACTCGACGATTATCAGGCCTTGATGGAAGTGTACAACACCATCGGCGACGTACACTATCGAGCAGGCCGACAATCGCTTGCACTTGAATACGTGCAGAAATACTACAACATCGCCCTGGAAACAGGCGATGAAAAATACGTGCAAGGTGCCTACAAGGATTTTGCAGAAGTGTATGCCCGTATGGGCAATTTTGCGCAGGCGTACCATTGGCGGGTACAATACGACAGCCTCCGCTACGTGCGTCTCAACGAAAAAATAGGTACCGACTTTGTGCGCAAGGAGGCGGTATTTGCCGACCAGAAAAAGCAGGAGGAAATAGAAGAACAAAAACGGGAAATCCGGGTGCGCGATGCCGAACTGGTCTCTGCCCAAACCCGCCAGTGGGCCCTGCTGGGCGGGGCAATTTTATTACTTCTGGTAGCCGGGCTGCTCTACAATCGAAACCGCATACGCGCACGTGCCAACAGCGAACTGGCAGCCAAAAACCGGGCGATTCAACTGGAACGCGAACGCGCCGACAACCTGCTAACGAACATCCTGCCGGAACGTACCGCACTCGAACTTAAGTTGCACAACAAGGTGCAACCTGTTCGTTATGAATCGGTTACGGTAATGTTTACCGATTTCAAAAGTTTTACCACCATCGCAGAAAGTATGTCGCCCGAAGCGCTCATTGCTGCACTGGATGAGTGTTTCCGCCTGTTCGACGATATTATTTCACGGCATGGGCTAGAAAAAATAAAAACCATCGGCGACTCCTACATGTGTGCCGGCGGGCTGCCCGTCGAAAACGCCACGCACGCGTTCGATACGGTGAGTGCTGCCATGGAAATGCTGGAAGAACTCCGTCTGCTGATGCAACGCAAAGCGGCCAGCCAACAGGCACTTTTTGAAATGCGCATAGGTGTCCACACCGGCCCGGTAGTGGCTGGAGTGGTGGGAAGCCACAAATTTGCCTACGACATCTGGGGCGATACGGTCAATGTGGCGGCAAGGCTCGAACAAGGTGGTGAAATAGGCCGAATCAATGTGTCGGAAACAACCTACCTGCACATCAAAGACCGTTTTCACTGTACTTACAGGGGGCATTTGGCCGCCAAAAACAAAGGCGAGATCGCAATGTATTTCGTAGACGGAATGAAATTGGAAAAGTAAAATACCTTTGCAGCGGCTTCTCAGGAAGCATTAAGCAAAACAGCAAAGTGCGATATGCAGGAATTGTTGGTCAAACTGTTCAAATTCGGAGTAGTAGGCGCCTCGGGCGTCATTGTTGACTTTGGTATCACCTGGCTGCTGAAAGAGCGCGCCCGCCTGAACAAATACGTCGCCAACAGTACGGGTTTTGCCTGTGCTGTGGTAAGCAATTATTTGCTGAACCGAGTGTGGACGTTTCACAGCCACGACCCCAATGTGGCCATGCAATTTGGGAAATTTGCCATCATTGCCCTGATAGGCCTTTTGCTCAACAATGGTATCATTTATTGGCTCACCGAGCGGCAGAATGTTCGTTTTTACCCCTCCAAATTGTTTGCAACAGGCGTAGTGATGCTCTGGAATTTCTGGGCCAACTATACTTTTACCTTTAAAATTTGAGCCTGACTCCATCGAAAAAAATTAGCCACAAAGAATACATGTCCTTTGTGGCTAACAAGTGTTGGTGAAGGCTTCGCTCTAAGCAACTTTAACACTTACAGCGGTCATTCCTTTTTTGCTTTTTTTGGTTTCGAAAACGACTTCATCGCCATTTCTAATTTTGTCGACTAACCCGGTAACGTGTACAAAAATCTCCTGTCCGGTACCCTCTTCAACGATAAACCCGTAACCTTTGGCTTCGTTGTAAAACTTGACGGTTCCCTTATACATTGATAATAATTTAAAAAAATGAAAGATGAGGCAAGTATTGTCTCGCAACAGGGACGCGACGACTGCTGTGAGTAAATACGCTGCAAAATTAGGAAATCGGCTCATGTGAGGCAAGCCTGCCACAATGAGTTCATGTGTTCCGACCGCTGTTTCGAATCACCCGGCGCAGGTTTACGTCCTTCACAGGTTGCAGCACCAGCGGCGCCTGTTCTTCCTCTACAGAATCGGAGTCCAGGCCAAACCAGTTTTTCGGCGAAGATACCCAGCCCTTCATGGTCAGGTAAATGCTCAAAATAAGTTGATCTTTCCACGGAAGTTCGTTTTCATTGCTCAGGAATTCCTGGATAATGACAAAACGGAAATCGCCGGTAGGATACTTGCTGCCAGAGGAATGGTATCGAGAATAAATTGTAAGTTCTTCATTCTCAACAAGTTCCTGCACTACGCGGTGCATGAAAACATTCATGCGTTGCTGTACGCGGAACCCAAGCCTGAACGTGACCTTATACACATCGTCGGGCACCAGAGTATTCACCTCATATTCCATAGTATAAGGCTCGTCGGTTGTTTCGATATGCACAAACCAGTACACGTCGGCACGTTTGGGTTGTGTTTGTAGGATAGAGTACAGCACTTTTTCCTCTACCTTTTTTGGGTTTTTGGCGCCACTCATAAATACAAGATTCGTGGCGTATTTCGGAATATCGTTGTCGTTGCTCAACGAAATCAGTTGATCCAGGTAGTCCTTGATCTTTACTTCATCGTTGTATCTCAAGCGAATACGCCGTGCAGTAATCCACAGCAGCATCATGCCGAAAAGCAGGGCGCCCATGATAACTGTGACGTAACCGCCCTCCGAAAATTTCAGTGTGTTGGCTATGAAAAAACTACCTTCCCACAGGATGTAAAAAATCAGGAACAGCCAGATGAGCGAAGATTTGTAACGATGAATCACCATCCAGTTGGACAACAAAATGGTGCTGCACAACATCGTAACCACCACAGAAAGTCCGTATGCGGCTTCCATTTTCGAACTGTGCTCGAAATAAAGTACCACGGCAACACAACCCAGCCATAAAAAGGTATTGACGGATGGAATATAAATTTGTCCTTTCAGGTTGGTAGGAAAACGCACCGTCATTTTGGGCAGAAAACCCAGGCGAATGGCTTCGGATGCCAGCGTGAACGACCCGGAAATCATAGACTGACTGGCAATAATGGCAGCAAAGGTAGCGATGATAATTCCTGGCCATAAAAACCAGTCGGGCATAATGCCAAAGAATGGATTTTCATCCAGCGGCTTTCCGCTGTGGTGCAGCAACCAGGCCGCCTGCCCAAAATAATTGAGCAACAGGCAAATTTTCACATATATCCAACTCACCCGGATGTTTTCTCTGCCGCAATGCCCTAAGTCGGCATACAATGCTTCTGCCCCGGTAGTACACAGAAAAACAGCGCCCAGCACCACCAGCATGCTTGGGCTGTTGCGCAACAGGGCAATGCCCATTCGCGGGTCGATGGCATGAAACACATCGGGTTCATAGATCGCCTGACTAATACCCAGCACGCCCAGCATGGTAAACCACAGAAACATCACCGGCCCAAATCCTTTTCCAACGGCAGCCGTACCGAAACGCTGAATAAAAAAAAGCAAACAAATAATACTTATCGTGATAGGGATAGTGGGAATACCCGGGTATCGAATAGCCAGGCCTTCAATCGCAGAAGAAACAGTGATAGGCGGTGTAATCATGCCTTCGGCCAATACGGCAGCGCCGCCCAGTAACGCAGGAAACATCAGCCAGCGCTGCCGGCGCTTCACCAGAGAGTACAGCGAAAAAATACCACCTTCCCCTTTATTATCGGCCCGAAGCACCAGCCACACATACTTGAGGGTCGTTTGAATGGTAAGGGTCCAGAAAACCAGCGAAACCCCGCCTAATACCATGATCCGATCAATAATCTGCCCTTCTCCTACCACAGCTTTCATTACATACAACGGCGAAGTGCCGATGTCGCCGAATATGATGCCGAGAGTGATAAATACGCCTGCTACGGAAAGTCGGTGCTGGTCGTGGTTGCCCATTTTTGTTGATTTGTGTTGAGGCTGGCAAAAGTATAAAGGTGTATTATTGATTTTTGCTAAAAACTTAAAAATTACCGGATTCCGTCAACTTTCACCATAGGAAATTGGAAAAAAGCACTGTTCCTTTGCCAAATGTGGCGCACCGGACTGATACTGATCTTTCTTTGGCAGGCTTGTTTCCCGGCATCCGGGAGGGAAGCACCTTATGTGCGCAATTTCACGCCATCCGATTACAACGCACAAAATCAGAACTGGTCCCTGGTACAATCGCCGGAAGGATGGCTGTATGCGGGCAATAATGGAAGCATGCTCGAATTTGACGGCGCCCGCTGGCAGAAGTTTTTTATGCCCGAAAAGCAAACCGTCAGGGCGGTGGCTGTTGGTAAAAACGGAGAGATATTCTGCGGCGGTTTTGCAGAATTCGGCTACTGGAAAACCAACGCTTCCGGCCGTATGGAATATACCTCTCTGAGCAACCAGGGGCTTTCAAAGCAATTTCACAAGGAAGAAATCTGGCATATCCTCGTACTTCCTGATTGTGTGCTGTTTCAATCTTTTTCTATCCTGTATAAATACGACTATGAAAAAGTAACGGCCCTCAAACCGCCGGAAGCCATCATGTTTGCTACTGCTGTCAACGGGAAAATTTTGTTGCCCGTAATCGGCCAGGGCGTTTATGAGTTATTGTCCGACAACACCTTTCGATTTCTGGGAGGCACATCAGTGTTGCAGGATAAAATTGTGCAGTTCGTCGTACCAGGCCCCGCCGGCAGTATCTGGATAGGCAC
>JAEUUT010000282.1 GCA_016787415.1 Saprospiraceae bacterium | reverse complement strand
AGGTTGATAGCGGTAGTCGTTTTGCCTACGCCGCCTTTCTGATTGGCAATCGTGATGACTTTTCCCATATCTTTCAGCATGGTCGTGCGCATTTTATTTTGATTCGAACGGTTTGATAATCAATGATAAATAAGGGGTTGTATGGGTTTTCCAAGACTGGAATGCGTGCAAAGATAAATTTGCCCGATTCAAACCACGGCATATGTGCCGGTTTAGTTATCCCCCCGTTTTCCACACGTTGCTAACATTCATATGAGTTAACTTGCTACAATGTTATCAAGGAAGCGTAGTAAAAGCGCTACTTTTGCCTCGGAAATCGAATTGAACCAATGAGCACCGAAATGAACCAGAAGTATCCGATCAAAGCAGACACGCCCCCGGAAGACATTCCAGGCGCTCCTGTGCAGGAATTTGACGACGTGGAAGACCTGTCGCAACAGGATGAGTTGTACGAACGACATGAGATTGTGGCCGACCAGAAACAATCGCTGATCCGACTCGATAAGTTTCTCATCGACCGATTGGCCAACCGTTCCCGTAGCAAGGTGCAAACTGCCATCAAAGCAGGTTCGGTGAAGGTGAATGAAATGGATGTGAAGCCCAATTACAAGGTAAAACCGGGCAATATCATCTCGATTATTTTACCCAGATCGCTGGAAGAGTCGTATCAGATTGCAGCGCAACCCATCCCGCTTCATATTATTTATGAAGATGATGATGTGATGGTGATCAATAAACCGGCAGGCTTGGCTGTGCATCCGGGCGTAGGTATTCCAAACGGCACACTGGTGAATGCTGTAGCCTGGCACTTACAGGAGTCCATGAAAAACCTCCCGGTAAAAGAGGGGAATGAAGCCAACAGGGCTGGTATCGTGCATCGGATAGATAAGGACACGACCGGATTGATGGTCGTTGCAAAAACCGATTTTGCCATGACACATCTTGCCAACCAGTTTTTTCACCATACCATCGAGCGCCGCTACCAGGCGCTGGTGTGGGGCGATATGGAAGGCGATTCAGGTACCGTTCGGGCCAATATCGGACGCAACCCAAACGACAGGCGCTTGTTTATGACATTTCCGGAAGGCGACGACGGGAAATGGGCTGTTACCCATTGGCGTGCTATCGAGCGGTTTTACTATTGTACGCTGGTGGAATGTCAGTTGGAAACAGGCCGTACCCACCAGATTCGGGTACATTTGAAGTCGATCGGGCATACCCTTTTTGGAGACCCCCGTTATGGCGGCAATCAGATTTTGAAAGGCACCCTTTATTCCAAATACAAACAGTTTGTGGAAAGCAACCTGCAACTGTTGCCGCGTCAGGCCCTTCATGCCAAAGTGCTTGGCTTTCAACATCCGCGTACAGGCGAGTTTATCCGTTTCGAATCGGAACTCCCTGAGGATATGAAAACAGTACTCGAACGTTGGCGTACCTATTTGCAAGGCAGAAAAGAATTGATATAATCTATGGAGCGTTTACAAACGTACATGAAAAGCGAGGTATCGACACAGGTTCTTCAACCGAAACGTATCTCCTTCATTGTCAACCCCAAAGCAGGAACAAATTTGCAGAAACACATCTGTGAAAGCGTTGAAAAACACCTGGACACCGATCTGTTTGAATATGAATTCAAATTTACGGAACGTGCCGGACACGCCTACGAACTCGCGCACCAGTCCGTCACGGAAGGCTTTGATGTGGTCACGGCCGTGGGCGGTGATGGCTCTGTGAATGAAGTTGCTTCTGCGCTCATCGGAACTGATGCCCTATTGGGTATCATTCCGGCCGGTTCCGGCAACGGGCTGGCCATGCACCTGGGCTACGGCCGCTCCGTAGACAGCGCTATTCGCAAACTCAACACAGCGCGCAAGCAAACCATCGACGTGGGAACCATGAATGGTCGCCCCTTTGTCAACCTGGCTGGTATCGGTTTTGACGGCCTGGTGAGCAACCTGATGAAAGGAAGCAACTGGCGCGGCTTTTTTCCCTATTTGATGAAATCTGTAGAGGCCGGACTTACCTACACGCCGTCTGTCTGCACCATTGAAATGGACGGAAAAACGATTACGGAAAAATGTTTTGCCATTGCAGTAGCCAATGGCCCTATGTATGGCTACAATTTTCAGATCGCTCCGGATGCCCGCATGGACGATGGCATGTTTGAAGTAGTCATTCTCAAAAACGCTCCCCGCTGGCAATATTTCGCGGCCGTGCCTGCTACCCTGAACGGGAAAATTTACGATGCCGAATTTGTAGAGCATTTCACTTCCAGTCGGGTCAAAATAACTTCCGAAGGCAAAAACTACACGCACCTGGACGGTGAAGGGCTGGTTCAGGACGGCGAATTGCTGTTTGAAATGAAACCCCAATGCCTGCACATTCTTGTTCCACAAACCACCCGCAGCAACCTCCAGCGCCGTTTATGGCTCGGCCTTTGAACTATGTCCAAACAAAAATCATTCAACTCGCTCGATAGCCTGGGCGGCCTGGTATTTTCCACCGACCCGGATTTCAAATTGCAGGCAGATGCAGAACCTGTAGATTCTCTTCCTGCCGCCCGGCAAGTGCTGCGCATCTGGCTGGAAAGAGTAAAAGGTGGCAAGGAAGCCACGGTAATCAAAGGTTTTGAAGGCCCCGACGATGCGCTTGCAGAACTTGCTAAAACCCTCAAAAACAAGTGCGCCGCAGGCGGAAATGCAAAAGATGGCGTTATTATCATCCAGGGCAATCATCGCGATAAAGTGCTGAAACTCCTGCTGGATATGGGTTTTAAAAATACCAAAAATGCAGGCGGCTGATCAGGTATGATCCATCAAATAGCCACCAACCAAAACTGGAATACTGTGAAAAAACTGCTCTTTTATATCCTGCTGGCTTCCGTTTGGATAGCCTGCACGCCTCCACGACGGACAAGCACTACCAGCACCGGCACACGGCCGAGGCCCACGACGCCCTCCAAACCCACTCCTTCGCGTCCTGCACCGATGGATACGGTGCGCTGGTCGACACCTGCCAATCCCAAACCACCCATCAAAAATGAACCGACTCGTCCCGGTGTTGAAACAGGCGCAGGCAATGGCAGCACATATCATATGGCCATTTTGTTGCCATTTCTGACGGCACAAAGCGATGGCGCTACCGTTCCGGAAAAAAGCGCATTGGGACTTCAGTTTTATGCAGGCGCCAAAATTGCACTGGATCAGTTGTCGCGCGAGGAACGCACCAATTTCATTGTAGATGTGTACGATACCCAGGCCAGCGACGCTGATTTCCAGAAACTGATGACCAACAACCGACTGGAAAAAGCCGCAGTTTTTATCGGCCCGGTTCGAAGCAGCCACGTGCAGGCATTTGCAGAATGGGCCAAACAACGCCGGAAAATTGTTGTATCGCCGGAAACGCCCACTTCAGACCTGACTCAGAAAAACCCGGGTTTTATTCAAATCAATCCATCCCTGCGCGCGCATTGCGAAGCCATCATTCGATATATACGCCAGTCGCACCGGGCAGAAGACGTGACCTTGCTCTGCAAAGCCAAAGAAGCCGACCGGCTGGCTTATTTCCACAATGCCAATCGTGCGATCGGCGGAACCCTCAACGAACTGATTGTACCGGACGAGACATCTAATTTTGCTAAAATTGACCTGAAACGCTACCTGAAACCCGGCAGAACAGCCGTGTTTGTGTTGCCCACCTGGGCCAGCCAGGATTTTGTAAATGCATTTCTGCGAAACCTGAAATCCATCAAAGGCAGCGCTCAAGTGGAAGTATATGGCATGCCACAATGGTCCGGCTTCGAAAATATTGAACCTGAATTCTTTATGGATAATAATGTCCATATTACGGCAGCATCTTATATCCGGTATTCGCAACAGGAGGTCAAGGATTTTCAGCAAAAATTCTTCGAAGCAACAGGTACCATTCCCGACAATGAGGGGTTCAACGGCTATGATGTGACGCTGTTCACCGGCAGAATGTTGTCGCGCTATGGATTGTCTTTTCCCGAGCGCCTGAATTATGAAATGTTTCATGGTCTTCATGCCGATTTCCACTTTTCCGGCGTGTATGCCAATGGCGTGCTGGACGACGGTCGAAATCAACCGGATTACCTGGAAAATACGTTTGTACACATACTCAAATTTGGTAAAACCGGATTCGAGCCTGCCGATTAATTGATCGCCCGATTTGCTCAAAATCAGCCGCTATGCAACCAACCCGCGAACAAAAAATACGCTCCGTCATCCGTCAGTCGCAACCCGACCTGACGGTGATACTGGAGAATATTTTCGATCCGCTCAATATCAGCGCTGTTCTGCGTTCTTGTGATGCAGTGGGTATTCGGGAGGTTTTTGTGCTCTACACCCGGCAATACCTCGACAAGCGAGGCCTGGTGCTGGGGAAACGCACCTCAGGCGGCACTTTCAAGTGGATCGATGTGTATCATTTTGAAGACCTGGAAACCTGCTTCGAACGGGTTCGGGAGCGCTATGGCCGTATTCTGGCCACTTTACCGCCAGGGCCTGGAACGGAAGAAATATATGCACATGACCTTTCCGAGCCGGTTGCCTTGTTGTTTGGAAATGAAGACGAAGGCGTCAGCCCGGAAGCACAACGGCTTTGCGATGGCAGTTTTACCATTCCACAGGCAGGTTTTGCCGAAAGCCTGAATATTTCCGTGGCCTGTGCCGTCACTTTGTTTGAGGCGCGCCGCCAGCGAAGCGTTCGCGGATTTTACGATTCACACCCCAAACTGACGGTGGAGCAGCAGGAAATGTTGTTCGAACGTTGGAGTGGAATGCTGAAAAGCGATAAAAACCACCGAAAGCCTGTGCTGATAAACAAAGATTCCGAACCTTTGCTCCCGGTGTTTGTACACCGAAAAGACGAATTGCCGAAATCCAAAATCCAGGTGCTCCCCAAAACAAGTTTTGAACTGTAAGTCTACCCATTCCAGACAACCTAACATTCATCAGATTGGATCTTTCACTCATCATACCGCTTAAAAACGAGGCCGAAAGCCTCCCGGAACTGGAAGCCTGGATTCGCAGCGTGTGCGAAAAACAAGGCTATTCCTATGAAATACTCTTCATTGACGACGGAAGCACCGACGGCTCCTGGAAGGTGATCGAGGGCTTGCAACAGGCAAACAAATCCGTACGCGCCATCAAATTCCGACGCAATTACGGAAAAAGCGCTGCCTTGCAAACCGCCTTTGAAGCCTCTCGCGGGGAGGTGGTGATTACGATGGACGCTGATTTGCAGGACAGCCCCGACGAAATTCCGGACTTGTATCGGATGATTCGGGAAGACGGGTTCGACCTCGTCAGTGGCTGGAAGAAAAAACGCTACGATCCGCCGAGTAAAACCATTCCTACCAAACTCTACAACGCTGCAACACGCTGGATCAGTGGCATTTACCTCCATGATTTCAACTGCGGCCTGAAATCCTATCGCTCCGAAGTGGTTAAATCGGTGGAGGTGTATGGCGACATGCACCGCTACATACCTGTACTGGCCAAATGGGCAGGCTTCACCAAAATTGGCGAAAAGGTAGTCGAGCATCGAGCAAGAAAATATGGCACGACCAAGTTCGGCCTCGAACGATTTATCAACGGGCCGCTCGACCTGATGAGCGTATCTTTCGTTGGCAGGTTTGGTAAAAGACCCATGCACCTGTTCGGAACGCTCGGACTGCTCTCTTTTTTCATCGGACTTGGAATCCTGGTCTATCTCAGCCTCTCCAAAATTGCTTACAAAGAGTATGGTATTGCTGATCGTCCCTTGTTTTACTTCGGAATCCTGGCGCTGATTGTGGGTACACAACTTTTTCTAACCGGGTTTTTGGCCGAAATGATCAACCGCAATTCACCTACCCGCAATGTGTACCTGATTGAAAAGGAAATATAAAGCCTTTTGAATCGTTAGAGCGCGGGTGCAAACGCTACCCGTTTATCATGTCTATGTTTCCCATGCGCAAACTGTTTTATTTCTTTTGCATTCTTACAAGCCTGCCACTCGCAGCGCAACCCCAACCCGTCAATCCGGAACAGATCGTTACAGGCGTCGTTCTGCTGAATGATAAAAATACGCCCGATGTGCAGGCTATTATTTCATCCTTGCGCAAAGACTGGAAGTTGACGGTCGATTCGGTTAATATTTCGGACAAAACAGTAATTTTTTCTGTACCGGGTGCTTCCGTGATGCTGGCACACCTCGATTACCCTGTCGAAGCAGCAGAAGTGCAGGCCGCCGCCAAGATTTCCTGGCTTTGGAGAACGGCCGGTTCGGAAGTGGCGCAACACCAGTCGCAAATGATTATTTCCATTATTGGTAAAAGATCCCGTGTGCTGGATATGTACAAAACCCTCACCAAAGTGGCGGCTGCCACCCTGGAAAAAACCAATTCCTGTGGAGTTTTTCTCAACAGCCAATACGTATTGTCTTCCAAATCTTTTTTCACCGGCGCCGCCCACAATATGATGCAGGAACAATCGCTGCCGGTTTATTGCTGGGTGTATTTCGGCATGTTGCAGGAAAACAACCTGAACAGCGGCTACACCTTTGGCATGAGTGAATTCGGCATGTCAGATATGGAAATTGTAAAGTCTTCACACTCCACCCAGGAGGTACATGCTGCATTATACGATGCAACGCAATCTATTATCCTGTATAACCTGCATCTGACTGACGGACAACAGATTACGACAGGGGAGGATATAAAAATTCCCGTAAAAAAAGCGCCCGG
Source organism: Saprospiraceae bacterium (assembly GCA_016787415.1). Taxonomy (GTDB): domain Bacteria; phylum Bacteroidota; class Bacteroidia; order Chitinophagales; family Saprospiraceae; genus M3007. Next base: position 4,578 of record JAEUUT010000282.1, on the reverse strand, counting down.
CCAAATGCTGCAAGGCGAAGTGCTGAGGCTGGATTATTAGAAGAGGGTGAGAGAGTGAGAGGGTGAGAGGGTGAGAGAGTGAGAGAGTGAGAGAGTGAGAGAGTGAGAGAGTGAGAGAGTGAGAGAGTGAGAGGGTGAGAGAGTGAGAGAGTGAGAGAGTGAGAGAGTGAGAAAATCGCCAACTTAGCCTTGTTTTTGGCGGAGCGGTACACTCTACGAACTCTCACCCTCTCACTCTCTCACTCTCTCACTCTCTCACCCTCTCACTACAATTTCACCAGGCGCGATGCCTGTAGGAAAACGTTCAACAACCGTACCATCCGGGTTAAAAATAGTGGCTTCTCCGGCAGAATTAAAGTCGCGAGCGTCGGTACCAATCAAACGACCGTTTGAAGGGTTGCAAGCAAGGCCATAAGCAGATTGTTGAATAAGCGGTGTAACTGCATTGTTTTTCCGCTGATAAATAGCCGTTCCGCTGGTAAAATACAAGGTAGATTGATCCGGCGAACTGCATAAGTCGTCGGAGAACACCGGCACACTTTCTCCCATAGTCGGCGCGTCTGCCATGCCCAGCCAGCCTGGCACAGGAGGCGTGCCAAATACGCCTTTGCACAGCACGAATACATCAGCATTCGCCTTGGCGCACACAGCCGGGTTCTTACCGCCCGTTTTGGTGCTGTTTTCTACAGAGAAAGTAGACAGACGGAAGGTAACAATGGTGGAATCGATACCGTATCCACCGGAATTGGGGATCAGCACTACATCGTCATTAAACCGAAACATCTTTTCCGGCCCCGAACCGATCACCGGGGAGGTCTGTACGACTTCATTGGTTTTCAAATCGACCTTTGCAACAGTGCCTGAAGTGCCATCGGCGCCCCATTGCGTCACCAGCGCAAAATGGTCGCCATACGGCATCAGGTAGCGAGGTTTTGCGAGGCCGCCAATCGTGTCGATGTATTTGAACGTAGCGGCGTCTACCACCACGATTTTGGTGCCGTTTCCAATGCAGATATAACCCTTGCTATCGTGAAAAGTGAGCGATTGAGCAAATTCCCCCAGCGCCGCGCCGCCATTGGCTTTTCCGAAAATATCCTGCTCGGTGGCGCCACTCACCGGATCATGCCAGGTGATGGTGCCAGTGCCGCCAAACAGGCCTTCATTGACGACAAAAATGCCGCTTTCGTACTTGAACCCAATGGGCTGCTCCTGCTGGCTGCAGGCAAAGAAAAGAAGGGTGCTGAATAGCAAAAATGCTGATAATGGTTTGACTTTCATGTTGTTGTGTTTAATTGTTGGAATGAAAGGCAAACGGGAAGGAGACTTAAAGTCCTGAGTCCTGAGTCCTAAGTCCTGAGTCCGTAGAGTACACCTTGTTACTTTCGGCCTTGATAATTACAAAAGCCAAAAGTAACAAGGTGTACTCTACGGACTCAGGACTTAGGACTCAGGACTCAAGACTATAGTGCTCCAATGTGCTTTTTTCCCGAAGCCCAATTGGTAACGTAGTTTCTGGCAGGTCTTCTGGCTCGTTCGGATGATGTACGCCTTCCCATGGATATAAACCACAGTGGCACCTGGTACAACACTTTTTTTTGATGAAACAATGTGGATAGCCTTCGTTTTACTACGAAAAAAACCGCATTGGCATTCAAAATGAACTTACAGCAGCGGGAACTGCCCCGGATTTGCACCGGGTTCCCTTTTCAGTCCGGGATAAGCCAGACACCAAAAACTTTACAAAAGTAACGCGTTCCGGCATCTGCACCTATATTTGTCCGAAACTTATCACCAAAACATACCAGGCACATGCGATACCTCACCGCACTATTGTTTACTTCGGTCATTTCCGGGGCCCTTGCACAAACAACATATCAACCCAACTGGAATTCGCTCGATCAACGCCCTACACCGGAATGGTGGCAGGATGGGAAATTTGGCATTTTTATCCATTGGGGCGTGTACTCTGTGCCCGCTTTCACAGCAAAGGGAAATTATGCGGAATGGTATCTGCATTCATTGACCAACAATGCACACAATGGTATGGTGCAGGAATACCACCGTATCAATTTCGGCAACCGCTCGTACTACGATTTGGCCGACGATTTTCATGCAGAATTGTACAACCCCGATGAGTGGGCACAATTGTTTGAACGTGCCGGCGCCAAATATGTCGTGCTTACTTCCAAACACCACGATGGCTTTTGCCTCTGGCCAAGCCAGGAATCCGGAAAAACATGGGGATTCCCCTGGAGTGCCGACGTGAGAGGCCCCAAGCGTGATTTGTTAGGCGACCTGTTTACTGCCTTAAAGAAAACAAGCGTAAAACCAGGCCTCTACTACTCACTGTACGAATGGTACAACCCTTTGTGGCAGTTCGATCCCTCGCGCTACGCCGCAGATCACGCCATGCCTCAATTGTATGACCTGGTACAACATTACCAACCCTGGGTCGTATGGGCCGATGGCGACTGGGATGCCACCCCCGAAACATGGAAATCACAGCAATTCCTTGCCTGGCTCTACAATGAAAGCCCTGTACGCGACCGGGTGGTGGTCAATGATCGCTGGGGCAGTGGCGTGCGCTTCAAACACGGCGGAATCTATACGCCTGAATATCAGCCAGATATGGATTTTGAAGACCACGACTGGGAAGAAAGCCGAGGTATGGGTTTTTCCTACGGCTACAACCGTGCGGAAAATGCCTGGGATTACAACTCTGCGCAATCGCTGATCCTGCATTTGATCGACAAGGTTTCGCGCGGCGGTAATTTTCTGCTCGATATTGGCCCTGATGCACATGGCCAGATTCCGCCTATCATGCAAGACAGGCTGCTTGATATCGGGAAATGGATGGACATCAATGGGGAGGCTATTTACAATACTCGTCGCTGGCGTTCGGCGTTTCAATGGAGTGAAGGCCGTCGCGACTGGAAGGCTGCACAGGTAGACGGCTGGAAAACGGGTGGTGATGCGCTGTTGAAACTCACCATCAATCCCGATCCGGGTTACGCCGTCAAGGAGGTGTTTTATACCTGGAACCCCAAAACAAAAACCGTATACGCAATTTTCCCAAAATACCCGGCTGATAAAAAACTGGTACTCAAGGGTTTGCAAATAGGCAGTAGTTCAGAGGTTTCCTTCCTTGCTACCAAAGAGCGCTTGCGTACGGAAACAGCGAATGGCGCTACTACCGTTTTTCTGCCTGATTACAATCCATCGCGCATCGGTTCGTCGCATGCTTTTGTGGTTAAAATTGCCAATTTCGGCGCTTTTGTTGACAAACCCACCATACAGGTAGAATACGACCCGTATACCATGCGCCCTTCCGTTTCGATGAGCACCAAAACACAGGGTGCAACGATACGCTATACTACCGATGGCACCGAACCACGCGATAATTCTCCTCTCTACGACGGATTTTTTCAGCCGGCCAAGCCAGGCCTTATCCAGGCCCGAGCCTACAAGCCTGGTTTTATTGCCAGCAAAACAGCCGAACAGGAAGTGCAAGGCTATGCCATGAAGCCTGCGCTTCAGTTTTTCCGGCAGCCGGATCCTGGCTTGAGTATGAAAGTGATGCAAACCAATGGCAAATACAATGCGGAGACCGTGGAAGCAGGTTCCGTGCAGCAAAATGTAGTAGTGCAAGACATTGCGGCCATTCCTGCCTGCGCGTCGCAATCGTGTGGTATGATCTGGCAAGGAAACTTCAGCGCACCACAAACCGGCGGGTATCAGTTCTGGACAGAATCCGACGACGGCAGTATTCTTTATATCGATGGTGAAATAATTGTAGACAATGATGGCGACCACGGATTTGAAGAAAAAATGGGGCGTGTATACCTGCAAAAAGGATATCACAACTTCAAATTGGTGTATTTCAACAGCGATGGCGGCGGCGCCCTGAAAGTGTCTTTTGCCGGCCCGGAAGGCAACAGACAGCCCATCCCGGCGGCACTGATGTCGCATTAAAACACGTTCTGAACGGAATTCATAGAAAAACTTCCGCTATTGATCGAAAGCCAAAGGTATGCCTGTACGCAGGCGCTACCTTTGGAAGGTCATTGTACCTAATTTGTCAATGCTCATTTTGATATGCGTCAATTTTTTCGAATACTGTTAGAAGGCGCTGCACAAGCCTGGCAGCAATTGATGGGCAACAAATTGCGCTCATTCCTTTCTCTGCTAGGCATTACCATTGGTATTTTTTGCATTATCGGGGTAAAAAGCGCGGTTAACTCACTGGAAGACAATATCCGGAAAAGCATGTCCAAGTTGGGCAATGACGTGATCTATATCGAGAAGTTCTCCTGGGGAGAAGACCCCGGCGCCAATTTCTGGAAGTGGATGCGGCGCCCCAATTTTTCATACAATGAATTTCAGGCGCTGAAGCAGCGGCTGGAATATGCCGATAAGGTGGGTTTCTGGCAATTCCTCGGTACCAAAACCGTGAAATGGAAATCTTCAAGTGTGGAGGATGCACCTTTTTTGGGCATCACAGAAGATTGTTATGAATTGTTTCACCTCGAATTTCAGAATGAAGGCCGGTATTTCTCGCCGGTAGAATACCAAAGTGGC
>JAEUUT010000231.1 GCA_016787415.1 Saprospiraceae bacterium | reverse complement strand
AAAACAAACGTTCAAATATGTGGCCTGGAACAGGGGGGGACTTATTCGATTATAGTCGCCTCGGGCGATAAAAACATGGGCCTTGATTTTCAATGGCTCGTACGGAACGATCTGCCTTTTCAAGTAAACACGGAGGCTCCGCATCAGGTAATTATTACACCGATATCCTCCTGTGCGACCCTGGAACTCAAAACTTTCTCTAAAGATAGAGCGGGCAATGTACCTGTTTCCCTGTCGATAGGACGTGTCGACGATGTTAAACCGCCAGAGGAGCCTGTACCTGATCCGGATCAGCCAGAACTGGTAAACCTGTCCACCACAGCGGGCACTGCAGCGAGCACCCTTATCAATACTGTATTGATCGGAGGTAACTGCTTTGATGTGACGAATGTAACCTCCTTCGGGAATACTACTTCAAGGGGCACGTTTTCCAACGGCGCTACCAATATCGGACTGGATCAGGGCATGGTACTTTGCACCGGCTCCGTAGGCGTTTTGCCTGGTCCCAATAACTCCGGTAGCGTAAATGGCGGTTATACGCTTGTCCCTACACCCGATGCAGATCTGGCTGCCGTGGCTGGCGGTGCTACCTTGTATGACCTGTCCAAAATCGAGTTCGACTTCAGGCCTACCGCGCCTACTGTTTCGTTTGATTTTGTATTCGGATCGGATGAATACTGCGAGTTTGTAGACCAGGGTTTCAATGACGTATTCGGGTTTTTTATTAGCGGCCCGGGTATTCCCGGCACACAAAACATTGCGGTTATTCCGAGTACTTCAACGCCGGTAACCATAGATAATGTAAGTGATGTGACGAATTCCACTTATTTTGTCAGTAATAGCAATACCTGCGCTACACCGCCAACCAATACAGCCGAGTGTCAGTTGGACGGGTGGACTTCCGTATTTACAGCAGTGGCGAATGTAATTCCGTGCTCTACATACCATATTAAACTGGCAATTGCAGATGCCGGGGATGCTGCCTATGCTTCTGCCGTATTCCTGCGCGCCAATTCTTTTAGCGCGGGGGGTATTGCAAATGCTGCGGCGGTATATCCGACATCAGCCCAATTTGTATTGGAAGGATGCAACCAGGGTTCTATTAGAATCTCCCGGGGTGCAGGAAATATTGGCGTGGATGAAGAAGTAACTTTTACTATCAGCGGAACTGCAACTCCCGGGGTGGATTATGCTCCTATTTTCGGTCCAATTATTATTCCTGCCGGCCAGACTTCTATCCTTATACCCATCAATGTTTTTGCCGATGGCATTTTGGAAGGCAACGAAACCATCATTCTTTCGCTGAGCAACTCCTGCTCCTGCACACAAACGCAGGTTACTTTTAATATTCAGGATTTACAACCTCTGACGGTAAATTTGAATGATTTCAATGGCTGTGGCAGCACCAATACCGTATTGTCACCCAGTGTGAGCGGTGCAACACCACCGCTGACATATATGTGGAGCAATGGCGCTACATCGCCGACGCTGAATGTAGCAGCCGTCGGCACCAATACATACACGGTTACCGTTACTGACGCCTGCGGACGTACCAGCACCGATGAAGCAACTGTTACACTTTCTCCTGTGCCAACGGCTACGCTCTCCGGTTCGGGTGTGTTCTGTGTCGGTTCTTCCAATACCATCAACCTGAATCTGAACCTGACCGGTCAGGGCGACTGGACGGTTACCTACAATGCCAACGGTACGCCTGTTACAACTACTTTTACAAGTAGCCCAGCCGTAATTACGGCAACATCCGGAGGCACCTATTCATTGGTGAGTGTGGTGTCGCAAAATGGATGTACTGGCACTGTGAGTGGTAATGTAAATTTATCGACGGTAAATGTAAATTTAAGCCTGACGCCTGTCAACCCCAGTTGCTTCGGACTGTCCAATGGTTCCATAACGGCCACGCCAAGTGGAGGAACTGCACCGTATACTTACTCCTGGACGCCTTCGGGTTCTGGCAGTAACCCGGGTAGTCTTGGTCCGGGCACCTATGCCGTAACAGTCACAAGTAGCCAGGGATGTACGGAAGAGGCCAGCGTGACGTTGGTCGAACCTCCGCTACTGGATGTTACCAGCAATACACCTGCCACGATCAATTGTTTTACACCCAGTTCCATGATCGACCTGACGGTGAACGGTGGAACGCCTGGTTATACCTATACCTGGACAGGGGGCTTGTCAGGACAAGATCCGAACGTGACTGCGGGCGGCACTTACACCGTAACAGTAAGAGATGCCCGAAACTGCACAACTACTGCTACTGTAAGCGTTACCGCAGATAATACACAACCCACTGCGGCAATTGCACCACCTGTTCAACTAAACTGTAATACCCTTTCCCAGACACTTGATGGAATGGGATCTTCACAGGGGACTGATTTTTCCTATAACTGGTCGGGACCCGGCATTACCTGTTGTAGCAATACCTTGCAACCAAGCATAAATGCTGGCGGCACCTATATATTAACAGTTACCAATACTACGAACGGTTGTACAAAAACGGCATCCGTTACAGTACAAAACAATAATTCGCCTCCTGCTGCAAATGCCACGGCCCCATTTAACATAGGCTGTAACCATACAACCGTTACTTTAAGTGGAACAGGTTCGGCTACTGGCGCGGGCATTACGTATCAGTGGTCGACTACTGACGGCAATATTCAAGGTTCTAGCACCGGACTGAATGCGGTGGTCAATCAGGCTGGCACCTACACTCTGGTCGTCACAAACAACAATACGGGTTGCACGGCAGAAGATAATGTTACCATCACAGGAGATACCCAGCCTCCAACTGCTATCGTTGCTCCTGCAGCGCAGGTAACCTGTTTAACTCCTGTTATTCAACTGGATGGCACCGGAAGTTCGCAAGGCCCTCCGGGTTATACCTATAGTTGGTCTGGAGGAACGATCACAGGAGGTGGAACAACGCTCACACCCAGCGTTTCGGCAGGCGGCACGTATACTTTGGTAGTAACCAATCCGTCCAATGGATGTACCTCTACTGCTACTGTTGCTGTAACAACCAATAACACACTGCCTACCGCTGCCGTAGCGCCTCCCGCCCAACTTACCTGTACCACCCTTTCCCTGTCATTAAATGGAAATGGTTCATCACAGGGGTCTGAATTCCAGTACAACTGGTCGGGGCCGGGTATTACATGTTGTAGCAATACATTGACCCCTACTATCAATGCAGCAGGCCCTTATGTTCTGACGGTTACAAATACAAATAATGGATGTACCAGAACAGTATCGGTTACTGTACAGAACAATAATACGCCTCCCGCAGTAAATGCTACGGCGCCATTCAATATCGGTTGTAACCACCCAACCGTAACCTTGAGCGGGGCAGGATCGGCCACAGGAGCAGGCATTACTTATCAGTGGTCAACCACCGACGGTAATATTCAAGGTTCTGCCACCGGCCTGAACGCAGTAGTAAATCAGGCCGGGACATACACCCTCGTTGTCACGAATAACAATACCGGCTGTACTGCCACGGATAATGTGACAATCACAGGAGATACACAGACGCCTACTGCGCTCGTGGCGCCAGCGGGTCCAGTCAATTGCTTCAATCCGATTATCCAACTGGATGGCACCGGAAGTTCGCAAGGCGCACCGGGATATACCTATGCATGGTCGGGCGGCACTATATCCGGCGGCGGCAATACGCTGACACCCAGCATATCTGCCGGTGGCACCTATACGCTTACAGTGACCAATCCGACAAATTCCTGCACAGCGACGGCCAGTGTCACAGTGGCGGCCAGTTTTACCCAACCCAATGCGGTAGCGTCTGCTCCCGGCGGTATCAACTGCCAGAATGCAACCGTAACCTTAAATGGAAATGGATCCAGCACTGGCCCCAATTTCTCGTATCAGTGGACGACATCAAACGGAAATATTCTCTCCGGAGATAATACGCTCAATCCCGTTGTCAACCAGGGCGGGATTTATACCCTCGTAGTGACAAACTCCTCCAATGGTTGTACCAAATCCGTATCGGTGAATGTAACACAGGATCAGAGCGTTCCAGTGGCAAGTGCCGGCCCGGATCGGGTATTGAATTGTTTTACACCAACTTTGCAATTGCAGGGCTCGGGTAGTATCGGCCCAAGTTATACCCTGGTATGGTCGGCAAATCCGGGTAATATTTCTGCCGGAGGCAGTACCATGTCGCCAACGGTAAATCAACCGGGCACCTATACACTGATGATTACCAACACCAGTACCGGATGTACCAGTTCGGATGCAGTGGTGGTTACCTCGGATTTTGCAACTCCTACAGCGCAAATATTACCACCGAGTGTTCTGACGTGTTTCAATCCAACTATTCAACTGGATGGCAGTAATTCTTCCACTGGAACAAACTTCCAGTATACCTGGACTAATATTGCGGGAGGACAGATTGTTGGACCAAATAACCAGATCACGGCCACTGCGAGCGCGGTTGGCACTTATCGCCTCGTTGTAAGAAACGGAGATAATGGGTGTACTGCACAAGCACAGGTCACCGTCTCCAGCAACATGACGCACCCCGTTGCTGAAGCAGGGCCCGCTGCTTCCATCACCTGTCAGAACCCGACTGTAACGCTCAATGGTGCGGGCAGTTCTACTGGCGCGATTTACACATACCAATGGTCGACATCGTCAGGCGAGATAGAATCTGGCGCAAATACCCTTACCCCTGTGGTCAATTTGCCAGGTATTTATACCCTTGTGGTAACAAATACACAGAATGGATGTACGTCTCAGGATGCGGCTAATGTGACAACCAATCAAAACTTGCCGGTTGCCGTGGCTGGGCCTGATCTACAAAGGACATGTACCGCATCAACCCTGAATATCAATGGTAGTAACTCTACGGTTGGCCCGGGCATTCAGTATTTGTGGACTGCCAATCCGGGTAATATTCTCTCTGGAGCAACTACCATGACACCTTTTGTCAATCAGGCAGGGGTGTACACGTTGCAGGTAACCAATACGAATACAGGGTGTACCGATACGGATGAAGTGGTGGTGACGAACAATATTGTCAATCCCGTACCGGCACTTGCAACGCCTGATGTGATCAATTGCTTCCATCCTGTTGTGGCGCTGGACGCTACGGGTAGTACCCAGTTGGGTGTTCCGGTGTATCAATGGGCAACCAGTAATGGTAATATTTCCTCAGGTGCTACAACAGCAACCCCGCAGGTGACCGCTCCCGGCCTGTATTTGCTTACCATTACCAACAGTCAGAACTCCTGTACCGCAACGGCACAAGTGAACGTGACCCGCGATATAACGCCACCTGTAGCAGCGGCAGCCGTGGATGATATCATTTCCTGCCAGAATGCGCAGGTACAACTTGACGGCGCAGGCTCTTCCACAGGCAGTGAATATCAATACCAATGGAGTGGTCCAACAAGCGGACTGGTGACAGGCGATCAAACCCTTTCCCCGACCGTAAATTTGGGTGGCGATTACATGCTGGTAGTGTCTTCCACCCTGAACGGATGCAAAGACAGCGCTTCCGTAACCGTACAATCAAGCCAGGAGTTTCCTACTGTTGATGCCGGACCCGAACAAACCCTGACATGCAGTATTGAAGAACTTTCTCTGGATGGTTCGGGTACAAGCCTCGGAAACGAATTTGCCTATATTTGGGATACTCCGGATGGATTCATTGTCTCGGGCGCCTCTACGCTCCAGCCTTTGATTAATCTGCCCGGAACGTATAATTTGAGTGTCATCAACCAGATCAATGGCTGCACTGCTACGGCTTCTGTCATCGTCGATACCGATTATGCGGCGCCTGCGGTGGCTGTTGCGCCAGGCGGAATATTGAGTTGTACAGTTTCTTCCGTTACTTTAAATGGCTCCGGAAGCAGCAGCGGTTCACAGTACACTTATAACTGGCTTACGCAAAACGGAAATATACTCTCGGGTGACTCCACTTTGCAGCCTGTTGTAAATGCCGTTGGCGGCTACACCTTATTAGTTACCAATACTAATAATGGATGTACCAGTACTGCTTCTACATCCGTTTCCGCGGATGCCAGCCTGCCAATGGCCAATGCAGGTACTCCTGACACATTAACTTGTTTGGTGAATACAATACTGCTGGATGCGAGTGCATCGAGTCAGGGAACTGATTATGTCTATACATGGGCCGGGCCAGGCAATATTGCATCCTATACAGGACTGCAACCTTCGATAACACTGGCAGGCGACTATTCGCTCACTGTTACCAATCAAGTGAATGGATGTTCTGCATTGTCGACCGTTTCCATTCATGAAGACCGGAATGCACCAGTTGCCGAGGCCGGAATCACCAATGAATTGACTTGTGCAACCACCTCGATCGTACTGGATGGCATCGGGTCGAGCACCGGACCACTTTTCCAGTATGACTGGACAGCGCTCAATGGAGGTCAGATTTCCCAAAACGGGAATACCCTGAATCCGACCGTCGACGAACCTGGTTTGTACAGGCTTCTCATTACCAACTCGTATAATGGTTGTGTGGCAGTCGACAGTGTATCCATTACCGAGGATATTGCACACCCAATAGTAGATGCCGGCCCACCATCCACCCTTACCTGCGTGGTACCTTCTGCAACACTGGCTGGACAAGGCAGTACAGGCGTACTTTTTGTGTATGACTGGACTACTTCGGATGGTAATATCGCTTCGGGAGATAGCACGCTTACTCCGGTAGTAGATGCGCCAGGCACTTACAACCTGGTGGTTACCAATAGTTACAATGGGTGTTCGAGTACCGATTTTGTACTGATCGACCGGGATGCTAATGTGCCCAATGCCGAAGCCGAGGTTGTCGGTGAACTTAACTGTGTGGTACACAGCCTGCAATTAAGCGGCTTAAACTCTACACAGGGATCTACACTTGTGTACTCCTGGACTACTCCGGATGGCAATATCACTGCTGGCGACAGCACATTGACTCCTGTAATTGACGAACCAGGTCTATATACCTTGCAGGTGTACAATACGGCTAATAGTTGTGTCGCTCTTTCTTCTGTGACAGTACTGGAAAATCTGACAGCACCCAACGCCCTTGCCGGCAACCCGCAAGTGTTGTCTTGCACCCATCCTGTTCTTACACTTGATGGAAACGGCAGCAGCACAGGCAGCCAGTACCAGTACAACTGGAATACAGATGATGGAAATATTCTCCTGGGAGACACCACATTGCAGCCCCAGGTGGATCAAAGCGGATATTACACGCTTCTTGTTACCGACCAAAGTAATGGTTGTACTTCTGAAAGCACGGTACAAATCCTGCTCGATCAGAATACGCCCGAAGCAGATCCCGGTGATTCTCCGACGCTTACCTGTGCCATTACCTCTGCGACACTCGATGGCACGGAAAGCAGCACAGGTACTCAGTTTTCTTATTTGTGGACAACACAAGATGGCCAAATTATCAGCGGGGATTCTACCCTGACGCCGGTAGTTGGTGCCCCTGGCACCTATAACCTGTTGATTACCAATGTGAACAACGGCTGCGTATCTGATGAATCTGTCATCGTTATGGAAGATGTGACCCCACCGGATGCGAATGCCGGGTATGAATCCGTTCTTACCTGTGCCAATCAAACTACCGACCTGAACATCACTGGCAGCAGCACTGGCGCACAGTATAGTTACCAATGGTCGACCAATAACGGTACGATTGACGGAGATCCGAACACGCCCGATCCGGCAGTCAGCAATCCGGGAGATTACCTGTTGACGGTACAGAATACCCTGACAGGCTGTTCCAGTACAGCCTCAGTCAACGTGCCGGAAGATGTTGCGGCGCCAGCTGTGGCTGCTGCCGTAAATGGCGAACTCACCTGTTCTGTGGTGACCCTGCCTTTGAGCAGTGCAGGAAGCAGCACCGGCGCGCAGTACGATTATCTGTGGACGACCACCAATGGATACATCGTTTCGGGCGCCAATACGCCTGCGCCTTTGATCAATGATGCCGGTTCTTACCAGTTGCAGGTAACCAATAATATCAATGGATGCACCAGCACCACATCCGTTGCTGTGAGCCAAAACGTGACGCCTCCTTTAGTGGATGCAACCGTGAACAACTTGCTTACCTGTGCAGTCACGCAAATTCAACTGAATGGAACTGCCAGTGGTGGAGCGCAGGGCATTTCCTATGCATGGTCGGGCCCCAATGTGATTTCGGGTGGAACCACTGCTACTCCTACCATCGGGGCGGTTGGCCCTTATCAACTGACTGTCGTCGACCTGTACAATGGCTGTTCTACAACCGATCAGGTGACTGTCGTGGGAGATATCACGCCGCCCGCTATTGCAATCGCTCCACCTGCTCAATTGAACTGTTATGTGGCACAAACGGTCATTCAGGGCTCAGGCAGCACCGGCGGGGCTTTCACCTATGTCTGGACGGGCAATGGAATTATTTCCGGAGGAAATACATTGACTCCTACCGTGAATGCCCCTGGCTCCTATTCCCTGACGATTACCAATACCCTGAATGGATGTACTTCCACCCAGAGCACCAGCGTTTCGCAAAATATTCAGCCGCCGCAGGCACAGGCAGGAGGCGCATTTGAATTGACCTGCTCGGTCAATGAAGGCTTGCTGAATGCCAATGGATCGGCGTCGGGAACGGGAATAAATTATTCCTGGGCGACCACGAACGGGCATATCCTGGCTGGAGGCAACACGGCTACTCCAACGGTAGACGAGCCGGGCACTTATTTGTTGACGGTCATCAATGCACAAACAGGTTGTACCAATACTGCCCAGGTGGCTGTTACCGAAAACACGAACTATCCATCATCGGTGAATTTGAGCCGCGAATTGCCCAAATGCGGCGGCCAGCCCGGATCGCTGGTAGTCGAAACGGTCAATGGAGGTGTCGGCCCTTATTTGTACTCGATTGATGGAGGCAATAACTTCGTTACGGCAAATGAATTTGGAGGTATGACGCCAGGTACATATCCGATCGTCGTGCAGGATGTAAATGGTTGTGAATATGCGCAAACCCTCACATTCCCGGTACCTGTTGAACCGCAGGTGACTTTGAACCCGGATATCACCCTCGTGTTTGGTCAGGATACCAAACTGACTGCCGCGCTAAATATTCCATTGATACAGGTGGATACCATTATCTGGTCGCCATCTGAATCACTCACTTTTACCTCTAAACCCAATGAGGTAATTGCGCGGCCGTTTATGGATACGGAATACACCGTTCGAATTATTAACATCGACGGCTGTGAAGACGTGGCAAAAGTCATTGTACGGGTGAAAGACCCGCAGATTTGGGCGCCCAATGTGTTCAGTCCGAACAACAAAGATGGCAAGAGTGATTACTTCCTCATTTTTGCGGCAGATCAAACCATCAACAAAATACATTCCTTGCAGGTGTATGACCGCTGGGGAACGATGTTGTTCCAGCGCACAGATATGTTGCCCAATGATGAAGAACTGGGTTGGGACGGCACTTTCCGTGGCAAACCGATGAATCCTGCCGTATTTGTCTGGTGGGCCGATGTGGAACTTGCCGATGGAAGGCATATCGTATTGAAAGGCGACGTAACGATTGCCGATTAATTCGCAGAATAAACAATTTGACGCGATGTGGCGCGGCTTGGCACAATGCCATGTCGCGCCATGTTCTTTAAAAAGTGAAAATTCGTGCAATCCTGTCTACATTTGCGCATCACCAACGAAAACTTTATGCCAGCCGAACTGCCATATTCGTTTACTTTTCTTGAAACAGCAACCGAAACCCTTCGCGCTATTGCACATCCACATCGCCTGCTGATTGTGGAAATGTTGTATCAAAGTAAATCGCTGAACGTTACCGAAATTTATGAACGGCTGGGCATTGAACAGGCTGTAGCCAGCCACCACTTGCGTATACTGAAAGACCGCGGGGTGGTGACGGTGAAAAGAGACGGTAAAAACAGCAATTATGCTTTAACCAACGATGCATTTTTCCAGATTTTGGAGGTGTTGAACAAGGTAATATAGAAAATGTAGATACAAATACTGTATTTTCTGCAAATTTCAGTATTTAATACCAAACAAACAGGGGGTAAAATCTGGCTGCCAGATTTTATCCCCTGTTTGTTTTTTCAGGCAAAATCACCCGAACGAAATTTTAAAAGTGAATTTCCTTCGGATTGCTGTCGAAATTTTATTTAAAAAATCTTCCAGAACAAGCGGGGGTAAAATTTTATTTCAATTTCCAGAAAAAAATATTCTAAAAAATAAACAACATATATAAATGTGTATATACTTTTGTTTGTCGTTCGAAACTCCGAATAAAAAACCTTCACTTTGTTCATCAACAAAATTAAACGTCTACTAACTTTTATGAGTAACACCTCTACTTCTCTAAGCAACGCCGAAGCGCAAGATGCCGGTTCGCAAGGGTTGATGAAGGTCATTCTGGCCTCTTCCGTAGGTACCTTGATCGAATGGTATGATTTTTACATTTACGGCGCCATGGCGACCACGATTGCCAAGCAGTTTTTTCCCCAGGACAACCCGACAGCAGCCTTTTTGGCTGCGCTAGCCACCTTCGCGGCTGGTTTCGTGGTTCGCCCGTTTGGAGCCCTCGTTTTTGGGCGCATTGGCGACCTGATTGGCAGAAAGTACACGTTTCTGCTTACACTTTTGTTGATGGGCGGCTCTACTTTTGCTATTGGTCTGATACCCGGTTATGCCAGTATCGGTATCTGGGCGCCTATTCTGATTCTTCTCCTGCGTTTTGTGCAGGGCCTCGCGCTGGGTGGCGAGTATGGCGGTGCGGCCACCTATGTTGCCGAACACTCACCTGCCAGCCGAAGAGGTTACTATACCGCTTATATTCAAACGACGGCAACGCTGGGTTTCTTCCTGTCGCTGGGTGTAATTCTTACAACCCGCAAAGTCATGGGTGTAGAAGCATTCAATGATTGGGGCTGGCGTATTCCATTCATCGTATCCATCTTCCTGATCGCGGTTTCCGTTTACATCCGTTTGCGCATGGCAGAGTCGCCATTGTTTGCAAAAATCAAAAAAGAAGGTAAGGTTTCCGCTAATCCGCTGAAAGAGTCCTTCGCGCACAAAGCCAACCTGAAAATGGTTTTGCTCGCCTTGTTCGCAGCCGTAATGGGCCAGGGTGTAGTTTGGTACACAGGCCAGTTTTATGCACAGACATTTATTGAACGCACGCTGTCGGTAGAGTTTGAGCAGGTACGTTATCTGTTGTGTATTGCCATTCTGGCGGTAACGCCTTTCTTCCTAGTGTTTGGCGCCTGGTCTGACAAAATTGGTCGTAAAACCATCATGCTCGGGGGTATGCTGCTGGCGGTGCTGAGTTATCGCCCTATTTACAAGGCCATGTACAACCTGGCGGATCCAAAGGCAAAAACCGAAATAGCAGAAAAATCGTCCAACAGCATGGCTGTGGCAGTGAACCCTGCCGGCGATTCTACGATCACCACAACGACGGTAAAAGCCTTTACAGATGGTTCTTCCATGAAAACGGTGAAGAAAGAGACCAAACTCGCTGACAAGTCGAAACCTGCTCCGAAAGCGGAAACAACCAAAACATTCTGGCTTTCTTCTTCCGGTTTCTGGATGATGATGTTCTTCGTATTTATCCAGATTCTGTATGTAACGATGGTGTACGGTCCGATTGCAGCATTCCTGGTGGAATTGTTCCCGACACGTATTCGCTACACCTCCATGTCGCTGCCGTATCACATAGGCAACGGTATTTTCGGTGGCCTGACGCCTTTTATTGCTACACGCTTGTTTGATGCCAGCAAAACAACGGAAAATCCTACCGGCGACCCGTATGTAGGTCTGTGGTATCCGATTGTCATCGCTTCCGTTTGCTTCGTGCTTGGTTTGCTGTTCCTGCCGTCGAAAAACGACGAAAACGTAATGGACTAACATTGTGCGTTTGCAAACCTGAGCATCATTCTTTTACCAACTTTCAACTATAACAATCATGAATTCTATAAAACGCATTTCAGGTTTTCTGTGGATACTCCTCGGAGCCGCCGTTATATACCTGATGAGCAGGCAGGCTTCCACTGAAATTGCCGCAGCCATAAAAAATAACAAGGCGGTGCTCGACACCAAAATGTTTTGGTACATCATCATCCCGATTTTCACACCGATTATGCTGGGCTTGTGTCTGTTCGGCTGGTACGCCTGGAAAGGTGAGTACGATCAGATCGCCCGTGATTCGGAACACCTTGCCTGATATTTTTTTTCGGCATTGATTATCTCCCTGTTGTAACGCTTCATTTCTGACTGCGCTCGACCTGCGGAAGGATGCCTTTGGCTTGCCTTCCGCAGACGAAGCGAAACATCCAACTTTTCTTTCTTTCTAACTCATTTTCAGTCATGCGAACAATATCGTTTTTGTCCGTAATAGCCACACTTTTGCTCTGTGTACAACTTTCGGCACAGCCTACCGGCACTACACCAACTACTACCACACCTGCCGCTCCGGCGCCGCCGCCAGCCAAAGTGGATCACAGTTACAAGCCTTTAACCCTCAAACTCAACGACGACGGTAGCAAGTACGTTCGTTTTATCATGTGGCACCAGTTTTGGGCTACGGCTACTCAAAACAACCCAGATACCCGCGATGCACAGGGCGCCCTGGTTGACGGTTCTGATGGTTCGGATAAAGGCTGGAGTACCGACCTCGCCCTGCGTCGTTCGCGCTTCCTGGCGTATGCGCAAATTTCCCCACGCGCCATGATCCTGACCCACTGGGGTATCAACAACCAGAGTTTCATAGGTGGCGCTACAGCTCCCAACGGTACGAATGCGACTACTACGGTGAGTAACAATGGCAAGAAGCCCCAGTTGTTTATCCACGACGCATGGACTGAGTATGAAGTCGTCAAAAACAAACTCTACCTCGGCGCAGGCTTGCACTATTTCAACGGCGTATCGCGTATGAGCAGCGCATCTACGCTGAATTTCATGACGCTGGATGCACCGATTTTCAACTGGCAGAATATCGAGGCAACCGACCAGTTTGCCCGTCAGTTTGGTTTCTATGCAAAAGGTCAATTAGGCAGACTCGACTACCGTCTGGCACTCAATAAACCCTTTGCATCTGGTAAAACCCCTGCTGCTGTCACCAAAAACGGTGTAGCCGATAACGTGATCAATGAAAACTGGGCCACAGCCGGTTATGTCAACTGGATGTTCTGGGACAAGGAAAGCAACAAACTGCCATTTTTTGTGGGTTCACATCTGGGCGCAAAAAAGGTGTTTAATATCGGTGTAGGTTTCTACAACCACGCGGGAGCATCTTTGTACAAATCGAGCGATGGTCGTGACTCCACCTTCCAGAACCAGACCGCCATCGGCGCTGATGTGTACCTGGATATGCCTTTGAACAAAGCCAAAGGTTCTGCCCTGAATGTGCTGGCTACCTACTACAATTTCAACTACGGCACCAACTATCTTCGCAACCTCGGTATCCTGAACCTGCACTCCTCTGCTGCCACAGCCAACAGTTTTGCAGGTGCGGGCAACGCCCAGCCCACCATCGGAACAGGCAGCATCATGTACCTGCAAGCAGGCTACCTGTTGCCAAAATTCAAAAACGGAACGGCCTTCATGCCGTATGTGACGGTAACGCATAAGGATTTTGAACGCCTGGCAGATCCGTCTACTCAATTCGGCTTTGGCCTCAACTACTTCGTTACCGGCCACAACGCTAAACTGACCCTGGAATACCAAACCCGTCCGGTGTATAAGGTAAATGCTGCCAATAACAACGCCATCGAACGCACGGAATACCGGGGAGAATTGATTCTGCAAACGCACATCTTCCTGTAAATCGTCACAGGTTGATTTGCCATGGCAGATGATCGCAGTTCGCAGTTAATCATCCTGTTCTTCGTGTTTGTTGTGTTGCTCAATGCGCCGATTCTTCAGATTTTCGATCGGAAAGAATTGTGGTTTGGAATGCCGGCGCTCTATTTTTATCTCTTCTTTATTTGGCTGGTATTGATAGTCGTTGTAGGTTTGATAGTCCGAAAGAAAAGGAAATAGTGAAAGCACAACAACCTCCTGAACAATGTCGCTGAGCCTGGTAATCGGCTGCTCGCTGGCCTACATATCCCTGTTGTTTTTGATTGCCTGGTGGGTAGACAAGCGCGCCGAACGTGGCGTAAGTGTAGTAAACAATCCATATATCTATGCCCTTTCGTTGGCGGTGTACTGTACTGCATGGACCTTTTTTGGTTCGGTAGGACGCGCCACCACGGGAGGGCTTAGTTTTTTGGGCGTGTACCTGGGCCCGACCTTGCTGGCGCCCTTGTGGTACATGATGTTGCGTAAAATCATCTTGATTTCCAAAAATCAGCGCATCACAAGCATAGCCGACTTCATTTCGTCGCGTTATGGGAAAAGCACAACGCTGGGTGTGATTGTCACCGTGATAGCAGTGCTGGGCATCGTTCCATATATTTCCATTCAATTAAAAGCCGTCACTTTCGGCATAAATACCCTGACGCATTTCCGGAGTGGAACAGCGCCCGGTCCGACGGCATTCTGGCTCGATTCAGGTTTTTGGGTGACGGTTGCGATGGCCACCTTTACAGGCGTGTTTGGTACTCGGAAACTTGATCCCAACGAACGGCATGAAGGGCTGGTAGCAGCGGTGGCTTTTGAAAGCATTGTCAAACTCATCTCTTTCAGTGCAGTAGGGTTGTTCGTCACGTTTGGCATTTACAATGGTTTTGGCGACCTTTTTACGCAGGCCACTCTACGGGAGGACACGGCAAAAATGCTCACTTTTGAATCATCGGGTATCACACCATTTTCCTGGAATGTTTTGGTGATGCTATCTCTTTTTGCCATTATCCTGCTGCCCCGACAATTTCATATTTCTGTTGTTGAAAATACCTCTCCACGCCATATTCCGAAGGCCATGTGGGTATTCCCTTTATACCTGCTGCTGATCAATATTTTTGTATTGCCGATTGCGCTGGCCGGAAAAATGATGTTTGATGCCAGCATCCACCCCGATACCTACGTGCTGAGCCTGCCGCTGGAGAAAGGCGCCGCCTGGCTGGCCCTGGCTGCATTCATCGGAGGATTTTCGGCCGCCACCAGTATGATTGTGGTAGAAGCCACGGCCTTGAGCATTATGTTCAGCAACCATATTCTGGTACCCTTGCTCATCCGTATGCGCAGCATCGGAAGCAATAATCTGGTAAATGGCGCTGCTCGGCTGCTCGACATACGCCGCCTCAGTATCCTTTTGATGTTGTTTTTAGCCTATTTATACCAAAAATCAGTAGGCAGTACCTATGATTTGGTTTCAGTAGGACTCATTTCATTCACAGCCGCCGCACAATTGGCTCCCGTGGTAATTGGAGGCTTGTACTGGAAACGCGCTACCCACCAGGGGGCTGTGGCCGGATTAATCGTCGGGTTTGTCATTTGGGCTTTTTGTCTGCCATTGCCGAGCATGGCACAGGCAGGCATCATTTCCGGTACTTTTGTAAAAGAAGGTTTATTCGGAATATCTTTCCTCAAGCCGTATGCATTGTTTGGCGTTACTGGAATTGACCCCATTACACATGCGGCATTCTGGAGTCTTCTGATCAATACATGGACGTATGCCATTGTCTCGGTGAACACACAACCCTCGATGCTGAGTCTCACGCAGGCCGATTTATTTGTAAACATCCATAAATATATCAGCGGCCATGAATACGATATTTTAAAACGGGAGGCAAAAATCGGCGACCTGAAGTCTGTTTTGAACCGCTATTTGGGTGAAACACGTACACTTGCTTTGTTGAACGACTATCAGGCGATCAGCAGAACCGTTCTCGAAGAGCAGCAAACGGCACAAGCCGACCTTGTCAGTTTTGTCGAAACCAACCTTGCCGGCGCTATCGGCGCTGCCTCTGCCAGGGTAGTGATTGACAGTGTTGCAAAAGAAGAGCCCATCAGTCTGGACGAAGTGATGCGTATCCTCGACCAAACACGGGAAGCCGTGCAGCATAGCCGTATTATGGAGGAAAAAAACGAGGAACTTAAAATGCTCACGCTCCAACTCACCAACGCAAATGTGCAACTCAAACAACTCGATCGGCTAAAAGCAGATTTTATTACAACGGTTACGCATGAATTGCGCACGCCAGTCACCAGCATCAAATCACTGTCGAAAATAATTCTCGATGATCATGATCGGCTCGATGACGAACGCCGCACGACGTACCTGCAAATTATTGTCAATGAAAGCGATCGAATCAGTCGGCTTATCAATCAGGTACTGGACATCGAAAAACTGCGCTCGGAGGAGCCTGTACAGCAGATGGAACAGCTGGAACTCACTGAAATCGTGCTCCATGCCGTCGCTGGCATGCAGCAATTGCTAACGGAACGAAATATACAGTGTTCCGTAACGCCCACCGATCTTGAACTGCCCGTTTATGGTAATCGCGATAAACTGATACAAGTAGTTGTCAATCTCTTATCCAATGCCCTGAAATTCTGTGATCCGCAAAAAGGGCGTATAGACATCCTCCTTCGGCAAAAAGACAAGTTCGTATTCTTTGGTATTCGCGACAACGGCCCGGGCATTCCGGTTCAGGCGCGCCAACTGATCTTTGAACAATTTACACAACTACACAGCAAGGAACAAGGTAAACCGCATGGTACCGGCCTGGGCTTGTATATTACCAAAAAAATCGTCGAACAACACCAAGGCTCTATTCGGGTGGAAAGCGAACCAGGTCATGGCGCCTTCTTTGAAATAATATTGCCGCTAAGCGAACCTTCAAACAGGGTTTTAGAAAAAAACGCCTATTAAATTTTTGATTCGAAAAGGATACCCTACTTTTATACCGAAAATAATTATTGAACAAACGAAATAACTGTGCAAATCTCCGGCAATTCTGCAAAAATTCTGGTGGTGGACGACGAACCCAACATCGTCATTGCCCTGGAATACCTGCTTCAACGCGAAGGCTATGAAGTACAAAAGGCCTATAACGGCCAGCAGGCACTCGATTGCATGGAAAACTGGACGCCTGATATAGTAGTGCTCGATGTGATGATGCCGGGTATGAATGGCTTCGAAGTAGCCCGACGCCTGCGCGAAATTCCTGCGCTCGAACTTACCAAAATCATTTTCCTAACTGCCAAAGGCACCCAGCGCGACAAGGAAAGCGGCTATGCCAGCGGCGCGGAATACTACATGATCAAGCCTTTCGACAACGACGTGTTTATCAGCACCGTCAACGAAATCATGGCCTACGGGTAAGGCCCGCTTATTTCCATTTTTTATTTATTGACTATTCGCATAGTATACTCCTACATAGTTTTTATGTAGTTCTTGTACTCTACGCGTTGTGTCCTTTGCGCGCTTCGTGGTTAAATAATAAACCACGGAGGACACAAAGGACACAACGCGTAGCATACACCTGTTTTTCTCATACATCAACATCGTGGTACAATATGCGGTATAGCCAAACGGCTATGCAGCGTAAAAGATACTGGGGTGCAATGAGCGGATATTCAGTAAAATTTTTATTGAAAAAAATAATTCAAAATATATACATAAGTATATGTGTTTTTCATAACTTTGCCTTGCGCTCCGCCGCAAAGCCCGGAAGGATGTTCCGGGTTTTTATATACGATTCGAAATATCATTCCGTATTGATATGGGCCACTACGAAACACTTTATCAGCGCAGCATCTCCGATCCGGAGGGCTTTTGGGCCGAACAGGCGCAGGCCATCGACTGGTTTCAGTTTCCTGACACCATACTTTCCCAGGACGAGCACGGCTTGTATCGTTGGTACAAAGGCGGAATGCTGAATACCTGTCACCTGGCGCTTGATTACCACGTTGCCAATGGCAGGGGAGATCAAACGGCGCTCATTTATGATTCTCCCGTTACACAAACCTTTCAAAAGTTTACTTACAGGGAATTACTCGATGAAACGGCCCGTTTTGCAGGCGCCTTGAGCCAACTTGGGGTAGGGAAGGGCGACCGCGTCATCATCTATATGCCGATGGTGCCGCAGGTAGTGGTAGGTATGCTGGCTTGCGCGCGGCTCGGCGCCATTCATTCCGTGGTATTTGGCGGATTTGCACCGCATGAACTGGCCTTGCGCATCGACGACGCTCAGCCCAAAGTGATATTGACTTCGAGTGCCGGAGTGGAGTTCGACAAAATTATTCCGTATCAGCCCATTCTGGAATCGGCCTTGCGAGAAGCAAAACATCAAGTGGAGCATGTTATTTGGCACCAGCGATGGATACGAAAAGCCGAAATGACGGATGAGCGATACCTCGACTGGGAATTAATCGCCCGTTCTGCAGCGCCCGTAGGCTGTACGCCGGTGGAGGCCACTGATCCGCTGTATATTCTGTACACCAGCGGTACCACAGGCAAACCCAAAGGCATCGTACGCGACAACGGTGGACATGCAGTAGCCCTCCGCTTTTCCATGCAACACATCTACGACGTACAACCCGGCGATGTGTACTGGGCTGCAAGTGATGTGGGTTGGGTGGTTGGGCATTCGTATATCGTGTATGCGCCGCTCATAACAGGCTGTACTACTGTGTTTTATGAAGGGAAGCCTGTACGTACGCCTGATGCAGGTGCGTATTGGCGGGTGATTTCCGACTATGGTGTTAAAGTGATGTTTACCGCTCCAACTGGTTTTCGCGCTGTAAAAAAAGAAGATCCGAACGGCCTGCTAAAGCAAAAATACAACCTCGCATCGCTCCGCTACCTGTTCCTGGCTGGCGAACGCTGCGATGTAGCCACCCTCGAATGGGCACAAAAACTACTGGGCATACCTGTGATCGACCACTGGTGGCAAACGGAAAGCGGCTGGCCCATGCTGGCCAATATGGCCGGCGTGGAACTGATGTCTGTTCCACCCGGCTCGGTGGGCAAACCAGTTCCTGGCTTCCATGTGCAAATCATTGACAGCGACATAAATATTATGAAACCGGGAGAGGAAGGGGCGGTAGGAATTCGACTGCCCCTGCCGCCTGGTTGCCTGCCAACCCTTTGGAAAGCGCCGGATCAATTCAAGGAGAGTTATTTGAAAGCCTATCCCGGCTATTACTTCACGGGCGACGGTGGCTACCGCGACAAGGATGAGTATTTCTATATCACCGGCCGTATAGATGATGTAATCAATGTGGCGGGGCACCGACTCAGTACGGCCGACATGGAAGAAATTGTAGCAGCCCATCCGGCTGTTGCCGAATGCGCCGTGATCGGTGTGGCCAACGACCTGAAAGGACAGGTGCCAATGGGTTTTGTGGTGCTGAAAGCCGGTATGGAAATGACAGAAGTCGATCTGGAAACCGAACTGGTAAAAATGGTGCGCGATCGCCTTGGCGCCGTCGCCTGTTTTAAAAATGCCATGATCGTCAAGCGATTGCCCAAAACGCGTTCAGGAAAAATCCTGCGCCGTGTGATGCGCAATATCGCCGATGGCAAGGAATTTCAGACACCCTCCACCATTGAAGATTCCAGCGTGCTGGATGAAATCAAGGAAAAATTAGACAGTGTTTCGTTTTGATTTTAGTTGAGTCACCGGGCCGGGAAGAAATTTCCCGACCCGGTTTTTTTCTTTGCAACCCCGGACTACTTACTTTCGGGCGGCTGTATTCCAATGCCCTGCCAACTGCACATTCACTTTTTGCCGAATAAAAATCATGACATCACAAATCAAATCTTTTGACGAATACAAAGCCGTTTACGAACGCTCAGTAACCGATCCAGAGGGTTTCTGGGCCGAACAGGCTGCTACATTTCAGTGGAAAAAGCCCTGGAAACAAGTACTCAAATGGAATTTTCGCGAACCAAATGTAAAATGGTTCCTCGGCGGCAAACTCAATATCACCGAAAATGTGCTCGACCGCCACTTAGCCACCCGCAGCAAACAAACTGCCATCATCTGGGAGCCCAATGACCAGAAGGCAAAAGCCAAAAAAATTACCTACAAACAACTATATCAGCAGGTTTGTCAGTTTGCCAATGCCCTCAAAGCGCAAGGCATTCGAAAAGGCGACCGTGTGTGTATCTATATGCCTATGACGCCGGAACTGGCCGTGGCTGTGCTGGCCTGTGCCCGTATCGGTGCCATCCACTCGGTGGTGTTTGCCGGTTTTTCGGCTGTTTCCGTAGCCGACCGCGTCAAAGATGCACAATGCTGCGCCGTCATCACTTCCGATTACAATGCGCGCGGCGCAAAAAATATTCCGGTAAAACAGGTCATTGACGAAGCCCTGGAACTTGGCTGCGAATCGGTAAAAACCGTGATCGTACATAAAAACACGGGTGAAAAAGTCAACTGGAAAGAAGGCCGCGACCATTGGTGGCACGATGTCGTGGCGGGCAAACGCAAGAGTTGCAAGGCCCAGCAAATGGATTCGGAAGACCCGCTGTTTATCCTGTACACTTCCGGCTCGACGGGCAAACCTAAAGGCGTGGTACACACACACGGCGGCTACATGGTGTACACAGAATATACCTTCCGCAATGTCTTCCAGTATCAGGATGGCGATATTTACTGGTGTACAGCCGATGTGGGCTGGATTACCGGCCACTCGTACATCATTTACGGCCCACTGCTGGCGGGCGCTACTTCTATGATTTTTGAGGGCGTACCTACGTTCCCCAATCCCGGCCGTTTCTGGGATGTGATCCAGCGCCATAAAGTGAATATTTTCTACACTGCGCCTACGGCCATACGCGCGCTCATGGCTGCCGGCGATGAGTGGGTGAAAAATCGTCGCATGCCGTCTCTGCGTGTGCTCGGAACGGTGGGCGAGCCGATCAATGAAGAAGCCTGGAACTGGTACAATGAACGCATCGGCAAAAAACGTTGCCCCATCGTCGATACCTGGTGGCAAACGGAAACGGGCGGTATCATGATTACGCCGATCGCGGGTATCACCAAAACCAAACCTTGCTACGCAACTTTGCCTTTGCCAGGTGTTCAACCTGTTCTGGTAGATGCCTCCGGCAATGAAATTGTTGGAAATGATGTGGAAGGTATGTTGTGTATCAAATTTCCCTGGCCAAGTATCCTGCGTACTACCTACGGCGACCACGAGCGCTGTCGGCAGAATTACTTTGCCACTTTCAAAAATCTGTATTTCACAGGCGATGGTGTCCGCCGCGACCAGGACGGCTACTACCGTATCATTGGCCGCGTCGACGACGTGATCAATGTGAGCGGCCACCGCATTGGCACAGCCGAAGTGGAAGATGCTATCAACAAGCACGACGACATTGTGGAAAGCGCAGTAGTCGGCTTCCCGCACGACATCAAAGGGCAGGGTATTTATGCTTATGTCATTGTTACTGAAAATATTACCGATCACGGTGCCTTCCGCAGAGAGGTGCTTGAAATTGTAACCAGGGAAATTGGGCCCATTGCCAAACCGGATAAAATTCAGGTGGTGCCAGGCCTGCCCAAAACACGTTCGGGTAAAATTATGCGGCGCATTCTCCGCAAAATTGCAGAAGGCGATACCTCCAACCTCGGCGATATTTCTACGCTGCTGAACCCGGAAGTGGTGGAGGAAATAAAGACTGGGGCGGTGTGAGAAGTCTTGAGTCGACAGTCCTGAGTCCTGAGTCCGTAGAGTACACCTTGTTACCCTTGTTATTGATAGTAACTATTGCCAAGGGTAACAAGGTGTACTCTACGGACTCAGGACTTAGGACTGTTGACTCAGGACTCACTTAAACCACCCAAACCGGAACGTCAACGAATACACAGGTGCGTTCAGGTCATTCTTTTTGTAGTTACCCCAACCTTCAAAACCATCGACGAAGCGGTAGCCGATGCTGCCGCTCATACGAAACCAGCGCGCTACGTTGAGTTCGAGGCCTGCTTCGGGCACGGCTACCAGAACGACGTCGTTCAGGTCTTCGTCAAATTCCCAGTCGTCATTGAAATTGGTAATGCCAATTCCACCACCGCCGATTTTCATGGAGGTGTACAAGTGCAGCAATTTGTGAGAAGGAATGGTATAGCCGAGCCACAGGCCGCCGTAACCGAGTACCAGTTGGTCTTGTCCCACGTTTACGCGGTCGAAGGTTTCGCCCATTCCAAACAATCCTACAAAAAAACGATCCATCACAACGCCGCCACCACCACCGGCACCATAACCGGTTTTACCATTGGCCTGGCTCCAGGAGAAAATCGGGCCGCCGAAACCGCCGCGTACCTTATTGTTTTTGAAAAGGGTTTGCGTTTCATGCATACCCGTTTTGGATGTGGCCGAACTTGAATCCTGTTGGGCAAAAAGGCTGGAGGTAGAAAGAACCAGCGATAGAAAAAGCAATTTTGTTCGCATAACTTCTTGTGTGTTTTATTCAACGTTATGAACAGAGACACACAAGCCAATCGTTACCCTGATTTTTTCAAAAAAAATCAGGGTAACGATTGGCAGTCGACAGTCCTGAGTCCTAAGTCCTAAGTCCGTAGAGTACACCTTGATACCCTTGGTCTTCCTCATTATGGATGCCAAGGGTATCAAGGTGTACTCTACGGACTTAGGACTTAGGACTCAGGACTGTCTTCAAGACTCATTTTTTCCTCTTCTTTCTTTCCCATTTCTCCGCTTCCTCTATTTCCTGCATCAGGGATTTCATTTTGTCGCTGGTAAATTCGTGCTGTGCCACAATTTCTTCATAATCGTCTTTGTGGATAGCCTGCACTTCGATGGGCTCTGTGAGGTACGTCTCTATTTCGGCAAGAATGGGCTTTTCTTCGGGACTGCAAAAGGAGACAGCACGGCCTTTTTGTTTGCCGCGGCCGGTGCGGCCTACGCGGTGCACGTAGTTTTCAGCCACATCGGGCAAGTCGTAGTTGACCACAAAATCGACGTCGGGTATATCGATACCACGGGCGCTGACGTCGGTAGCGATCAGCACTTTGACGCTGCCTTCGCGGAATTGCTGCATGGCCTTCAGGCGATCTTGCTGATCCTTGTCGCCGTGGATGGTAATGCTCGCGATGTTGGCGCGTTCGAGGGCTTTATGGACGCGCTCGGCACGAACTTTCGTACGTACAAATACCAGTATTTTATTGTCCGGATTTTCTTCAATCAAACGTGCGAGAAAGAAACGCTTGTCATCCATGCTGATGAAGGCCACTGCATGCTGGATGTTTTTTGCTACTGGATTTTTGGGCGACACCTGGATGCGAATGGCTGCACCGCGTACCAGCGAATAGGCCAGCGTTTTGATTTTTTCGTTGATCGTGGCCGAAAAAAACAGGGTTTGCCGCTGTTTGGGCAAAAAACGGATCAAATCCCGTATGTCTTTGATAAAACCCAGATCGAGCATGTGGTCGGCTTCGTCGAGCACCAGCATCTGTACCCGGTCGAGGTGAATGTAGCCCTGGCTGACAAGGTCGAACATCCGACCGGGCGTTGTTACCAGCACATCAATGCCTTTTTCCAGCCGGGCAATCTGTGGGCCTTGTTCCACACCGCCAAACACGCTGAATACCTTGACTTTGGTGTGCCTGCCGATGCGTTCAAATACTTCGGTGATTTGCAGGGCCAGTTCGCGGGTGGGAACCATGACAACGCACTTGATGCCTTCCGATCGGGCCGACCGTTTTTGAGCCTGCAACATGTGCAGGATTGGAATGGCGAAGGCTGCCGTTTTGCCTGTGCCTGTTTGCGCAATAGCGAGTACGTCCTCTCCTTTCAGAATGGGCGGAATGGATTTGAACTGGATGTCGGTGGGGCGTTTGAGGCCCATTTCCTCCAGGTTGCGTTTGATTTCAGGCGAGATGCGGTAATCGTCGAATTTCATGGAGGGCAAAGGTAGGGATTTTTTGGGGTGGGGGAGTGGCGTACGATTGATTGCTAACTTTGGTAAATTTGCGACAACAAGTTTTTTACACATTTTAATACACGCTCATTATGACAGAAAACAATCTTTCTTTCCTGATTAGAGGCACCATTTTCAAAGTTTATCAAGCATTGGGGCCTGGACTGTACGAAAGTGCCTATGAATCTGTTTTGGCTTATGAACTCAGGAAAATGCAAATAAGGGTGGATCAACAGGTTCCCTTACCATTGGTGTACGAGCAAGTGTCAATGGATGTTGGGTATCGAATTGACCTTTTGGTTGAAAATAAGGTTATTATTGAAGTCAAATCCGTAGAAAAACTGCTGGAGGTGCATCATAAACAATTGCTTACCTATCTGAAACTTTCAGGAATGAAACTGGGGATGCTGGTCAATTTCAATACGGAAGATATCAATAAAGGGATTTTTAGAAAGGTAAATGGATTGTGATTAATTTTCCGTAGAGTAATTTCACGCAGAACTCGCAGATTTTCCCGCAGAACTCGCAGAACGTAGAGTACACATTGTTATTCATTGATGTTAACTGTGTACTCTACGTTCTGCGAGTTCTGCGGGAAAATCTGCGAGTTCTGCGGGAAATTACTCTACGGAAAATTACTTTTTTCACCCTACCACTCCCCTCAACGCCGCCTGCACCTCTTCCTTCCGCCTTTTTTCTTCTAATTCCAGGGGCTCTGCAGCCCGCTCGGAACAATCTGCCATGTCGCAGGTTTCGCAAATGGTGTGAACCGTCCGTCGCAGCAGGGCCGGGTCTTGCAGAAAACGAAACGAGGCGCGCAAGGTGTCCGTCACACGCACACCGATGGTTACACTCACGCCCGCCAGGCGCCCCGAAGCATCCGGTTTGGCCATGCTGATACACAGGTACTGATTCGGCGTTTTCCAGTACTCACTCAATTGAGCGGCGGCAATGGGAAACTGCGTAGCGGATGAAAGTTGCCGAAGAATATCGATCGAAATCCAGCGCCTGCAATAGTGTGCGCCGTAAGCATTCTGATACGGACTTTGCTGTCCGCCCAGGTGCAACTCTTTGGTCATGTCAAAGTAATCAAGCAATTTATTTCCTTCCATGCGGATAAAAAACAGGTCTTTTTCACCAAAATGAGTAGGAATAATATTGCTCAGTCTTTGCAGCAACATTTCGGGCGTCACCAAAAAACGGTCGAGCAAAGCCAGCCACGCCTCAGGCTGCCAGTTCGGCAAGGCTGCACAGTCGCGCACAGCCCTGGCAAAGGCAGTTTCTTCCATCAACAAGGCAGAAGCGAAATAGGACGCCTGAAAATTATGCAGCAGCGTTTCGAAATTTTCAGTTTGCAGCACACTGGTTTCATACGGCCGGTTCCCTTCAATTTTCAGGTATTGAAAACCAAGTTCGCGCCCTAACAGGAAGTTTTCCTGCGCGGCCGACAAGGATTGATTCAGGAACAAGGTGCGATGCCCCGGACTGTAACAGGATCGTACGCCACGTAAAATTTCCTTTTGGGCCAATATAGTCCTGTCCGTACGGATGTGATATTGCTCGTGCAAAGCCTTTTCCAGTGCTTCGGGCGTCAAGGTTTGGCCGGGCGCCCAGCCTTGTTCGCGCCGCATTTTCTGCGCCGCTCTTTCCAGGTCGCTGAAATAGTTTTCATGCATGTCTTGGTAAGAACGCAGGGCAAGCAGGTTGATACTTTCCTTGGTGAGGTGATAACTCCGGGTGATTTTCAGGATGGTGCTGATAAAAGCGCCCAATTTCTCCGGAGCGCGTGCCATGCTTTCAATCACACTTCCAGGTTGCAGGCCGAATACCTCCAGCGGGTATGTTTGAAAAAAATCTGATTCCAGCAGGTCGATGACCGGATCCAGTTGCCGGATGCCATGCGGCGACACCAGCGCTTCGTACGATGTATCAAGCGCTTTGGCCAGCAGGGTAATTTTTTCTAGGGATGGATATTTTTTCCCGTTCTCGATATCGTGCAGATATGACAGGGCTATGCCTGTTTTATCCACCAATTGTTGCAGGGTCAGTTCCTTGGACTGCCGCAACAGGCGCACTTTCAGCCCGAAAATGAGGCGAAGCGATTCTTTATTCATGCGTTCCGTTTGATATGCAAACCTACATGGATTCAGAAAAATAGCAAAAAAAACTTTTATAGAGAAAATTTCGCTAAAAATGAAAAATTCTCTTTTACTTTGTCCCATCAAGTTTCCTGCAGATGAAACCTCCGATTCGACACACCGTTTCTCACTTTTTACCATTGCTCGACCTATGCAGCACACAGACGAACTATTGGCCAGCGAAACCATGCTGGAAATATCAGCGCCGCCAGATCAGGCTTTTGCTGAAATACTCACTCCGGAAGCCTGTGCTTTTTTGGTCGCCCTGCACGAACGGTTTGAAAACCGCCGCCAGGAACTGCTGAAAGCCCGCACCGCACGACAAATCCGCCTGGACGCAGGTGAATTGCCTGATTTCCTGCCAGAAACGCGCAAGATTCGGGAAAGTGACTGGAGAGTAGCCCCCATTCCGCCCGATTTGCTGGATCGCAGGGTTGAAATCACCGGCCCGACGGAACGCAAAATGGTGATCAATGCCCTTAACTCGGGCGCAAAAGTTTTCATGGCCGATTTTGAAGACAGCCTGGCGCCCAGTTGGCAAAACCTGCTGGAAGGGCAAATCAACCTGCGCGACGCTGTCCGAGGCGCTATTCGTTATGAAGACCCTCAAACAGGCAAAACCTATGCACTGCGCCCCGATCATGCCACCTTGCTGGTACGGCCGAGAGGCTGGCACCTGAGCGAGCAGCATCTTCGTGTGAAAGAAAAAGCGCTCAGCGGCAGCCTGATGGATTTCGGCCTGTACTTTTTTCACAATGCACACACCCTGATTGAACGAGATACCGGACCATATTTCTACCTGCCCAAACTGGAAAGCCACCTGGAGGCACGGCTTTGGAACGATGTTTTTCTGTTTTCGCAGGAATACCTGGGCATTCCGCGGGGCACCATTCGCGCTACGGTGCTGATAGAAACGATCCTTGCTTCATTTGAACTCGACGAAATCCTGTGGGAACTGCGCGAACACGCCGCGGGACTGAATTGCGGGCGCTGGGACTATATCTTCAGTTATATCAAAAAACTAAGGGCCCATCCGGCGTATTTGTTGCCTGATCGGGCGCAGGTAACCATGACCGCCCCTTTCATGCGTGCCTACAGCCTGCGCGTCATCGAGGTATGCCACCGCCGTGGTTGCCACGCTATTGGCGGAATGGCGGCACAAATTCCGGTAAAAAACGACCCGCAGGCCAACGAAGCGGCTTTCCAAAAAGTGCAGGCCGACAAATTACGCGAAGCAACAGACGGACACGATGGCACCTGGGTGGCGCACCCGGGGCTGGTACAGCCGGTTCTGGAAATCTTCAACCAGCACATGCCCAGGCCCAATCAAATCGACAAGCCTTTGACCCATTTTGCCCCCACCGCACAAGACTTGTTACAACCTGCACAGGGTACGATTACGGAAGCCGGTATTCGGCAAAACATCTGTGTGGGGATTCAATACCTCGAAAACTGGTTGCGCGGCCAGGGCTGTGTAGCGCTGTACAACCTCATGGAAGACGCTGCAACCGCCGAAATCAGCCGAGCCCAATTATGGCAGTGGCTTCATTATGGCGCCACATACGATGGCAATAAAAAATTTGACCTCGAAACCTACCACTGGCTTCGCGATGAAGAACTGATGTCGATACGCGAATCATTAGGTGAAAGGATATTCGATCAGGGCGCATTTGAAGAAGCCATTCAACTGTTCGACCAACTCGTCACCGCTTCCACCCTGGAAGACTTCCTCACATTACCCGCTTACAATCTCTTACTCTCCAACGCTCACTTTTCAAATTAACCCGCATTATGAAAAATGTACAGGAACAAATTCAGAACCTTCAGGCTCGCTGGGCTACCGATTCACGCTGGGAAGGCATCCGCCGTCCTTATCTGGCTTCAGAAGTGTTGCGTTTGCGTGGAGCAGTCGAAGTAGAATACAGCCTGGCCCGTCGCGGCGCCAACCGCCTTTGGAATATGCTGCAAAATCAGCCTTTTGTCGGGGCCCTGGGCGCTCTTACCGGCAATCAGGCCATACAGGAAGTATCAGCAGGGCTGGATGCCATTTACCTGAGCGGCTGGCAGGTGGCCGCCGATGCCAACCTGTCCGGACAAATGTACCCCGACCAGTCGCTTTACCCGGCCAATTCGGTGCCACAGGTGGTAAAACGTATCAACAATGCCCTGATGCGCCGTGAACAAATTCGCTCCGTCAATGGCGAACCTTACCGCGACTGGCTGGCGCCCATCATTGCCGATGCAGAGGCTGGATTTGGCGGCAATCTGAACGCTTACGAACTGATGAAAGACATGATTGAAGCCGGTGCCGCAGGGGTGCATTTTGAAGACCAACTTTCTTCTGCCAAAAAATGCGGTCACCTGGGCGGGAAAGTGCTGGTGCCCACACGCGAAGCCATCGACAAACTGGTAGCAGCCCGCTTGGCGGCCGATGTGCTGGATGTGCCTACTGTGCTCATTGCCCGTACCGATGCTGAAGCGGCTACGCTGATTACCTCGGATATTGACGAACGCGATCAATCGTTCCTGACCGGCGAGCGCACCATAGAAGGCTTTTATGGCGTGCGGAATGGCCTGGAAGCCTGTATCGCCCGGGGCATCTCCTACGCGCCGTATGCCGATTTGTTGTGGATGGAAACCTCGCATCCCGATTTGGGCATGGCTCGTGAATTCGCTCAGGGCGTCCTGGAAGCATTTCCAGGCAAAATGCTGGCCTACAACTGTTCGCCATCGTTCAATTGGGCTTCCCAAATGGGTGTACGAGAAATGGAAACCTTCCGCGAAAACCTCGCTGAAATGGGATATAAATTCCAGTTCATCACCCTGGCCGGTTTCCATGCCCTGAACACCTCCATGTTCGAACTGTCGGCAGCCTACGCCGAACGTGGCATGGCCGGTTTTTCCGAATTGCAACAAC
Source organism: Saprospiraceae bacterium (assembly GCA_016787415.1). Taxonomy (GTDB): domain Bacteria; phylum Bacteroidota; class Bacteroidia; order Chitinophagales; family Saprospiraceae; genus M3007. The sequence goes on along the minus strand of JAEUUT010000231.1, from coordinate 17,696 downwards.
GTGAATTCGCCCTGCAATCAAAAGGATTTACGGCTGTGAAGCACCAAAATTTTGTTGGAACGGGGTACTTCGATTTTGTGCAAAATACGGTTCAGCAGGGCAACTCTTCCACGGTGGCCATGTCGGGCAGCACGGAAGTGGAGCAGTTTTAAGATAGATTATTCAGTAGTTTCAGACTGAAATGACGTGCAGATGTACAAAATAAAACATCCCGAATGCTGGTCAACGCCAGCATTCGGGATTGTGTTTATGACAGGTTATTTTCCTGACTGTTATTGGGCATCATTACTTTACCAAAATCACCTTCCCCTGGCTTTCAGTTCCTTTATCGCCGTAGACGTGGTAATAATATATGCCGGCGGGTAGCCTGTTGCCATACTGATCGGCGCCATCCCAGTACAACTGGTAACTGCCTGATTCCATTCGGTTTCCATCCAGCAAACGCCGAACAAGCCTCCCATTTTCACTGTAAATAGAAAATACCAGCCGCTCAGGCTGGGTCAGTGAAAATGCGATCATAACGTCGTGCGCCGTAGGATTCGGGTAAATCAGTTCATCCGAATAATTCGAATTCCAAAAAACGGGCGTGCTGGTAAGCAGCGAATCGTAGCAGTTGTTTGCGCCGATAAAATAGGTTGCCGATACATCCCGGTTTTTGCGCTGGGGTGTCTCCTGTGCTGTCAGGTAGGCCCGCACATATTGAGTGGTTACGCCCTCCGGCCCCACATTGATCCGCAGGTGGCCGGTATTAGGGAGTATTTGCCCTTCAAAATAGCCATAGTCGTCTGCCTGATTAGGCCCTACAAAATTGGGCAGGCTCGGTTGTGGCGTGAGTTGATAAATAAGGCAGTCTTTTTCCTGCCGGGCAAAAAAATGATCATGTCCATGGAAAAAAATAGTCACACGGTTTTCTGTCAGCAAATCCTTGATTGGTTTGTACCACCCGGGCCTGTTCAAAGCCCATCCTTCCGTGTTATCGAGGTTTTTTCCGCCCCATTCGTAGCGGTCGGCAAACTCGATGCCGCCGCGCCCGAGCGGGTCGCCGCCTACCAGTTGATGTGCAAAAACAAATTTGTACGGCGCTGTACTGCTTTCTAAGGTGTTTTTTAGCCAGTCATACTGCGTTTTTCCAAGTGTCCAGCGCCATCCGTTCAAAGAGTCGGGCTTAGTATTGGTATAGAAATATGGGTCGAGCACGATAAACAGCGCCTCGCCCCAATTCCAGGAATAGTAGTTTTCTCTTTTTCCAATGATCGGATGTTCGATGGTATCACCGGAAAAGAATCCATCCGGAGCCGGATTGAGGAAATACTTTTTGCGTTCGACGGTGCCATAGACAGCCACATTTTCAGGCGTTCCGTCCCATTGCCAGCCTGCCTCTCCCTCATGGTTGCCAAGTGCGATAAACAACGGCATGGAGTGACAAACGCTTTCGTAAAACCGGCGCATGAGGTGTACCCGATAGCGTACGGTATCGTGTGTAATCTGGTTTTGTGCGTTTTTCATTTTATCCGACATAAAAATGTCGCCCAGGTCGATCATAAAATCCGGCTTGTCGGCCAACTGGTTTTCCAGGCAACGCCGATACAGCGCGGTATCTGACTGGCTATCTACGTGCGGGTCGGCTTGCACTACAAAAGTAAAAGTACTGCCCGCAGGTCGTTGTGTGTGAAAATGGTGTATGGCACGATAGGTGGTAGCACCATTCCCCTGCGCCTTGTGGCATACCTGATAAAAGTACCGGGTATTGGCATCCAGGTTTCCCAGCGTTATTTCTGCCGGCTCCAGGGCTTGGAACGCAGCCCAGGGAGTTTGTTCATTTAGTAGGAGGCTATCGGCGCCATAACGAATACATACCTCCGCTGCTTCCGAAAATACCATTTGAATGGTAATGCCATGATCGGTAGGCCGACCGAGCAACTCGGCATGTTGCAGTGCTTGTGCGGTATTTTGAAAGGGAAATAGAAAAAGCAAGACAAGGCAAGCAAGTAAAAATTTCATCCAGAAAAAATATTTACAATTTGATTAAGCGCAAGGTTTGATGAAGCGGGCTTATTGTTTCCAGGAAATACAAACCGGGCGAGAGACTGCCAAAGTCCTGCTCCTGTATGTTTTTTCCTGAATAAATCCGGCGGCCAAGACAGTCGGTTAATTCTAGTTCCTGGTGTTCTGTTGTCCCTGCATTCAAGTTTTCAATATAGATGCGGTTGGAAAACGGATTGGGAAACACTTTGAAAGACGCCTTTGTCAGAGTAGGCGTATGGGTAATGGCATCAGCAGGGCCGCGTACCAGCAGTACATAGTTATTCAATGTTTTCAGATCATGGGAAACGACGCCAAAGTTGGTATCCATAAACCATGCTTGCGTCGCTTGGTTGGGCAGCGAAGTGGATGTCCAGTATTTTCTAGACCCTATTCCCGGAAAAATGTTTTCATCCAACGAAGGGTGCGTGCGCGTCTCGTCATTCAGCGACTCCAGTTCTTTTACATTGGGCAGTCGCCAGTCCGACTTGGCATCGTACACAAATGTCTGCGCTCGTTCGAGGGCATTTTCCCAATTCATAGAATCGGCAGAGGGGAAACGCATCCACTCCAGGCCGGTCAGTTTATCCACAACGGTGCTGTCATGGATGTCAAATTGTGCTGCTATTTGTGTGGGCATGGAAATGTCGCGCACGGCCCTGACGTGAAACCGTTTGGTACCGCCTGCGCTCAGTGTTTCGGTTTTGGGGTGGTTGCCAATACCGCCACCGGCATTGGTTACCCATACTTTGCTGGTGCTACCTGCCTGAAATTCACCTGTCCACCAGTATTCTGCCTGCGAAACAGGGAACACTGCCGTATTCAAGGGGGGATTTTGCACGCCGTGATTGAGCAGCGAAAATGCCTCCTGTGCTGTCGGCAGGCGCCAGTCGGTGAACCCGCCGAGTTGCAGGTTTTGGCAATAGTTAAGGGCGTTTTCAAAACTCATTTCTCCGCCGTCTGTTTGCTGCCACATCAGCCCGGTTACCGTGTCCGTGGCTGTACCGCCACCATTTACAATGAAAAATGGCGGATAAATGTTGTAGTCAGCATCTTCTCCGGGTGTTGGTGTAAAACTCTGCGTTTGGCCTGTGTCAGGTAGGCGCAGCATGGTTTGCTGTACCTGCGCCTGGGCTTGTGATGAAAACCAAAAAATAAATGCGGTCGCAAGCAAGATGATATTAGGCACTCGAATCATTGTATGATGATTTTGCGGTACACATCACCGAATTGGAAGTTGATTTTTACCAGGTAAATACCGCGCGCTATTTCGCCGAGTTCTACCACGTTGTCGGGTTTGTTTTTACTGAAAATTACCCGGCCGTTTAAGTCAATCAACTGAATATTAATTGCTTGTACGGAAATGTCCGATGAAATATTCAACTCGAAGCGATCCTGCGCCGGGTTGGGGAACAAGGAAACAGAGATTTGTTGGTCTAGCAAATTCTGAACCGCCGTAGTCAGGGCGCAGGGCATTTGTCCGTTGTATGTTTCGGTCGTTGTTCCGCTCGGGGAGATGAAATGGTAGGTGTACACACCGGTGGGTGTCCATGAATAATCCAACTGAAAGGTTTGTCCGTTTCGAACATATGTCAGGATGTATCCGTTACCGGCAGCCTGCGGTACAAAACCGGTGATAGTAGCCCCGGTAAGCGGCGTAAGCGAGGGTCGAACAGGCATCGCGTGCGCTTGCGGAATGATTTGCATGGTGGCATCTTCCGTCACCTGTCCTACCATATTGCCAATCATGTATGGGGCCTCCGGAGTACCGTGGTAGTGATAGGTCCCAGTGGCATCGAAATGCCCGTGGTTGTCATCGAGCGGGAGCATAGGCGCGCCGTCTGGTTCGAGCCCGGCATACACGGCAAAACCATCTAACCCAAATGCAATCGGAAGAATATCAACACTTTGTGTGTCAAGGAAAAGCGGCGCTATGTGGTAATGATAATCGTCGGCACGGCCGCTGTGCCCGCCCCACTGATCCAGTTGGCCATCTGCGAGGGCATCCACACCGGTGTTGGTATGTGGATTGAAAATAGGGATTCCATTGGCAGCAATGGCGACTGCGCCACGCAGGAAGTGCTGATCGTTTACAGGTACTGGCTGTGCGGCGAGCACTGGGTGCAAAGGAATTTGCCAGGCATTGTCGCCGGTGTAGCACTGCGGGATGGGTACTTGTTGTTGCCATTTTACGATACCTGTCATCATGGAATGCGTTTGCGGAATACCATTTGATTCGACGTAAAACCAGGTATCGTCCCAGTGGGTGGCTATGTGTGGCTTAAACGGCTCGAAGGCAGTGTCCATTACCAAAGGATCGGTGTCGAACAATTTGTTTCCAGTAGCAGTGGCAAGTCCGGCCAATAAGATGCCTGCACTCAATAAAGCCATCGCTTTTTGCCTGCCATTTTTCAAAAAAAACAGCAATACAAGGAAAGAAAGGCACAAAGGAAGGCATAGCCACCAGGCTGCTGAAAATGAGTGGAATAAAGACGGCTGTTCAATGGAGCGGGCGTGCTGTTGGGGCGGAGTGCGGTGGTTGATTTGTGTTATTGTTTGCGCTTTGTTTTTTAGGCGTTGCTGATCGGTAATTGAAAAATCCGATAGCGCCAGGGCTTTTACACCGCCTTTTTCCATTTCCAAAAAAACGCTGTCGTGGCGCATAAAAAGGAAAGAACCATGCAGGTGGCGCTTGTTTTTCAGTTGGTATTCCGGCAAGGGCAATTGATGGTCTTCCGGGTTGTGGCTAAACAAATTTGTGGCAAATACCAGCAACAAAAAGACGGTTATTATGTATAGGTTTTTCATGAAAGATGTCAGTAAGAGTCAGAAAATTATTTTAAAACCAAAACGCGAGCCATAGGGATGCTGCCATCACCGGCACATCGAACAGTGAAAATGCCGGGATGCAACCCATGTAAATCCAACGTACAAGTTGTGGAACCTGCCGGCAGGATGGTCGACACAACCATTTGACCGAGGCTGTTAAAAAGTTCAACGGCACGGCCGCTTTCAGAAGCGGCGAGCAGTTCTACCGTGAGGCTGTTTTTAGCCGGATTGGGGTAAATATGCAGGCTGGACGTATTATTGGCAAGTTGATCAGTGGTGGATGTGGCACAGGCCCCCACTTGGTAGGTATGCCTGATTTCGCGGTTGTGATGCCCGCCCAGGGTATCTTCCGGTAGATAGGCCGCCACATAATCGACGGTCACACAGGAAGGCTCCACTGTAACGCGCAAATGTCCGGAACCATCCAGCGTAAGGCCGGTATAGGCATCTGCATTGGCCAGTACGCCGATTTGATAACTTGTATCGCTGGGCATGGGCACTTCCTGGTACACAAGGCCGTCCATTTCTTCTACTGCGTAGAGGTGGTCGTGCCCCTGGAAAAAGATATTTACCCCGTTTTCTACCATGAGTTGGTGAATCGGCATGGCCCATCCCGGTCGCATCTGGTCGAATTCCCAATCGCCGTTGCCGTTGTTGCCATAACCTCCCCATTCGTACCCGCGTGCAGGTAAAATGCCACCCCGGCCCTGGCCACGGTTGTGGTGGGCAAATACGAATTTATGTATGGCAGTGCTGTTTTCCAGGGTGTTTTTTAGCCAGTTGTACTGCATTTCGCCCAGGGTCCAGTCCCAGTTTTTGGGTTTTTCGTCCACGTCGCAATCCCTGTACACATCCAGAATTACAAACAGCGCATCGCCCCATGTGAAGGCATAGTAGTTTTCAGGATAACCTATCCCGTAAGGCTCCTGAGTGGTATTTCCGCTGTAAAATTCATTGGGCACCGGATTGGGGTAATAATACTTGCGCCACTGGGTACCGTACACGGCTATGTTTTCCGGCGGCGTCTGATCGAGCCAGTATCCCGTTTCGCCTTCGTGGTTGCCCAGGCAGAAGAAGAATGGCATCGAATGGCACACGGCGCCCAGGTACTGCCGATAGTCGAGGTGCAGGGCCTGCATGTCCTCGCTTGTAGTTTCAAGTGGTGTATGGTCGTCGCCAAAAGTATCACCTAAGGAGAGCATAAAATCGGCCGAGTCCAGGGCCTGGTTGTTCAGGCAAATCTGGTAAAGAGACGGGATACCTTTTTTGTCGTACAGGTGTTCGTCGGCTTCAACGCAGAACGAAAATATGGAACCTGTAGCCCGTTGGGTGTGAAACGTGCGTATAGGGCCGTGCTGGAATGTTGTGGCACCCGGAATCCGATACACCGTGCGGTAGAAATAACGGGTATTGGCCTGCAAGGGCTGAAATTCCTGTACAACCGGGGCGTCGGGCAAACTCGTTGTGAGCGGGGTGGTAGATTGCCAGTTGCCGGGTTCAGTACCATATTCGAATTTCACCTCTACTACCTCGCTGAAAAGGGCACTAATGGTCACAGCATGATCGCTGGGCCTGCCGAGGATTTCGTTAAATGATTGAGCCCCTGCCTGTGAAATAGTCAGGCAGGCGAAGATCCCAATTCTCATTAAATTTTTGTACATGTACAGGATAACATAAATAATACGAACCCTTGGACATGCGCAGAAACTTATTGGTTTAATGGCAGGGAAAAAAATTAAAACGCCTAAAAACCTCCTCTAAAACCCGTATTTCCCCACCTTTTCCGACGCCTCCAGATACACTGGCAGCGCAGCCGACCCGTACCATTTGAACAACTCCGGTTCGAGGAGTTTTTGCTGAATAGCCGGGTCGCCTTCCATCAACTGACTGGCTTCTTCAAAAGTGGCAACGTCGAGAATAAAAATACCGCGGTAGGATTTGTCATTTTTGCCCATGGGGCCAGCAACGACTAATTTATCGATGTCGACCAAATGCTGGATATTTTTCATATGCCCGGCAAAAAGGCTGTCGCGAACGGCTTTGTCGTCGATCGTGACGGGGCCGGTTTTCAGGATAACAAACACGTACATTTTCATGCCGTATTCGTCGGCGCCCAGGTTTTTTGCCAGGGTGGAATCGTATTTGGGGTTCATTTTTTGAGAAAAACCGGCAAATGTCAGGCACAGGAGTGCCGGAAGCAATAGTAATGATTTCATAGCAAGGTAAGTTTAGACAATGCGCCAAGATAATACGATTGGCGCAAAAGTTAGTAACCGCGAGCAGGTGACAATTTTAATCACCCTCCTTTGCTGTAGACATTTTTTATACGGCATTATTATTGCCAAATATTTCATTTACAACAAGATACCTCCGAGATTTGCCTTCAAATGTTTATTAATCCTTCACTCCCGCCGCGAATGGTTATCAATTTTTTTATGCGGAATACATCCTTACTTCTTGCCTGCCTGCTGCTTACAGGCCTTGTTCTTTCATGTAAAAGAAACGCGCAGGACGCCGCTACGCCTGTCGTGATTCGCGAACTCATTCTGGAACATCGAAACGGCGCCGACTGCGACAAGGCCGATACCCTGGCCCGAACGGATTGTGCACGTATTTCGTTGCACTGGCCCGAAGTAAAACAAGGCAGCGATGTGTTGAAGAAAAATGTAGCGCAATGGGCTGGCGCGTATCTCTCCGGTATGTTGAACCCTTCTCCGGATGGGGCTGCAAGCACCAATACCAATGTCGAGGAGGCTGCCCGGGCGTTTTTTACCGAGCACCAGAAAATGGAAAAATCGGCCATGACCGGCGGCTGGACGACGGAAAGCAATTTCAAGGTGCTGCTGAACGACGGACAGTACCTTACCCTTGAAATCACGGCATATTCCTATCAGGGAGGTGCGCATGGCAACCCTACAGCAGCCGTGGCGACCTTTGACGTCAAAACCGGCAAACAACTGACCTGGGATGACCTGGTAGCCGATAAGGCTTCTTTTCAAAGCATGGCCGAACAGGAGTTCCGCTACACTCGATCCGATATTTTTCAGCCCACCGATGGCAACGAGGCATTTGAATTTGATTCGATCACCCCTTTTGCACTTGCCCAGAACTTTGGCCTGGTGCAGGAAGGTATGTACATGCACTACATTCCTTACGAGGTAGGCCCGTATGCCATTGGCAATACACAAATGGTGGTGCCTTACGCTGAATGGAAATCGCTGGCGAAAGTACCCTTGCCCGCTATGGCCAACCTGAACCCGGTGAGCCGCCCGCGACCCGTTCCGCCTGCTGTGACGCCTGCCAAAAACAAGCCAACATCCACCCAACCCAAAACCGAACCCCAAAAGGCCCTTAAACAGGAACAAAAAACAGCAACAGCACCCAAAAAGGTCGCTGCCGCCAAACCAACTGGCCCGACAGTCACCCTGAAACAGAATGGCGACATGCTGGTAGGCAGCAAAAAAGTGGCTGATCTCGACGCCATGCGCAAGGAATTGCAAGCGCTCCTGCTGGCTTATCCGGTTATTCCTGCTTCAGTACCTTTAAATACGGTCGGACAAACGGGTATGGGTATGCGCGCTGAAATCCGCGATGTCATCAACGAATCCATTGCCGGCGCCAAATGGGTGCGTAAAAAATCGGCCCTGGCCGCACTGAATACGGCGGTCGGCAAAAAATTAGACATGTCTACTACACTGGAACCCCTTGTGTACAAAACAAGCGGCCAGTTTGCCTACATCAGTGCCCGACCCAAAATGGCGAATGGCGCGCCCGTCGATTACAGCCGTACCGACTACGCCCGCGACCAGTCGGCCAAATGGTTTTCCGATAACGTGATCGGGCTGCTGCGCTACGAAAAAGGCGCGTGGAAGGTGCTGACGTATAGCATCGGGGTGAAACAGGCGCCGGTGAGCACGTGGGTGAAGAAGTATGGGGCGCCGAAAAGCGTGTTTTGAGGGTGGGGGGGCAGCATACTTCGGAGTTCGGTGTTCGATATTCGGTGTTCGATATTAGAAATTTAAAAAATATCGAACACCGAATATCGAACACCGAACTCCGAAATATTCTGACACTCGAGGTAAGGGTTGAACAACTCATGCGCCAGCAGGGAGGACGCCAACAACGGCCGAAAATAATGTATGTTTATTCTCCCTAAGATTGCTATTCCACAAGCCTCTCTCTCTTCCAATACTCAGAAATGGGATTATACTTTTTAAATACATCAAACGACGCGTGGAAATCCAGGTGTTCGTCATAATAGCCGTCTGGTTTTTGGATAGTTGAATAATGACCAAGCCTGTAACACGCTGCTATTGAAACACACATTTTTTCCAATGAATCAAAAATCATTCTTGGTTGAATAATCAAAAGGCCTGGTGATACGGTGAAAACAGCGCCATAATATTTGGAATCCGGTTTTAGGAAAACCAAAAAATCATCATCGTGTGAAATAGGAAAAAGATATTTACCCACCGCTTCATTTTCAATCATAAACCATTCCTCTTCTGTGCTTTCCGCGTAAAATCCTTTGTAATACTTAATCGCCTCTTTTAGAGGCAGCCAATTGCCATTTTTGCCAAAGAAATTTACATAATAGTTTCTTGATATGTCTACGCCATCATGCCATTCATACAAATCTATTAACTCATTTGTAGGAATAAGCCCAATTGAATCAAAACTTGCTTTGATAGCATCAGGCCTTTGTCCTTTGTTAGCAATTTCAATCAATGGAGATTTCGCCAATCGCATCTTGCTTTCAAGATCAAGTAAAGTGTTTTTCATATGTGAATTTGATACTTTCTTATATAGTACTGGATTTTTTCGTGGAACGAGACCTGTAAGGTTTCTAAAACCTTACAGGTCTGAACGCTAAACTAAGTATGGGGCGCCAAAGAGCGTGTTTTGATAGATTTCTAATTGATTTTCAACGTTCTATACTCAAAGTTAAACGTATCTTTTCCGCCTTGTACAATATACAGCGCCGAAACTATTTTTCCATACTCGGTATCTGTCCACCTGGTTGGGACAATTATTATCTCTTGTGTGGAATCAGCAGGGTTGAGTAAACTTACCCTTGAAATCTGCTTTACATTGTTATCAAAAAGCAATTCCACAGGAGCGTTCAGCCTGCTTTTGGCCTGAAATACCTGGGTATGTTCATCTACGTTCTTTTGCAAAGAAAAGGCATGAAACAAATCCTGCGGCCTAACAAACATCCGTGGAAAATCATGGCTTTTGATCATTTCAACGGCTTCGGCAGACAGTGTATCCAGAAATTTACCGCTCGAATCAATGGTGAAACCTTTGTTGTTGGGCCTTATCAGTGCCCGATAAGGTGTGTTTTTGTAGGAGTAGTTTTGAGAAAAAGAGCAAGCGCCACCTGTGTACGAAAGGATACTGGTTGTGTACGCACCCCTGGGGCCACGGCATTGGGCTTCTGTCTCGATGGACTTGATTCGCAGGTATTCAACCGGGAGATCAAATGGTGTTGCCGGATTGTTTTTACGGAGTACGTAAATGCAGGCAATAATGAACAAGCAGGTGAGGCTGATAAAAATGATTTTTTTCATGCAGGTATAGGTCGTATATCTTTCTGAAAAGTACACAACGTTGCTAAAAGGTTGCTTTCTGCCACGCCAAGCCTTCCTATTTGACCAAGCGCAGGGCCGCAGTAACTCCGACCGCTGCCAGCATAAGTTGGACGGGGCCCCGACGAGGCGCAAATGTCATCATCTGTATTTCATTTTGGCCGTTTTTTTACTGAACTTCATGGAGGATAAGATTTCTCTCAACAGCGCCTCTGAATCCCGGATATTGTCAGTTACAGTTATTAATAAATGAACCACAATTTGATTTTTTTGATCCACTCCTTGATAAGTAACGTGCTCTGCAACATTATCATTACTTAGTGAATATGCGCCATTGAGAGAGCCAATAACGATGTGTTCAGATTTATTTATTTTTCGCTCAGGGTAAGCATCTCTTATTTTGCTTATTTGAGATGCGATGACCTTGTCAAACATAGGCATTTTAACTTCTGTGGACAATGGGTAGTAACTAATGATTATAGAAGAATTTTCATATTCATACCCATAAGAGGCTGCACTATCATCCCAAATGCTCTTTAGTTTAGTTAGATGAAACACCGAATCAATTTCATATTGAATGATAAATGAATCTTGTAGAGCGTAGTGCCAAATGATATTAGAATGACTACTCTTGCAAAGATGTTTTGTATTCCAATTCGTACATTCAATAACAATGAATGCTAATGAAATCAGGAAAAGGTTGTTTTTCATTGGGATCGTAATTTTCAGTTCCTCCACGCCGGGTCTTCCTATTTGACCAAGGGCACTTCTGCGGCGCTGGGCTTAGGCGAAGTTGGACGGTCGCCAGCGAGGCTAAACTTATTATATTCAATCATTTATACTTTACTTCGGTGTTCGGTGTTCGATATTCGGTGTTCGATATTTTTTAAATTTCAAATATCGAACACCGAACACCGAACACCGAACACCGAATATCGAACACCGAATATCGAACACCGAACACCGAAAAAAAACCTCCTGTACTTACGCACAGGAGGTCTTACCATTCACAAATCAAAAGTCAATAATTATTTCTCTTGCCGTTCCACATGATCGGGAAGTACGGGCAGTGGTTCGAGCGGTGTTTGCCAGATGCGGCCCTGATTCAGCACTGTGGTATTGGGCGCGTCGGCCTGGCTGCCTGGTAGCGGTGCGCTGCCCATCGGGCGTTGCAGGGCCGGGCGAATATTTTCCTTTTCCGGCTTTGCAAGCGGCAGGGCCGGTGTGAGGCGTTGGGGGCGACTGGAAACGACGCTTGTGGGCCTTTTCGGAGTTGTAATTTCAGCAGAGGATTTTGTAGATTCCTCCACAGCCGGGGTAGCGGCCGGGGTCGGAACAGTTGCCACAGGCAGTTCCTGTGCCACGGGTGTTTCTACAGTCGGTACAGTTGGAGCGGAGCGGTTGACAACGAGGTACAAGCCCACAACAATCGTAACGGCGAGTGCCGATACCAGTGTGATCGCTTTTGTGCTCCACCCGCTTTTGGGCGGTTGTATGGTTGCCTGAACGTGTTGCCACACGCGGTCGGAGGGACGATCCCAACCGGAGGGTGAAGCGTTTTCCGGCAGCCCGTCAAAGGTTTTTCGGAACAATTCGTCCAGTGATTCAAAGTCTTGTGGCTCAGTCATCGGTTTGATTTACAGCCTTTGGCGGATGATTTAAGAGATAAAGGATTTGTCGATAATCCGTTTCAGATATTCCCGTGCTTTGAACAACTGGCTTTTGCTGGTGCCAATGGAAATGTCGAGTTGCGCCGCAATTTCTTCGTGGCTATACCCGTCAATGGCATATAAATTGAACACAGTACGGTATCCGGGCGGTAGTTTCTGGAGTGTTTGTGTCAGCGTCTCGGCATCCATATTGGCTGCAAAATCTTCCTCGGTCTGAAAGCGGTTTTCAAACGGGGTGAAATCGGACACGTCGCGCAGGAAATCCCGTTGTTTGCGCAAATGGCTCAAAGCGGTATTGACCATAATCCGCCGAATCCATCCACCCAAAGCCCCGTCTCCCCTGAACTGCGCGATATCTCGAAACACCCTCACAAATCCATCCTGCAACATATCCTCTGCTTCAGCGTGGTCGCGGGCAAAACGCAGCAATACGCGAAACATCGGGACGCTGAACTTTTTGTAAAGCGCCAACTGGTGCGTTGGTTTCCCTTGAAGCACTCCCTGTACCAATTCCTGATCGTCCAATTGTTGCATGAGGCGCTGAATGGTATGATGATGGTGTTTTAGAAGGTCGGGTTGCCCCGGGTTGAAATTTTTTTACAAATAAAGTAATCTTTGGTATTGCAAGGTAAAGGATTAGGCGCAAAACACTACAAACCCAGTGCCCTTTGTACCACGGGCATCAACAAATGCACCCATTGCCGATATTGTTCTGCTGAAGGGTGCAGGCCGTCTGTTGCTACCAGATCGGGCCAGGAAATTCCTTGCCTTGAGACGCCCGTTACATTGACGTAATTCACCTGATATTGTTGTGCAATCGAATAATTCGCCGCATTGTACTGGTCAATTTTTTGAGAAATGGCGGTCGGCCCGCCGGGGTAGTTTTGCCCGTATGGCGTGTAGGCCCAGTCGGGAATCGACAGCACGAACACCCTTTCCTTGTGTCCGCCCGCCCTTGCAATGGCTGTTTGAAGCAATTGTTCAAATTCCAGTTTATAAGTATTGAAATTGCCATTCTGGTACTGGTTGTTGACGCCAATACACAGCGTAACGATGCTAAAGGTGCTGTCCTGAATATCCGGTGCATTGGCAATGGCATTCTTCAACTGATCGGTGCGCCAGCCAGTCTGCGCAATCACCCGCAGTCCCACGACTTGCCGACCTGCCGCCAGCAGGCTGTCGTGGAGTTGGTTGGGGAAGTTTTTAGTTGCAATAACGCTTTCCCCTTTGGTGTAGGAATCGCCCAAAGCCAGTATATCAATTTTTTCAGGTACGACGGGCGTATCAGGTGGTGTAACGATCACACTGGTATCATTGGAAGGTGGAACAATAGGTGGAAATGGCTCGTCGGGCGTGTGCCGACAGCACAGCAAAACCGCCATACAACCAAACAAAATTGATCTTAATGTGGTCATAAGTAATTTTTTAGCGAAAACAGCAAGGGGAAAGCGTTTGTTGCGCGTCTGGAATCTTGTAATTCATCTACTTTCGTGGTCTCCTTACCAGATTTATCGCTTATGCGCCTTACCGTTTTCGTTTTTTTGTTTTTCAGCCAAATTTCTACCCTGATGGCCACGCACATCGTAGGGGGAGAAATAACCTACAAATGCCTGGGTAACGACCTGTACCGGGTACGACTGACTGTTTACCGCGATTGTTACAATGGAGAACCCTGGTTCGACGACCCGGCTTCTGTAGGTATATACGACAAAGACTGGAATCTGGTAGGAGAATTGCCCATAGAAGTAATTGATAGCGACAACGACACCCTGCCCATCATCCTTTCCAACCCCTGCCTGGTAGCGCCTCCCAACGTGTGCGTACACCGCATGACGTACGATGGCGTGGTGGAACTGCGGGTGAAAGAAGGCGGCTATACAGTGGTGTATCAACGCTGTTGTCGCAATACCCTGATTCGAAATATTATCAATCCCCTGGCTACCGGGGCCTCGTTTATTGCTGAAATTTCGGAGCGCGCCTTGCAGGAATGCAATACCAGCGCTGTTTTCAACAACTGGCCCCCTGTGGCTATTTGTGTACACGAACCCATCGATTTCGACCACTCTGCCTCGGATGCCGATGGCGATTCTCTGGTGTATCGCCTGTGTACGCCGCTTACCGGCGCCTCTGAAATGTTTCCTATTCCCCAGCCGCCCAATCCTGGCCCCTATCAGCAGATTACCTGGAAGAACCCCTACAATATCAGCAATATGCTGGGCGGAAGCCCGCTCACGATTGATCCTGCTACGGGATTTCTTACCGGGGTGCCCAATACCCTGGGCAATTTTGTGGTGGGCATTTGTGTCGATGAATACCGCGACGGGGAGGTACTGTCAACGACGCGTCGCGATTTTCAGTACAATGTAGCGGATTGCGGGCAGCCCGTGGCGGCGTTTTTTGCGCCTTCGGTTGTATGCGACACTCTGCGGGTGGCTTTTGAAAATCAAAGCACGACGGCCAATATCTATAAATGGTATTTCGACCTCGAAGGCAACCCCGGGCTTACTTCCACTTTGCAAAACCCGGTATTCGTTTATCCGGATACAGGTTCGTATCTGGTAGCGCTGATCGCGGGTTCAGAAGGCGCCTGTAGCGATACGGTGTACCAAACCATCCACCTGACACGCGCTTCGGCCAATGCCCAAATCGATATTGACTTTCCGGATTGTAGTGAAAACGGCGCTGTACTGCATGTGACCGACCTGAGCACCGACCCTGTCAACGGCATTCAGGCCTGGAAATGGCGACTGACGGGCCCCAACAATACCTTGTTGCAATCGACTGTTCAGAATCCGGAGTTTGTGCTGGAACATTCGGGCGTTTACCAACTCATGCTGACGGTTACTTCGGGAAATGGCTGTACCAGTACCCTGACATTGCCCCTGGAATCGCCGTTTCCACCTATCGACTTGCTTGCCGACAGCCTCGCCATCTGTACGGGAGAAAGCATCTCCTTGTTCCCGGCTGCTGATCCGGATTTTAAGTATGTTTGGTCGCCCGACGTGGACTTGTCCGATCCGCATGTCCCCAACCCGCTGGCGTCTCCCGATTCAACCCGGATTTACACGGTTACGATTTCTGGAAACGGGCCTTGTGTATTGCAAAAACAGGTAAAAGTGGCAGTGCTAAATCCTGGAGCGTTGGTAGTGACGGCTACGCCACCACTGATTCTCGCCGGCGGCAGTTCCCAACTGGAAGCCACTTTCCCGGGCGCCACGGGGTTTGTTTGGGAACCCGCATCCAGCCTGTCCAATCCGGACATTTACAACCCGGTAGCAACGCCGGAAGATTCCACCACCTATCACGTAATGGCTTTATTGTCAAGCGGTTGCGATGTGAGCGGTATGGTTACGGTGCGCGTGCTATTCCCGGAATGCGGAGAGCCGTATATCTTTTTTCCTACTGCTTTTTCGCCCAATGGAGACCATGAAAATGATGTGCTGAAACTGGAAAGCAGTTATGTAAAGGATGTGTACTGGATGGTGTACAATCGTTTCGGGGAAAAACTTTTTGAAGCATTCGGGCCCGACGACGCCTGGGACGGTACCTATAAAGGTGTGCCACAACCGGCTGAGACCTATGGCTATTATTTACGGGTGCGCTGCGCCAACGAACGCGAATTAATACGCAAAGGCAACATAACTTTGTTGCGGTAAATAATCTCCTTCACCCAAAACACTCCCATGTCCCGATTCATTCGATTTTTAATTATTTGCTGGACGCCAGTATGCTCATTTGCGCAGATTTCATTTTTGCCCTATGAATCAAGATCGGTGAACTCCTATCCGCAGTCTGTGGCTATCGCCGACTTTAACCGCGATGGCCGCAATGACTTGGCTGTGATGACCGGATTTTTCAATAATCCAGCCACGGATTATAAGTTATTGGTATATTACCAGAACCAACAACGCCAACTTGATCCAGCCATAGCGTTTCCAACAGTCGATAATTTTCAGGGTTCGCGTGCCATGGTGGTGCAGGATCTGAATGCAGATTTGTATCCAGACATCGTTTTCATATTTCAGGATTCTGTCGGCATCATTTACAATAACCCGAACGGTGGATTCCTGCCGGCAACCAAATTGTATTCGGGAACTATCACAAGCGCCCTGGCCGTAGGCGACCTCAATCATGATGGCATACCTGATATTGCTACAACCAACTCAAATGAGTTGTTTTTAACCTTGTTTACGGGTTCAGCAAACAACACCTATACCGTAAGCCACCTACCGACGCCCTACAATTGTGGCTACGATATGGAAATTGCCGATTTCAACAACGACGGTTTGAATGATCTGGCTTATATCGCTTCCTATCCGGTCGGCGGTTTTTTTATTACCTATCAGCAGTTGGACGGCACTTTTGGTACGCCACAGTTCTTTTTGCCGGTTGTTCAACAGTCTTTTCCCACCACGCCATATAGTTTTGGGCTCGGCGATCTGAACAATGACGGGAAAGCCGACCTCGTGACGACAACGCCCTGGAACCTTCCTGTGGCTAATCTGAACCTGTGGATACAGGGCGACAATGGTATCAGTAGCCAGCCCCAGGTGCGTTCTGCTTTTGACATTCCCGAGCCTGTGGAAGTAGTAGATATTAACTGTGATGGTAAAAATGAAATCCTCGCATTAAATGGCGGCTGGCTTCGAATGATGGTCTATGATGGCTATCCTTCGGGTGATTACAATAACCTTCATTATTTTGATATACCGTATTCCAGCCACTACGGTGCAAAAGGGCTTGCTGTGGGTGATTTGAACGGTGATGGCATGAAAGATGCAGCCATTGCTGGCTACAATGAAGTAACACTGCTGTACAACAATGCCCAGAAGTCTGTTTTTAACCCGATTTTCAGCAACTACGCACAGGCAGAAATTCGCACTACTATAGAGATGGATACGCTTTTTACCATCGAGAATGTGCTGAAAAGAGTTTCTACAGACACGGTGGATTACGTGCGTTTGATGCGTACCGACTCGCTGCTGGCAACCCAGTACTGGGTGCAAAAACTTACCACGGTGGATACCGTTTTTTTGTATGTAAGAGGAACCTGTGCCGGTACCCTGACCGACACCATCCACTACATATACGCTTTTTCTGAAAATTTTCTTGCCGGCATCGATACGACGCTGCTTGGTACGAGTATTGACTCTTTTTTTCTTCCACGGCCGGAAATACCGCTTACGTATTCATTTTACCCTAATCCTGGAAACAAAGATTTGTTTGTCAAATTTTCGACCAACCCGAAATTACATTTTATCTCGGTTGATTTGTTTGCAGCCGATGGCAAAAGGGTAGGCGTAGCGTCATTCGAAATGGAGTGGCCTGCCGGCAATCTGCTGGTACTTCATTTGAGTCACCTGCCGGCAGGTACCTATGTGTTGCGTTTTCAATCTGAAAAAATTTCTTTTACAGAAAAATGGGTCAAAGTGGATAGGTGAAAACCTCTAAGAAGTTGTTTGAGTTAATTTGTCGAGGGCAGAAAGAGCGGATTTTGTTGGCAGGCAAGGCTTATTTTGGAGGGAATAGCCGGAGGCTATTGCCGAGAAAATAGCCGCAGCATGCCGACAAAAGACGGTTTTCTGCT
>JAEUUT010000224.1 GCA_016787415.1 Saprospiraceae bacterium | reverse complement strand
TGCCTCAGGCAGTTTTTACGTTCCTTTCCGTCGGGTGCGCGACTGGTCATGGGAAAGTGCCTGGATTGTAGGCGGCGTCTTTTCCTGGATATTCGCGCCTCTTTTGGCAGCGACGATGACGATACCGGGATTTACGGAAATCATTGGCAAAACCAATCCGGAAACCCTGTTCTGGACCTACTTCTTCGGCTTGTTGTGGGGCATCGGCGGGCTCACATTCGGTTTGTCGATGCGCTATCTGGGTATGAGCCTGGGCATGAGCGTGGCATTGGGTTACTGCTCGGCATTCGGATCGCTGGTACCTCCGATTTACTACGGGCTGAACCACGTGGAGGGCAAAATGGGCATCGGCGACATGCTGGGCACGCCCGGCGGGCAACTCGTGTTGCTGGGCGTCCTGGTGTGCCTCGCGGGGATTGCCATTTGCGGCCGGGCCGGCATGCTGAAAGAAAAGGAACTGGATGACACGACCAAAAAAGAAGGGGTGGCAGAGTTCAACCTGGGCAAAGGGCTGGCCGTCGCCACGGTGTCGGGTATCCTGTCGGCCTGCTTTAATTTTGGCATCGAAGCCGGAAAAGATATGGCCGGAGTTGCTGTGACGCACGGCGCCAACCCCTTATTCCAGAACAATGTCATTTTCGTGGTACTGCTCTGGGGCGGGTTTACCACCAATTTCGTGTGGTGCATGCTCCTGAATTATCGCAACAAAACCTTTGGCGACTATCGAAATGCACTGGCGCCCCTGCGCCAAAACTACGGCTGGGCAGCCCTCGCAGGCACCACCTGGTTTTTACAGTTTTTCTTTTACGGTATGGGCGAATCCAAACTCGGCAACGGCGCTTCTTCTTGGATCCTGCACATGGCCTTCATCATCTTTATTTCCAGCGCCTGGGGACTGTTCCTGAAAGAATGGAAAGGCGTGAGTCGCCGCACCTTCACGACCATCCTCACCGGCGTAGGCGTTATCCTGCTCTCCGTGCTGCTGGTAGGCTGGGGCAATTCGAAAATGTAAGAAGTTGTTTGAGTTAATTTGTCGAGGGCAGAAAGAGCGGATTTTGTTGGCAGGCAAGGCTTATTTTTGAGGGAATAGCCGGAGGCTATTGCCGAGAAAATAGCCGCAGCATGCCGACAAAAGACGGTTTTCTGCTCCGATGAAATTAACTCAAACAACTTCTAAGAAATCGCCTAAAAACACCATCATTCCTCTCAGAATTATGACTACACAAACATATAAACACGTTTCCTGGCTTTGGGACGAAACCAAAGCCGCCGAACTAGCCAACGACGAAGTGGGCCTGCTGGTGTATCGTTCCAATCTCCTGGGCGCCGACCTGCGCCTCACCAACTACGGCGGCGGCAATACCTCCTGCAAAGCGCCTGCCCAAGACCCGCTCAGCGGCAAAACCGTAGACGTGATGTGGGTAAAAGGCTCCGGCGGCGACCTCGGCACCATGACCCGCAGCGGCCTGGCAGCCCTCTACCTCGACCGCTTGCACAGTCTGCGCCAGGTGTACAGAGGTCTTGAACACGAAGATGAGATGGTGGAACTGTTCAACCATTGCATTTACGACCTGGCCTCCAAAGCACCGTCGATCGACACTCCGCTACACGGTTTTTTACCTTTCCGGCACATCGACCACCTGCATCCCGATGCTGCCATTGCCATTGCCGCAGCCAAAGACGGGCAGCGTATCACCCGTGAACTTTTTGGCGGCACAGTAGGCTGGGTAGGCTGGCAACGCCCGGGCTTCGACCTGGGCCTGCAAATGCTGGAATGTCTGGAGGAAAATGCCCGCCAGGGTATCGCACTGCGGGGCATCATGCTGGGTTCGCACGGGCTTTTTTCCTGGGGCGATACCGCTTATGATAGTTATGTGAACACGCTCGACATCATCGAGCAGTGCGCTACCTACCTGGCCGAACAGGAAGGCCGGTCGCGCCCTGTTTTCGGAGGTGTAAAAACACCCGATACGGATGCCACAGAGCGCCAGGTCAGGGCAGCGGCCCTGGCGCCTGTATTGCGCGGACGCTGTTCTTCGCAGCAAAAAATGATCGGCCATTTTAGCGACGACGAGCGGGTGCTGCAATTTGTAAATTCACAGGATTTGGCCAGGCTGGCGCCGCTCGGCACGAGTTGCCCTGATCATTTCCTGCGCACCAAAATTGCGCCGCTGGTACTCGATCCTTCCCAAACCGACGACACGGCATACCTCGATCAGGCTTTTGAAGCGTACCGATCCGGATACCGGCAATACTACGATACCTGCCGCCGCCCCAACTCGCCTGCCATGCGCGACCCGAATCCGGTGGTCATCCTCGTGCCCGGTATCGGTATGTTTACTTTTGCAAAAGACAAAACCACCGCGCGCCTCGCAGCCGAATACTATACGAATGCGATTAATGTAATGCGGGGCGCCGAAACCGTGTCGGAGTACACCGCCCTGCCGCGGCAGGAGGCCTTCGACATCGAGTACTGGCTTCTGGAAGAAGCCAAACTTCAGCGGCTGCCCAAACCCAAACCGCTGAGCGGTCGTGTAGCGCTGGTGACAGGTTCGGCGGGTGGTATTGGCAAGGCCATTGCCCGGAAATTTGCCGAAGAAGGCGCTTGTGTGCTGCTCAATGACCTGAATACGGAACGGCTGGAGGAGGCAAAAGCAGCATTTTTAAAACAGTTTGGAAAAGATGCCGTGGCCGCCACCACACTCAACGTAACCGACGCAAGTTCTATAGAAGCAGCCATGCAAGCCGCAGCGCTGGCATTCGGCGGGGTGGATATTGTGGTCAACAACGCAGGTATCAGCATTTCTCAGTCGTTGACGGATCATAGTGAGGAAAACTGGGACAAACTGTACGACATTCTGGTAAAAGGTCAGTTCCTCGTCAGCCAGGCAGGTGTGCGAGTCATGCAAAAGCAGGGTTTTGGCGGCGATATTGTCAACATCGTTTCCAAAAATGCCGTCGTAGCAGGCCCCAACAACGCCGGTTATGGCTCGGCCAAAGCAGCACAGGCGCACCTCACCCGCTTGCTGGCGGCCGAACTGGGCCCCGATCGCATCCGCGTCAACACCGTGAACCCCGATGCTGTCATTGCCGGTTCCAATATCTGGTCGGGCGGATGGGCCGAGGGCCGCGCCAAAGCATACGGTATCACAGTAGAAGAACTGCCCGCCTACTATGCCAAACGCACCTTGCTGAATGAAATCATCCTGCCCGAAGATATTGCCAATGCCTGTTTCGTGTTTGTAGGCGGCATGCTGAACAAATCGACCGGCAATGCCCTGAACGTAGACGGCGGCGTAGCCATGGGTTTTTATCGTTAACCAAAACAGGCTTTTTATTACCATGCAATTCCAGGAACAAATACACGACCTGAACGCGCAAATCCGTGCCGACCACGAATTTCACTTTCAATACACTGCAGAACTGCTTTCCAGAAAAGGTATTGATATACAAGGCATTATTGAAAAAATAAAAGTCTTTCAGGTAGCCATTCCTTCCTGGGCGCTGGGTACGGGCGGCACCCGATTCGGGCGTTATCCGGGCGGCGGCGAACCGCGCAGCCTCGAAGAAAAAATCGAGGACGTCGGGCTCCTGCATGCGCTGAATCGCTCTTCGGATTCCATTTCCCTGCATATTCCCTGGGATATACCCGGTGATACGGTTGCCCTGAAATCACTCCTGAGAAGCCACGGACTGAGCATCGATTCTGTCAATTCCAACACTTTTCAGGATCAGCCGGGGCAAGCGCATTCCTACAAATTCGGTTCGCTGAGCCATACCGATGCGGCCATACGTCGCCAGGCCATCGAACACAATATCGCCTGTATCGAACATGGCAAGGCACTCGATGCACGGGTGCTGACAGTATGGCTTGCCGACGGCTCCAATTTTCCCGGTCAGCAGCATTTCCGGCGCGCCTGGCAACGCACCGCCGATGCCCTGGCGGACATTTACCAGGCGCTGCCCGACGACTGGACGATGCTCATCGAGTACAAACCCTATGAACCTCATTTCTACTCGATGGTGATTCCGGACTGGGGCACTTCTTACAGCCTGTGTCAGTACCTAGGTGAAAAAGCGCAGGTGCTTGTCGACCTCGGCCACCATTTGCCTAATACCAATATCGAACAAATTGTGGCCCGCCTAATGCTCTTCGGCCGATTGGGGGGTTTTCATTTCAATGGCTCCATGTACGGCGACGACGACCTGACCACCGGCAGTATCAAACCGTATCAGTTTTTTCTGATTTTCAATGAATTGGTAGACGCTATCGATGACCCTTCCGTGAAAAACCCGCCGCTGGCCTGGATGATCGACGCCAGCCACAACACCAAAGACCCGCTCGAAGACCTGCTGCAAAGTGTGCAAAATATCCTGTGTACCTATGCCCGGGCCTTGATCGTCGACCGCGTCCTGCTCGAAGCCGCCCAGCAACAAAACGATGTGGTGACTGCCGAAGAACTCCTCCGCGATGCCTTCGCAGTCGACACGCGCGCATTGGTAGCCGAGGCCACCCGACAAAGTGGCGGCGCTATCGACCCCATCGGCGTCTTCCGCGCCCTGAAAATCAGGGAACAAAGAATTGCAAAGCGAGGAAAAACAGGTGTAGCCACGGGATTGTGAGAGGTGAGAGAGGTGAGAGAGTGAGAGGTGAGAGGTGAGAGAGTGAGAGGTGAGAGAGTGAGAGGTGAGAAAAAAGCCACTCATTACCACCACGGAGGAGCCCTGAAAGGGCGTATTCAATAGCCCAGGGCAACGCCCTGGGGATGCGGGATGCGGGATGCGGGGATGCGGGGATGCGGGGATGCGGGATGCGGGGATGCGGAGATGCGGCGCCCGCGTGCGGGGACGCGCGGCAATCCAGGGCAACGCCCTGAGTTGCAATAAGTTAGGGTAAAAAAACACATAAAAATCATCCATGACCTTAGTTTTTGACGTCGGCAAAACCAATAAAAAGTGCATCGTTTTCGACGCGCAATACCGGGTCGTGTGGGAAACATCCGTTTCCATTCCTGAAACGGTGGATGAAGACGGGCATGCCTGTGAAGACCTGGCAGCGCTGAGCGACTGGTTGCACAGCACTTTACATGCAGTAATGTCCGATGCACGATTTCAGATCGACACTGTGAACTGTACGGCATACGGAGCCAGTTTTGTACACCTAGATCAGGACGGACGTGTGCTGACGCCCCTGTACAACTACCTCAAACCCTATCCAGATGCCTTGCACAGGCAGTTTTTTGATACCTGGGGGGCCGAACAGAATCTGGCACTGGAAACGGCGTCACCCGTGATGGATTCGCTCAATTCCGGCTTGCAGTTGTACCGACTGAAATACGAGCAGCCGCAGGTGTTTGAAATAATCAAATGGTCAGTGCACCTGCCGCAATATGTAGCCTGGCTGTTGCAAACTTTCCTGCAAAAAGAAAACAAACCCTTACCCGTTAGTGAAATCACCAGTATCGGCTGCCATACGCTGTTGTGGGATTTCATTCGGCAGGATTACCACCGCTGGGTGTACGAAGAAGGCATGGAAAGGATATTACCGCCGATTACAAATCAGCCGGGCATGGGACTCCACGACAGTTCGGCCGCTTTGATACCTTACCTGGCGACCGTTCAGGAGCCTTTTCTGCTGCTGTCGACGGGCACCTGGTGTATTTCCATGAACCCTTTTAACACAGAGCCCCTGACCGCAGCGGAACTGGAACAGGATTGTTTGTGCTACCTTACTTATGAGGGGAAACCCGTCAAATCGGCGCGTTATTTCGGCGGGCACGAACATGAAAAAGCCGTACAACAAATGGCAAGGGAGCATCAGGCGCCGGCGGATTTTTACAAAAAGGCAAGCCTCGTTCCGCAATCGTCGGCAGAAGCGGACTACCTGAGATTTATGACACAACTCATTGAAAAACAGGCCATTTCCACACAACTCGCCATTGGACAATCCGGTGTACGCACTATTTTTGTAGACGGCGGTTTTTCCAAAAATGAAGTGTACATGCGCCTGCTTTCCGCCGCCTTTCCTCACATGAACGTATTTGCGGCCGAAGTAGCGCAAGCCACTGCCCTCGGTGCAGCCCTGGCCGTCCATGTTGCCGGGCCAATTCCACCTGATCTGATCGCATTCAAGCCATACTGACCTATGAACCTGCTATACAACCCGAATTATCCGGCCATCGATGACCTGCGCGACAAGGCGCGCCGACGCATTCCGCGTTTTGCCTTTGAATACCTCGACGGCGGTTGTAACGAAGACGTCAACCTGTACAAAAACACGTCGGAACTCCGCGAAGTAGAATTGAAGCCCTACTACATCAGCAACTATGCAGGCGCCGATCTGAAAACGGAATTATTTGGACATACATACGATGCTCCGTTTGGTATTGCTCCGGTGGGCTTGCAGGGACTAATGTGGCCCAATGCGCCCGAAATACTGGCAAAAGCCGCTGTAGAACACAACATCCCTTTTGTTTTAAGCACCGTTACTACGTCCAGCATAGAACGCATCGGCGAGATTACAGAGGGTAAATTCTGGTATCAGTTGTACCATCCGGCCGACAATGCCCTGCGCGACGACATTTTAAACAGAGCCGAGGCGGCAGGCTGCCAGGTGTTGGTACTCCTGTGCGACGTGCCTACGTTCGGCTACCGCCCGCGCGACATCCGCAACGGGCTGGCCATGCCGCCCAAAATGACCTTGCGCAACATCCTTCAAATCATGGGAAAACCCAACTGGGCGCTTCAAACCCTGTGGCATGGGCAGCCCAACTTCGCCACTATGAAAAAATATATGCCCAAAGGGCTGAATATGAAGCAGTTGGGACTTTATATGAACCAGACATTTTCGGGCCGACTGAATGAAGAAAAAATTAAACCCATCCGCGACCGCTGGAAAGGCAAAATCGTGCTCAAAGGTGTTGCCAGCGAGGAAGATACCGATATGGCTATCCGACTGGGGCTCGACGGTATCATCGTATCCAACCATGGCGGCCGACAACTCGACGCCGGTGAATCCTCGATACACGCTTTGGCGCCCATCGTACGTAATTACAAGAACCGTATTCGTATCCTGTTCGACAGCGGCGTGCGTTCAGGCCCTGACATTGCCCGTGCCCTGGCTTCCGGGGCGGAGTGTGCGTTTTTGGGTCGCACATTTATGTACGGGGTAGCAGCATTGGGCGCACAAGGCGGACAGCATACCATCGCTATTTTGAAAACACAGTTGCGACAGGTGATGGAGCAGGTTTGCTGCGATCGGGTGAGCGATTTGCCCAAACATTTGGTGAATGAACAGCACAGAATGCGCACTTGAATACCAATCACTTCCCCACCAGCGTCTGCGCATGCGAGGTTTCCACAGGCGTTTGTGCATGGCGCGTATCGGGAGCATTGCCGCCGTGTTGTTTTTCAATCAGGGGAATATTGGCTACAAAATCCGCTACGTGGGCCGGGCAATCGGAGCCGTAAGGTGTAACAAGGATGCCCATTGCGCCATCGGATGCGCTGATTTCATATAGAATATTGTTGTCGCCGGGGTCCGACATACCTTCAAAACGATAGTGATTGACGATGGTCAGGTCTTTAGCGCCGTACTCTTTTCCTGTTCCATGATTGATGAGCGTAGTAGCCGATACCACTTCGAAATTTTCGGTAAATCCTTTCTGTTTAGACGCCTCCATTCGATTGGTGAGCGGCGACATGTAGGGCATATTTTTGAACAAATCTTTCTTTTTCATGGCAATACAGTTTTATAGAAGATGGGAGGCTTCTTAAAACAATATGCCTGCAATAAATGGGAAAAAGTTGCCCCATTAAGATTCGTTCAGGTTTACCGTACAGGAATGAATATATCGAAACGCGCGCCTACACCTTCTTCGCCCGAAGCCTCGATGATGCCATTGTGGTTGTCTACAATTTTTTTGACGATAGCCAGCCCGATGCCGGTGCCAGGGTATTCGGAACGGCCGTGCAGCCTTTGAAACACTTCGAAGATGCGTTCCTTGTATTGAGGTGAAAATCCGATACCATTATCGGAAATACAGAGGTGGAAATAGTTTTTTCGGGGTAAAATGCCGCGAAAATGCACATCGCTGCCTGCGACGAATCGCCCGGTTACATTTATCAACGGCGACACATCGGGTTTGGAGAATTTCACTGCGTTTCCGATAAGGTTGTGCAGCAATTGGCTGAACTGAAATGGGATGAGTTCAAGTTCGCCCATTTCACCGATTTCAATGACACCTTGTTTTTCCTGCAAGGCTTCTCGAAAATCGTTTTTCACCTCTTCCAACAGTGTTGCCACCTGCACTTTTTTGAAAATACGCTCGGTTGTGTTGGTGCGTGAGTACATCAACAAATCCTCGATCAGCGTTTGCATGCGCCGGGCGGCATCCTGCATGCGATGGAGGTAATCTTTGCCCAGATCCGACAGGTTTCGTTCCTCTTTTTCTTTAATACGGCCAGCAAATGCCTGTATTTTTCGAAGCGGCTCCTGCAAGTCGTGGCTCGACACATAGGCGAATGACTGTAGTTCGGCATTCATTTTTTGCAGGTCGAGGATAGATTTTTCCAGTTTTTCATTTGCTTCGCGAAGCATTTGGGTACGCTCCTGTACCTGCCGTTCGAGTTGTTGGGTAAATGTTTTTTGGTCGGTGATGTCGCGCACTGTCCCGGTCATCCAGTCGGGTTTGCCTTGCTCGTCGAAGAAAACCTTGCCACGTCCTTCTATCCAGTGTATACTCTGGTCGTTCCAGATCACCCTCGATTCGTAGTGTAGTACACCGGTTTCGAATGCTTTTTTAAAAGCGGCTTCCCGTATAGGCAGGTCGTCGGGGTGCAGGTGCTGTACAATTTGCTGATGCGTCAGTTCCACCCGTTCCGGATAGCCCAGTATCTGGAGGTAGCGGTCTGAATATTGTACGACACCTGTTTTTACATTCAACTCCCAGGTGCCCAGTTCGCTGGCCTGAATCACCAGTTGGAGCCTTTCTTCGCTTTTTTCCAGGCGCAGGCGGTCGCATACTTTCGAGGTCGTTTCGTTGCAGGTAACCAGCACTCCGGCCGGTGTGCCGGATTCATCATTGACGGGGCTGTAACTAAAAGTCCAGTAGGCATCTTCGATTTTTCCGTTGCGAAAAATGGGAATGAGTTGGTCTTCACTCCAGGTCGACACGCCTTCCGACATCACCCTGTCGATGAGCGGCTTGATGATATGCCAGATTTCGGCCCAGGCAGTTTCGGCTGGTTCGCCGAGTATACCGGGATGTTTGCCGTCGATGCCCAGACTGGGGCGGTAAGCGTCGTTGTAAAAACAAATCAACTGAGGGCCCCACCACAAAAATTGCGGGAATCGGGATTTCAGAATAATGCTCAGGGTGGTTCGCAGACTTTGCGGCCATGCATCGGGCGGGCCAAGCGGCGTGGCGCTCCAATCCTTGTTTTGAATCAAATCTCCCATTTCACCTCCTCCGGAAAGGAATTGAACATTTGGACGGGTATTCCTTACGGGCATGAAGAGGGCGGTTGTTTAAATTGGGAAACCTGACGGGCAGGTTTTTGCAACGGGCAAGCAAATATAACACCTCCTGCCGATTCGGGTTTCCTTTATTTTTGCCGGAACTTGAACGACATGACCAAAACCATATTGATCACCGGAGCCAGCCGGGGCATCGGCGCTGCCACAGCCCTGCTGGCGGCTGAAGCAGGCTACGCTGTTGGCGTCAATTACCGCAACCAGCAGGCAGCCGCCGAGCAAATCGTGGACACCATTCGCCAGCGTGGAGGCCAGGCCATTGCCATCCGAGCCGATATTTCCAGCGAACAGGAGGTAAAATCCATGTTTGAAACGCTCGATCAGGCTTTCGGAACACTCACAGCACTGGTAAACAATGCGGGCATTCTTGGCGCCTTATCGCCTTTTTCCGACATCAGCGCCGAACGCATACAGCACACTTTTCAGGTAAATGTGTTAGGCAGCATGTTGTGCGCGCAGGAGGCGGTGCGGCGCATGTCGACCCGGCATGGCGGCGCAGGTGGGGCTATCGTAAATGTATCGTCGGGCGCAGCCAAATCTGGTTCGCCATTCGAATATGTGGATTATGCTGCCTCCAAGGGCGCTATCGACACATTTACCATGGGGCTGGCCAAAGAAGTGGCACAGGAAGGTATTCGGGTCAATGCCGTTCGGCCGGGTTTTATCGATACCGACATTCATGCGCCAGGGCGGCTCGACCGCGTGGTTGCCTCCGTGCCGATGG
Organism: Saprospiraceae bacterium; assembly: GCA_016787415.1. GTDB lineage: Bacteria > Bacteroidota > Bacteroidia > Chitinophagales > Saprospiraceae > M3007. The sequence continues at coordinate 1,851 of JAEUUT010000224.1, read as the reverse complement.
GCCGCGCCGGCCAACCCGAAGAAGTAGCGCAGGCTATTTTGTGGCTGTTGTCCGACCAGTCATCCTACACCTCCGGCTCCTTTATTGATATTTTGGGCGGCCGCTAAACTTGTTTCTATGATTTACCTTACCCAACTTATTTACCTGCAAGCCGGGCAGGAGGATACTTTTGATCAGTTTGAAGCAGTGGCGATTCCCCTAATAAGCCGCTACCAGGGCAGTCTTTTGCTCCGTATCCGGCATGCACAGGACAGCCTCATCGAGGGCAGCATGGAGTTGCCGTATGAAACGCATGTGGTGTCATTTCCTGCGGAATCCGACTTCCTGGATTTTATGAAAGATGACACGCGAAAGCAATTTTTGCACCTGAAAGAACAGTCAATTCGTGCGGTTTGGTTGATGAAGGGGGAAAAGTTGGGGTGAGTTCGAAATGAGTCTCTTGATTTACCTGCACTGACACGACGCGTTTTATTAGCAAGTGCATCCGCATTTGCCAAAATTACGAGATTTGCCAAGGGCAAAGTGGTGGTAGCACGGACTAAAGTCCTACAGTAGCACCACTTTCGCCCTTGGCAATCGCCGTCTTGCCGCCACGCTATGGCACAGCAAAAAACGGCAGCGTACAATATGCGGACAGTAAAATATCTTTTTTCACAAATCTAACCGATGAAACAACTTCTGTTTTTTTCTTTCCTGCTTTCCTGCTTTGCACTGCCTGCACAGGAACTGTACCAGTGGAAAAACACCCGCCCACGCTGGGCCACTTTCGAAAACCCTCTAGCGGCAGAAGGCGCCGGTGGCAAGGAAAACCAGCGTGCCAAAGGCCATGCTTTTGAGCCCCTCGAAGCAGGCGCCAGCGCCACCCTGCTTGATGTACAGGGCGCAGGTACGATTCGCCGGATATGGATGACGGTCAATGACCGCTCGCCCGAGATGCTGCGTTCGCTGCGCATCGATATGTACTGGGACGACGCGAAGACCCCGGCGGTATCGGTTCCGCTAGGCGATTTTTTCAGCATTTCGCACGGGCGGATCATGCCTTTCGAAAATGCCCTGTTTTCGAGTCCGGAAGGGCGTTCGTTCAATTGTTTTATTCCCATGCCGTTCCGGAAAAGCGCGCGCATTACCGTCACCAATGAATCCAGCCGGCGGCTCGACCTGTTTTTTTATGATGTCGATTTCGAACGAACGGATGCGCTGCCAGCCGATGCGCTTTATTTTCATTGCCACTGGCGGCGCGAATTAAAAACAGCATTGGGCAAGGATTTCGATCTGCTACCCAAAGTAACGGGGCGTGGGCGTTTGCTCGGCGTCAATTTCGGGCTGATCACTGCGCCCGAGTACGGCAAAAGTTGGTGGGGCGAAGGCGAAGTAAAAATATACACCGACGGCGACGGAGCACTCCCAACTATTGTGGGTACCGGCTCGGAAGATTACGTAGGATCGGGCTGGGGACTGGGAAAATTTATCCAGCGCACGCAAGGCTGCCCGGTGGCCGACGACAGCACGGGCTACTGGTCGTTGTATCGTTTCCACCTCGACGACCCGCTGTATTTCTCCAGGGAAATGCGCGCCACTATTCAGGTGTTGGGCGGCTACATGCGCGATGACGTGCGCAAAATGGTAGATGCCGGCGCCCCGCTCATTCCCGTCACCATCAATGTAAAAGCAGGCTGTATCAAACTGCTGGAAGGCAAACACCCGGGCTTACACGACGCCGATTTTCCCGATGGCTGGGTAAATTTTTATCGTTCAGAAGACTATTGCGCCACAGCCTATTTTTACCTGGACAAGCCGGAAAACGGGCTTCCCGCGCTGGCGCCGCTGGCATTGCGAACGGCAGGGATGCGT
>JAEUUT010000223.1 GCA_016787415.1 Saprospiraceae bacterium | reverse complement strand
CAAATCTTTGCCGTCGTAACTACTCAAAAACCTTTTGACAATGAATTTTATTTGAAAAACTGTGCTCCGTTGTAAAAAAAGTTCCTTTTTGCTACCTACGCAATTACAGTTCTTTTTCATCAAGGAAAAAGAACAGTATAGTAGGATGACTATGCTCGCGCTATTGACATCTCACACAAAACCTATCCGAAACTCACGTTAACTTAATTAGTTTTGCGCCGTACATTTCAAACTGTCAACTCTTGAACAAGCGTGTATATCTCTGGCTTTTTTTCCTGCTGGCCCTGAGCGCCATTGTGTGGAAACTCTATTCCAATAAAAAACAATTGGAAACGGAAGCCGAACTCAGCAAAATACCCCGCGCTTTTATCCCCGTTCAGGTAGCGCAACCACAACTGGAAACCCTCGCCAATACGCTCCAGGCCGACGGTATTTTTCTGCCGGTCAAGGAAATGTTCGTCATTTCCGAAACAGCCGGCCGGGTACTCGAAACCTATAAAAACAAGGGCGAATGGGTGACAGAGGGTGACCTGATCGCCAAAGTCGACGACGAACTGCTGCGCATCGAACTGGAAGCCACGCAGGCCAACCTCGCCAAACTGCGCAAGGATCAGGAACGCCTCACCAACCTCATTGAAGGGGAAGCGGCTCCCAAAAACAAGATCGAAGACCTCCAACTCGGCATACTGGCCGCCGAAGCGAAGGAAAAAGGGTTGAAAAAACAGATTTCCAATACCAGCATCAAAGCGCCTATGACGGGCACCATGGGCCTGCGTTTTATTGAGCGGGGCAGCGTCATCGGCCCTGGCATTCAGGTGGCTCAAATCACCAACCTCGAAAAACTGTTTCTCATGGTCAAGGTTACCGAACGCGATGTGCTCAACATACGCAAAGGCCAGATTGTCAAAGTGGTAGCCGATGTGTATGCTGAAGCGCCTGTGACCGGCAAAGTGACCAATATCGGCTTGCGTGCCGACAACGCTTTCAACTACGATGTGGAAATAGAAGTGTCCAACCCCAAAAACAACCCCATGCGCGCAGGTATGCATGCCAAGGCGACTTTTACGTTTGATGCCAACCGACAGGGTCTGACCTTGCCGCGCAAAGCCATCGCCGGGAGTTTGCAGGATGCCAAAGTGTATGTGGTGGTGCAGGATTCGCTGGTGCAAGCGCGCACCATTCGTGTAGGCGGCGTGTACCACGACAAGGTAGAAGTGGTGTCGGGGCTGCAGCAGAGCGACCGCGTGGTGGTGACCGGACAATTGAATTTGTCGGACGGCGCGAAAGTGCAGGTGCTGGAGTGAAGGGGTGGCAAGAGGCAAAAAGCAAGGGGCGAGAGGCAAAATGGACCTGGTGTCTATTGACAGGGTGACTCGAAGTCACCCCGTCAATGTCCTAAAGAGCAAAATGCAAGGGGCAAAGGGGGCATATCAATTTATGGTGAACTTTGTGCCATCCTTTGTGTCCTTCGTGTTAAAATACAACTCAAATAACTGTGTCAGAAACCAGGCAACGACCCATTCACATTCCAGCCCTCGACGGGGTGCGGGGTATCGCTATTGCCCTGGTGATGCTGAGCCATTTTTTGCTGTTGGACTGGTGGACGGATTTGCACTGGTACACCTTTATTCAGGGCGGCTGGCTGGGCGTCGACCTGTTTTTTGTGCTTTCGGGATTTCTGATTACAGGCATTCTGCTCGGCACCAAAGGCCGCCCGGGCTACTGGAGCGGGTTTTACCGCCGCCGTTTGTTGCGCATTTTTCCGCTGTATTACACGGTGGTGATTGTTACCTGGTTTGCCACCTATTTTATTGAAAATGAACGACCTGCGGGATATGATTCCTTCGGCTGGTTTTTCGGTTTCGCACCCAATATTGCCATCGGACTGAAAAACGATTGGTCGTGGCACAGCCATATTTTCAACCTGAACCACCTGTGGTCGCTGGCGGTGGAAGAGCAGTTTTACATCTTGTGGCCGCTGATGGTGTACTTGCTGCCTAAGCGTTATCTGCTGGGATTGTGCGTGTTACTGGTGTATTTCAGTACAGGGCTCCGGCACCTCACCGACGAATGGATGCAAACCAGCATGTCGAGGGCGAGTTATGTGCTGCCGTACTGCCGCATGGACGGACTGGCCGCAGGTAGTTTTCTGGCGATTTTTTTGCGTCTGGAACTGAACACGTATGTGCCGTTCGACAAGTGGATTGCTCGTATCCTGTTGCTCTGGATGGGCTACCGCATTGCCGACGCGCTGTGGTTTGGCAATACGCAGTACATGGCCACGATGACGGCCCTGTTTTTTGCCTCGTTTCTGTACCTGGCGCTGAACGACGACCCGAAAGCATGGGTGCGCCGCCTTTGCGAAAACGCTTTTTTGCGGCACCTCGGCAAGTTCAGTTATGGACTGTACATCTTCCACCAGATGTTTGAGTACTTCTGGCACGACTGGTTTCGCGATCCCTTGTTGCACGCCGGCGTGAACCCTGTGCTGGCCCAAACAGTGTACATCCTGCTGGCATTTGCCGGGACGTATGCGCTGGCGCGGCTGAGTTGGGTGGTGATTGAGCAGCCGTTTTTGCGGATGAAAAACAAGCGATAGTGTGTTTCAGGACGAAAAAGCAGAGGAAACGGATAGGTATAGATTTAGAACGTATGCTCCCCCTCTCGCCTCTCACACCCCCCATCCCTGCTCTTTCATCAGCAGCAACTGCACCCCGAACGGCGTAAAGCAGTACACAAAACCTTCTTCGTGGTTCACTTCCAGCATGCGCATACGCGGGATGGTTTTGAGTTGTTGCATGGTGTGGTCTAAATCCGGGACTTGAATGGCGATGTTGCAACCCGGCACGGTGCTTTCGCGCAGCGGGTTCAGTCCCTGGCCGTACACCTCCCATTCGCGCAGTTCGATGCGCTGGCCGCTGTGTTCCAGCAAAGTAGCGCGGCCAATGGCTTTGTCGGGCATGCCATATTGCCGGTTGATGCGGTCGCCCGCATCCGAAATGGGGCCTGATTCGGAAATGATGGAAAACCCGAGCGTAGCGGTGAAAAACTGAACGGCAGCATCCAGATCGGGAACGACGAAAGTTGTATGGGAAAAACGCATAATAGAGGTGAGAAGTGAGAGGTGAGAAGCGAGAGTCCGTAGAGTGAACAGAGGTGAGAAGTGAGAGGTGAGAAGCGAGAGTCCGTAGATTATACCACGTTACTCTCTGCAATGTAGAAATATTTTTTAGAGCAAAGCGTCCACTCCAAAATTTTATAGCAACGCGGTACACTCTACGAACTCTCACCTCTCACCTCTCACTTCTCACCTCTGTTCACTCTACGAACTCTCACTTCTCACCTCCCACCTCTCACCTCTAAAAAAGCGCCCTTGCCGGAAATTCTTCCAACAAGGGCGCTTTTATGTGGTGGTGATGGTTTGAACTACGCGTTTGCGGTTCTGAGGCCCCCGACTTTGCGTGCTACATAAATAGCGGCCAGTACCAGGGTGTAAGTGAAAGTTGCGGTCATGGTTATTGTTGTCAGGTGATCGGTTATGTGTTTGTATAGACAGGGGGAAAACGTTTATCCCCTGTTCAAACGCTGCCTGAATTTCAGATATTTTTTGAAAAAAGTTTTTTAAAGGGCCACAGAGGCATTTTAATCAATTGTAAAACAGTGTGTTACGACGAAAATGCTATTTCTGGCAGCGCGACATTCCAGCAGAAAAAACCATCAGTCGGGTTTGCCGCCCACCACGATCACGATTTCGCCTTTCACCTCTTTGGCGCCGAAATGCGCTTTCAGTTCCGACAGCGACGCCGTTTTTACCTCCTCGTGTTTTTTGCTGAGTTCGCGGGCCACGCAGGCCGGGCGCTCGACGCCGCAAAAAGTGCCGAGTTCTTCGAGGCATTTCAGCAAGCGATGCGGCGATTCGTACAAGACGAACGTGTGCGGCAGTTCGGCGAGGTATTTTAGCCTGGTTTGGCGGCCTTTTTTGTGTGGCAAAAAACCTTCAAAGTGAAAGGTGTCGCAAGGCAATCCGCTCGATACCAGAGCAGGTACAAAAGCCGTCGCCCCTGGCAGGCATTCCACGCGCACGCCCCGGCGCTGGCAAGCGCGTGCCAGCAGAAAACCCGGGTCGCTGATGCCCGGCGTACCGGCGTCAGATACCAGAGCCATATCAACACCAGAGGCCAGTTCGTCGACAATGCGTTCCGTCACCGCATGCTCGTTGTGGGCATGAAACGCGCGCATGTGCGTCGTGATGCCGTAATGGTCGAGCAGGCGCCGGCTGGTGCGCGTGTCCTCGGCCATAATCACTGCTACCTCTTTCAGGATGCGCAAGGCGCGCAGCGTGATGTCTTCGAGGTTGCCGATGGGTGTGGGGATGATGTACAGCATGACTTGTTAGTGGTTATCAGTTATTTGGGTTGATAAGGGTATTTGAATCAGGATTAAAGGGATTTTACAGGATTAGAAGGATTCCCGACGGAACGTCACAATTTGAAAAATTTCCTTGATTCCTTATAGTTGCGATTGTTTCCAAGCAGATTTTATTCAATTTCTAAAATTTTGACATCCCGTCGGGAATCCTTCTAATCCCCCCAATCCCAAAAATCCTGATTCAAATGCCTTTATCAACCTCATCAACCCCCAATAACTAAACTGCTTTCAGCGAATAGTGATACGTTTCCATAATCAAATTCGCCAGCAACTTCTGGCAGGCGGTTTCCACCTTTTCGCGGGCTTCGGTTTCGCCGGCGGCTTCGAGCGTCATGCTCACGTGGCGGCCGATGCGCACGTCGGCAATGCCCGACAGGTGGAGGTGTTTCATGTTGTTGACCACCGCTTTACCTTGTGGGTCGAGCAGTTCGCGGTGTGGCATGATGTCGATTTCAGCGATAAATTTCATGTAATGGGTTGATAAGGTTGATAAGGTTGATAAGGTTGATGAGGCGGGTTGAATCAGGATTTTTAGGATTTAAAGGATTAGAAGGATTCCTGCCGTGGTGTCAAAATTTTTATCAATTGTAATTGATTGGCTTGAATGCACGAAAAAAATAATAATCAATTTCTAAAATTTTGACATCCCGTCGGGAATCCTTCTAATCCCCCCAATCCTAAAAATCCTGATTCATCCCCCCTTCTCCACCTTCATCCACCCCACTGATGCAACAATATAAATCAAAATAATCACAGACAAAGCAAGGGCTTTCAGGACGATAAACAGCACCACGAACAGTACCAGGAAAGCCAGGTTGAACAGGTTGCTGCGCAGGTCGAAGCCTTTTATTTTCATGCCAAACATCGGGATCTCGCTGTTCAGTAGGAAAGAAAGCACCCCGACCAATGCATATAAAAGCCAGGGTTGCTGGATGGTTTTTGCCAGGCCGAAATAGTCGTAGTGAACCGTCAACGCCAGTCCGAGCACAAAAACCGTGCAGGCCGGCGTACTCAATCCGATAAAATAAGTCGTCTGCCGCGTATCCAGGTTGAAACGGCCCAGCCGCAAACCCGATGCTGCCGAAAGTACAAAAGCAGGGAGCGCCGCCGTGCATACCGAAAACGCGTGACCCGGTACCACCGACTCGGCGCCGCAGGTTGAAAATTTCAACAACTGGTACAGCATAGCGCCGGGTACCACCCCGAAACTCACTACATCTGCCAGCGAATCCAGTTCCTTGCCCAGCGGCGACGCCACTTTCAGGGCGCGGGCTGTCATACCGTCGGCATAATCGCACAAAAAAGACCCGAGGGTGAACAAAGCCGCTGTCACCGGATCATAAGCCAGTGTATACAGCAGGGCGCAGCACCCGAAGAACAGGTTGGCGAGCGTAAGCAGGTTGGGAATGTGTTTCATAGGTAGGTGGCGGTAGCCGCCGCAAAAGTAATATTTTCGCCCGGAATGGCATTTGCCTAAATAACTTATCCTTTTGGCGAACACCTGCTGCTAAAAAGCGATTTTTATGCGTTGAAATAGTTCTTTTGCAGGGAAGAATCGGGGTGGGGGGCATGAATACACAAAGTTGTTCGTTTGTATGGGTGTCCGTGTTCACTGGGGCAGGATGGGAAAACGGATGAAACGGATTTTTTCGGATTACAGCGGATGAGTTATACTGCAGTCCGTTCTATGTGTTGCTGCCACGTTTACTAAACTTAAAAAGTTTAGTAAACGTAACCGCTTCACAACCAATGCTTATTTCGTCGTTACTGAATACGGCCGACAGGCCGAAAAATCCGTTTTTACCCGCCTCTAATCCGTATCATCCGTTGTTCCATCCTGCCAAAGCGGGTATACCACAGCACCCCACCCTTTTTTTAAGAAAACTTTGACACTACAACCAACCAACAATTCCCTACGTTTTTGCGTCTAAACATATGCTTCTACGCTCCTGAAATTCGAAACGCAACATCATCATGAGAAAACAACCACTCCTTTTGCTCGTCCTTTTGCTGGCTGCCGTGTCTGCATGGGCCCAGCCTTCCAACGACGAGTGTTCCAATCCGATTTTTATCCCTAATGTGGGGAACTTTTGCAGCGCAAACGGGCAATTTACCAATGTTGACGCTACGCCGTCGTCATATGGGCCGGCTACTTGTTTCGGCGCCACCACCCAGCGCGATGTGTGGTTTGCATTTACGGCACAGGCTACCGACGTGACGATCACCGTACGCGGCGCCACGCCACAGGCCCCTGGCGGTACCTTGCAAAATCCGCAACTGGCGCTGTATTTCGGCAGTTGCGGCGGCACCATCAACCAGTTGGAGTGCCAAAGCGGCGTGCAAAATATCGTGCAAGGGTACCAGGGCGGGCTTTTTGTCGGCTCCACCTACCTGATACGCGTGCAAGGTGCGGCGGGTAAAATGGGCACGTTCCAGTTGTGTATCAGCAACTACAACCCGCCGGTAGAACCCACTTCCGACTGCCCCGACGCGTCTATTCTGTGCGATAAATCGTCGTTTGTCGTGCAAAATATCGTGGGCGCAGGCAACAATACTTCCGAACTGACCGACGCCCTGTGTTTTTCCAATGGAGCGCCCGGCAACTTCGAAACCAATTCCACCTGGTTTGTATGGACCTGCTCGCAATCCGGGTCGCTGGAATTTACCCTGTCGCCCCTGAACGTCAGCGACGACCTCGATTTCGCGCTGTATCGACTGCCCAACGGCATTGGCAACTGTGCAGGCAAGCAACTCGTACGCTGCATGGCTTCCGGCGACAATAGTTATCCAAGTCCATGTATGGGGCCGACGGGGCTGCGAGCGGGCGACCCCGATGTCAGCGAAGATGCAGGCTGTAACAATGCTGGCGACGATGCCTGGCTGTCGCCCTTCGATATGGTGCAAGGGGAGTCGTATGCCCTGTGTGTGAACAATTTTACTTCCACTGGCAACGGTTTTAACATCGATTTTGGCGGCTCGGGGCAATTTTTGGGCCCGGAAGTGGCATTTACTACCGATCCGCCTGCTGTTTGTCTGGGAACTGCGGTACAGGTCACCGACGCTTCTACTTTCTCATTGGGCTCTATTACTTCCTGGAAATGGAGTTTTGGCGCTGATGCTGTGCCACAAACGGCTACCGGCCCCGGCCCGCATACGGTGCAGTTCAATACCTCCGGCATCCGGCCTGTGGTGCTTACCCTTGAAACCGACCTGGGTTGCAAACTCACCGACATCCAGACGGTCAATATTTTCCCCGATGTGGAGGTGGATACGCTGATTGCTGCCCCCGACTGCAACGGCACCGCCAATGGAACGATTACAATTAACAACATTACCAGCGGAACGCCGCCGTATCTGTTCAGTTGGAACGGCGGCCTGTTTGGTAATACGCCCAGTCTGAGCGGACTCGGAGTAGGCCTGTACACCTTGAAAATCCGCGACTCGAACAACTGCGAAACCGATTTGTCGATCGATGTAAAAGAAAGGGTGCTGACTGCGGAGGCTATGGTGGATAAACCGCTTTGCTTTGGCGACGACAACGGGGTCATTACCATGAACGTCACCAACGGTGTACAGCCTATACAGTTTGATTTTGGAAACGGTTTTATCAATCAAAACTTTCAGGGCGGCTACGCAGCAGGCAGTTACACTATTCAGGCCATCGACGAGGTGCTGTGCAAAGGAACATTTGAGGTGGAAGTGACCGACAACCCGCTCCTGCAACTGGTAATGGACACCACCGACATTTCCTGTTTCAGTGCCAACGACGGCATGGGTCTGGCCACGCCCTCCGGCGGTGTGGGCAACTACACCTACGCCTGGTCGGACGGGCAAACCACCATGAAAGCCAATGACCTCCCACCCGGCAATTACACCGTTACGGTAACGGATGGAAACGGCTGTACCATTACAGGCGGCATTTTTGTAGTCGAACCTGCCGATGTAGCCGTCGATGTGCTGGATATTCTCGACCTGATTTGCAATAGCGAGCCCACCGGCCAAATACGCGTGGAAGGCATCGGCGGTCGACAACCGTATATGTTCAGCGCCGACGGGGTAAATTTTGTCTCTTCCGATACCTTGCGCAACCTGCCTGCAGGCGACTACTGGGTAAAAATCAAGGATGGCGGCGGCTGTATTGACTCCGTTTTTGCGACGGTTGTACAACCCCCGCCGCTGATCGTGGCCGCCGAGCCCGGCGACACGACCCTCGACCTGGGGTTTACCGTGCAAGTTTCCACTACGACCAGCCCAGTGGGCAGGCCGGTCACCTATTCCTGGTCGCCAGGATTGGGTGTAGACAATGTAACGATTGCCGAGCCGACCATCACGGCTATTTCCAATCAGATTTATACGATTACCATCACCGACGAAGATGGTTGTACGGCTGTGGATGATGTACAAATCATTGTCAACCGCAACCGTCCAATGTATTTCCCCAATGTTTTCGGACCGGAAAAAAATTATCCCAATAACTTTTTTACCGGCTTCGGAGGCCCTGCCGCAGAGGCCATTACCTTGTTGCGTGTGTATGATCGCTGGGGAACACTGGTATACGAAACCCGCGCAAATCCGCTGAACGACCCCGACAAAGGCTGGGATGGCACCTACAAAGGTGAACCTGTGCAGGGCGTATTTTCTTTCTATGCCTTTGTCAAATTCATTGATGGAGAAGAGTTGCAGTATGAAGGAGATATTACGGTGGTACGATAGGTTTTAGAGTTATGAGTTATGAGTTATGAGTTATGAGTGTTTGTGCTGTACTATTGGCGTCGCAAATAGAGCGGCCGGGCATATAGCACAAACACTCATAACTCATAACTCATAACTCATAACTCATAACTCATAACTCTGCTTTTGGCTTACACAAACATCAGGCTGCATCCCGTTCTTCGGGTCATTTATTTCCTCCTGCGTGTATATGCATGGGCGGGTACGCGTGTTTTTTATCGACGGCGAACGGTGCTGGGAACAGAGAACCTGCGCTTCGACGGCCCGGCCATTGTCATTAGCAACCACCCCAGCACATTGATGGATGTGTTAAACGTGGGCATTCCCATCCGGCAGGAGATGTTTTTTCTGGCGAATTACGGTTTGTTCAAACACCCGGTCAGCAATTGGATACTGACGCGCCTGTTCTGTATCCCCGTAAAGCGCCGCGAGGATGTGGCCGAAGGCGAAGACCGCAACAACGACGCTGCATTCGAAGCGTCTTATCGGCACCTCGAAGCGGGCGGCGTGCTGTATATCGCTGCCGAAGGCGTCAGTTGGATGAACCGCTGGGTGCGCCCGTTTAAAACCGGCACTGCTCGCATTGCTTTCGGCGCCGAGCAACGGAATAACTGGCAACTGGATGTGAAAATTATCCCTGTCGGGCTGTCGTATAACGCCCCCAACCTGTTTCGCAGCGATATAGTGGTGCATTTTGGGGCGCCGATAAAGGCAGCGGAGTGGCAGGAGTCGGTACAACAGGATGCAGAAAAGGCAGTGGATGATTTCACCGTTTACCTCGAACAGACCGTCCGAAACCTGACGATCGATACACGCGACGAAGCGGGCGAACGCGTGGTGGGCCACTGGGAAAAAATGTTGCAAAATACGGCCCCGGTATCTGCCGAAGCGGCGTTTCACCGAAGCAGGCAAATGATAGCACAACACCTGGATAATCAGTTACTTGTAGATAAAACGGAGTCCTATTTTTCTCGACTGGCAAAAAGCGGGGCCAATGACCTCGGCGCCCAATCAGCATTTGCCGGTATGAAAACCTCGCAAATATTGTTGTTAATACTGGGGCTGCCTTTTTTCATGGCGGGCTGGATATTTTGGGCCATTCCCTGCTTTTTACCCTGGTGGCTGGCCAAAAAAATGAAACTGTACATTGGCTACGATTCCAATATCAAAGTGCTGGCAGGGTCTTTTACATTCGGCATCGCCTTGTCGTGGGCGCCCTGGGCGCTCGGAATACACAATCAGTGGTCGGCCGGGCTTGTCATCCTGTGTTGTATCGGGTTGGGGTATTTTGTGGAGCATTACCAGGATGTATGGAAAAAATGGCAATCGTGTCGCCGTTTCAGGAGTTTATCTGTCGGGGAGCAGCAGGCATTACAGGCAGAACGAGCCGAACTCCTCCGGGACTTGTCGGGCGGCGCCTGAATTTACAAGGCTGGCAGTTCTATGATAAAGGTACTTCCTTTTCCGGGCTGGCTTTCCAGCGAAATAGTTCCACCGTGTTGCAGGATTACATTCGACACATAACTGAGCCCCAACCCGTGGCCACTGTTGTACATACCTTTTTCAACAGGCACCCGGAAAAATTTTTCAAACACCTTTTGATGGTGTTCGGGCGCGATTCCAATGCCATTGTCCGTAATCCTGAGCACGATCATTTTTTCATTCCGGCTTAATTCAACCCGGATGCGGGGCGCCCGGCTTACATATTTCAATGAATTGTCGAGCAGGTTAAAGACAATGCTGGTAAGATGAATCCGGTCGCCACTCAACATAAATATCTCGGGATTTTCCGGCAAGAGCGTAATAACAGCCTGCTTGCGTTCGGCCCGCAAGCGATTAGCGAGTACCACCTGCTGTACGATCTGGTACATATCAAGCGGCTCCGGATACAGCGCCGGTTCCCGGTCTTCAAACATGGAGAGCCGCAGCACCCGATCCACAAGTAGATTGAGGCGTTCGAGTTCCAGTTTGGACACTCGCAGCAATTCTGCCGATGCTCCGGCCGGGTCATCATCGACCGACAGGGTTTCCAGCGCGATGCTGATCGTAGCGATCGGGCTGCGCAGTTCGTGCGACATGCTGCTGATAAAATCATTTTTGAGTTTTCCCAGTTGGTATTCGCGGCGCAGGTTTCGGAGCAGCATTCCGAAGGAAATTACAATGACACCCATCAGGAGAAACGCCACCAGGATGTAGGGTACCATTTCGCCCGACCAGTAGTCGGTTTCGCCGTACACCGATCCGTACAGTTCCGTCCATACCGTGTAGAGCCAGTAGATCAAAAAAATACCCAGAAGCGCCAGGCTGGTGATGATAAACCAGAGCGGGCGGTATTGCCGGCGGATGCGCATAAAGTTTGTGTTTGCGGGCTAAAAATAGTCGATTTGTGTGTATTTAACACAAATTATCCCGCTCTGTAATCTTTGAGCGAAAAGTAAGCCAAATTGAAAAAGAATGCGCTTTTGGGCGCAAACGGTTGCGGAATTTTTGTCTTTGCGCATATTCTTGTATGTCAAATTTTTACAGTAAAATATTTTATATAAACAAAAGTTGACAGAATCTATCTTGGTTTTCAAGAAGTGTATACTTTCGCCTGTGAAAATTGAGTGAAGCATTCAACCAATGCAACAGTTATTCAACATTTTTGAAGTAACACAGTCGAACGTCGATTACAGGCTGGCACACCCCGAACCCCTGTGCAGGCACGAATACGAGGAGATACTGGTGGGTACCAACGGTCAGTTGGATCATTACATCGACTTTCGAATCGAGCGCTCGGTGGCGCCATCGGTGGTATTTATCCCGATGGGCAAAATTCATTATACGCAGCCCAGCAAAGACGCACGAGGCTGGGTAATTCAGTATAAAAGCGAGTTCGCACCCGGCACCCCGCTCAGTACATTTTCCAAATTTCTGGAAACCTCCTGTTATCCGTTTTCAACACCGGAGACCATTGAACGCATGACGGCGCTCTGCCAGATGATGAACCGCGAATACCAGATGCCATCGCCTGATTACCTGGTGATCCGGCATTTGCTGTGTGCGTTGATTGCCATGATCGACACCGAACGAAAGAAAAATTTGCCGGCGGCCCCTGAAGCCAAGAGCACCCAGGTGATGCTGTTCAATAATTTTTTGAAGATACTGGAAGCCAATTACCGCAGTGCTGCAGGTTGTAAGACGTATGCCGAGAAACTGAATATCTCTGTTCGCCACCTCAACAACGTATGTCACGCCATGTTTGGGAAAAGCGTTTCGGAAATCATCGAAACGCGTAAGTTGCTGGAAGCCAGACAATTACTGATCGGCACCTCGCGTACTGTTTCGGAAATTGGATTTGATCTGGGGTACAATGAGAAGTCTTACTTCACACGTGTGTTTCACAAAAAAACGGGTCTGACCCCGACAGAGTTCAGGACGGCGGCAAAAAGCCTTACTTCCTAAAAGTACCACGATTTATCTGAAAAGTGTTACCCGTTGCTATGCCTCAGAATCCACTTTTGCCCCATAATAAATTCGCTGTCATTGCGTAGTTTGACAAAATTATAATTGTATCAAAACAAGCGAATTTTGGTATAATTTGGTTTTTGAAAAGTCTGTTTTCCGGAGTGCTGCCATTTCGAATCGGCAATGGAATAAACGGGGAGTGAGAAAGGAGGATGATGAAGTTGCCTGCTGTTTGGGCCCACCACACTGAACAGTTGAGGCAGTAACTCCGCTATTTTGAATGATATTTCAGCCACTTGTTGCCTGCTGATTGGGACCAAGTTTTAAAAATCCTTGAAATGGGTCTTCTTGCGACACCCTGTTTCAGGGTTTTCGGTGCAGTACAAGCATTTCCCTCAAAACCCTCTGTTTAATTACAGCGATTCAATTGGCTTCATTCAACTCACTATAGAACTAATACTTTATTCAAATTCATTCAAATTTCATTCGCATGAAGGAAAAACAACTTACCAATCGATTCATCACCCCCCCGGATCGTACCAGATTTTGGGGAGGGCTGATGGTCATGTTTTTGCTGTTTTTGACCACTTCGGTCTTTGCGCAAAAGCAAATCAGCGGTAAAATTACCGACGAGAACGGCAATGGCCTGCCCGGCGTAACAGTGTCTGTAAAAGGCACTTCGACGGGTACTACTACTGACATCGACGGCAATTACAAACTGTCCGTACCTGCTGGTTCCACTATCTCCATTTCGTACACTGGATACGAAGGTAAAAACGTAGAAGTGGGAGAAGGCGGTACATTCGACCTGGCCCTCCAGCCCAACGAAACACTCATTACAGAGTTGGTTGTAACGGGTTACACGGTTGATACGCGCAAGCAAACCACCGGTTCCGTTTCCACGGTAAAAACCCGTGACCTGACTGCCGTACCTTCGGGTAACGTAGAACAGCAGTTGCAAGGCCGTGTGGCCGGTGTAACGGTTATTACCAACGGTCAGCCAGGTACTGCCAGTATCGTTCGTGTTCGTGGTTTTAACGCCTTCGGTGGCAACGAACCGCTGTATATCGTAGACGGTTTGCCGACGTATAACGTCGACTTCCTGTCTCCAGACGATATTGAAACGACAACTGTACTGAAAGACGCTGCTGCTGCCTCTATCTATGGTGCGCGCGCTGCCAGTGGTGTAATCGTATTCACCACCAAACGCGGTACGAAAAAGACCCAGCCACTGACTATTTCTTACGACGGTTCTGTAGGTTTCACTACACCTGGTAAAGGTCAGGAAATGCTGAATCCACAGGAACTGGCCGATTGGACCTGGAATGCCCTGCGCAATACCGGCCAGACGCCCAGCCACCCACAGTACGGCTCCGGCGCTACGCCTGTGCTCCCCGACTACATCAACGTAGGCGGCGCTGCGGGTGTCATCGGCAATGTTGACCTGAATGCAGAGAAAGCCAAGTACAATGTCGACCCAACGGTAGGCCCAGTTTACCAGGTAGTAAAAGCCAACAAGGCTGGTACTGACTGGTATGATGCCATTACCGCCAATTCGCCAATGACCCGCCACTCGCTGGGCTTCACGGCTTCTACGGATCGCATGCGTTTCTATTCCAGCGTAAGTGTTCAGCACATCGATGGTATCCTGCTCAACAACTCTTTCGATCGTCACACTTTCCGTATCAATTCGGAGTTCGACCTGAGCAAGCGTGTGCGCGTAGGTGAAAACCTGCAGATTCTGTATCGCCGCGTACTCGGTCAGGGTGGTGGCAACAACGGCGCCGGTGTACCAGGCGACGAAAATGCTATCCTGAGTGCCTTCCGTATGCCTTCCATCATTCCGATTTATGACGAATTCGGTGGCTACGCCGGTACGGCTGCAAAAGGTTTCAACAACCCGCGTAACCCGGTAGCAGAACGCGATGGCATCGCCAACAACCGCAATTTTGGTTTTGGTACCTTGGGTAACTTCTACATCGAAATCGACCCGATCAAAAACCTGACCATCCGCAGCAGCATCGGTGGTTTCGCCAGTTCTTCCGCTTACAAAAACTACACCCGCCTGCAGTACGAAAACTCTGAAAACAACGCAAGTTTCGGCTACGGCGAAGGCAGTTCTTACTTCGTAAACTGGACATTCACCAACACGGCTTCGTATAAAGCGCAGTTCGGTGAGTCTTCTCTCGACCTCCTGGGCGGTATTGAAGCCATCAACTCCGGAAATGGCCGTTTCACGGATGCTTCCGGTTTGAATCCGTTCTCTACAGATCCAAACTACATCAACCTGAACACGGTTTCCAACCGTCAGGCAAGTTCCGGCTACATCACGCTGCCGCACTTCTTCTCTGTATTCGGTCGTGTAAACTATGGCTTCCGCGAAAAGTATTACCTGACAGGTGTACTGCGTCGTGATGGTTCTTCCGTATTTGGTGAAACCAACCGTTATGGTGTATTCCCTGCCGTTTCTGCAGCATGGCGTATCTCCGCCGAGCCGTTCATGGAAGGTGTAACTTTCCTCGACGACCTGAAACTGCGCGGTGGCTGGGGCCAGATGGGTAACTCCAATATCAGCAGCCTCAACCAGTTTAGCCTCTTCGGTGGTAACGTAAATGACTCGTACTACGACATCAACGGTAGCAACACCAGCACTGTAGAAGGTTTCTACAAAAGCCGTATCGGTAACCCTGATGCAAAATGGGAAACTTCCGAAACCAGCAACTTCGGTTTCGACGCTTTGCTGGGTAATGGCAAATGGGACGTGATCCTCGACCTGTGGCGCAAAAAAACCAAAGACCTGCTGTACACTGTACCACTGCCGCAGGTAATCGGTTCTTCCGCTGCTTCTCCTGCTGTGAACATCGCCAGCATGCTCAACGAAGGTATCGACCTGCAAATCGTGAACAAAGGCCGTTTCAGTGCCAACTCGAAATACGAACTGACACTGACTGGTAGCTGGCTGCACAATGAAATCACAGCCCTGGCTCCTGGTATCGACTACTTCGATAACTCTCCGCCAACCAACCGCCTCAGCTCTCCGCCGATCCGCAACCAGATTGGATACTCGATCTCTTCTTTCTATGGCTACCAGGTAGTAGGTCTGTTCAAAGACCAGGCTGAAGTAGACGCTGCTCCAGATCAGGACGGCGCAGGCCCAGGCCGCTTCCGGTATGCCGACCTGAACGGTTACAATGCAGAAGGTAAACTGACCGGTGCTCCTGATGGAAAAATCGACGCAGCCGACCGTACGTACCTGGGCACTCCAGTACCAAAATTCATGGGCGGTGTGAACTTTAAAGTTACCCTCGGCAACTTCGACGTTGAAACCTATATCTACACTTCACTGGGTAACAAGGTGTTCAACATGTCGAAATGGTACACCGACTTCTATCCGTCGTTCACAGGTGCTGCGGTCAGCGCTCGCGTGAAAGACTCCTGGACAACGGCTAACACAGGTGCTGAAACGCCGATCTTCGAAAACGTTTCCAACTTCAGTACCAACACACAAGCCAACTCTTTCTATGTAGAAGACGGCTCTTATGCTCGTATGCAAAACCTGGCGATCGGTTACACCGTTCCTGCCAGCGCACTGAGCAAAATGAAAATGAAGCGCCTCCGTTTCTATGTATCAACCAACAACGTATTCACCATCTCCAAATACCAGGGCCTCGATCCTGCTGTAGGCGGTGCTGCTGATACTACCTTTGGTATCGACATTGGTAACTACCCTGTAACGCGTAGTTTCATGTTCGGTGTAAGCGCTGGTTTCTAAACCTTTTCGAAATTGATTTTTCAAAAGTTAATACAACATGAAAAAAAATATCAATAATAAAATTCTGATTGCCCTCAATATCATTTTGGTGGGTAATCTGATCCTGGTAGCGTGCAAAAAGGAGTTTTTGCAAATTCAGCCTACAGGTCAATTGACGGAAGAAGTTCTGTCTTCCAAAAAAGGCCTTGAGGGACTCCTGATTGGTGCTTACAGTATGCTGGGCGGTCGCGGCAACTACTTCGGTGGCGCCTCCAACTGGACCAACGGCAGTATTCAGGGCGGTGATGCCAACAAAGGCACCAATGCTGGTGACTTCAACGACATCAACCCAATTCAGCGTTTCGAAACGACTCCTACCTCTCGCGTAGTGTCCGACCGCTGGGGCCCGCTGTACGAAGGTATCAGCCGTTGCAACTCCACGCTGCGTATCCTGGCTATCTCTACAGACGCAACGCTCACGGATGCCGACAAAAAGCGCATCTCTGGCGAGGCTCGTTTCCTGCGCGGCCACTACTACTTCGAACTGAAAAAATCGTACAACAACGTTCCGTACGTTGACGAAACGCTTTCTTCTGACGAAGCCGTAAAAGTGGCTAATACTGCTGATATCTGGTCGAATATCGAAGCCGACTTCCAGTATGCTTTCGATAATCTGCCTGAAACACAGGGTGCTGCCGGCCGCGCCAACAAATGGGCTGCCGCTGCTTACCTGGGCAAAACATACCTCTATCAGAAGAAGTATCAGGATGCGAAAAATATGTTCAATCAGGTGATCTCCAGCGGTAAAACCGCTAGCGGCGCTGCTTATGGCCTGATGGACAATTACGCACAACTGTTCAATGCCGAGTTTGACAACAACAAAGAGTCGATCTTTGCTGTACAGGCTGCGACAAACACGGGTAGCACAAACAACGCTAACCCTGATTTCGTACTGAACTTCCCGTACAACACCGGCCCTGCCGGCCCGGGTAACTGCTGCGGATTCTTCCAGCCAAGTTTCGAGCTGGTGAACTCTTTCCGCACGGATGCTAACGGTCTGCCACTGCTCGATGGTTCGTATAACAATGCTGCCAACGAAGTGAAAACCGACCAGGGTATCCTGTCCAGCGCGGCATTCACACCAGATGCTGGTAACCTCGATCCACGTCTCGACCACTCTGTAGGCCGCCGCGGTATTTCTTACCTCGACTGGGGTCCATTCCCAGGCTACGACTGGATTCGCGACCAGGCTTATGCAGGTCCATATGCACCTAAAAAGTACATCTACTACAAATCGCAGGAAGGTACCCTCACCGACGGTAGCTCCTGGACGCGTGGTTATGGCGCTATGAACTATGTAATCATTCGTTTTGCAGACGTACTGCTGATGCAGGCTGAATGCGAAATCGAATTGAATAACCTGGAAGCAGCCCGCGCACTGGTAAATCAGGTGCGCAACCGCGCAGCCAACTCGGCTACCTGGGTGAAAGATGCCAGCGGCAACAATGCAGCCAACTACGTGATCGGTCTGTACAACACGCCATGGACCAGCGCTGACGCTGCCCGCAGTGCCGTTCGTTTCGAGCGCAAACTCGAACTGTCTGGCGAAGGACATCGCTTCTTCGACCTGGTACGCTGGGGTATCGCCGACGCTACGCTGGATGCTTACCTCGCTTATGAAGGTGGCAAACTGCCAGTTGCACTCGGTGGCTCTTCGTTCACAGCCAACAAAAACGAGTACTACCCGATTCCGCAGACGCAAATCGACCGCCAGGGCGCCGATGTTCTGCACCAGAACCCGGGTTACTAAGCCGGTGAATGGTATCCCGTTCAGTGGCGATCCCTCCGAATGTGGCATGCCAAACGCCTGACATTTAAAAGACAGGTTGATGGAGTTCCGGAAACGGCTTCATCAACCTGCTTTTTTTAAGCGCGTGTTAAGTAGTTTTTTCAGAACATTGCGCGACCATGATGATTACCCTATATGAAATGTAACAACTCTAATTTCTGGCTTCTTCTATTGGCGACCGCCACTATTATAGGCGGCTGCACCCACCAATCCGATACCCTTTTTCAACTGCTGGACAGCAAAAAGACCGGGATTGAATTCAACAATAACATCACCGAATACGATTCGCTCAACATCCTCAACTCCGAGTTTATCTACAACGGTGGCGGCGTGGCCATCGGCGACCTGAATGGCGACGGGCTGCAAGACCTGTATTTCTCTGGAAATCAGGTAGATAACAAGTTGTACCTCAACAAAGGAAACCTGCAATTTGAAGATGTGACCGAGCGTGCCCGTGCACAAAAACGCCCCGGACAATGGTCGGCCGGCGTCAGTTTTGTCGACCTCAACCACGATGGCAAACTGGATATTTATGTGTGCAACACCTTTGTAAAAGACCCCGAAAAACGCGCCAACCTGCTCTTCGTCAACCAGGGCAACGACCCCAATGGCGTGCCTCAATTCGAAGAACTGGCTGCCGCCTATGGTATTGCCGATACCACCCACTCGGCCAATGCCCAGTTTTTTGACTGCGACAATGACGGCGACCTGGATTTGTTCCTTGCCGTCAATTTCATGGACAAACCTAATCCCAATCAATATTTTAAAAAAGCCACCGACGGATCCTCGCCCAATTGTGATCGCCTGTATCGCAACGACTGGGTAGCAAAAGTAGGCCATCCTGTATTTACCGATATTTCCGTGGAAGCCGGCCTCCAATGGGACGGCTATAGCCATAGTGCGCTGGTGAGCGATTTTAATGAAGACGGCCGCCCCGATATTTATGTGGCTAACGACTATGTGACCAACGACCTCATTTACCTGCGCGATTCCACTACTTCAGCCTATACCAACCAGATTGCCCGTATTTTCAAACACCAGGCCGCTTCGGCTATGGGCAGCGATGTGGCCGACATCAACAACGACGGCCGCCTCGATCTCTTTACCACAGAGATGCTGCCCTACCACAACAAACGCAAAAAACTGTTTCTGAATGCCAACAACTACTCCACGTACATCAACAATGAAGTATATGGATACGAATACCAGTTTGGCCGCAATACCTTGCAAGTCAACCAGGGCATCGACGCCCAATCGGGCCTGCCCGTGTTCAGCGACGTGGCTTTCCTGACCAATACCCAGGAAACAGAATGGAGTTGGACGCCGCTGATGGCCGATTTCGACAACGATGGCAACCGCGATATTTTTGTCACCAACGGCTTCCCGCGCGACGTTACCGACCACGACTTTAACAACTACCGAAGCACGGTCAGTTACCTGCTTCCTCCAATGGATTTGCAACAGGCCATCCCGCAGGTGAAGGTGCCAAAGTTTGTGTTTCACAACGACGGCGACCTGCATTTTACCGATTTTTCCAAAAAATGGGGCGTCGACGTGCCCGCCTTCTCCAATGGCGCAGCCTGTGGCGACCTCGACAACGATGGCGACCTCGACCTGGTGGTCAACAACATCGACGACAAAGCATTTGTCTTTAAAAATACACAAAACGACGGCCCGCAGAAACCCAATTACCTGCGCCTGAAAATTGTAGGCGAGGATACCAATCCCGATGCTTTTGGCACGGAGATTACCGCCTATTTCGACGGAAAAGCGCAAAAAGGACAATTGCTTTCAGCAAGGGGTTATATGTCGGCCTCCGAAAATTTCTTTCACCTCGGACTGGGCAATACCACAAAAGTCGACTCCGTCGTGCTGCGCTGGCGCGGGCTTCGCACCGCCACTGTCAAAGACCTGCCAATCAATCAGACCGTAACCCTGCGCCTGGCCGACATGCCGGTTCGCTTTGCAAAACCTTCCAGCACTGCCGGGCTGTTTCGCACACCCGACCCGGCCACGCTGGGGCTGGCGTTTATGCACCGCGATTCGGATTATATTGACTTCAACTATCAGGTGACCTTGCCGCACAAATACTCCGAGTACGGCCCCGGTATGGCCATCGGCGATGTCAACGGCGACGGCCTCGATGACGTGTACCTGAGCGGTAGCGCCCGCGAACCCGGCGCCTGGCTGCTGCAAACAGCGCAGGGGCGTTTCACGCGCAAAGATGTGGCCTATAAAACCGACCCGCAACGCAACGAAGAAGAACTCGGTGTGCTGCTGTTCGACGCAGATGGCGATGGCGACAACGACCTCTACCTGCTACACGGTGGCAACCAGGAAGCCGCCAATGCGCCCAATTATCAGGATGTGTTGTGCATAAACGATGGAAAAGGCAACCTTACCATTGCGCCTGGCGCATTGCCTAAGGAAACTTCCTGCGGGCAGGCCGTAAAAGCAGCCGATTTCGATGGCGATGGCGACCTGGATTTATTTGTCGGCGGGCGCGTTTTGCCGCGGTCTTTCCCCAAACCCGACCGCAGTTTTATCCTGCGCAATGACTCAAAGGGAAAAGACCAGCCTGTTTTCACAGATGTCACCGAACAGGTGTGCCCCGAACTGGCTGCGATCGGGCTCGTGAGCGATGCACTCTGGACGGATTTCAACAACGACAACCACCCCGACCTGCTGCTGGCAGGCGAATGGATACCGCTCACGTTTTTCCAGAATGAAGGCGGAAAATTGAAAAATGTCACTTCGCAGACCGGCATCGCCGACCAGGCTGGCTGGTGGACCAGTCTCGCTGCTGCCGATTTCGACAACGACGGCGACGTGGATTATGTAGCAGGCAACTTTGGTGAAAATGTGTACTTCCGATGCCAGGCAGGCGAACCGCTATCAATTTATGCCAAGGATTTTGATGGGAACGGGTTTTACGACCCCTTCATCTCCTGTTTCTGGCCCGATTCTGCGGGCAACCGACACGAATACCTGTACCACAACCGCGATGATATTCTCAAACAACTCATCAAAATTCGCAAGCGCTTCAATACCTACGGCGCGCTGGGCGAGGCTACGGTGCAGGATATTTTCAAACCGGAAGACCTGAAAGATGCACAGATCATGCGTGTCAACCGCATGGCCAGCAGTTTTGTGGAAAACCTCGGCGGTGGAAAATTCAAAATATCCAACCTGCCCGTGGCCGCCCAAATCGCGCCCCTGCAAGGCATGCTCCCGTATGATGTCGACCATGATGGCCTGCTTGATCTGCTGCTGGTAGGCAACGACTACGGCATGGAATTGCAACAGGGCCGCGCCGATGCCTTTTTCGGACTGGTACTGAAAAACCAGGGGCAAAATCGGTTTCAGGCGCTCGATCTGGAAGAAAGCCGTTTTTATGTGCCCTTTAATGCCCGCGCTTTGGCCCGACTCACACTCGGAAGCGGGAAGGAACTCATACTGGCTACGCAACACCGCGGCCCACTGAAAGTGTTTGAACCTGCCGTGGACGAAGGGCGATCCATTCGTCTGAAACCAAACGAAACGCGGGCCATTGTCATGCTGAAAAACGGACAAAAACGCGTGCAGGAACTCTACTGGGGCAGTACGTTTTTGTCGCAGGATTCCCGTGCGCTACCGATGGACAAACAGGTGGGTTCTGTGGAAATTTTTGATGCCAAGGGCAAACAAACGCGGGTAGTAGCCGGGTTTTAACTTCTTTTTAGTGTTTTTGTGTTTTAGTTTTTTAGTGTTTTGGAGCTGCGTTGACCTTGGTATCGGACAAAAGCCTGGCTATACAAAGCCACATGGCTAAATGATGTACGAATGCCCTCCAAAACACAAAAACACAAAAACACAAAAACACAAAAACACAAAAACACAAAAACACCAAAATCATCACATCTCACATGCCATACACCGCACACACCGCCCGCTACGATCAAATGGAATACCGCCGCTGCGGCAAAAGCGGCCTGAAACTTCCGGCCCTTTCGCTGGGGCTGTGGCACAATTTCGGCCATGTCGATGTGTTGGAAAACTGCCGTGCTATCCTGCGCTTGGCCTTCGACAGCGGTATCACGCATTTCGACCTGGCCAACAACTACGGCCCGCCGCCGGGTTCGGCGGAAGAGAATTTTGGCCGCCTGCTGAAACAGGATTTCGCGCCTTACCGCGACGAACTCATCATTTCCACCAAAGCCGGCTACCACATGTGGCCCGGCCCGTATGGAGAGTGGGGCTCAAAAAAATACCTGGTGTCGAGCCTAGATCAAAGCCTGCAGCGGATGGGCCTCGATTATGTGGACATTTTTTACCACCACCGTCCCGACCCCGATACGCCGCTGGAAGAAACCATGATGGCGCTCGACCTGATCGTGCGGCAAGGCAAAGCCTTGTATGTGGGCATTTCGAATTATCCGGCGGAGGAAACCGCCCGGGCCTGCGCCATCCTGAAACAATTGGGTACGCCTTGCCTTATTCACCAACCTAAATACTCCATGTTCGAACGCTGGGTAGAAGGTGGGTTGCTCGACGTGCTGGGAAAAGAAGGCGTCGGCTGTATTCCGTTCTCGCCGCTAGCGCAAGGCTTGCTCACAGATCGCTATCTGAAAGGCATTCCGGAAGATTCCCGCGCCCACAAACCGCATGGTTTTTTACAAGAAAATGCCCTCACGGAGGATCGCCTGAATCAGATTCGTGCCTTGCATTCCATCGCATTTGGCCGAGGACAGTCGCTGGCTCAAATGGCATTGGCCTGGCTGCTGAAAGACCCGCGTGTTACTTCCGTACTCATTGGGGCAAGCCGCCCGGAACAATTGGCAGATTCGTTGCAGTGTTTGAAAAATCCGGTGTTTTCGGAGAAGGAATTGTATACGATTGAAACAATACTCAAAGTTTAGAGAGGTGGGAGGGTGTAGCGTTGATCAGTTCTTTTGATACAGTTATTTGAACACGCCCAATATAGTCATTGGGCACTCATTCCACCGTTTATTGTTGGCGTCCTCGCCAACAATAAACGGTGGAATGAGTGGTCAGTAGCGAAGGTAGTTGTAATGAAATTCTGTTGCACCTTATTATTGTCCCCGCCTTCCAATGATTCGGCATAATGACAAAATCGTATATGACAGCCCGGTTTTTCTGAGCCCAGAAAACGCATGGAGTCAATTATGATGTTTTTCAATTCAAAGGTTTCCACTCCACAATGGTAGCGGTAATAAAATAGAGATTGTAATAATGATGATATATATTATGAAGCGAATGATGCTTCAAATATACTCATTGGGCACTCATTCCACCGATTATTGTTGGCGAGGACGCCAACAATGGCCCTGGCGGCTCGATAAGATAAGGTGGCAACGGACACCAACAGCGGCCAAAATGGTAGCGGTAGTAAAATAGAGGTTGTAATAATGATGATAATATTATGAAACGAATGATGCTTCAAATACAGTCATTGGGCGCTCATTCCACCGTTTATTGTTGGCGAGGACGCCAACAATGGCCCTGGCCGCTCGATAAGGTGGCAACAGATGCCAACAGCGGCCAAGAGAGTGAGAGGCGAGAAGTGAGAGGCGAGAGGCCGTAGAGTACACCGCTTCGCTCTAAGAGTATGTTGAGATTTCTCTGCCGAGGCGAAAACAGGAAATTTTTATTTCCAGCGAGGCAAATTTCGCAGTCGGATGCGGGCTATCCGGCGAGAAATTTAACGAAACTGCAAATAAAATTTTTCGTTTGCAGCCCGGCAAGAGAAATCTCAACATACTCTAAACCCCGCTTCGCTGCTTCCGACTCCTCCAAAAACCTTTCAGCGCCACCAATCCTGCCAACGGCATGGCCGCAGCCGGTAGTTCCTGCGGCCAGAATTTCCAGAAAATAAGGCAAAGCCCGGCCAGAATAGCCGTGACGGCAAAGTAGTAGCGCATCCACTCTTTCCGGCTTTTCAGGCGCCAGAACACCAGCAGGTGCGTCGGTAGCGCCCACAACAGGTTGAAATTGGTTTTGGTAGCCGAGTGGTCGGTAGCAAACCACAGGAGCGCCATAATAAGCCCGGCCAGTCCGATAATGAACCAGAAGACGGAATCGAAGATGCGTTCGGCGCGTGGGTGCAACATACACAGCAGTCCGATCAGCGCAAAAAGAGCCGTGATGAGCAATGGGCGCTCAAAAATACCCGGTTTCCATTCCGGCATCGGAAACGGGCGCGGCGGCGTGAGGCGCTCGTCGTACACCAGCGCCCGGCCGTCGGGCAGCCTGGCTGCACCAAACATATTGTGCATGCCATCCGGCAAAAACATAAAATCCTGCGGAGAAGCGCGCCGGTCGGCAGGCGTGCCCAGCACCAGATCGATACCGAAACCCATCCACGGCTGTCGCACGAGGTAGGGACGCAACAACTGGCGCATGGTAGTGCCCATCTTCAATTGTGTGCTGTCGAAAGTCACCTCGTTCTGCAAGGCATTCTGCACGATGTCGCGGATACGGGTAGCGCAGTTGTCGTAAAAAAAGTCGTATTTGTAATAGCGGTTCTCCTCTTTGGCATTTTCCTGCAAGAGGGCAAAAAGCCGCTGCCGCTGCGTGCTGTCCAACTGCAGGTACTGCTCCTGCATGGTGCGCCTGTCGGCTAAGTTGCCGTATTCAAAACCGCGATAGGATTCAATATCAAGGAAATACAGCAATTTTCCCTGGCAGAATTTCAGCAAAAAATTGGGCTGATCGAACTGGAAAGTGCCGTAGTTGTAGCAACGATCCACGCCCTGCGCGGGGTCGAACACCCGAATAGCGCTGTGCCCGAAGGTGCTGTACACAAATTCGCCCGGCGCTACGGTCATCAGGCTGATGCGCGCGTCGGGCGAAATTGTTTGTACGGGCTTTTGTGCCAAAAGGGAGGCTGATACAGACAGAAAAAACAATAAGAAAAGTCCTAAGTCCTGAGTCCTAAGTCCTGAGTCTGTAGAGTACACCATATTATTCTTGGCTTTGCTTTAAGAAGGGCTAAAGGTACAACTTTAGTCCTGAGTCGTAAGTCCTGAGTCCTGAGTCTGTAGAGTACACCTGACTTTTCTTGGCTATTACTTTTAACTAACGCCATGAGTAATCAGGTGTACTCTACAGACTCAGGACTCAGGACTTACGACTCAGGACTAAAAACTCAGGACTTACTCCAGTTTGAGGGCTTTGCCCATGTAGAAGTCCAGGATTTTCAGTTTGAACAGGTAGTCGTACTTGGCTACCACCATATCATTCTCCGCAATATCGCGGTTGTTCTGGGCCGTGGTGAGGTCAAAAGAATTGGCGGCGCCGACAGAATAGCGTTTCTGCATATTCTCGAAAGTCAGCGTTGTGAAATTCAGGGTGCGCTGTGCTGCTTCAAATTGCCGGCCTGCGGCGCGTGCATTGGCGATAGCCGTTTGAATATCGTTTTTCAGCGTCTGCCGCGTCTGGTTTTGCTGGAGTTGGGCATTCAGGAGCGCCAGTTCGGCACGTTCCACACTGAGGCGGGTGCGGCCGTTTTGGTAAATGGGAATATTGACGCCGATGCCGACACTTTGGCCAAAGTTCTGATTCAATTGGTCAAAATAAGGAACCCGGCGTACGTTGACAGGTACCTGAGTGGGCTGTCCTGGAATTTCCAGCGTGCGGTTTTCACCGTCGATCAGCACCGGAAGAATCGTTGGTACGGTGATGATGCTTTCGGGGCGCTGGAATGCAGTGGAGTAGTTGGAGTTGAGGTTGACCCCCAGGCCGATAGAAGGGTAGTACGCCGATTTTGCAATGGGAATACCTTCTTTGGCGCTTTCCACGCGGTAGTCGGCAGCGCGTACATTGGCCTGGGTGCCCAGGGCCGTCTGGTACACATTGGTCAGTGCAAGCGCTTCCGGTTGAGCGTCGGTCGGCAAACCTACGGTAGGCTTTTCTATGCGTAAATCGTAGTCAGGTTCGAGTTGCAGCAGTTGCTTCAGGTTCAGGTAAGCCAGATCGATGTTGTTCTGGGCGAGCACGGCCGACTGCTGGTCGCGGGCGATTTGCGATTCGATGTTGTACTTGTCGACAAGCGGAATAGTGCCGGCGTCGATCATTTTTTGCGTCACGGCCAGTTGTTGCTGGCTAAGTGCTACCCTGCGATTGGCATTATCTGCCTGTTCCTCGTTGAGCAGAATATTGAGAAATGCCGAGGCGACCTGAAGTGAAATGTTGTTCACGGTCTGCTCCGCATCCGCTTCGGCGGCGCGCCGATCCCAACCTGCCTGTTTTACGCTGTGGTGAATCAACCCGCCATTGAACAGGGAAATATTGGCGCTCAGCCCCACGCTGTTGTACCCGGTAGCCTCCGTACTGAAGGTATTGGTAGTTGGGTCGATGGTGTAGCCGAACTGTTCCCCCGCATTGATATTGGCGTTGATACTTGGCAGGCGCGCCGCTTTTGCCTGTCGTTCGGACAAAGCCGAAATTTTGGCATTGGCAGCCGATTGTTTGATGTTCAGGTTGTTCTCCTGTGCGTACTGTACGCATTTTTCGAGCGACCAAACCTCCTGTGCGTGTGCAGCCCCACTCAGCAGCAGGGCCGCGAGTAATGCACTCAATTTGAATGTGTACTTCATGTTTGAATGGAAAGCGTTGAGTCTGTTTCCAGCCGTTTTTATCCACAGCAAGAGTACGCCAAACATGGGACGTATGCATGGGATTTTCTATAAAAGGTGGGTTTTTATGGATAAAAATCTGAAGTCCTAAGTCCTGAGTCGTAAGTCCTGAGTCCGTAGCGTACACCTTGATACCCATGGCATTGATTTGTTGAGTGGCCAAAAGTATCAACGTGTACGCTACAGACTCAGGACTTACGACTCAGGACTTAGGACTCACTCTTGCAACCGGATACATTCTGTGCGTAGGTTCATACCACGGCGAGCGCCGATACACCCATTCCAGTTGAGCGGCGGCATCGGCGGCAAAAGCGGGGTCGGCTTTTCGTTTGGTGTCGAGTTCGGCTTTGACGGACGGGTTTTCGCGGAGAAATTGCGCAGCGAGGTCTTCGAATACGTAAGCCGAATAGGATTCCTTTTGCATGAGAATGGGTTCGAAAAAATTCCAGGCAAACCAGGAGTCGGGCGCGTTAGGCTCCAGCGTTTCCACGATATACCGATTGGCGCGCTGGTTGACGGGAATCAGCAGATCACCTTTGTGGAATGTACGGCGCATGCTGCGTTTTTCCAACTGTACACCGAAATGAAAAGCATGGCCTTCCCAGGCATTGCGCGTTTTGTAGTCGCCAATGAAATAGGTTTCCGTTTCAAACTCCTCGTCGCGTTCCAGGGGCTTCATCTCGACGCCGTTGAGGCGCAGCCGCTCGACCACGTTTTCCCAGGCAGCCGGCAGGATATAGGCTTCGGGTTTTTCCACCGTTACCGACGGCGTAAAATAATTATAGTAAAAAATGTTCTTTTCGTAAGGCTTGCTGCGGTCGTACCACAGGCGTGGCAAGCCGCTTACTTCGGAGGGTTTGTAGGCCGCCTCGTAGCCTTTGAACAGAAAAGTGTCGTGCTTCTGCTGGTCGAGGGCGTAATCGAGGTTGAATTCTTTTTTTGTTTGGGTGAGTTGAAATGCCGCATCACGCGCCTTGCCTATTTCAACATGGTGTTTGTCAATAAAATGAATCACGGCATCCATAAAATGGTAGGTGCTCCAGAGGCGGTCGGCAAAAGGTTTGAGCATGTGCGTTTCGGGCATGAACCCGATGGTATTCCAAAGCGCTGCATAGCCGGTAGAGTAGCGGCCGTAGTCGCAAAACCCGACGATACCTGAGTCGGGCACTTCATTGGGCGAATCCACATACGGCGTCATTTCCCAATGGCGGTTTTTCATATCCGAATACAATTCCGGCAGCATGGTTTTCTGCAAAAGTGTGCCGAGCGGCGCTTCCAGTTTGTTGTGCTGGGTAGCAATCAGCGTCATGGTGTACTGGTAGTCGGCGCCATTGCTGGTGTGGTTGTCCACAAAAATATCGGGCATCCAGGTCTGGAAAATCTGGTTGAAAGAGCGGGCATTGCGCGAATCGCATTTTACAAAATCGCGGTTCAGGTCGTAGTTGCGCGCATTTCCCCGGAAGCCGTACGATTCCGGGCCGTCCTGATTGGCGCGGGTGTGGCTGTTGCGGTTCAGGCAGCCGTCGATGTTGTACACCGGAATAAATACAATGGCCAAGTGTTCGAGCGTCTTTTGCAGTTCGGGCTTGCTCAGGTAATCGCACAGCAGCAGGATCGTAGCGTCGATGCCTTCCGGCTCGCCGGGGTGTATGCCGTTGTTTATCAACAGGATACGTTTGCCCGATCGGCGAATGGCTTCCGGTTCGAACACGCCGGCGGTATTCAGCACGGCCACATGCAAGGGGTAGCCGCTGTCGGTGCTGCCGGCTGTTTGTAGGTGAAAAATACCGGGATGCGCGGCAGCCAGTTTTTCGTAGCACTCGATGGCTTCGAAGTAGGTAAGCGTCTGGTTGGGGTTTGTTTCAAAAGGAATTTTAAAATCTGCCATGGTGCGAACGGGATGGATTTTATCGGTACAGGACGTGAAAAGCAGCAAGAGGATGGGTAAGGCGCGGAGCATACTTTTGGGCGAAAGATAGCGCTTTGAATGTGTTACTTTTGCCGATATAAAAACACAAAATACCGTGCTCCCAATCGAAGTGATCTCTGCCGGCGCCGGCTCCGGAAAAACCTACCGCCTCACCGGCCGGATGGTCGAACTCCTGCGGGAAGGGGTGCGTCCGGCAGGCATTGTGGCCACCACCTTTACACAAAAAGCCGCGGCAGAATTGCAGGAACGGGTGCGGGTGCGCCTGCTCGAATCGGGCATGAGCGAGGCGGCCAACGAACTCGGCTCGGCGCTCATCGGCACGGTACACAGCATCGGCACGCGGCTGTTGCAACGTTTTGCCTTTGAAGCGGGCGTGTCGCCGCTGGTGGAAATTATTGCCGACAACGACAGCCAGCGCCTGTTCAACGAATCGCTGGCACAGGTGCTCACGCCGTCGCGCATCGAACGTATGAACCACCTGGCCGACCGGCTGGGGCTGTCGAAAAAGCGCGCTACCGGCGAAAACTACGACTGGCGCCGCAACATCCGGGAAATGACCGACGTGGCGCGCGCCAATAATTTTTCCAAAAAAGTGCTGGAAACCAGCAAACAACGCTCCTGGGAAACCTTCGAACGCCTGCTGCCGCCCATGCAAAACACCGACCCTGTGGTGTGGAACAACCGCCTTTTATCGGCCATCGACCAGGCGGTGGCAGCGCTGGAAGCCAATGAAAGCGACACCACCACCGTGACGCAAAAGGCCATAGAAGTGCTGCGCGATTTTCAAAACCAGTTGAAATACCGGGGCGAACTGTACTGGCACGAGTGGGTGAAAATTTCCAAAACCAACCCCTCGAAAAAAAGCGCCGAACTGATGGAGGATCTGCATGTACTGGCCTTGCGCCACGACGAGCATCCGCAGTTCAGGGCCGACATCAAGGGCTTTATCGACCTGGTGTTCGACATTGCCACCGATGCGCTCGGCGAATACGAACAATACAAGAAAAAGCGCGGCCTGATCGACTACACCGACATGGAAACATACGTGAGCCAGTTGCTGCGTGTACCATCGGTGCGGAAAACGCTGGCCGCCGAAATCGACCTGCTGCTGGTCGACGAATTTCAGGACACCTCGCCCATTCAACTGGATATTTTCCTGCAAATCAGTCAGTTGGCCAAACGCTCGATCTGGGTGGGCGACCCCAAGCAAAGCATTTACGGGTTTCGCGGCGCCGATCCGGTGTTGATGCAAGCCATCATCGAAGCCACGGGTGGTGTGCGCGACGAAAATATTCTGAAACAATCGTGGCGCAGCAGGCCTGATATTGTGCATGCCGTCAATGCCATTTTTACCCGCGCATTTCCGCAGGTGCCCGAAGAGCAGGTGGTGTTGCAGCCGGCCCGGGAAGACGCGCCCGGCCTCGAAGCCGCCCTGCAACACTGGCATTTTCGCTCGGCGCTCGACGAAAACAAGGTGCCTGCCAAACCCTGGACCAACCACTGCATCGCAGCCCAGATCAGGGTGCTGCTTGAGCGGCAAACGCCCGTTCCGGATAAAAAAACAAAAACACTCCGCCCGGTGCTGCCATGCGATATCGCTGTGCTGTGCCGCGACAACCGCGACTGCCTCGACATGGCCGAAGCCCTGCACCGTGCAGGCCTGAAAGCCGCTATCAGTCGCACGGGCCTGCTGGACACGCCCGAGTCCAAACTCACACTCGCCTGCCTGAAATACCTGCTCACGCCTTCCGATGCGCTTAGCGCTGCTGAAATCCTGCTGCTGACAAAAGAAATGTCACTGGAAGAAATGGTGGAAAGCCGCCTGGAATGGCTGCACGCCGAACTGGGGAACGGTCGTTCGCAATGGGCGGCCCACGACACGATTCTGGAACACCTGCTCCAACTGCGGCCCCGCATTGCCGACTTATCTGCTTCGGAAATTCTCAACCTCGTACTCGACGAACTGGAAATACGCCGCCTCGTAGCGCCGCTGGGCAACCTGAATCAGCGCCTCGACAACCTCGACCGGCTGCGCCACTACGCCCTCGAATACGAATCGGCCTGCAACCGCCTGCATTCGGCGGCATCCCTCAGCGGTTTTTTGCTGTGGACCAACGACTTATGGCGCAACCAGCGCGACGCCCAGGGCTCGGGCGAAAGCGAAGACGCTATCAAAGTGCTTACCTATCACCGCAGCAAAGGGCTTGAATATCCGGTTACCATTTGCCACAACCTCGACGAGCCGCTCAAGGAACGCATCTGGGGATTGAACCTCGTGGCCGAAACGGAGCGCCCCGATATCCAGAATATCTTGGGCAATCGCTGGCTGCGTTTTTGGGTGAACCCGTATGCCGATCAGTTTCAAAACACCCACCTGGAAGAAACGCTGAAACAAACAGAAGAATGGGCCGCCGCATCCCGGCAGGCACTGGAAGAAGAAGCGCGGCTGTTGTATGTGGGGCTCACGCGCGCCCGCGACTACCTCGTGTTTCCGACGGTGCGCAAGCCATCGCGCTGGCTCAACCGTGTGTTCAACCACGGCGACGAATCTATTCCGACCCTCGATCCGGACTCAGATGAAACGCCTTTTTACTACAACGGCATGCCATTGCGCTGCGCAACGGACATTTCCATACACCCCAAGGATTTTCCGGAAGCCGAACCCGACACGCTTCCTGTGCCGTTTCACGCGCCTCGCGCAGGCCGCAGGCCAATTCCACGCGCACCTTTAATGATCGATGCGTTGGGCGAACTGCCTCCAACCGGGCTTCCTGCAAACAATGCGGAGCCCAGGCCATTTGCTCCCTGGCTGGCATTTCGCGGCGATTATTCCGGCGCCCTGGGCAAAGCCGTACAGCAATTTCTGGGTGTTGCGATGTACCCGAATTCGGATGCACAATTGCTGAAAGCAGCCCGCAAGCAACTGGAAATCAGGGAGGTAGCGGACAGCCTCAGCGCCGAACAATTGCTGCAACATGGCAAAGCCTTTCGTGATTTCTGGGTGCGGCATTTCCCAAACACTACCCCTTGTTTGCAATACCCGCTCGAAGGCTGGCAAGGAAAACGCCTGCTTCAAATTCAGCCCGATCTATTTCTGGAAAACAAGGATTCCGTCGCGGCCATCTACTTCGCCGGTTTTGCCGAAGGCATGAAAAAATGGAAAAACCTCGTACAGTCTATGGCGCCCCTTGCCGGCTGGACGCAGACCCTGCTCCGACAGTTGTTTCCGGATAAAAAGGTGGGAGTTTGGCTGGTGTTTGCGATGGAAGGACAGGCGATAGAGGTGAGAGGTGAGAGGTGAGAGGTGAGAGGTGAGAGTGCGTAGAGTAGACCGCTCCACTATAACATTTTTTGGTACCAGCGAAGCGGTCTACTCTACGCACTCTCACTTCTCACTTCTCACTTCTCACCTCTATTTTAGGGGGTAAATCTGCGCCATCGCATACGCAAAAATGGCGAACAGAATACTTCCGATCAGCACACCCAGGGCCAAGGGGCGATCATCGCTGGTTTTCAGCATAAAAAAACCGGCGATGATGCCGCCGATAGCCAGGAAATAGTACGGAATGATGTACTGAAGTGCCGCAAAAAGGGCAAATGTGGCGATGGTACGGAGCAGGGTAGGGATAATCATGGAGAAAATTGGAAAGTCATTTACGGTAGAAATGTAACCTGGACGAGTCGTTATTTGTCAAAGTAGGTGCAAAAAAAATCGTGTTGAAATGAGTTGTGCAAATTAACTCAAACTGCATGTAACATATATTCAAAAGTGCAGGATAAATAATCCGGCATGTAATTCCGGCGGTCAAATCATTAAATGTTAATAACATATGATACAGAATCAGTTGCTTGAAATAGCCCTTTATCCGGGTTGTATACAAGGTGTTTTTCTCAGTTATGTGTTATGGAATCAAAAGAGTACAAACCGTCCGGCTGTTCTGTATTTTACGATTTTGCTACTCACTGTTTCTGCGTTGATGCTTTTTCGGGCCTCTTTTCAACCTGAATTTGTAAAAAAATTTTCAGAAGTAATTTTGCTGCCCGATGCGATATTATTCCTCACCGGGCCACTGATCTATCTTTTTAGCAGGTCACTACTTCGCCTGGATCCGAGCAATACTCCATTGAGATGGCTGCATTTCATACCAGCATTTTTCCACATATTTTTTGTAAATACATGGTTGGGGCTACACCTCAATAGAACGCTTTATTTCCTCAGCGATGCTCAAATTATTGCGGCTTTCTATGTTATTGAAGGGGCGGCCATCATGAGTATGAGTATTTATCTGGCGTGTAGCCTGCAAGTTTATTATCGCTATCAGTCTGCTTTTTATCAAAAATATGCGTCCCCGTTTGTCGGGCAATTTTTACAGAGATTTATTTTGATTTGCTTCGTTTTGACAGTTTTTTGGCTGGCGAGTTTTTTGAGCAATTTGTTGAATCATCAATCCAATTATGTGATATATACCCTTTTTTGGGTACTGGTTGTTGCTGCCATTTATTTTGTAGCCTATAAATTATGGACGACACCGGCTTTGTTGCAACTTCCGGTTTTGCAGGAAATAAAAAGAGCGCCCGGCAATGTTGAGCCAATTCCCGTTGCCCAAATAGAAGCGCTTGCCCGCTACATGCAGGATAAAAAGCCATTCCTGGATCCGGAATTAAGCATGGGCGATCTGGCTGATGCATTATCTTTACCCAGGCACCAGTTGTCGCGCATTATCAACCAGGGGTTTGGTAAAAATTTCTTTGATTTTGTAAATACATTTCGAATTCAAACTTTTATTGAGATGCGGATTGCTGATGCTTCTCAGCAAAAAAACACGCTTGAACTCGCTTATGCTTGTGGCTTTAATTCGAAATCAGCCTTCAACCGGGCTTTTTTAAAGGAAACCGGTAAAAATCCCCGCGACTACTTCGCTACCTGAGAAAGGGCACTCCGAAAGGAATGGCCTGCAATATCAGCACCCATTTTTTTCGTCCCACTTTACAAAAGTGGTCGACACACCTGTTGATCGCCTGTTTTTTTGCCCCTTATTTCACCAAAACAATAAGGGCGCTTTCGGAAATTGCCGAAACAGCTCGCAAGAAGAAGTTATGAAACAAATATCCACAGCACTGCTGGTGTGGGCATGCCTTGCAGGCATGTATGCCCAGACAACATCCACTTTTACCGGAAGCAACACTACTATTGATGACGATATCATATTTGATGCAGCCGGCAATTTTTATGGCTCCAGTTATGATAGTTCGAAGGTGTTCAAAATAACCCCGGATGGACAGGAAAGCATTTTTGTATCCGGGCTGGGCAGCCCCAATGGCATGGCGTTTTATGATGATGGATCAATGGTGCTGGCCGATAATACGGGCAATAAAATATACAAGGTATCGCCGGATGGCACGAAGCAGGTATTGGTCTCTTCGGTGAGCGGGCCTTCCGGTATTTTACGTATTCCCGGGACAGATACAATGCTGGTAACCAGTTACACCACCCATGTCATCTGGAAATTGTCGGTTGATGGCGCCCTGACGCTCTACAAGTCGCACCCGGAATTTAATGGGCCTGTTGGAATGTGCTACGACGAAAACCACAACTTGTATGTAGCCAACTTCAACAACCGGAAAATTTTCAAAATTACACCAGACGGGCAGGTTTCTTTTTTAACACAACCACCACTTGGACAATACATAGGATTCATAGCCTACCGAAATGGATTTATTTATGCGACCGCCATGAATGCACACCGCATTTATAAAATTGATCTGAATGGTAACTATGCAGTTTGGATGGGCTCAACAGTTGGAAGCACTGATGGCGATATTTCCGTAACGCAGTTTTTTAGACCAAATGGGATTCGGTTCTCCCCATCAGGCGATACGTTGTATGTAAGTGAATACGGTGCTAAACGCGTTCGTATGATTGTACAACTGGATGGG
Source organism: Saprospiraceae bacterium (assembly GCA_016787415.1). Classification (GTDB taxonomy): domain Bacteria; phylum Bacteroidota; class Bacteroidia; order Chitinophagales; family Saprospiraceae; genus M3007. The sequence goes on along the minus strand of JAEUUT010000223.1, from coordinate 26,785 downwards.
GTGAGTAATACATCTCCAGTGTTAATGCCGGTTTGGAACCTAAAAGCCACCCCCAATCCTTCGCTGCACGATATTCATATCACATTCGATTTGCCGGTGTCAACCCAACTGATACTTGATTTATCTGATCTGCAAGGCAACGTGCAGGCGCTAATACTACCTGAAGATACTTATGCAGCGGGGCATTACAAGTTCTTATTGACAAGAAACAACATTGCACCTGGGGTATATTTCCTGCGGATGCAATCAGCCGACGGGCGTATGATAGCCCATAAAATAGTGTTCCATTGATGTGTGGCATGTCAAGTTGGAGTCCGCATGATGATTCACATTTGTTGAAAAAAAACTTTCGTGGAATGAAAAATTATCTTTTCCCATTTTTTCTGTTTTTGCTGGCTGCCGCTTCTGCACAACAGGCGCCAACCATTCTATCCGGCAACCTCGGAAAGTCCTTTCTTGGTACTCCGGTATATCTTTCGGTCTTTGATTTTGAAAAAAATGAATATCAGCCAGTTCAGCTGTGCGGATATACAGATTCGATCGGAAAGTTCTATTTCACCTTCGAATTCCAGCCCTATTCACTGTTTAAAATCAGTGTGGGGGGAGAAAAATACCAGGTGATGGGAATACAGGAACCGGAACACATTCACGTTGCAATGGAGCAAGGCAAATGGACGGTGTCGGGCTCTGAAACAACAGATGAAATAAAATCCTTTCGAAAGAAAATCAAGTTGCTCAACGAAAAATACTTCCAGGAACTTACCAGGCAGGGCGAACTTGCCCTGCAACAGAACGACCAGGCACAATTAGCCATATTGGAAACACAGAAAGATAAAAATATGGAGTTGTTTTATCAAGAAATAGAAACGCTTATACAGCAAATAAAACAACCGGTGGCGATTTTTGATGCCCTCTCATTTTTGGACAACAACAAAAATTTGGATATCCTGAAATCATCCAGCCGTGTTCTTGATGATCTATTGCCCGGTTCGGCACTTTCTAAAAATGTAGCCAACCGTGTGAAAGCAACACAACAGGTTGCTATTGGCGCCCTTGCGCCGGAGTGGAGAGAAAAAATACTGGATACGGTGGCGCCTCAACTGTCTGATTTCAGGGGGAAATACCTGCTTGTCGACTTTTGGGCATCCTGGTGCCTGCCTTGTCGTATAGCACACCCTGTTTATCGTGAAATATACCAGGATACGGAACGTCAGACGTTTGAAATATTGAGCATTTCTCTCGACGAAGACCAAAGTAAATGGGCTTCAGCCATTGAAAAAGATCAGATGAGGTGGAAGCATATTCGGGATGCCGGTAAAGCGGTTGCTGCGTTGTACGGCATTCAATCATTACCTCAAAATGTGTTGATTGACAAAAATGGCCACATTATATCAAAAAACCTTCCCCCGGAAAAACTCCGATCTGTGCTCAAAGACTTGCTTCGTTGATTACCACCGTCTTTTTCCCAGCGACAACACCGTAGCCGCCAGAAACAAGACGATGACAGAGAGGAAGTACACCACATCACGGGAGTCTAGCACGCCGCGGCTGATGGAGTCGTAGTGGTAGGCAATGCCGAATGATTGCACTATATCATCTGTTTTGCCATAAAAAACAGGCAGTCGGCTGAGTGAGTCGAATGCCATATAGGACATAAAACAGAGGAACGTGGCCAGTACGAAAGATACGATCTGATTGTTGGTCAGAGAACTGGCAAATACCCCGATGGCCACGAATGCCCCGGCCAGAAACAGCAACCCGATATAGGAGCCGATAATGCCGCCCGTATCTAGATTGCCCTTCGGGGCACCCAATTGATACACCGTAATGTAGTAGAGCACTGTCGGCAGCAGCGAAAATACGACCAGTGTAAAACAGGCCAGGAATTTCCCGCCTACGATCTGCCAATCGGAAATCGGGCGCGTCACCAGCAATTCAATGGTGCCCGTTTGTTTTTCTTCCGCAAAAGTGCGCATGCTCACGGCTGGTATCAGAAACAAAAAAATCATGGGCGCAATGCCGAACAGCGCGTCCAGGTTGGCATAGTTGTTATCCAGGACGCTGTATTCCGGAAATACCCACATCACCAGTCCCATCAATACCAGAAAAGTGCCGATGACGATATAGCCAATCAGCGAGGAGAAAAAACTGTTGATTTCTTTGAAATAGATGGCGAGCATTGTTTTAAAAGAGGCAATTTTTATTGGATTATCGGGTCAGTTGCTGGAATACGTCTTCCACGCTGTACAGTTCCTTGTGCAGTTCGAGCAAGGTCAGTTTGTTCGATACGGCAAAGGCAAACACCTCTGCCCGAATATCGTGTTCGGCCGAGGCGGTCAGTTGCCAGGTATTGTTTCCAGTCGACTGAACCGATTGTACGTGTTTGATTTTTTTGAGCAAACCGGCATCGGTAGCACCAGCAAATTCCACAGTGACGATGCTTTGTCCGGTAAACTGTTGTTTCAATTCCTGAATGGGCGCATCTGCCACCAGTTTCCCCTTGTTGATGATGATGGCACGGTCGCACACGGCCTCTACTTCGCCCAGGATGTGGGTGCTGAGGATCACCGTTTTTTCGCGGCCCAGGTCTTTGATCAATTGACGGATTTCAATAATCTGGTTGGGGTCGAGACCGGAGGTGGGCTCATCCAGGATCAGCACTTCCGGATCGTGTAGCATGGCTTGTGCCAGCCCGACGCGTTGTCGGTAACCTTTTGACAATTCGCCGATTTGTTTGTGCCGATGGCTGGTCAGCCCGGTGCGTTCCACCATCTCATCTACGCGGCGGGCGGCGTTGCGTACGCCGTGCATACCAGCCGTAAATGCCAGGTATTCCCGCACATACATATCGCGGTACAGCGGATTGTGCTCGGGTAGGTATCCTACCCGGGCGCGGGCTTCCATGGGCGATTCCGACACGTCGAAACCGCAGACTTCTGCTTTACCTGCCGTTTGGGGCAGATAACCCGTGATAATTTTCATGGTGGTGGTTTTTCCGGCGCCATTGGGGCCCAGAAAACCCAGTACTTCTCCCTTGTGGGCTTCGAACGTCACATCGTCGACGGCATGTTGCGCCTCGAATGTTTTGACCAAGTGGGTAACTTTGACAGACATAGCGGAGCAAAAGTAGGGAAAATCTGGTGTTTGGTTATCCGTATCAGTTATCAGTTATCAGTTATCAGTTATTGGTTATCAGGGGTGCGTTCATCCTGGCCGCTCGAACATGAATGCCCGGACGAACGCACCCTGATAACCAATAACAGATAACTGATAACCAAATAACTAAACGCTGATCATGTCCAGGCTAATAATGCCGGACGGAAGGTGGGTAAATGATTGCTGCATACAGGAAACCAAATTAGTGAAAAAAAGATGATTATAGATCGGCCTTTGATTCACTACAGCGGATTAAACAGTGCCAAAAGTAAACACATGTGTTAAAAAAATACATTGTCCGAAAAAATAATGTAAAAATCTTTACTCGTTTTACCTGCAAAAAAACTGCATCTCTCTTTATGCAATGTCGGTTCAAATCGCATCCATTCAATACTTTTGGCGGTTCAACTTTCTGTATACACTATTTATGCTGAAAATTTTCCGTCCGAATGCCGCCGATCAGGACAGCGATGAAGCGCTGCTGGCCCGATACATCCGGACAGGAGAAGCGGACTTGTTGGGACGTTTGTATGAGCGCTATATGCCGATGGTATATGGTATTTGCCTGAAAATTCTGAAAGACCCCGGCAAGTCTGAAGACGCTGTAATGGGTATTTATGAATCGCTGAGCAAGAAAGTGCAGGAGCATCAAATTGAAACATTCAGGGGCTGGCTGTATGTATTGGCACGAAATTATTGCCTCATGGAATGGCGAAAGGCGCAACGCCGACCCACTGATCACTACGCCCCCGAAGATATGGTATACCACGACGCCGTGGAACAGGCCGCAGAATATGAATTGCCGCAAGACCGCACACCACTTGAAAAATGCCTCGAACAACTCAGCGTGGTGCAACGAAACGTAGTGCAATGGTTTTATTATGAAGAAAAATCGTACAAGGAAATATCCGAAATGATCACAGAAGACGTTGGTAAAGTGCGCTCCTATATCCAAAATGGACGCCGAAACCTCCGCATCTGCCTCGAAAATTCCGGAACTGCCTAATTTCTCACCTCTCACCTCTCACCTCTCACCTCTCACCTCTCACCTCTCACCTCTCACTTCTCTCATGTTTCATTCCGACGACGCTCGTTTTCTCCATCTCCTGCAAAAGTGGCAGGACGGGGATTTTACGCGCCGCGACGAACAGGAGTTGCAGGCCTTGGTGCGGGACGATGCGTTTCGGCGGGAGGCATGGGAAGGATTTCAGGAGCACCCGGAAGTCGATCACAATGTCCGCTTGAATGCCTTGCGTGCGCGTTTGCGCCCGGAACAGCGCCGGCGGCGGGTATGGCTTCCACAGGCAATGGCTGCTGCGGCCGTATTTGTGGTACTCCTGGCAGCCCTGTGGTTCTTCAGAGGCCCGGCGCCAGAACCCGTCGACACCTTGGCAAAAACAGAAACGCCCACCTTGCAAACAGAAACCATGTCGGATGCAACGGCCACTCCTGCTGCCGAAGTGCCCCAGGCCTTGCGGAAATCAGTGGAGCCAATAGCAAAAGCCGACAAGGCCATACGGCAGGAAGAGGGTGCTGGAACTGTATTCTCGGATGCTGTTTCAGAAAAAAAACAGCAAGACGAAATAGTGGCAACTGACGACAAACAGGCGCCTGCGGTGGTATACAGCGCTGCCGAAGAAGCAGAATCGACCAAGGAATCGAAGGATTTGGGTGATTTGGCAACCGCGCCGCCAGCCCCGGCGTCGCGCCCTCCGGCAGAGGTCGAACAAATGTCGACCCGTGCCAAAACAGCCGCTAAACCCCAAGCCACCGCACCGGGCCAGCCTGCATCACAGGCCAATGCCATGCAGGAGGTCGACTACAATCTGTTGGGTTTACAGGATTACCTGCACCGCAATGCCCGGCTTCCGGAGGCTGCCCGCCAGAACAATATCAGCGGATTTGTGAAGGTATCTTTTGATCTCGACAAAAAACGCCGCCCCAAAAACTTCCAAATATTGCAAACACTTGGCTACGGATGCGACGAAGAGGCGCTCCGATTGCTGAAGGCCTACAACTTTAGCCAGTTTACACAGGATACGCTTACCGTGGAGGTGCCGTTTGTGCGTTGAATTGGACAAATCCAGCGAAATATTTCCGAAAAAATACGTTGTTGGGATAACCAAAGTAATTTTGCAATGTTTTAAGACACGTGCTTAACAGCGATTTCCCGGAAAAATGCCCGATATTACCTTGAACAGACAAGCAGAAGCCCCCATACCTACACATTATGGGTCGTTTCGGATGATCGCTTACGCCGATGACCCGGCAGAACGAATGCCTCACCTGGCTTTTGTAGCAGCAGATTTTGATCCCAACCGTCCCGTGCCTGTCCGCATCCACTCGGAGTGTATGACGGGTGATGTGTTCGGCTCCCGCCGCTGCGACTGCGGGGAACAACTGGATATTTCCCTGAAAATTGCCGCCGAACGTGGTGGGGTTGTTATTTACCTGCGCCAGGAAGGCCGCGGCATCGGCCTGATCAACAAACTGAAAGCATACAATTTGCAAGACCTCGGCCTGAATACTGCCGAGGCAAATACCCACCTGGGCTTCGATGTGGACGCCCGGCAATACGATTGTGCCATTTTTATCCTGCAAGACCTGGGCATCCGGGAGGTAGAACTCATCACCAACAACCCCGACAAGGTGGATGCGCTACGCCGTTCGCCTATTCAGGTAACAGGCCGTATCCCAATCGAAATACCCGCCAATGAAGACAGCCGCGATTATTTGCAGGCCAAGAAGGAATTGATGGGGCATTTGTTGGGACTGTAAAATAAGTCGTAAGTCCTGAGTCCTAAGTCCGTAGCGTACACCTGATTACACTTGGTGTTCTGAAAAATGAAAGCCAGGCGTAATCAGGTGTACTCTACAGACTTAGGACTTAGGACTCAGGACTCAGGACTTACGACTTTAGAGAGGCACCCACAATCACCCATTCTTCCCCGTTCTCTTCATCTGTAAATTCCTCCATGATGTCAAAACCGAAACGCTCGTGGGCGCGCAGGGAGCGGGTGTTGCGTCGGGAAATTTCTGTGACGACCAGTTCAAATCGGTCGGAGTTAAAATCCTTGAGCCCCTGGTACAGTCGGTCAAAAACGCCCTGACCACGGTATTCCTTGGCAACACATACCTGGCCCATGACGAAATAGGCGGTATCTTGCAGCGATTTTCCGTTCCATTCCATTTCATCGAGCCGATCGAACATCGACATCAGCACTGGAATTTCCGTGCGAAAAGAAGGTAGCATGGTCAGGGCATATCCTACGACTTGGTCGCCGTCTTTGGCAATGGTATGCGCTCCGGCTTCGTTCATCCGGCGCAAAATATCGAGGTGGTGGACAACAGTCACAAATCCCTGATCGGCCACTTCTTCGGGACTCAGATTGACCGCGAGGTTTTTTCTTTGCAGTGCAAGAATACCCTGCAAGTCGGCATCGTTTTTTGCTTGTGTAATTTCAACCATAGTAAAATCTGTATTGGACAATAAAAAACCAGCGCGCCAAAATACGCACAATTCCCCTCTCCCTACTCACCACTCACTACCCACTACTCACCACTCACTACTCACCACTCACCACTCACTACTCACTACTCACCACTCACCGTGAACAATCTCTACGCCGGCCTCGCAGAAGTATATGAGGCTATGTATCAGACTTTTATTGACTACGACGCCGAGTTTAAACTATACAGCCAGATGCTCGAACAGGCGCCTGGCAGGTCGGTACTGGAAATTGGATGCGGTTCGGGGCATCTGGCGCCGCGCTTTGAACAAGCCGGATTTCGGTATGCCGGGCTCGATCTGAGTGCCGATATGCTGAAAATTGCCCGCAACAAATCGCCTGAAAGCAATTTCTGGGAAGCCGATATGCGTCATTTCAACCTGCCGGCGCCTGTTGACGCCGCAATTATGACAGGGCGCACCATCAGTTACCTGTTGGAGCAGGGCGATGTGTACGACTGCTTTGTGTCAGTACGGCGAAATTTAACTGAAAAAGGGCTGTTTTGCTTCGATTTTATCGATGCCACGCGCTTTATCCCCCGCATTCAGGAGCATGTGCCTGTTATTCACCGGGCCGACTACCAGGGGCGGCATTTTTTCAGGGAAAGTTTCTGGAAAGTAAACTTGAAATACGGTTGGGCTTTCGACTGGAAATCAACCTATTATGAAGAAACGGAAGCCGGTCCGCAATTGCTCGGTGAAGACGATTCTACCATTTGCGCTTTTACCCAAGATGATATTGCGCTGTTGTTGCAATTGGCCGGATTTGAGGTGCTGGAGTTTGTGGATCGGGCGAGTTATGCTTTTGAAACGTGGGTAGTTGTTAGTCGTAAGTCCTGAGTCCTGAGTCCTAAGTCCGTAGAGTACACCTGATTACTTTTGGCCATTCTTTTTACAAACGCCAAAAGTAATGAGGTGTACTCTACGGACTTAGGACTCAGGACTTACGACTCAGGACTTTACTCTCCCAGCAACTCTTTCAACTTCTCTCCCAACTGTTCGCCCCGGACATTGCGGGCCAGAATTTTTCCGTCTTTATCTACCAGCACCGTTTGCGGGATAGAAGTAACGGAATACAGGGCTGCATGCGAACTTTGCCAGCCTTTCAAGTCGCTGATATGGTGCCAGGGCAAACCGTCGTCTTTGATGGCTTTTTTCCAGGCATTGGGTTCGCGGTCGAGGCTGACGCCGAGGATATCGAAACCTTTGTCTTTGTATTTGTTGTAATTCTTGACCACGTTCGGGTTTTCGCGGCGGCAGGGGCCGCACCAGGATGCCCAGAAGTCGATGAGCACAATTTTCCCGCGCAATTTGCTCAGGGAGTACGACTGGCTATCGGGCGTCATACCCACCAGGTCAGGCGCTTCAAAACCTGTAGTGGAGGTGCCGGCGCGCTTCATTTCGTAGTCCATTTGAGCGATTTCGCCGTAACTGTCATTTTTATATCGCTCCATGTATTTTTTGGAGTAATCAGGATACAGCGGGTTATTGGCTGCTTTGAGACCCGATACCAGGCCGCCGAGGGCGAGGCGATAGGTTTTGGAGTTTTGCGGAATTTTTGCCAGTTGGAGTTCGGCCCACTGTCCAAGTTCCTGTTTGGGGGTGCGCAGGTTGGTCAGAATTTGCGCATACTGTTGAAATGCTTCGAAGATGTAAGGGAAACCTTCCATGCCAGGGTCGGCGAGGTTGGCATAGCGGAAAAATTCCTTGCCATAAAATTCCGAAGGATTGGCATACCCTTTCACAGCGGTGGAATAATCGGGGAACAGCAGCAACGAGGCGGTGCGTGCCAGCAGCGGATTGGCGGCTTTAAGCGAATCGATCAGTTTGGTTTTTTGGGCATTGAGCGCTTCGATTTGTTTCTCGCCACTTTTGTCGGTCATTTTAGCGCGCAATTGCCCGCCTTCTTCCCGAAGTTTGGCCACCTGTTTTTGCAATTTTTCATTGGCCGTATTGATGGGCGAACCGGTGGTGCGGCCCAGCGACATGTATTGCGCCTGGGCGTACAATTTTACCTGAGGTTCTTCCCCCAGGATGACCTTGGTTGCTTCCAGTTCGTTGATGCCTACGCCATAAATGCGCGATTTGGATGCCGGTACTGTCAGTACAAAAGAACTGTCGGGCAGTTGGCGGCCGCCGCTTGCAATGGCACGGTTGCCCAGCCCATTCAGTTCATAAAGCATGATACTGTCAACGCCTGGCGGCAATCCGTAGATATAGCAGGTGAGGGTTACTGCCGATTTACCTGCTGCAGGCTTGCCGGATGTATTTTTTTGAGCCCAGAGCAGTGCAGGCATCAAAAAAAGAAAGAGAAACCATTTTTTCATGTGAAAGAGTCAATTTTGGCAGCCGGTAAAATAACCCGGCTTTGAATAGATTTACTACGCAAAAAGCATGCAAAAGTATTCCATTCCATACGGAGTTAACGTTGTGAGAAAGTTAATGGAAGCCAAAGACCAAACTAATCCACCACTTTCACCGGCCGGGGACGGGAGTAGAACTCGGTGATCCCGCGCACCTCCACGCCATCTACAGTGGCTTTGGTGAGTCGTTTTCTGACGACATAATACGTCCAGTTGCCGGCTGGAATTTCCGCCATTTTCACCGCAGGGAAGTCGATCGTCGTGGAAGCGCCGATGTTGTACAATTCGACCGGAATTGTTTGGCCTTTCTCCGTATTTTCCCAGATAAACACCAGGGCTTCGCCTCGTTCGAGCGGGGCGCCTTTCCAGGAAAAGTGGGCCGGCTTCTTGCGCGATACCACTTTGGGATCGAAGGAAATGCTGTCGAGTGCATTCATTTGCATGTTGAACTCCAGGATTTTGCCCGCAGCATTTTTCCAGCCGAACAAATGGTCTTTGGTGAAATCTGCCGCATAGGCATGCTGGTATTTCAGCCCTACAACCGGCACCAGCGTCATGTCCACGCGTTGGTAGCGCATACCGCCGGGCACTTCAACGGGTTTCGGCAGCAGGCTGCTTTCACTCATAGTGGCCTCGGCTGTCAGTTTGCCAGCCTGTTCGTCGAAACGTGCATAACAATCCAGCGAATATTTTTTTTGCGGCTCGGAAGGTGTACACGCGAAAAATGCTAAAGTGGACAGAATCAAAAAAAAGATGTGTTTCATGTGTTCGTCTAAATATCTTTGCCGCCAGTCGGTGAATAGAAGGCGTTTGGTCAGAAAATATGCGGTACCGCACGCTGCAAATTTCCGCCAACTACACCAAACGGCCAACTTCTGCCCGATTCTTCCACGAACTAATAAAGAGCATTCGCCGTCGCTCGCATACCATTCACACAATCTGGCATTTCCAATTAAAAAAGGAGGCCGACATTCGACAAATAATCAGGATGAAAAAAGTGCTCATCACGGATGACTGTCATCCTTTGCTGGCAGAAGGATTGGAACAGTTGGGATACCGATGCGAATTTTTACCCGATATTACCCCCGAAGCCACTTTTGACCTGATTCCCGATTACGATGGGTTGATCATTAATAGCAAAATAAATGTCAACCGCGCCTTTCTCGATCGTGCCACCCGCCTGCGCTTTGTAGGCCGACTTGGATCGGGAATGGAAATAGTAGACCGCCCTTACGCCGCAGAAAAAGGAGTAGCAGTATTGAGCAGCCCGGAAGGCAACCGAAACGCCGTTGCAGAACAAGCCCTGGGAATGCTGCTAACCCTTCAAAACAACCTTCTTCGAGCCGACCGTGAAGTGCGCGCCAATATCTGGCGCCGGGAAGCCAACCGCGGATATGAATTGCGGGGCAAAACCATCGGTCTGATCGGATTTGGACACACGGGTAGCCAGTTTGCCCGAAAACTGGCCGGTATGGAAATGACTGTACTGTCTTTTGACAAATATAAAACGCCCGGTTATGCCGCAGAAATGCCCTGGGTGACGGAAACGGACTTCGCCACTATTCAGCAACAGGCCGACATCATCAGCCTGCACCTGCCACTGACGAATGAAACCCGACACCTCGTAAATACGGCATTTATAAAAGCCTGTCGGCCCGGTTTTACGCTGATCAATACATCCCGAGGAGCCTGTATCAGCACAGCGGATGTGGTGGATGCCCTGGAAAACGGCACTATTGGCGGTGCTTGCCTCGATGTGTTTGAAAATGAAAAACCGCCTACCTTTTCCGACGCCGAGCAGGCATTGTACCATCGCCTGCACCAGTTGGAAAAGGTAGTGCTCACACCGCACATCGCCGGCTGGACGCATGAATCGAAATACCTGCTGGCGAGTGTGTTGCTAGAAAAGATAAAAGAGGTGAGAAGCGAGAGAAGTGAGAAGTGAGAGGTGAGAAGTGAGAGAAATAGCCACTCACTACCACCACGGAGGAGCCCTGAAAGGGCGTATACAATAGCATAGGGCATCGCCCTATGTATTCGTTTCAACACATTCGATACAACACAATCCCCCCAATAAACCCCAAAAACCACCCATTTAACCCCAAACCACCCATGCCGCTTTTAGCAAAGCGACAGATTCTGCCATATGGGAAGCCCTGAAACGACAGGGTTTTACTATCATTGCAGCCTTTTTCAAATGCCGGAAAGCCAAAGAAGACACAACATTTTGATTATCAATGACATAAACTCAATTGATAGGATTTTACACCATTTTTTCAATCACTGTTCTATGGTACGTTCTTTACTCTTAACCATTGCCATGCTATTTTGCCTCGGCGCTGCCATTGCCCAGTCGACTGTGTTGACGGGTAAGGTAAGCGACGACAAGGGCGAGGCGCTGATTGGTGCTTCGGTCAAAGTGTCGAAAGGCACCGACATGATCAAGGGCGCCGTCACGGATTATGAAGGCAACTTCAGGATCTCGCTTGACCCCGGCACTTACACTGTGGAGTTTACCTATACAGGTTTCAACTCCGTACGAGTGGAAGGCGTGAAAGTACTCACCGCCCAACTCAACTTCCTTAACCAAGCGATGTCGGACAACCTGACATTGAGCACGGTAGACATCGTTGCCTACAAGGTGCCGCTCATTGAGCAGGACAAAACCTCTGGCGGCCAGACGCTCACGTCCGACCAGATCAAAAACCTGCCGACCCGTAGCGTCAACGCCATTGTAGCCACCACGGCCGGCACCACCTCCATCGACGGCGGCGCGATCAATATCAAAGGCGCCCGTTCGACAGGTACCAACTACTACATCGACGGTATTCGCGTGTCGGGTTCGCCCCCACCAGTACAGGATCTGGAACAGTTGCAGGTAATTACCGGCGGCCTTGGCGCTGAATACGGCGACGTGACAGGTGGTGTTATCTCCATGGTAACCAAAGGCCCTGCCAGCGAATACCACGGCGCTGTGGAAGTAGAAAACTCCAATGGCCTCGACCAGTATGGCTGGCTGCTGGCTACTGCCAACGTAAGCGGCCCGATCATCAAGAAAAAACAGGCCGACGGCAGCAGCCGTACCCTGTTGGGCTTCCGTATGTCGGGACAGTACAACACCCAGAAAGACGACGACCCGCCTGCTACTCCGGTGTACCTTGCCAAAGGCCAGGGCATCGATATGGCCAAACTGTATAGCACAGATGACGCCATCGCCAATGCAGAACGCGCCAAACTCAACGACCCGAACAATGTACTCGGCCGTCTGATGGCACAACCCATTGTTCGCAGTGGCGAACTGATTATTCCTTACGGTGAAACGCTGACCAACGACAGCGTGGATACCTACCACTACAACCCGTACGAGAACCGCCGCGACATCGACCTGACCGGTAAACTCGACCTGCGCCTGACCAACAACATCGATTTCAGCGTAACAGGCACCTACAAAGACCAGCAGGATCAATTTACGCCGGACCGCTGGAGACTGGTAAATACCCAGTTCAACCCAACGCAGTATTCGAGTCGCTACCGTGGTATCGGCCGTTTCCGCCACCGCCTGGGTAACAACGACAACGACGATAATTCCAGCAGTTCCAACCGCGTGAGCATTTCCAATGCCAGTTATCAACTGCAGTTTGCTTTCGAACGCGGCAATGCCAAAGTGTACGACCCACGCCACGAAGACCGCCTGTTTGACTACGGCTACGTAGGCAAATTCGAATTTGAAAATATTCCACAGGCACTTGCTTTCCGCGATCCCATTACAGGAGAGACTACTGTGCGCCATGCCGGTTACACCACCGATTTCATTGGTTTTACCCAGAGCACTATCAACGCAGGACTCTTGCCTTACAATGAGTTTGCTGATCCGGAAAGATACGAAACCTACCAGGCTACTAATGGTATCGAGCCCAATCTGTACACCACCATCTGGGGCAATCACTCCAATGCAGGCCTGGTGTACAACTCGTTTTCCAACAGCCAGGACGACATCATGACGATCACTGCCAACAGCAGTTTTGATTTGAAATTAGGCAAAACAGGCGTTCACAACATCCAGTTCGGTCTGTTGAACGAACAGCGTACCAGCCGTTTCCGCGGCGTGGCGCCTATTGGGCTTTGGCAACAGGTTATTCAGTCGGCCAACAGCCACTTCAACGGTATTGACCTGAATGCTGCCCCGATTGGCACTTTCGTCGATCCGGATTTTGCTGACATTGGCGAACTGCCACTTTATCCATACCTGGTGGTTGATCAGCCGGGACGCCGTTTCTACCGCGCTATACGTGAATCCCTGGGTGTTCCGATCAATCAGTACCTCAATGTGGAAGCCCTCGACCCGAGCCAGTTGAGCCTGAACATGTTCAGCCCGCGCGAACTGACCGACCGCGGTCTCGTGAACTACTATGGCTACGATTACCTGGGCAACCTTACATCCGAAGGAGTTTCTTTCAACGACTTTTTCCGCCTGAAAGATGCCGACGGTGCGCGTTCGCTGCCAGTAGCGCCACTGCGCCCGCTGTACCAGGCTGCGTTCCTGAAAGATAAATTCACGTTCAACAAGATGATCTTCAGTCTTGGCGTGCGCGTAGAGCGTTTCGACCTGAACACGAAGGTGATGAAAGACCAGTACTCCCTGTACGACATCATGACAGCGAAAGATTACTTCGCTTCCGTTCCGGGTGCTCCGTCTGTTCGTCCGGGCAACGTAGGCGACGATTTCAAGGTGTATACGGCGAGTGAACAGGACAATTCTCCTGTTGCATTCCGCAATGGCGATACCTGGTACTTCCCTGACGGCCGCCAGGCCAACGATGGCGTAGCCATTTATGGTAGCGGCGGTGTGGTACACCCCTTGCTCGTGAACGACACAGAGATCACCAGCGATGATTTTGACCCGAATTCCTCCTTTGTGGATTACACGCCGCAGGTAAACTGGCTTCCACGCCTGGGCTTCTCTTTCCCGATTTCGGAAGATGCCAACTTCTTTGCCCACTACGACGTACTTGTACAGCGCCCAACCAACTATCAGGTAACGGCACTCGACTACTTCTACTTCTATACACCTGGCCGTACGCCTGCCAATAATGCCAACCTGAAACCGGAAAAAGTGGTGGACTACGAGGTAGGATTCCAGCAGCGACTGAACCAGAACTCGGCGCTCAAGTTTTCTGCCTACTACCGCGAAATGCGCGATATGACACAGTCACGCACGATTCAGCAAGTACCGGAAATCGGCCTGTACACCACTTATGGCAACATCGACTTCGGTACTGTAAAAGGTTTCACCGTTCAGTACGACCTGCGCCGTATCAATAATGCCGAACTGCGCCTCGCCTATACCCTGCAATTTGCAGATGGTACGGGTTCGAACGCCAACTCGCAGCGCGGTCTGACACGCCTGGGTAATATCCGCAACCTGTATCCGCTCGACTTCGACGAACGCCACAACCTGTCCGGTATCCTGGACTACCGATTCAGCGAAGGCCGCGACTACAACGGCCCGCGTATTGGCAACAGCGATATCCTGTCCAATTTCGGCGCCAACCTGCAACTCACGGCCGTTTCTGGTCGCCCCTACACCTCCAATATCCGCGCCACGCAGTTTGGCGGCACAGGTATTCAGGGCGCCATCAACGGCAACCGCTTGCCCTGGCGCTTTACGCTGGATTTGCGGGTAGACAAATCGTTCAGTTTGACGGCAAAAAACAAAAAGCCGCTCAACCTGAATGTGTACTTCCGCGTTTCCAACCTGTTGAACCGTAAAAACGTACAGGCTGTTTACCCGGTAACCGGCTCTCCAACCGACGATGGTTACCTGGCAACCGCAGAGGGTGTCAATGTAATTAACAACGTTGTGACAACCGGCAGAAGCACGCAGGCATACCTGAATTCGTATTCCTGGCTGGTTCGCAACCCTGATTTTTACATGCTGCCCCGTCGTATGTATGTGGGCGCAGCCTTCGAATTCTAACTCAGTTGATTCAAATTGCCCGCTGGCTATGCAGTTGGCGGGCGTGTTCAAAATTAAAAAAAATATTAACCATGCGTATTTACAAACTTCTAATAGTTGTTGTACTCGCATTTGTCGCAGGGGGAACAGCGTTTGGCCGCCACCCCGATAATTACCGCCCCGAAAAGCGCACAAACCAGGTAAGATACCGGGATGTATGCGCCAACTCCGGGTCGGCTATCGACCAATCGATCAACAACGTACGCGCTCGTCTGCTGGGCGGTGGCGACTGCTGGTGGAACTTCACCGACGGCCGTTATATCGTACCGAAGGTAGACCTCTCCAGCGGACAGCAAGAGGTGTCTTCGATGTATGCCGGCGCTGTTTGGATCGGCGGCTATGACGACTTCGGCAACCTGAAACTGGCCTGCCAGGACTATCGTAGTTCTACAGCCAATGACTTCTGGCCCGGCCCGCTCGACCCCATTCAGGGTAATACAGATGCGGTTACCTGCGAAAACTGGGACCGCCATTTCCGCGTAACTGGCGACGAAATTCGCCTGCACCTCCGCAACCTCGCAGCAGGTAGAGACAACCCGAGCGATATTCCGAAAGGACTTCGCGAATGGCCCGCAAAAGGGAATCCGTACTTCGTGGATGCATGGGGTTTCGACCTTCCGTTCACTACACAGGCGCTTGCTGGTTTCTACGATGCCGATGACGATGGACTGTACGATCCGCTGAAAGGCGACTATCCTTCCATCGAAATCCGTGGATGCCCGAACGACCGCTACCCCGACGAGATGATTTTCTGGATATACAACGACGAAGGCGGTGGCCAGGATCATACCCAGTCGCGTGGCGATGCCATTCGTATGGAAATTCAGGTGCAAGCCTTCGGCTATGCTACCAATGATGCACTGAACGACATGACGTTCCAGCGTTACAAACTGATCAACCGTGCACAAGACCCGATCGACTCCACATTCTTCGCGATGTGGGTCGACCCTGACCTCGGATGCTCTATCGACGACTATATCGGTTGCGATACTTCTCTCAGCCTGATGTATGTGTACAACCAGGACCCTGTCGACGGCCAGCCCGGCAACACTTGTGATGGTACGCCTACGTACAACGACAAAGTGCCGATGATCGGTGTCGACTACTTCCGTGGCCCTTTGCGCCCGATTACAGCCGACTCGTCGGTCGAACTGGGGATGTCATCCTTTATGTATTACAATCGTGGAGGTGCATCGGGCGGCAACTGGCCGGCGCCCATGACCGACCCGGAATCGCCCCAGGCATTCTACAACTACATCACGGGTTCCTGGGCCGACGGTACGCCTTGTACCTACGGTGGCAGTGGCTACAATCCGAACAATCCTACAGCAGCAGAAATCGACTACGTGTTCACCGAGCAGCCAAATCAGCCAATACCGGCATGGTCGATGTGTACAGCCAACCAGGCTTTCGGCGACCGCCGTACGCTGCAGGCTTCCGGACCGTTCCGCCTGAACCCGGGTGCTGTGAATGAACTGATCATCGGTCTGCCCTGGGTAGCCGATATTTCGTACCCATGCCCCGATATGGAACCGCTGTTCCGTGCCGACCGCCTGGCGCAAGGCCTGTTCGACAACTGCTTCGACCTGCTCGACGGGCCAGATGCACCTGCTGTGAACTGGATCGAACTCGACCGCGAGGTTATTGCCGTACTGACCAACGACTCCCTGTCGCTCAACTTTAAGGAAGACTACAGTGAAGTAGACTTCCTTGCGCCAGACTCTCTGCGTTTGAGCAGCGACCCGGCCAAAGTGGAATCGACGAAATACCGGTTTGAAGGTTACAAAATTTACCAGTTGCTGAACCCGAACACCTCCAATGCGGATTTTGAAAATCCGGATCGCAGCCGCCTGGTTTATCAGGTCGATGTGAAAAACGGTGTGAAAAAGATTTACAACTGGGAAGAAGCGCCGAATCCGAACAACCCGGGTGAAAAAATTTACACCCCGACCGTTCAGGTAGAAGGCCTGGACGAAGGTGTTCGGCACACGTTCTCTATCAAGGAAGACAAATTTGCTACAGGCAACGATAAACGCCTCGTCAACCACAAAAAGTACTACTTTGTGGCAGTGGCGTATGCCTACAACAACTACGGCACCTTTGATCCGTTTACTGGCGCAGGCCAGCCCAAGCCATATCTGGTAGGCCGTAAGGCTGCCGATGGCCCGATTCAGGTGTTTACGGTAGTTCCACGACCGATTGTAGACCAGGTGTTGCAATCGTCCTATGGTGATGGTGTGGCCGTTACACGTCTGGAAGGCGCAGGCGCAGGCAACAACTTCCTTGACCTCGATGAGGCTACACGGGAAAGATTGCTTACGCCGGGTTTCGACAGTACCCTGACGTACAAAGCAGGTCGCGGTCCGATCAATATCACCATATTCAACCCGTTTGAAGTAAAAGAAGGCGACTTCGAAATTTCACTGGTGGATAACAACTTGAGTGATGATGTACTTGCTACGGATGCTTTGTGGCAACTGAAAAGCCTGACAGACGGTACCGTCGTGATTTCGGAAAAAACACTTGCCGAAATCAACGAACAAATTGTACCCAAGTACGGCTTCTCGGTCAGTATCGCACAAACACTGGATGCAGGCGATAACAACCAGAAAAACAATGGCGGTATCGGCGCCGAAGTGGAATATACCGACCCCAACCTTCCGTGGCTGACGGGTTACAAAGATACCGACCTGCCCCCGTTCCACTACATGCTGACAAAACCGCCTATGGAAATCGACCATGAACTCGATATGAGCCGCGGCTTGAGTATCCTGGGCAATGGATGGTTTGTACCGTTTGTACTGGCCGACTGGCGTTTGGGCGCCCGTCAGAACGTACCAAACGACCGTGTTATCACGCCGGCATGGACAGAAAAAGGTGGTACCCAAATCGGTACGCTGGCTTCCAGTGCGCTTGGTAACAATGATGACAGAAGAGTGAAACTTGGTCTCCTGCCAAACGTGGATATCGTACTTACCAAGGATACCAGCAAATGGAGCCGTTGTATGGTGGTAGAATCGGCATCGTATTACTACTCCGGCAACGAGTTTCCGAAACTCGATGGGCTGGAAACGGAAAGCCCAGCCAACCGCAAGCGTTTGATGTTTGACGTTCGGTATGCTCCTTCGGTGGGTAAAACCGACGCAGATGGCGACGGCCGCCCCGATCCGGATGGCGCTGTAAACCCGACCGGCGTGCCCGGCAACAATGCAGGCACTCCTGTTCGTGGTATGGGCTGGTTCCCGGGTTATGCTGTCGATGTAGAAACTGGTGTACGCCTCAATATCTTCTTCGGCGAAAACTCGGTGTATAGTTCTACCCTGGATCCGACCTGGACCGGCCGTGATATGCTCTGGAACCCAACCGATCAGGTGCTGCGCGATCCGAATCAGATTGAAGACTACTACGACCTGATACTGGGTGGACAACACTGGGTATATGTAACCTATACGCCATATGATGGTTGTGAAGCCATGCGTCGCCGCCTGACACCGGAGTTTGCTCCAAGCGCCAATGCGGCTGCTATCTTCAAGGTTCAACGTATGAAGGATATTGCCTGGGCCGGTATGATTCAGACGGCGCCCGGTTTCGAAATGAAGCCTTTGAAAGAGGGCTTGGTTCCGAACGACGCTGTCATCAAACTGCGCGTAGACAACCCTTATCAGACATGGTACAACGATGCGGATGCCAACAGAAAAACGGGCCACCCGAAATATCGTTTCTCTACCCGCAACCAGCAGCCTACAGGGCTTGATCAGGTGCAGGTTGGCAATGCACTCGACTCGATCAAGGCAGTGCCCAATCCGTACTACGGTTTCTCGCAGTACGAAACCTCGCAGTACTCGAACACCATCAAAATTACCAACCTGCCCGGTAAATGCACCGTTACGATCTACTCGCTGGATGGCAAATTCATCCGCAAGTATGAGCGCAACGAGGTGTACCAGCCATACCAGCAAATTACGCCGGATCTGGAGTGGGATTTGAAAAACAGCAAGGGTATCCCTGTAGCGAGTGGCGTTTACCTGATCAATATTCAGGCGCCCGATCTGGGTACCCGAACGGTCAAATGGTTTGGGGTAGCCCGACAGTTTGACCCCTCAGGACTCTAGCGCGACGCCAGGCAGCCGGAGTTTCGCCCCCAAACAAAGGGAAGCGAAACTCCGGCGCCTACTTCCATTCACTATCCGGAGATGTCTCCGGAATTATTTCATTTTCGAAATCAATTATGAAATATACATACTCACTACTACTGTGTTTTTGCCTGGCGGCTTCCGGTGCAGTCATGGCAGGCAACCCGGACCGGCAAGGGGAGGCGGGCGCCAACCAACTTCTGCTCAACCCATGGGCACGCAGCGCAGGCCTGCACTCGCTGAATACCTCCAGCGTGTCGGGCGCCGAAGCCATGTACCTGAATGTAGCAGGGCTTTCTCGCATCAAAAAAACGCAGATTCAACTCAGCCATGCGCGCTATATCGCCGATATTAACATGAATGCTCTTTCATTCGGACAGCATATCGGTTCGGGCGGCGGCGTATTTGGTATTTCTCTGGTATCGATGGATTTGGGCGACTTTTTCTCTACCAGCGAGGATATTCCAGGCGGCACCGGGGCTACGTACAGTCCTTCCTATTTCAATATGGGATTGTCTTACTCCCATTTGTTTGCCAACAAGGTTTCCGTAGGCGTTACTTTCAAATTCGTCAATGAATCGATCACCAACGTAGGCGCGCGCGCCATGGCACTCGATGCAGGCGTTCAGTATGTAACGGGCGAAAACGACAACTTCAAATTCGGAATCTCGCTGCGGAATATCGGTAGCAAAATGAAATTCACCGGCGAAGGTTTGTCGACACAACGTCCGAATCCGAACCAGACCTGGGAATTCCCGGTGACTTACTATCAGCGCTCGTCTGCATACGAATTGCCCTCCCAACTCAATATCGGTTTTTCGAACGACTGGTTGCTGGGCAAATCGAACAGACTCTCTCTGATTGGCAACTTTACTTCGAATGCTTTTTCACGCGACCAGGTAGGTGGTGGACTGGAACTGACCGTTGGCCAGAATTTCGGCCTGCGCGTTGCCTATAAGGCAGAATTGGGTACGGCGATAGGAAGTACCGAAGCCACACTCGATAATGGCGTGAGTGCCGGTTTTACGGCATCTATCCCCTTCAAAAAAGGGTCTGACAGCCGCCTGACACTCGATTATTCCTACCGTGCCACCGCTGTGTACAACGGCATTCATGGCGTCGGCTTGCGTATCGATTTGTAGAAAAAAAAGAGGCACTCTTTCATTGCATTGAAAATTGCCTTACCTTTGCAGCACGATTTTACAACAGGAACGTTTCTATCTGCCCGATAGGAACGTTCCTGTTTTTTAGTCTGTATGGAAAAAAAACACAAGGTTTATCCTCCTGCATGGATGGATAAGCCTTTTTTAACCTAACCAAAGAGGATTTTTTTAACCTTTAATACCGTTGAATATGGCAAACTACACCTATCTGACACAGACCGGCTACGACCGGCTGCGCTCCGAGTTGGATGAACTGAAAACTACCGGCCGCCAGGAAGCAGCCCGCGCTATTGCCGAAGCGCGTTCGCAAGGCGATTTGTCGGAAAATGCCGAATACGATGCTGCAAAAGATGCGCAGGGCCTGTTGGAATTCAAAATCAACGAATTGGAGACCATTCTCTCCAATGCGCGTATCATAGACGAATCGCAACTCGATAGTTCGAAAGTGGCGATCCTTTCCAATGTGACCATCAAAAACTTGAAAACCGGAAAGGAAATGACCTATAAACTCGTGTCCGAAACCGAGGCAGATGCAAAACAAATGCGCATTTCCGTTACCTCTCCGATCGGCCAGGGCCTGCTCGGCAAAACTGTCGGCGAAATCGCCAAAGTGTCGACGCCCGCCGGCGCCATGGAGTTTGAAGTGATGGGAATATCCGTCGGGTAATTGAGTCCTAAGTCCTGAGTCCTAAGTCCTGAGTCCGTAGAGTACGCGTTTCTACTTTTGGCCACTCAACTTAACAATGCCATGGGTATCAACGTGTACTCTACGGACTTAGGACTCAGGACTGACGACTCAGGACTGTTTACCACCCCTGATAACTAATAACCAATAACCAATAACTAAACATGTCCAGCATTTTCACCCGCATTGTCAACGGAGAGATTCCGTGCCATAAAATTGCCGAAACCGACGATTATCTGGCATTTCTGGATGTGCGCCCGCAAGCCAAAGGGCACACCTTGTGCATCACGAAGCAGGAGATCGACTATATTTTCGATGTAGAAGATGACTTGTACACCGGGCTGTGGCTATTTGCCAAAAAAGTGGCGCATGCCGTCAAAAAAGCCGTCCCCTGCAAACGGGTAGCCGTGGTGGTCATCGGCGATGAAGTGCGCCATACGCACGTACACCTGATTCCTTTCAATAGTTTGGAAGATGTGCGCTTTCAAGGCTCCGCCAAAGTGGATATGTCGGCAGAGGAGTTGAAAGAACTGGCGGCGAGGATTGCGGAGTGCTTGTAGGAGGTGTTTTTGTGTTTTTGTGTTTTTGTGTTTTGGTGTTTTGGTGTTTTTGTGTTTTGGAAATGCGTTGCACTTGGTATTTGAAAATAGAATATCGAAACTAATCCGAAATACCGAGGGCAACGCATTTCCAAAACACCAAAACACCAAAACACCAAAACACCAAAACACCAAAACACCTCTTTTAATACTTCCTCAACTTTTGAAGTTGCTCCTTCATCCGTTCCAGCGGGAAAAAGTTCTGTTCCAGCGGGATGGCAAAGGGCACCGGCGTATCGAGACTGGCGGCCCGGAGCACTGGCGCATCAAGGTATTCGAACAGATTTTCTGAAATCCAGGCCGCAATTTCGCCGCCGATACCACCAAACAGCGTGTCTTCATGAAGAATCAGGACGCGGTTGGTTTTTTTCACAGATTGGGTAATGGCTTCATAATCGAGCGGCACCAGCGAACGCAGGTCGACAATATCGGCGTCGATGCCTAAGGCGTCGGCAGCGGCTTCTGCCCAGCGTACACCCATACCATAGGTGAGGATACTTACCTCGGAGCCGCTGCGCACCTGCCGGGCTTTTCCGATTTCCACCGTGTAAAAACCTTCGGGAACCAGGCCGCTTTCCGAGCGATACAGCGCTTTATGCTCGAAAAACATCACCGGGTTGGGGTCTTCAAACGCTGCGAGCAAAAGGCCCTTCGCATCGGCAGGCGTGCTGGGATATACAACTTTCAGGCCCGGTACATGCGTGAACCAGGCTTCGTTCGACTGAGAGTGAAATGGCCCTGCGCCCGTACCGCCGCCTGTCGGCATCCGCACCACCATATCGGCCGTTTGGCCCCAGCGCCAGTGCAGTTTGGCGAGGTTGTTGACGATCTGGTTGAAGCCGCAGGTGACGAAGTCGGCAAACTGCATTTCCACCATGCTTTTTATGCCTTTCATGCTCAGGCCCAGGCCTATGCCGACGATAGCGCTTTCGCAAAGCGGGGTGTTGCGCACCCGATCCTTGCCAAATTCCGGCACAAACCCATTGGTAATTTTGAAAACGCCGCCATAATCGGCAATATCCTGGCCCATGAGCACCAGTTCGGGGTGGCGTTTCATGGCCTCGCGGAGGCCGTCGCTGAGGGCGTCGATGAAGCGGAGTTCGCGGCCGGGCTGGGTTGGCGGCGTAACGGCTGGCGCTGGCGCATACACGTCGGCCAGTTCCTCGGCCGTATCAGCCACCGGTTCTGGTTCGGCAAACATGACATCTACGGCTTTCTGAATGTCTTTTTTATATCGCTCTTTCAGGGCTTTGGCTTGCGCTTCGGTAAGTATTTTTTCTTCCAGCAGCCATTTTTCGTAGTTGTCGATGGGGTCTTTCTGCGCCCAGGCGTCCATCAATTCCTGCGGCACGTATTTGGTGCCACTGGCTTCTTCGTGGCCGCGCATACGGAAGGTGACGCATTCGAGCAGGAATGGCTCTGGGTTTTCGCGCAGTTCGGCAGCAATTTTCCGGATCGTGGTAAATACCTCAATAATGTTGTTGCCATCGATTTTGGCCGAGCGCATACCGTAGCCAGCCGCACGATCGATGAGGTCTTTGCAGGCATATTGTTCATTGGGGCGGGTAGATAGGCCGTATCCGTTGTTTTCGATCAGGAATATTACCGGCAATTTCCACACGGAAGCCACATTGAGCGCTTCGTGGAATTCGCCCTGGCTGGTAGCGCCTTCGCCGGTAAATGCCAGCGATACGCGGCCTTGCTTGCGTTGTTTGTGGGCCATGGCTACGCCGGCAGCCAGCGAGAGTTGCGGACCCAGGTGCGAAATCATGCCCACGATGGCATGTTCCATGGCGCCAAAGTGGAAAGAGCGGTCGCGGCTTTTGGTGTAGCCGAGTCGTTTGCCCTGCCATTGGCAAAAGAGGCGGTCGAGCGGCATGTCGCGTGCGGTAAATACCCCGAGGTTGCGGTGCATGGTAAAAATCACTTCGTCGGGCAGCAGGGCGCAGGCGGCCCCGACGCTGATGGCCTCCTGTCCGATGCCGGAAAACCATTTGGAAATACGGCCCTGTCGGAGCAGGTTGAGCATTTTTTCTTCAATCAGGCGAGGGCGTACCAGTTGTTCGTACAGGTGCAAAAGGGTGTCTTTTTCCAAACCGGATGCGGTATAGGGAATAGCAGTGGTGGTCATTATGTGATGGCTGTTATTTTGTTAGGGGAGGGATGAGGGTTGATAAGGGTTGATGAGGTTGATAAGGGTTGATATTCAGCCGCTCGATGAATGAGCAATCCATCTCTTACCCCGAGCCGCCAATTATCAACCCTTATCAACCTCATCAACCTTATCAACCCTAAGAAACCAATTGGCCGCAAAAATCAGAATTTTTGTCACATTCCTTTCAAACCAGAGAAACTGGATTTATTTTTGTTTCGCAAATATTAGATGTACTTATTAAATATATTTTACTTTTGTGCATTCGTTCCCGTTAATCTTCTTCCCTTGGGTACTCGAAATCCACCCAAATCTGTAATCCGCCTAGGTTTGAAAGAGATTCGACAAGCACTTTGATTAAACGCTCACGCGGCTTAATCCTTTCCCTTTTTCAGGTCATTCTAAAAAATTCCCATTTCCGATCACAGCGAGGTGACACCTGGCTGGCTGGCTCATTGTCAGGATTATGCTTTCGGCTTTTATGCGCTTCAAAAAGCGTGTAAAGGCTCGGGATGTTTTATATTTTTTTTTAATACACATACCCTATATGCGTGATTTGATCGAACTCACTAACCTCTTGAATACCACCAAGATGAAGGGAGACGGCATGATGAAATTCATCATCGAACCAAATACCAAGATGGAGCGCCTGTATGAGGCACTGATCTCCAAAAAGGTAAAAAGCGATGAAGATGCCAAAACTCTTTTTGGGGATCAGGAGAGTGCCACCAACCTGACCGGACTAAAAAACAAACTCAAAGAGCGTTTGCTCGACTCGGTTTTCCTGCTTGATTTCAAGGAGGCCAACTTCTCGTCGCGGCAAAAAGCATTCTATGAGTGTTATAAAAAATGGTCGGTTGCCATGACGTTGCTCACACGTAATGCCAAAATTACCGGCATCGACCTGCTGGAGCGCCTGCAACGACATTCCATACACTTCGAATTTACGGAACTCACGCTCGACATCATGCGCGTACTCAAATTGCAGTACAGCGTAGTGGAAGGCGATATGGAGAAATACCAGGATGCGAAGAACAAATATTTTCGGTACGAGCACATCTGGATGATGGAAAGCAAGGCCGAAAACTATTATTCCGAACTGATGATTCAGTTCACCAACAGCAAATCAACCAAAACGGAGGTAACCGACCTCGCCAAGACTTATTATGCCGAACTGGAGGGTTTTATGAAGGAATGTGATTCTTTCAAACTCCACCTGTTCGGACGTATGATTCAACTGACCATTTACAACAGTGCGAACGACTATTTCGAAACGGCGCGGCTCTGCGAAGACGCCATTGCCTTTTTCGACAAGAAGGAGTACGACAGTGGCCTGCCGCTCCAGGTGTTTTACTATAACCTGGTGGTGTGTTATCTTCAATTGCGCGAGTTTGAAAAAGGCCAGGAGGTGATCGGCCGCTGTGAATACTTCTTTACCGAAGGCACCTTCAACTGGTACAAACTCCAGGAACTGTTCTTTCTACTGGCTATGCACAGCGGACACTACGAGGAGGCGTATCGGCTGTATGAAAAAATCACCAACTACCCGCGTTTCAACGAACAGGCGCACCAGATCGTGGAAATGTGGAAAATTTATGAGGCATACGTCCAGTTTCTCATTCGGATCGGTGAAATACCCGACGAAATGGTGAGCGAAAAAGCCCGAAAATTCAGGGTGGGCAAATTCCTCAACGAAGTAAATGAATACATTAAGGACAAGCGCGGGATGAATATTTCTGTGCTCATTGCACAAATCCTGTTCAACATTGCTGACCGCGACTACGACGAAGCCATCGAACGCATCGATGCCATCGAAAAATACCGCTCTCGCCACCTGAAGGAAGACGATACGTTCCGCAGCAATTGTTTTATTAAAATGCTGCTGCAAATACCGCTTGTCAATTTCCACCGCGAAGCCGTATTGCGCAAGGCCGATCGCTTCCATAAAAACCTGCTCACCGTACCGCTCGAATCGGCTACTCAAATGCACGAGGTGGAAATCATTCCTTACGAGCCGCTGTGGGATATGATTATTCGAAACCTGGAACTGAAGATTTACAATTCCAAAAAGAAAAAATGAGTTCTTAGTCGTGGCATGGGGATAAAAAAAGGAGGCCGTTTTCTGACCATTGGTCAAAAAACGGCCTCCTTTTTTTATCCCTATGCCACGACCAGGGCCCCGAAGAAGGGCTTTTTTTGTATAAAAACGCCCGATTTTAGGGGTGAAAAAATAGGTATAAAAAATTGATTATCAATTATTTAGTATAAAAAACCGAAAAAAACGAGTAAAAATAGCCGGGATACCAACCCCTGTTTCGTGTCCTTAGACAGCCTGTCGTGTCGCCTGACCTTTGAAGTGTAAAAATTAAGAAAAAACACTTCCACGACATGAATACGAATTTCTTCTCCGGCTTCGCTTCCAACACCCAGCATGTAACATCCGGCATCACCGGCCTCGATCTGATCGGTGCATAAACTGCGACTTCGCACAGAAGAATTCGCCCAGGCACTTCATTTCAAAACATACAATATTATGAAAAACTATTCAACGTATCAATCGGCCCCCGGAACGGGCAGACTACATGATCCCTTTGGGAACCTGCTCCAGCCGGTGCGTGAAACAGCCACGGAAAAGTCGATGAGTTGCGATGTAGTGTTTGGGTCGCCCAGTAATGATTGCCGCGGAACCGGCATTTGCAAAATCACTGCACGCAAGGGAAATACACCGGTCGACGGCGCTCGCCGCGAATGCAAACGAGCCAAGGCATTACTGATCAGTGGAGAGCAAGGAAGGAGCCTCTCTATGGTATTTGCCCGTGAACTGCTCTGCGTACACATCTGGAAAACCCACCTGCGGCATGGCGTACTCTCGCTTCAGGAACCCTGTAAAATACCACTTGATATAGCACGAGCCATCGGTCTCAAATTTTACACACTCCAACCCGGCCAATACAAAGTGGAAGAACTGGACGGGCGGTACAAGATACGCTTTAGTGAGTAGTGAGTGGTG
>JAEUUT010000164.1 GCA_016787415.1 Saprospiraceae bacterium | reverse complement strand
GTGAGTAGTGAGTAGTGAGTAGTGAGTAGGGTGCCCTTGACATAGTGATATAGAGTGGCCAAAAGCAAATTACTCACTACTCACTACTCACTACTCACTACTCACTACTCACCACTCACTACTCACCACTCACTAGATCATCCAATTTAATCTTTCATCATCACGGCCATTTGGCCAACACTATGAAGCATATAGGGACCATGCCTCTCTCTCTGAAAGCAGGGAGAGGGCATGGAAACCTAAAACTTCAATTCTCTCATAATCAACAAAATAATCTTATGAAAAAGTCAGAAAAACAAAAAGTGGCCATGCACAGTGGCCATCAAAATAAAGGGTTCGCCCGCTCTGAAAACCACCTTTGTTCATCATCCCCCTCCCGCCTCTTCGGCTTAGGATATACTATCACCGAGGATGTACTTATGTAATGTTTTCATTCACTAAACGCATTTTTCTCATGAAAAAAATGTATCAAAACGGCTGCCATTGGTTGATGTCGCTCCGCTTTGCATTGCTTCTGACGGGCATGCTGGCTTTTGCAAACCAATGTCTGGCTCAGACTCCCCAAACGGAGCCTCAACCCCAGGCGTATTCCTGGAAATCGCCATCCGATGCCATTGCTTTGTTGAAAAGCCAGGTGGCTATGCTCAACCAGCAGATTCCCGGTATCACGGAAGGAACGCCCCTGTATGACAATACCATCAGGCGGGTGTCCTATTTCAAGGCCATTATTCAGGAAATAGACCGGGGCGCCACAGTGGCCGAATCGCTCGACCTGGGCCTGCCGGCTGCCGCTACGCTCGGTTTCTCAAAAGAAGCAACCTACACTTCCAAGATCGTGCTGCGCGCCTTGCGCGAAGAGGCACGCGTGACGCTTACGAACTAATCCGAACACCCCTTTTTGCAACTGGATACTTATACACACATCTCACTGGAGGTGTCCGAAGGCTATGATCGGACATCGCCCGCAAAGCCGTATGTGCTGCGCGCATAATCCGCACTTTTTATTTTCAACAATCATCCTCTTATGAAAAAGAGCAACTTTTATAGGAAATATCTGATGCTCATTGTGGCATCAATGTGGGTAGGGATTCAACTACACGCCCAAGCGAATGTTTCAATGGCTGCCAATGGCAATACAGTGGGCAGTCCATTCTCCCTCAATCCACCCGGCAATTGCTACTACAATTTTTTTGACAGTGGCGGCCAGGCAGGCTCTTACAGCCCTAATGCCAACTCAAATGTGACCTTTTTGCCTTCCGATCCTGCCACCCACAAAATACAGGTGTCATTTACCTCCTTTTCGGTGGAAGGAAACTGGGATGCTTTCTATATTTACAACAGCAATACCGTAGGTACCAACTTAGTGGCTGGTACCGGAAACGGTACCTTCAACAACTTCACCCCCGGCAACTGGATCAGTACCCCCGGCACCATTACCGCCAATACCGGCATCGCAGCCGTCGGGGCCAATGCCAGCGAAGGCCTTACTTTTCAGTTGATTACAGATGCGGCCACCCAGTTTTCGGGTTGGTCGGCCATCGTGCGTCAGATACCAAAAATTTCCTGTGTCCTCGACGCACCTGGCAACCTGAGTGCCTATACAGGCCCGGGCAATCCCAGTTGTTTTGCCAATGTAACAACTCAGTTGCCTACGTTTTCTGTCGACAACTGCAATGCCGGCTACCAATTGCAATACCGCATCAACGGCGGCGCTGCTGTTGTTGTTAATAATGCCGGTTTTACCACCATTCCTACGCCTGTAGGTACCAATATCATTACCTGGGAACTCGTCGACCCCTGCGGCAACGGCGTCATAACATCGGACAATCAGACCATTACCGTAACGGACAACACTTCTCCGCAACTCAACTGCCCCGGCGACGTGACGCTCACGCTCGAACCGGGCGAATGCACCGTCAACTACAGTTATTCCGTTACCTGCACCGACAACTGCCCTTACACGGCCAGTGGTACCGTTTCGCATCCAATCGATTTCAACAACTCTCAGGCAGGTGTCATGTTTGATGTGAAAAACATCGGCAATACGCCGCTCACCATTACGAATTTCTCTCCTTCTCTGAATGTGGGTACCTGGCAGATGGAGTTGTACTACACAACGTCCTCCAGTTCGTGGCAAAGTAATGCCAACAACCCGGCAGCCTGGACACTCGCAGGCACCCGTACTGTGACTTCTGTCTCTCCGGGTTCAGGCACCCCGATCACCGGCTTCAGTATTGTATTGAACCCCGGTCAGACGAAAGGTATTTACCTGACCAGCACAAGCGGCGCTCCGCTCAACTATACAGAAGGCAACCGCCAGGTAGATGATGGAAACCTGCGTGTTTCCTCCAATCCCGGCGCGGGCAAGCAGTATGCTTTCGGTACTACATTTGCCGATCGTTCCTACAACGGTTCGGTAGGATATTTCAGGGAAGTTGTCAGCGTACCCCAACAAATGGCCGGTATTGCACCCAATCAACCTTACCCTGTGGGCGAAACGATCAATACGTTCCATTGCGTGGATGCCAATAACAACCCTGCTGACTGCTCCTTCAAAGTAACGGTAGCACCTTTCCCTAACCCGATTACGGGTTTGGTGTGCAACGACCTTGTACACTTTTCCCTGGGCGAAGGCTGCTCGGATGTCATCCTGGCCGACCAGGTACTGGAAGGCGGCCCGTACGGTTGTTATGATAACTACATCGTCGAACTCGACAAAACACCTCCGTATGGTAATGGCCCCTGGGTGCCGGCCGTAGTGGGCGCTGCCGATATTGGCAAAACCTACCGCGTACGTGTGACCGACCCAGTTACCACGAATAAATGCTACGGTGATGTGAAAATTATGGACAACGTTCCGCCTGTACTGGAATGCAACACGGTAACTGTTCCCGCCAACTATCCACTCTCGCCCACTTTTGAGCAGGAAACGGAAGCCACACTCCGCTTCTCTATCACCGAACTGCCTGTAAATGTGGTGGATTTCCAGACCAGAAGTTTCACGATTCCGGTTTCCGGACCTGATGGCGCTGTTGTAAAAGATGTTGACCTGGGGCTAAAAATATCGCAGGATGCATTTTTTGGCAACCTGGATATCGAACTGGAAAGCCCCTCGGGCACCATTGTAAAGGTATGGGATAATGTAAGCGGTTGCGGCGCCAGCACCATCTGGGCACGCTTCGACGACGAGGGCGCCAATACCATGACCTGCCCTGCGCTGACGACCAATATTCGCGTTCGTATTCCGAATGGCGCGGGCTCGTTCAGCAGTTTTGACAACCAGCAGGCAAACGGAAACTGGATTTTGAGAATCAACGATACCAATGCAGGCAACGACATTTCCAAAATCGAACTGATCAACCTGTATGTCCGGATGAACGGCATTTTCACCGTCGGTTTCCCCAACGACCTGACCTTGCCGCCGCTCGTAGCCCTGCCCAACAACAAATACCTGGCCCCGGCTGGCGTGATTGACTATTGCAGCGACGTAACATTGAGTTATACCGACTGGACCACACCACAGCCTTGCGAAACGGGCTTTTCGGCCATCGTTATGCGTACCTGGACTGCCGTTGACCAAAGCGGTAACAGCACTTCCTGCGTGCAAAACATCAAACTGCTACGCCCGGTAGAACTGGAAGATTTCATGTTCCCTCCGAACTACGACGATTTCGACGAACCTGCATTTAGTTGTATCACCGGCGCCTATCCGACGCCGGAATGGATCGAAAGCCAGGGGCTGCAAGGACAGCCGACCATATTCAACCTGCCTCCGGGCAACCTCGCTACGTTCAATCATATAGATGTAGTGGCTACACTCTGCGATGGTTCCTATAACATTACCCGAACCTGGACGGCTACCGATGTGTGCTCGAACAATATCATCACACATACCCAGTATATCAGGGTGCGCGACCTCACAGGCCCGACCATCGATTGCCCGGCAGATATTTCTGTCACAACCGACCCATTCGCCTGCTGCGGAACGATCAACCTTCCCGACGTAATTGTGGACGACGGATGCTCGAGAATTACCAGTGTCAGAGCGGAAATTGAAGTGGTGGATCCGGCGACCCAGAATATCGTAAACACCATCGTATTGAGTGGAACGCTCAATAATTTCCCCGGAAACAACACCGGCGACCGCGATACCCTGGCTGTTTTTGGCAATACACCATGCCTGCCCGTGGGTACGCACTATGTGACCTATTTTGCTTTGGACAACTGTGGAAATCAGAGTTCCTGTTCCTTTGAACTGACCGTAAACGACTACGCTCCGCCGATTCCTTCGTGCACGCAGTATACTATTGTTGCCATTGGCATCGACGACCCGAGCGACTGTTACACCCTGAACAATGGATGCGATTTTGCGGGCGTGGCAGTTGTTCCAGCCTCCAATTTCGACCAGGGCTCGTATGATAATTGTGGCGACGTCACTTTTACCATCCGGCGTGTGCCGCCATACAGCAGTTGTATTACCGGCCTGAATGAATGTGAATATGATATTGCAACGGCAGAAAACGATTCGATCAAATTCTACTGCTGCGAAGTAGGTACCGTTCAAGATGTCATTCTGCGGGTGTATCAGGTAGATGCGCTTGGTAATATCAGCCATTACCCTGATGGAACGCCCATCTTCAATGAATGTACCATCCAGGTGGAAGTACAGGACAAGATCAAACCGATCTGCGAGCCGCCGCTGAATGTGACGGTAAGTTGTGAAAACTTCGACCCGAGCCTGTGGGCATATGGCGTACCAAATGTGTACGACAACTGCTGCCTCGACTCTACCAAGTATTACCAGAACCACAAGGGACTGACGCACTCGGCCAACTACAGCCAGTTCGACACGACCTGCAACAGAGGTATCATTACACGTACTTTCCGTGCATACGACTGCCGCGGCCTGTCGAGCAGTTGCACACAGAAAATTACGGTGACATACGACCAGAAATTCGGTATCAAATTCCCGAACGATGTGGTTATCAATAGTTGCAACGGCAATGGCATCTATGGCGAACCAACCTTCTATGGAGAAGACTGCGAACTGCTCGGCGTAGCCTACCAGGATCAGATTTTCACCGTAGTGCCCGATGCCTGCTATAAAATCGAACGAACCTGGACCGTCATCAACTGGTGCAGTTACACACCGCAAAGCCTGTGTACCAGCGTGCCCAATCCGACACCGAGTGCCACGCCCGATGCGCCGGCCAACCTGACTGGCCCCATCGTGTCGGCCCCTGGAACACCTTCGCCCTGGACGTCTTCTGTGGTGAAAATTAATGCCAACGATACGCAGGCTACTGATTATAGCAGTTTCTGGAATGCCGCTACATCGTGCTATAAATACAAGCAAATCATTAAAGTGATTGATAATCAACCACCTGTCATGATTTGCCCGTCGTCGCCAGATACTATTTGTGATAATACCACGAACAACCCCGGCCTGTGGAACGAGTCGTACTGGTACGATACGCACAACGAAATGCATGATTTGTGCGAAGCGCCTGCCGACCTCAACATCAACGCATCCGACCTGTGCTCGGGTACCAACCTGAGTGTCCGCTACCTGTTGTTCCTCGACCTCGATGGCGATGGAAACATGGAAACGGTGGTAAGCAGCACTAACCCGCCAGCCGATGGCACCGTTCGGTACAACAATGCCAATACGGCCAACTTCGCAGGTGGTACGGTGCGCAACTTCGATGAACGCAATGTAGCGCTCAACCAGAAATACCGCTTTACCCTGCAAACTTCGGTTGTCAACGGCAGCCTGACCGCAGGCGTGCGCTGGAACACTGCCGGTTCGCCGGGCAACTACGTGCTGCCTGAATTGCCACACGGTGTACACAAAATCAAATGGATCGTCGGCGACGGTTGTGGCAACGAAAGTGTATGCGAATACACCATCGTGGTGCGCGATTGCAAACCACCTTCTATCTTCTGCCAGGGCGGGTGGGGTGTTACCCTGATGCCGACAGGAATGGTGACGCTTTTTGCCAGCGATTTCCTCCTGCAGGCAGATGACAACTGCACACCGGAAGAAAACCTGACATTCGGGATACAGACAGCAGGCGGGCCACAGCAATTCCCGCTCGACAACAACGGGCAGCCGATTATTTCCATCGTATTCGATTGTTCGGATATAGGACAGCAAACCGTACAGTTGTGGGCAATGGATCAGGCGGGTAATGCAGATTATTGCTCTGCCATCATCACCATCCAGGACCCGTTGAACAACTGCGGCGGTGGACAAACACAGGCTACTGTAGCAGGCGTCATGCAAACGGAAATGGACTATGGCCTGGAGGAATGCGATGTAGAATTGTCGGGTCAGTCGCCCAATGGTACTGCCTTCAATCAGTTCGTAATGACCAACGACCAGGGCTACTTCGAGTTCCCGGAAGCCATTCCAACGCTGTCAGACTACACGCTTACGCCTACCAAAGACAACAATCCGCTGAATGGTGTGACGACGTATGACCTGGTGCTGATCAACAAACACATCCTGGGGCTCGAACCGCTGGCTTCGCCTTATAAGATGATTGCTGCCGACGCCAACCGCTCGGGTTCGATCACAACTTTCGACATTGTTGAACTGCGCAAACTGATCCTGGGTATTTACGAAGACCTCCCGAACAACACGTCCTGGCGCTTCGTCGACCGCGACTACCAGTTTGATAACCCGGCCAATCCATTCCAGTCTGTTTTCCCGGAAAACAAAACGGTATCGGATCTGCAAGGAACCCAGATGGAGAATAGCATGGTGGCCATCAAAATTGGCGACGTGAATAATTCTGTAATTGCCAACTCTCTGATGAGTTCGGAAGAACGCAGCAGCGGCGCCCTGGTCTTCGATGTGGAAGCACCGTCTACGCAAAGCAACAACGGCATGGTGAAAGCAGGTGAAATGTTTGAAGTGACCTTTACAGCCGATCAGAAAGTGCAAGGGTATCAATTTACCATGAACTTCGGCGATCTGGAACTGATAGACATCAAACCGGGTGATGCCATGAAAACCGACAACTTCGCTTTGTTCTCGGAAGAAGGCGCCCTGACAACCAGTTGGGATGGCAACGAACAAGCCCGTTTCACACTGCGCTTCAAGGCCAGAAAATCGGGTGAAATCAGCAAAATGCTGGGCGTTTCCAGCCGCATCACCAAGGCAGAAGCCTACACGGCAGAAGGCGAAAAACTGGATATCACGTTCCGCTTCCAGGGTAAGGATGGTCCAACGATCACCGGTGTAGGATTCGAACTGTACCAGAATATGCCGAATCCGTTCATGAGCAGTACCGTTATCGGATTCCACCTGCCGGAAGATACACAGGCTACCCTGAGCATTTACGACGAAGCAGGCCACCTGATTCACCTGCAACGCGGCAAATTCAGCAAAGGATACAATTCTTTCCCGATCGACCGCAGTATGGTGAACGTCAATGGACTGCTTACCTACACCCTGCAAACGGATAATGACAGCGCCACGCGCAAGATGATCCAGATTAAATAAAATGAAATAGTTGCTCTTTACAAGTTCGCCCCTCCACCAAAATGTTTCTTTCAAAGCGTTGAAGGGGGCATGGGGGAGCGAAACAGCGGGTCGCAGGCGTCCGAAAAGTCGGGCGCCTGCTTCCAACCCCGCTCATAAAAAAACTCCTGCGGCGCCGAACATTCGCCTACTGCTTTTTGGCTATCAGCAGCAGGCACGTTCGCCTCGCATTGGTACAATCTTCGTAATAATCTTGTGGAATGTCACAGCCAGAGGGTAGATACCCTTTGGCTGTTTTTTTATTTAAGCAGATGGGATAACTTTACCTCAAAATTCAGATACAATGCCTGCTCTTCAGGTGCTCGACCAAATCAACCGTTCGCTCGATACGGTTTTCGACCCGGAAATTCCGGTACTCACCATACGCGACCTGGGCATCATTCGGGATGTCGTACAGCACCCCGATGGCGAGGTGGAGGTCGTCATTACGCCCACCTACAGCGGCTGCCCGGCCATGCACATGATTGAGGTAAATATCCGCGCTGCCTTGCAGGAAGCCGGGTTCAACAAAAGCCGCGTAACTACCGTTCTCAGTCCGGCCTGGACGACCGACTGGCTCAGTGCCGACGGCCGCCGAAAACTGGCTGAATACGGCATCGCGCCGCCCGCCGAAGCGAGTATGGATAAAAAAGCGCTTACAGGAGAACACCGCGCGCTGGAATGTCCGTTTTGTCATTCCACCCGCACGGAAATGGTGTCGCAGTTTGGGTCAACGGCTTGTAAGGCGCTGTTTAAGTGTCTGGACTGTTTGGAGCCGTTTGATTATTTTAAGTGTCATTGAGAGGCGCTTATCATCTCAACTTTTCCAACAATTCGAGTGCTGCTTGCTTGTTTCGGCTGCTGCTGCTGTTGACTACTCGTTGTAGTGCCACACGGGCATTTTCATTGTCGCGAAGCATCACATAATTGAGTCCGAGGTACCAGTTGATTTCGTCGTGGTAAAAAGAGGGGTCAGCAGTCCTGACTTTCTCCAAAAGTGATACGGCTTCTGTGTATTGCGATAGGCTCTGATGGCAGAGTCCGGCCAGAAATAAATCCTCCTTTCGTCCTTCAGAAATAAGCGGAGCAATGTCTTCCAGTGCCGCTTTGTAATCACCATTTTGATAGGCTTGCTGGCTGCGTGTGCGTTGCTGGTTGATATTTCCATTGCCATCTCTAATGGATTCGCTCCAGGGAAAAGGTTGCTCCAGGTACTGGGCTGCCATTTTTTGTGGTACAGGAGGCTGTGTCAGCCACCACCACCCGAATGCGCCAAGGAGAAGAAAAGCGGCTACGGTGGCCCAGGGCAGCATGCGAGAACGAAGCGGCTTCATGGGCGGTATTCGATGTATCCCTTGTTTTTTAAGTTCTTCGGTCCATTTTTTTGCCAGTTGCCGATCCAGCATTTGCCGAAGCAATTGCTGTTCGTCATCGGAGAGATCGTCATCAGGCAAGTTTTGATTTTTAAGTTGCTCCCGTATACTTTTTCTCATGGGTAGGTTGATTAGATTATTAAAACAAATTTAAAAAATGCGATCGCAATTTTTTGATACAGCGTTCTTTCTGTTTTCGGGTATTCGCCTCGGATGAAACATTCAATTGTACAGTCAGTGTTCTGAGATCGGTGCGGTCATAGTAAAAACCTTTTAGCAACTGCCGGCACAAATCCTCCAGTTTTTGCCATGCTTTTTCCAGACTGTCCAAACTTTCTTCATCAAATGGTTCTATTTCCAGCCATGATACAACTTCAA
This sequence comes from Saprospiraceae bacterium, assembly GCA_016787415.1. Taxonomy (GTDB): domain Bacteria; phylum Bacteroidota; class Bacteroidia; order Chitinophagales; family Saprospiraceae; genus M3007. The sequence goes on along the minus strand of JAEUUT010000164.1, from coordinate 27,387 downwards.
CAAATTCGTCAGTTGGTAACTCTCTGTTGTTCGTAAAATTCTTCAGGTAGATCGCTTTAACGATCATAAGTAAATATCCTTGCAAATTGTCATACCGGAGTTTCCCGTCAATCAGTAATTGGCGGAAACGAAGCAGGGCCTCCATCACCGCATCATGTGCATTGCAATCCTGCACCTTGAAATTTGTTTTCAGAAACTTTTTATGGTGGCCAAACTGGGCCAGGAATATTTTTTCGAACAATTCATTGTCGCCTTGTCGAAGTTTTTCAAGTAAAATATCAAACTCCGCTTGTGTTAGTCCAAAATTTTTATCCGGGGAATCAGGTGTCGAATTCATAAGGTATGCAGCGCTTATATCGACAAATGTAGTATTCCCTGTTCGTATTCATATAATACTTCGAGATGCATTTTGTGACGTTTTTTCAGGAATGAGTTTAGTTAAAGTACGATTCTGGCGCTCCATCGACCATTCTTTTTTCCGAAAACCTGCGCCCTAAAATTTTTTTTCATCAAGTTGTCACATTGGGTGGGCTTTTGACTTATTCCATTACAAGCGGTTGATTTTTCTGAATTCAACCAACTGGATGGCCGGAGCAACATCTGGCCGGGCCAAAGCCGAAAAGCCTGAAACAGAGTAGGCAAAACTCAAAAAAAATCACCCAATGTCCAAGACTCAAAAAGAACTCGAATCCACAGAAATCAACAAGGACGATCAGGAACGCAAACCCTTCGACCCTTGCGCACGGGCAGCTGCCAGCGTAGATGCTTATTACAACCATCTCGCCGCATCGAAAGTCAACGCGCTCGTACCCTGTAATCCGCGCCCCGACGAATGTGGCTGCGAAGTATTGAAACTCCCGCACGCCGAGCCGCATTTTTCTGTAAAATGGGGCGACAGCAAGTGCGACGGCATGGAAAGCAACGGTTTCGAGGTGGCAACAATTACCGTTTGTAACGGCTATTCCAATATTGCATTCGAAAATGTGATGATCGGACAGATTACCGTCACCGATGAATTCGGCAATCCCGTAGCCACCTTGCCCGACGGATTCCCTTCCGTAGAGGTACACCCCCGTGGCGCCCTGTGCTTCGGCACGATCGGCCCTTGCCAGCATGGCGTTCCGACCTGTGTTACCCGCGAAATTGTACTGTACAACCGCGGCGCCAAAGCAGGCAAGTATTTGCTGAAATTTGGTCCGGTGTGTTACACGATCTGTTACACAGGCCATGCGGATGCCTGTTTCGTGCTTAACCTGTGCAAGGACTAAAAGCCGCCGGTATATCCCAAAGAACCGCTTTTGAGGCGGCGGCCCAAGTGGCCGCCGCTTCTAACAAAATTTTTCCGAATCAGAAAGAATTTTATATTTGCATTCAGTCCTGAAAAAATTCAGCCCTATGAAACACTACACAATAAGATTTTCTGTAAGTAAACTTGCTTTATTGATTCTGCTCTGGAATCTGAGCCTGATCGAATCTGTGTACGGCCAACTCAATGTAGAATTTACGCCAAAAGATTGTGATGTAGAGATTAAATCTACTTTTGATTTTGATAAAATTGATGATCCTCTTCTGGAAGTTACGTCGGTTGGGGTATTTTACAGGCTTGATAAAATAGTCGCTAATCCGAATGGTGAACCTGCCAGTGGCTCGTATTTCTGGTCAGAAATCATCCCCAAAAATAAACCGGAGACAATTACGGAACTTCCCATTCCACCCGGTTTTTATAGGTTAACATATTATATAACCAGAAAAGGAGGCCCTATCAAAACAGGGATTGTTCGAGAGCCCGGAAACAACGGTTCAACGATATTAAACTTGAGTTATAATAACTGCTCAAGCCCTCCGGCTAGCATGCCGATTTATAAGACTATCAGAAAAATTAATCCAGAATCAACTATTTTCTACCTTGTTCCCTCCTGGAGCCCCTTTGGGTTCGATAATAAATATTACGTTGAACCTGTAGCACATAATACGGAAAAAACTTACGTTCAACAGCCAGATACCCCCTGGATTTTCATAACATTGGTGGCAAGCGACTGGAAGCAAAACGACCAACCCATTCAAATTAATTTTGATAACACCGCGCTTGAATATGCAGGGGCTATAGGTGACAATATTTTCAGCATGGATGGAGGCAGTCAAGGCCAAGGCTGGAGATACGTTAATCAGGTTTTGGATGGTAAAAATGGCACCCTGACAGTAGCACCCAAATTAAGACCGGATAATGGAGTAACCGTTTTGCATTTAATTTTCAAAAAAACAGGTGATGCGCTGGATACATTGACTGAAACGGAATTTAAGGCTTCCATGGGTATTAATCCAAACGTTATTGAAACATCAACAAAGTTAGAAGTTAGCGGCGCTCCCCATGATCCTAATAATTTAAAGGTAGACAAGGATACGCTTTGTCCTTGCCAGATTGATGAATGGCTGACATACAATGTCAAATTTCAAAATCTTGGATCGGCTCCTGCAAAAACTGTGACAGTAAGTTTTTTAAACTATCAGGGGCTTATTCTACCCACCCTGTATATGCCTGTAAATCGTACCTTCAGAATCAACAAATCAATTCGTTATGACTCTTTAGATGCGATGTTTGTGATAGACAGCATTATGTTGCCCGGTATGAAGCAGCCCGATATTGACCCCCGTCAAACTATAGATGGATTCAGTTTCAAAATCAAAAAACAGGACTGCCTTGCTGCTGGCACACTGATTCAGCCAAAAGTAGGTATTGTTTTTATCGGCGATCAAGTACAGGATACAATATACACCAACCTGGAAGCCACCCACATCCTCGACAAAGTAAAAAGACACTGTTTTTGTGAAAAGAGTTACTGTCCGGCGCCACATGCCTCATGTCCGGGCTGCAAAAAGAAAAAAATCTGGTGGCGGGATTGCTTGTGCCGGATATTACACTGGCATTGGCATCGACACAAACATTCCTAATTTTAACGCATGCAATATAAGTTAAAACGACGCCTCAAAAATCTGTTATTGCTCACCAAACTGCTGATAGCCCTGCTGGCTATCAGCAGTTTTCAGCATGTAAGCCCGCCTGATCAAATCGACTGGGAAGCGAAATACGAATATGTCGCCCAATTAGTCGACCAGGGTAAATGTGAAGAAGCGATTCCTTTATTGAAGGAATACATTGCTTCGAAACCACCCCTGAACCGTGATACAACACTAAGAAAAATATATTTCAAACTTGAAAATTGCTTGTGTGAAAATGGCGGCGAGCAGACCGCCGTTGAATTTCTTGAAAAAGAAATCAGCAAAAAAACACTTTCACCTTATCTCCGGGCCTGGTTGCTGAGTTGGCTTGCAGCAGATTGCGATTACATTGGCGCCAAGAATAAGTCTATTCAATTCTACGAGACAGGACTGCCACTGGCAGAAAAGATATATCAGCAGGAAAAAGTGGAAGAGAAAGAAAGGTGGAAGGATACCGAATTATTGAGAAATTACTACGTGTCGCTTGGTAGGGTATATTGGAATCAGGGGAATCATGCCAAAGCATTGCCTTTCTTGCTAAAGGGACTTCAATACGCAGAAAAGGCCAATCAGCCCAATAGAATTCCACAAGCATTGGGTTATGTCGGCGACTGTTACAAGAGCATGTACGACCCCAGGGCGCTCGATTATTTCAGGCGTTCTATTGCCCTGCAACACGACTACGTGCAGGGCTATATACAATTTTCAAAGGCGTACATGCAACTCCAGATGCCCGACAGTGCGCTGTGGATACTGCAACAGGCACAACTGCTCCCCAAGGACCCGGAAGATGAAACGGACATCTATTATCAATATGCGAATGTTTATCTCCAGACAGGCAAGATTCCCGAGGCGTTGATCCATATAAGGAAAGCCTTAAAGGCAAACGGATACCCGGAAGACGACGCTGAATACAACCGCATTATTCACCTTGCAGGGAAAATACACCTGGCTGACGACGACTTGAATACAGCGCTTTTCTGGTTCGATAAGGTCCTGCGAAAACGCGGCACATCTGGTTTGGAGGCTTCGAATATCCACGAAAGCGATTTTTCTACACTTGGCAGCCTGGAAGGGAAAGGCACGACGTTGCTTCGGCAATATCAAAAAAACGGAAACCGCGACAACCTGCTCGATGCGGTGGCTGCTTTCGAATCCGGGTTGCAGTACGCCGAAAAAATGCGCCTTTCCTATTCTAATGAATCCTCCAAACTCGAGTTATACGAGTTCATGCAACTCGTTGTGGAAGGAGGCGTACAATGCTTCCTGGCGTTAGCGCAGGCTTCCAGCACTCAGGAATATGTGGAAAAGGCATTCCTTTTTGCAGAACGCGCCAAAGCGGCAGTCATGTCAGAAGCCTTATATGACCGCGATATCCTGCACATTTCAGGTATTCCAGACAGTGTTTTACAACAGGAAAACGAATTGCAGGAAGCGGTTGGGAAGGTAGAAAAAGACTTGTACGAATCGCCGGGAACAGACAGTTTACAAACAAAACTCAATGCCCTGAACTTGAGTCTGGAACGCTTGAAAAGCAATATTCAAACACGCTTTCCTCGTTATTACGCCTTGAAATATGCGTTTTCCCGGCAAATATCCCTGTCGCAAATCAGGGCGCAACTCGATGAACAAGCACTGTTAATACAATACCTGGCCGGCGAAAAGACATTCTATGCGTTCGCAGTTTCGAAAAACAGCATACGCTCATTTTTGATCCCTAAGGATGCGCATTTCGACAGTACCCTGAATAGATTTTACCAATCTGTCAGCAATTGGGAATTTGTGAAAGATTCATCGACAGTGGCCGAACGGTATTTCCTGGAAACAGCACCGGAATTGTATCGTTTGTTGTTGAAGCCCGCACTTGCCGGAACAACTGCCAATCGACTGGTACTGGTTCCTGATGGACTACTGGGGCTGATCCCTTTTGACGCATTGCTCACCGAACAACATTCCGGAAGTTGGTTGGATATTGATATGCCTTACCTGCTTAAAAAATATGCGGTAAGCACTCGATGGTCGGCTAGCACATCTCCTGCGGCAGGGATGGATGCCGGCGCAATTTCTTCCCATTTTTCAGGCTTCGGTACCAATTACCAGGATGGTAAGATGGACACCGTACAGTTGGTTGCCATGCGCGACCTTGGATTGCTCCCACATGCGCCGGAAGAAATAAAAGCCGTCGGGCGCTTGTTCTCTGGAAAAACATGGCTGAATGAAGCGGCTACAAAAGAAAATTTTACCAAGCATGCTTCTGAAAGCGGTATCATTCACCTCGCATTACACGGCGTACTCGATCAGCAAAACCCGATGAGGTCACATCTGGTGTTTCAGCCGGATGTGCAGGGGGGCGAAAATAGGCTCTTTGCATCAGAACTGTACAATTTCAGGCTCAATGCCCGAATGGTTGTGCTCAGCGCATGCAACAGTGGAAATGGCAAGGTGGCGAATGGCGAAGGCGTCATGAGCCTTGCTCGGGCGTTTACTTATGCCGGTTGTCCTACGCTGGTAAGCAGCCTGTGGCGTGTCAATGATTTGTCTACTGCGCAAATTATGCAAAATTTTTACCAGTCATTACAATCTGATCTGCCTGTCGACCGGGCATTACAACAGGCTAAACTCGATTTTTTGCGTTCCACTCATTCTGAATTTGCCAAACCTATTTATTGGGCTTCGTTTATTGTAATAGGCGACTCAAGGGCGTTACCCAAAGCGTTAACGGAGCCGCCATTTTCCTGGTGGTGGATTTTAGGAGGAGTTGCTTCCGTTGCATTGCTGCTAACGGTATTTGTGTATTTCAGACGTACTCAAAAAAAGCCCCCTCACTTGCCTTCATAAATTGCCTGCGGTACCGCAGGACTTCGGCAAACTAAGAGGCGTTTCTTTTTATTTAAACATACTTCATTGACTCACAACCCATTATATCCTCCCACTTCCCTACTATTCACGTAATCCTGCCAAGCCGCCTTCATGCCTGGCTTGAGTCCGAGTTTGTCACTCAGCCCGCCGTTGATTTCCAGCACGTACTGCGCCGGTTTGCCCGAGGGCAAAGGCTTGTCGCTCATTGGCTGGGCGTTTTTCTGAATCGAAACGATTTCCAGTTTGTCGTTCAGGTAAATGATGTCCAGCGGGATATAGGTATTGTGCATCCAGAAACTTTGCTCCTCTTGAAACTCAAACAGAAAGAGCATGCCCTGCTTGTCGAGCATACTTTTACGGTACATCAGTCCTTGCTCGCGTTCCTGCGATACTTCGGCAATTTCTATATCGAGTTTGGCTAGCACTTTTTTGCCCGTGGGGTCGAGCAGCGCCAGTTCGCCTTCCTTGACGAAGGGTGGTTCCGGCACAGCAGAAGGGCCGGGCGTAGATGTCTGATCCTGTGCCGGTTGCGGCGTGGTTACGGCATTGGGCTTACTGCTTTCGGGCGCCGGATCTGCGCCGCAGGATGTGAGTGCCAGCAGGGTGGACAGCGCCAGGAAGAAGTAATAAATGCTTGACTTCATCATTTTGTTATCAGTTATTGGTTATCTGTTATCGGTTATCAGGGATCGTTTCTCACTGGCTGCTCACTATGACTGTTGACTGTCGACTCTTGACTGCCGACTGAGGACTTACGACTCAGGACTTACGACTCAGGACTCAGGACTTACGACTCAGGACTCAGGACTCAGGACTTACGACTCAGGACTCTTATTGCAGCAGCATTTCCACGTCTTCTCTGTCCAGATGCGGGTAATCGGAGTCGGCAGTGGCGAACAAATCTTTCCCCAGGGCTCTTTTTCGTTCCTGCAATTGCAGGATTTTTTCCTCAATGGTGCCGTGGCTGATGAAGCGCACAGCCGTCACGGGGTGCATGCGGCCGATGCGGTGCGCGCGCGCAATGGCCTGATCTTCCTTGGCCGGATTCCACCAGGGGTCGAGCAGAAAAACATAATCAGCCGCGGTGAGGTTCAAACCCACGCCGCCAGCGCCGAGCGTCATAAAAAATGCCTGTACGTCGGCATCCGTCTGAAAACGTTGCACGGCAGCGCCGCGGTCGGCTTGCGACACATCGCCGGTGAGCCAGGCGTAGGGCTGTTTTTCGGCCTCCCAAACGCTGCGGTACAGTTGCAGGTGTTTTTCATAACTGCTGAAGAACAACGCTTTATGCCCGGCGCGGCGGATCACATCCCACTGTGCCAGCACGTCGTCCATCTTGGCGCTGGAGCCGAGGTAATCGGGGTCGGCCAGCCGCGGGTGGTTGGCAATTTGTCGCAGGCGGGTGAGTGCCTGCAAGGCTTGAAGACGTGTTTTCGGGTCATCGAACAGCGACAAAATCTGGTTGCGCATGGCCGATTTTACCTGTTCGTAGTATTTTTTCTGGTCGGCCGACATTTCAGAATAAAAAACCTGGGTCGTCAGTTCCGGCAAATCGGGCGCTACCTCTTCTTTGGTGCGGCGCAGGAAAAACGGCTGCACGCGACTGAACAGGCGCGCTTTGGCCTTTTCATCGCCCTGTTTTTCGATCGGTGTCTGAAACTGCTCGCGAAACTGGCGGTAAGCCCCCAGCGTGGCGGGGTTGATAAATTCCATCTGCGTCCACAAATCGGCCAGTGAGTTTTCGATGGGGGTGCCCGATAGTGAAATCCGGCAATCTGCGCGCAGGCTTCTGGCCATTTTGGAAATTTCAGAATCGCGGTTCTTGATCTGCTGACTTTCGTCGAGTACGATAAAATGCCAGTTTACTTTTTCCAGCAAATCGAGGTCCTGCAAAGCCGTGTGGTACGTGGTGAGCACCACATCGTGGGCGCCAATGGCGCGGGCGTCGCGCAGGCGCTTAGGGCCCAGGTGGGCATATGTAAACAGCGAGGGCGCAAAACGCATCAATTCCTGCTGCCAGTTGAACACCAGCGAGGCGGGCAATAACAACAGCGCATTCAGCGGGCGGAGTTCGGCGCGGTAATCGGCAAACAAGTCGAGTTGGGCCATGCCGGAAGCCTGTGGCGCAGCGTTGGTTTGCTCCTTGTTTCCCTTGGCGTGCAGGAGCAGGGCAATGGTTTGCAGGGTTTTACCCAGGCCCATGTCGTCGGCCAGGCAGGCGCCGAAGCCGTGGCGATAGTGACCGATCAGCCATTTTACGCCTGTCAACTGATACGGGCGCAAGGTGGCTTTTAAGTGTTCAGACGGTTGATATTCAACGGATTCGGGGTGTATGAGCGGGTATTTTTCCGGTTCCGCCTCGCCGTCGGTATTTTGTAAAACGGTGTACAGCGATTTGGGCAGCCGCAGGTGTTCGCCCTGTTCCTGCAACACACCTGCCAGGTCGGCATAGCGTGCAAACCACTCATCCGGGATAAGAAAAAAAGTGCCGTCGGGCAGTTCGAAAAACGGGTCGTTGCGCCGCAAGTTAGGAAGCAGCCGCTGGAATGAAAACGAGAATTCGCCCACTGTCACGCGCCCCAGCACATCAAACCAGTCGCCAGCGGCTTCCGACTGCACCGCAATATCGGAAGCGCCCAAAAACAAGGTGCGCCCGTCGGTTTGCGGCGCTATGATGCGAAAACCTTCCGATTCCAGGGCGCGGCGATGGTAGCCGAGCCACTGGAGCAGGCTGTGCAGACTGGCATATTTCCCGTCGCCTGAATGGCTGATACTCATGGTGCGGCCATCGTCTTCCAGGCCGTTATGTTTCAGAAAATCAATGTGTTGTATTTCTTTCTCTGCATCCCGACAAATGAGATGTACGGCAATTTCACCCTGGTCGTTGTCCGGAATATCCAGGGATGTGACACGGTCGCGGCGCTCGCCCCACTGAAATTCGGCGCCGTCGTATTCGAACACCGGCTTCAGTAACCAGCGGTTTTCGAGGATGTTCTCCACCGTTTCGAGTCGGGTAAAACGCAGGGTTTCCGCTTTTTCTACCCGAAATCCTTCGGCTTCCACGCGGCCGCGGCGAATACTTTTGGCAATGACTTTCCGGAAATACTCGCGTTCCGAACGGGCAGGCACCAGCACGGTATCTTTTTGCCGGAAAGGCTTCACCATGTTGCCATTGATGCCGGGTACGCGAAACAGGGCGTAGTCGACCAGAATCCAGGCTGGTTCCAGGTTAGTGAGCGGCATGACATTGTGTTCGCGCAGGTTCCAGCGCTGGGTTTCGGTACCCAGTTGCAGGCGATATTCGATGCCTTCGGGTGTTTTTTTGAAAAACAGGTGTGGCACCAGTTCTTCACGCGGAAACACCACTTGTACATCTTTAGCCAACGTTTTGCGTTCGGCGTCGATGGTCAGGGGCAGGCGGTTGCGGGCAATTTCATCCAGAAAGACATCCAATTGGGAGAAAATGAAACGCTCTACTATCTCTTTGGTGGCTTTATCTGAGAGCAGTTGCTCGAGTGTGGCGGCCGTTTTTGCTTTAGGCGCCTTGTATTTGGTTTCCAGGTTTTTGGGCGTCAACTGCTCAATCATGCCCAGCAGCCGGTGTTGCAGGGGGCTCAGTTCCAGTCCGTACGACACCACCGTGGCAGCGGTTGCTTTTTGCACCAGATGCGTCAGTTGCCCGCCTTTGTCCTGCTGCACAATATTGGCGGAAGGCAAAGAGAGATGCTCTGAAAACGGATACAGGTTAAAAACGACCTGAAACTGCATGCATTAAAAGTGTAAAATGTGAGCGGTAAACGGGCGGCGAAGATAATTCTACAAAAGCGATGCGAAAAAAAAAATCAGTCTTACCCAACCCTACTGATAATGGCTGCGTGAATGGAATCGACAATCAGAATTATTTCACAAAAACGAATATCCATTATGAAAAACCTGAAAGTAACCCTTGGCGCCCTGCTGCTGCTCTTGAGTATGGTCAGTTGGTGGGCCTGCAACCAGGATCCAATTGATATGGAAGGCCGCCTGGTAGATGTGACTTTTGCCGGACGCATTATTGATGAATCGGGAGTCCCCATTGCAGGAGTACAGGTGCAGGCAGGCACTCAAACTGCCACGACGGACGACAACGGTGTTTTCCGAACCCAAAAGGTACAACTGCCCGACCGCGACGCGATTCTTACAGTGAGCAAAGATGGGTATTTTGAGTTTTCCCGTGCTTACATCGTAGAAGATGAAGCCCTGCAAACGGTTACGATTCAACTGATTAAAAAAGTGCAGGTAGGATCTTTTGACAACGCTTCGGGTGGAACAATCAATGTGCCCGGCGGCCCGACGCTGAAATTTCCGGCCAATTCTGTCAATACCTCCGGCAATATCCGCGTATTTGCCCGCTACCTCAACCCCTCCGACAATGCACTGAGCCTGTTTATGCCCGGCGACCTGCGCGCCATCAATGCTGGCGGTAATGAGCAAGCCCTTGCTACCTACGGCATGGTGGCCGTCGAACTGGAAGGCGCAGGCGGCAAAGCGCAAATTGCGGAAGGCAAAGAAGTGGAACTGACCATGCCCATCGTCGCCTCGCAAGCCTCGCAAGCGCCTGCAGAAATTGCTTTGTGGTATTTCGATACAGCCAAAGCACGCTGGATAGAAGAAGGATCGGCCCAGAAAAACGGCAATCAGTATGTGGGTAAAGTCAAACATTTCTCATTCTGGAACTGCGACATCGGCCTGCCGCTGGTATACCTGAGCGGTTATGTGTATCTCAATGATTTGGAGCACCCGTTTAGTAATACCCTGGTAACACTCACCACTACCTCTACCGAATGGCCCGGCTACGCTTACACGGATGGCGCCGGACATTTCGGCGGCGCTGTAATGGTTGGGGAGGAGTTTGTGTTGACGATCACCGCATACGACCAGTGCAATGGCACAGTATTGTACACGCAAACAGTGGGTCCGTTCAATTCTAATACTGAATTGCCACCCATTATTGTGACGAATTCGAACGCCGGCATTCATACGGTGACAGGAACAATAGTCGATTGCAATAACAATCCGGTTACCAACGGCTATGCTATTGTGAACTTTGGGGCTGCGTTTGCCGATGAAAACGGTCAGTTCTCCTACAATTTTAGCAGTTGCGCCAGTTCGATAACGGTGAGCGTTCAGGCATTCGATCTCGACAACCTGAAAGAAAGCCCTGTTCAAACGGTAACTGTTCCTGTCGGTATCAGCACGGTAGATGCAGGCATCCTTACTGCATGTACCGGTCTGGATGAATATGTCCAATACACGATCGACGGACAGACAACCACGATTCCGCAGCCTTCCGCCTGGTTGATGGATTCGACCAATACCAACAACACCGTCTATTTGTATGCCGGAGCAGGAACCACCAATTACATTGCAATACAGTTCCAGGCAGATCAGCCGGGCACCTACCCGCTTGCCAGTTTCTCCACTGCCACGGTCAATCTCTCTGGTACAGCAGCGGCGGGCATTACTACCAACCTGACCAATTACGCGGCAATCCCGGATGAATATTTCATTGGCTCGCTCAGCGGAACATATCAAGATCAGCAAGGGGGCTCACATACGGTATCGGGCCTATACAGGGTGAGGCGAGATTAGAGTGTGTCTGAAAACAAATTAAAATTAAGATCGGAAAATAGTTGGAAACCGGGAATCGTCGAAAGCACGATTTCCGGTATTTTTTTATCTTTTTCCAACCAAATAAATTTTTCCCCGTTTTAGTGTCGGTACACTTAACTTTGTGTCATGAAACTGGAACTGGAACTAAAAAACAGCAAACCCCTCCAAGCGCACCAGCGTGCAACGCTTAATATCATGTTTACGGCCAGTTGGCTGGATTGCATGCTCACCCGTCAATTGCGTCCGTATGGCCTGACAGGACCGCAGTACAACATCCTGCGCATCCTGAACGGAAGTTTCCCAAAGGGTTTGTCGGTACTCGACATCAAAAGCCGCATGATCGACCGCAGCAGCAATGTGAGCCGGCTGGTAGAAAAATTGCGCTTGTCGGGTTTGGTAGAACGCGTGGCCAATACCGAAGACCGTCGCATGGTCATTGTTTCTGTTTCCGAATCGGGGAAAAAACTGCTTGCTGATATTGAAAAGGCCAATTTTATCAGCGGCCCCGGCGCTCCCGGCGGCAAACTCAGCGAAGGAGAAGCCCTGGAACTGGCACACTTGTTGGATAAATTCCGCGAGTGATACCACGCAGCCTGCCATTGGTTATCTTTGCGCACCGGATAACCTGCATGTGCTGCCGCTTCCACATTTTGCCGGTATTATTTGATTTTTACTGCACCATTCCTTCTGCGTGTACGTCGCTGACAACGCAGATTACTGCTATATGCTGACGCTAAACCTATTTACGCCCAACGACGACGTTCGACCTGTGTTTCTGACCGGAAGTTTCAATGATTGGACCACCCGCGACGAGCGGTTTAAGATGATGAAATTGAAGGAAGGGCATTACCAATACACCTTCAGGGAAATACCCACCAATGGCGAGCCTTTTGAGTACAAATATGTGAAAGGAGGCTGGGAAGCGGAGGAACTTGGCCATGATGGCCACCCGCCTACCAACCGCCGTATGGAAAAACCCCGCGGAAAAGTAGCCGATATTGTGCCGCGCTGGAAACAGCACTCCGGCGCCTATGATCCTGGTTTTTATCCGGACATTCGGGTCGTTGCCAAACGATTCAATGTGCCGCAACTTCGCCGCCGCCGCCGCATCTCGGTGCTGTTGCCCTGGAATTACGACAGCACCGACCAGCGCTATCCCGTTTTATACCTGCAAGACGGCCAAAACCTGTTTGAACACAATGCACCGTTCGGCACCTGGGGGGTCGATCAGAAACTTGCGCTCATGGCCCAGCATGGAAAAGGCGATATGATTGTAGTGGCTATCGACCATGGCGGAAAAGAGCGCATCAAGGAGTTTTCACCCTACAATACCCACAAATGGGGCGAAGGACTCGGGCAGGAGTACGCCCGTTTCCTTGTTGAAACCCTGAAACCGTATATTGATCAGCAATTCAGAACCCTGCCCGACAGAGAACATACGGGTGTAGGAGGCAGCAGCATGGGTGGATTGATCAGCATCTATGCGGGCCTGATGTTCCCGCAGGTGTATTCCAAATTCATGATTTTTTCTCCCTCGCTGTGGCTCACGCCGCGTATCTATTTTGAGCCGATGCATTTCGCTCATTTTTCCACGCCTACCCGCATTTATTTGTACGGCGGTGGGAAGGAGGGCTCTAATATGGTGGCGAATGCAAAAAAATTCAAGGAAGCGGTAGAAAAACGCGGTATGCCACCTGGTTTGCTGCAATTCCGGCTGGAAATAGACCCTAATGGCCGCCACAACGAATCCCGCTGGGGGCAGGAATTTCCCAGAGCAACGGATTGGCTTTACTTTGGTTAGTTATTGGTTATCTGTTATCTGTTATCAGGGGAAGGGTGGAAATTTCCGGTATTCCCAGGCAGGTGACAATATGAACAGGAGTCATCCCGAATAATTCGGCCCGGAAAAGATTGATTAGGTTGATTTCAGTAGCGTTATTTCCCGTAGAGTAATTTCCCGCAGATATCGCAGAATACACGCAGAATTCGTAGAACGTAGCGTACACCTACATTTTCCGGACATTGAAGTAATAATGTGTACGCTACGTTCTGCGAATTCTGCGTGTATTCTGCGATATCTGCGGGAAATTACTCTACGGGAAAATCTGCGGGAAATAGCCGCAAAAAAAAATCCCGAACCCTGGCCTTAACCAAAATTCGGGATGAGTCATATTTGATAAAAAACAGGCCGCAGTGGCTGTGTTTTAGAGCGTTTTATTAAAATTTAAACGACAACTGCACATTAAACATCCGGCCCAACTGGCTAAACTGTGAGCCATTGTAACCCAGGATATCGTAGCGGCCGCTGAAGCCCAGGAAGCCGCGGAGCAGGCTCTTGTCGGCCGGGTCGGCGATAGCAGCGGCACCTTCTGCGTCGAGTGCCACCAGATCCCATTTCGGCAATACATCGAGCAGGTTGTTGCAGTTTAGCGTAGCGGAGAATTTTTTGTTGAAGTTGTAGCCGATGCTCAGGTCGGTCACCACCGCCGGGTCAAATTCCGCTTTGATGTGGTTCATAATAGAACCGCCATTGTCCAGATCCTGGAATCGGGTAGGGCCAAACAGGGTGTTGTTCAGTCCGACAAACAATTTACCTACCGAATAATCGAGACCGAGGATGGATTTGTACTCTGGGCGGCTTTCCGTCAGCAGCGATTTGATCTGAGCGCTCAGGATGCTCGAACCGGCTTGCTTGATGGCCTCCGGCTCGGTAGGCGTTCCCACGATTTCGTTGTTGAGGATAAAGTTGCCTGCCAGGTTTACGTTCAGGTTGCCATTGCCCAAACCTATGTTCCGGTAAGACACTACATAATCGAGGCCGGAAGTGTTGGTTTCGATACCATTGATAAAGAACTGGATATTGGCAACGCCTGCTCTGGTAAGGATAGCGCCCAGCGTACTGTTCGGATCGCTCGACGAAATAGACGAACTGTACACAATGCGGTCTTTCACATTGATTTTAAAATAGTCGAGCGAAATGCTCAGGTTGTTGGTCGGATTCAGGCCCACACCCAGCGCGAGATTGGTCGAATTCTCCGGTTTGAGGTTTGGAATGCCCAGTGCCCGCGCTTGCGCGCTGCGGTTGTTGAACAAGCCCGACAACTGGATGGTGCCACCCACAAACGATGCCTGTGTGGATTGTGCATAAATCTGGTGCAGGGTAGGCGCACGGAAGCCGGTAGAATACGACCCGCGAAGCACCACTTTGTTGTCGAGAAGTTTGTAGCGCGAAGAAAGTTTATACACATTGGCATTGCCAAAATCACTGTAGTTCTCGGTACGGAAAGCGCCGTTGAGCAGGAAATTTTCGGTGATGTCGTAGGTCAGGTCTACATAACCGCCCAGGTTAAAACGGGTATTGACGCCTGCATTGACAGCGTTGATGCCAGGGAAAGAGTTGGCGCCCTCGCCGGAATAAGAGGCCGTATCGCCTGCAAAAATGGTGTACGACTCCGAACGCGCTTCCATACCCAAAGCCAGGTGCAGGTCGTCGTTGAGTGCTTTCGTAACGTCGATATTGCCTACGGTGTGGTTGAAGCCGTAGCCACCCGGACGGAAGCGGGTGGGGCTGGCGGTGCCAAGGGTACGGTTGACGGTATTGTCGACGGTGTACAATTGTTTGTTGCCGCCGAGGGTAAAACTCAAGTCGGTCGTCCAGCCGTTTTGTTCGTTTTTCGCGCCTACCGTGAAGTTATAGTCGCTCAGATCGCCTTCAAAAGTAGGGCCGTATCCAATATAACCGCGGTAGATGCTCGGATCGTCAGTAGGGAAGGCGAGGGTAGCGTCATTGATGTAGTTTTTGCCGCCATTGTCGGTGATGCTGTGCAGCAGGCCGCGATCCTGGCGCCAGTAGGGCGCACGGAAGTTGGCGTTGCTGATTACTTTTTTGGCTACATAGGCTGCATTGGCATAAAGCAGGGTGTTTTCACCCACTGGCAAGCCGCCGTTGATGAGGAAGCGTGCTGCGCTTACTTCGCCGGTACCGTTGATATTGCCCGCAGTGGGGAAGTCTCCCAGATAACGTTCGATCAGTGCATCCTGCTCGGGACTTCCACCAAAAGTAGCGAGTTCTGTTGCGAGGTCTACCTTACCCGAACGTATGGCATTTTCCTGCTGGCTGAAATTCAGGGTGTAATTTAAAAAGCCGCGGTCGCCGAAGTTGGAGCCGCTGTTGAGCGATACGCCATAATTTTCGCCATCCCCTTCGCCGGTAATGCCAGCATTGAGATTCAGTGTGGTGTATTCAAAACGATCTTTCAGAATCACGTTCATGACGCCTGCAATCGCATCGGAACCGTATTGAGCGGAAGCGCCATCGCGCAGAATTTCCACGCGTTTGATGGCATCGGTAGGAATGGCAGACAGGTCGACACCTGTTTCACCACGGCCTGGCGAAAACTGAACATACAGCAGCGAACTCAGGTTTTTGCGTTTGCCATTGATGAGTACGAGGGTACGGCTCGGGCCCATGTTGCGGATTTCGTAGGGGTCGAGCAGGGTAGTGGCGTCGTTTACAGGCGTGTTTACCGTGTTGAAAGAAGGTACGCGGTATTGCAGTGCTTTGTCAAATGTGGTTTGTCCGGTACTCAGCAAATCCTTCGTTGCCAGCACATCGATGGGCAGCGGCGAATCGGTGATAGTACGCTGGCTACTGCGGCTACCAGTACTGATGACCACCTCGCCCAGTATGTTCGCGTCTACATCCATGGTTACATTCAAAATGCCGGATTCTGGTATTTCCAGTTCCTGTGTGATGTGACCAGTGGAGGTAAATACCAGCATTTTGAATTCATTCGGGACGTTGACACTATACTTACCGTCGATGTCGGTAGTAGCACCGCCGGTAGTGCCTTTTATTCGGATACTGACACCCGGCAGTCCGGAGCCGTCGGCTTTGTCCTGTACGGTTCCGGTGACCTGACGGCTCTGTGCGCCGACAACGTGCGCCATGCATAGCAAGATGCAGGTACTTAGAAAAATGTGGAAAATTCGCTTCATACAAAAAGGGCAAGTTTTAAAAATTAACAAATTATTGCTTTGTTGCAGAAGCAAATATGAAATTTGTTTTTTGGATAGCCAAGAAAAACATATGTTATTAGGAAATGGGGTGGATGAAACAGGATTAGCAGGATTTTAAGGATTAAAAGGATGCCCAACCGGATGTCGAAATTTCAATAATTAATTACAATTGATCCAGGAGGTTTATTTTTAGTCCAATCTTATTAATTTCGACATCTGGTTGAGCATCCTTTTAATCCTCAAAATCCTGCTAATCCTGATTCATCCCTCATCATCCCTCATCAACCCTACTTCCTCACATACCGATTCGTATTCCCCGTGCCGCCAATCTGTGAAATTTCCAGCACTTTGCCGTCCGCCTTCACGATGCTGTAACACACATCGTCCTGGCCGATGACTGTCAGGCAGGGCATTTTTCCGACAGGATTACAATCTTGCGGGCAAACGGGATAGTAGATATAGCGTGCAGGCAGCGGTTCCTGGCCTTCATACATGTCTGTGTACTGGCCATTGGCAATTTTTACAGATGCCTTCGGGTCATCGGCCGATTGCCATACTCCCTGCAACAAACCTACCACGCGGGCATCGGCTTTGCCGAGAAACGGATCGTTGAAACTTTGGCGTTTGTACGTGCCATCGGCTTTTACGTTGCCGCCGAAGCCACAAAACGCATCTGTTCCGGCGAGGGTTTCAATCACCACAGCGTCGGCTTTCCAGGTAAATTGCAGGGTGCATTCGCCGCCATATTCATTCAGTGAAAATTTGGCCACGTTTTCAGGCGACAAGGTGGTTTCTCCTTCCATAAAACCCTGGTTGGGTGCTTCGCCGCTACCAAAAACGCTGAGTTTGAACTTGATCTTGTCATACGCCGTCAGGCTTACCTGCAACTCGCCGGTGCCCTGAAAATTCTCTGTATCGAATCCGTAGGTGCCAGTAATGGGGTCGGAACTGGGCTCCACAATATCGTCTTCCAGTTCGGAAGCGATGGCCAGCATTTCCACTTCGTTCAAGATGGTTTTGGCAGATTCGCCTACTTGTGGGTCATTTTCGTAAGGCTTTACCGCAGCAATAATCGCCTGTTGCATGGCAAAACGCTGTTCGATGCTGCTGCGCGCCGAATTGACCAGCACACTGTCGCGCAGGATATACACCCAGCCGATCACGTGGTCTTCGCCTTTCTCATAGGTGCGCTGAAAATCAGCCAGGGTTCTTTTCGGGTTGCTGAGCAGCAGGTCTTTTACGGCAATGGCTTCCGTAACACAGGCGTTGCCGCCACATTTTTTGAAATCTGCCCATGGGCCGGTTTCGGCATTTTTGCAAAATGTAAACAGCATAGTTGCCGCCAGTAGCAGCAGGTACATCGATTTTTTCATAGGTGAAATTGAACAGGTTAAACAGGTGTTGCAGGCTTTCACAGTGGGTGAAACCTGTTTCGGGAGGCGAATGTCCAGTTTTTGGATGAGAACAGGTGCTCATTTTTCTTAGAGGCTGTTTGAGTTAATCTTGCAGGGTTCAAAAGGCATCTTTTGTCGTTATCTGATCCATATTTTTTGACCCAGAGCACCACTATGAATCAAAAAACATGGATCACCTACCAACAAAATCTGCTCTTTTGAACTCCAGCAGATTAACTCAAACAGCCTCTTAGATTTTACCCATAAAATCTGTGTAATCGGTACCTCATCCGTGCCATCCGTGTTGCTCACTTAATAAGGCGCCGCACCAGCACCGGCACCAGCAGCAAATCGCAGAACAGTGCCCCTGCCAGCGTAGCGCTCACCAGCAAACCCACCGAAACGGAGGGTGGATGAATGGAAAACAACATGACCAGAAAACTGAAAAACAGGATCAAACTGCCCATGCACATGGCCTTGCCGGTTTCAGCCAGGGTGGTGCGCAGCGCTTCTTCTACGTTCATGCCCTGTTCGCGACAAAGTTTGAAATTGCTCAAAAAGTGTACGGTGTCGTCGGTAGCAATGCCAAACACGATGCTGAAAACGGTGGCGATACCGGCTTCCAGCGGGATGCCCAGAAAGCCAATGAGCGCCCCCGCAAAAAACAGTGGAAATACATTTGGAATGGTAAATACCAGCACCATACGCAGGTTTTTGAACAGCAAACCCATAATGAGCGCCACCACCAACACCGAAGGAATAAGCCCTTGCAGCATGTTGTCGCGGATATAGGCAGAGTTTTTGTCGAGTATGACACCGGTGCCGGTGGTTTTGAACCGGACGATATTGCTGTCGATGTGCGTCATTTTCCAGGCATCGATACTGGCCTGAATAATAGCCACCGTATCGCGCCCTACATCCTGCATACGCCCTGCAATCCGGGCTTTGTCGCGGTTTTTACTCAGCAGCACGTCCGAGGCCGAAGGCGGCAACTGTGCGGCAAGCCGATGTATTTTTTCAAATTCAGCCAGGCTGTCGGGCAATCGGTAGGCATCAGGCCGGTTGCCATAGTTCATGGCATGGAGGCTGCGATACAGGTCGTTGACCGATACGAGGGTTTTCACGGGAGCGTAAGTGCGTACATGCTGCTCAAATTTATCCATTTCGCGCAGCACCTCGAAGTCGTCGGCCTGGCGCCCGTTTTGCGGAAAAACGGCAAACTCCAGCGGCCGGAACCCGGAGAATTTCTCTTCAAAATACAGGAAGTCCCGGGTGATCTGCTGCCCGCGTGGCAGGTTGTGTTTGATGCGGTAATTAGTATTGATCTGCGAAATGCCCCAGAGGCAAAGCGCCAGCAGCCCCACCGATACCCAGGCAATTTGCCGGCCACGCAGTCGGGTAAAGTGGTAAATGCGCTCCATGGCTTTTCCCCAAAACGCGTATTCCGGTGTGAATTTCACCAGTTGATCTGCCGAAAAACGTGGCAGCATGGCCCACAGCCAGCCATAAATCACAAAAAAAGCAGCCACAACACCCAATGCAGCGTTGAGTCCAAACCCCTGAATCGGCGCCGTTCGGTTGGTGATGAGCGAGGCAAAACCAATGGCCGTGGTGATGCAGGTGATAAAAGTGGCCAGCCCGATTTCTTTCAGGGTAATACGTATGGCCACCTGGCGCTCATGGCCTTTCGCCAGTTCGTCGAGGTATTTGCTGGTAATGTGAATCGTATCAGCCACACCCACAATACACATCAGGATAGGGTAGAGGGCCGCCAGCGCATTCAGTTCGCGGCCCATGGCGCTCAGCAATCCCAGAAAAAACAGCAACGACAGCCCGATACCGGCCATGGCAATGAACACGGACCACCAGCGCCGGAATATGAAAAACAGGATGGCCGTAGCCAGCAGCGCAGCCACCAGGGTAGATACCAGCACTTCCCGAATTTCCATCCACACCATTTCCGTCTGAAAACTGGCGCGCCCCAAGGTGTGTGTGGCTTCGAATGGGTACGATTTCAGGAGCATGTTCAGGCTATCCATCAATGCGCCGGCTTGCTCGAGCGAGGTGTTGTTGATGGTTTTTAATACCACAGTGAGTGCCGTGCCATCTTCCGAAATCAGGTTGTGTACAAAACGCTGATCCTGCAACACCCGCCTCCGGTCGCTTTCATAAAATTCCGGTTGGTCGAGGTGAATGGCTGGCGTACTGGTAATGCCGAATGGCGTTTTGAGCGGATACTGCATGCGCGTCAGCGAACTGACCGAGGTGATATGCGGCAATTGAACCGCTTTGAGGGAAAAATCGTGGAATTGCGCTAGAAAAACGGAATCGAACACGCCTTCCTTGCGCTCCACGGCTACGAGCAGAAAATTGTCGTCGCTTTCAAAATCGCGGATGTAATTTTTGAAAAACTCCCAGTCGGGATCGCCTTGCGGGAAAAACTGCTCAAAATCGAAGGTGAACTTCAGGCGGGTAAGCAGAAAAAAACTCAGAACGGTCAGCAGCCCGTACAGTCCGAGCAAGAGGTTGCGCTGTTTCATTTTGCAGTGATAGGTGGGCAAAAAGTTTACAGCGAAACGGACAAGATTCGTAAACGTTTAGAAGTGGGAGGATTTTGGAAGGAGTATAAATTGCGGGTGGGATGGGCTTTGGATGGGCGTTCGGCTTCGCCTCACGACAGGAGGAATCTTGGATGATGCGGATCGGGCGGATTAAATGGATTTTTTTTTGGCCTGGCGGCCAAAACCTGCATGATTTGAACATAGTGACCATCCGCTTATTGCATCCTAATATTGTATTAAATCAAAAAAAGTGGCCGACAGGCCACAAAAATCCATATAATCCGCTTTATCCGCCTGATCCCAGGTCCCCTATGTCGTGAGGCGAAGCCGAACGGCCATCCAACAGGCGAAGCCGAACGGCTATCCAATTTACATCTTGCTAAACGAAGCAGTCGCACTTTCTCCCTGCATTTCTACCCGCACAAAATAAGTGCCGACTGGCAGGTCTTGAACAGGGATAGACAAAGCCGTTTCACCGCTCGTTTCCTGCGTCCAGTGCAGGCCTGTGGGGCGGCCATCAGCATGAAACACCTCCACCTGAACCTTTCCGGCACCGGGCGACTGGATGCGCAGGTCGCAATTTTCACGGGCGAGGGTAGGGGTGATGAGCGTCGAAATCCCCGTTTGCCCAATGCGTACACTTTCCATGTTGGAAAAGTTACTGTTCCCGTCTTCATCTACTTGTCGCAAGCGGAAGAAGTGGACACCGTTGGCCAGGTACTTTACTTCAAAAGAATAGTTTGCGGGGTAAATTCCATCGTTTCTGGCGGCAACAAACCCTTCTGTTTGCCAGGCAATGCCGTCCGCGCTGTGTTGTATTTCAAAACCTGCATTGTTGCGTTCGGAAGCCGTCGACCAGTTGAGTAAGGCGTCTTTTTCTAAAGCAATGGCCTGGAAATCAATCAATTCGACAGGCAGTACGAGCGATTGCAGGGCGACATTCAAGGTAATGAGCGTGCCGTTGGCCAGGTTTACATTGGTGGTGTAAGTTTGGTAATTGGTTTTGCTGACACTGACAGACACCGTTCCGTTGTTGAGGCGCCCCATTTTATATACACCGCTGGAATTGCT
The DNA here is from genome assembly GCA_016787415.1 of Saprospiraceae bacterium. Taxonomy (GTDB): domain Bacteria; phylum Bacteroidota; class Bacteroidia; order Chitinophagales; family Saprospiraceae; genus M3007. The sequence goes on along the minus strand of JAEUUT010000164.1, from coordinate 5,834 downwards.
GGTTTCGGAAACGGTAGGGGCCGTAGTGATCTGGATGCTGGCGCCATTGAGCGGGTTGCCGTTAGAGGCATCCGTTATGGTTCCTTCCAGATAGCAGCCGCGCACATAGGTAGGCGTGAGCACAAAAAGTTTTCCATTGGAAGAACTGGGCACATCATTGATGTTGGAAGCGATGATATTGCCGGAAGGGAGATAAGGATATACGCCCCAGCAGCCGAAAAAACCGTTGCCACTGCCCCCCGGGTAGGTATCGTAGTTGCCTACCTGAACAAGGTTATCGGGGCGAGCCACATCCACGATGGTGAAGCCGTCCTTATACCACGACGTAATGGCGTAGTTGTTTCGGATATGAGTGTTGTGTACAATAGAACTACTTCCCGGATTGCTCTGAATTTTGTCCAACAGCCGGATATTATCCGTATTGCTGATGTTGTAGGCTGCCAGGTAGGAATTGGATGTTTCGTCGGTCGTAAAAAGGGTAGTCCCGTTCAGCCAGGTATTGTGGGTAAACAGGTTCGGCGTGCTTTGCGTGGCTACTACCGTCGGGTTGCTTTTGTTGGTGGTGTTAATGATGGAAAAGAACCCGCCATAGATATGCCCGGCATACAACAAATTACCATCTGCATAGCCATCGTGTACATAATTGGCATTGGAACCAGTGAAGGCCGTGTTCACATAGCCGGCATACGTCGGGTTGTAGGGGTCGGTATTCAGGTTGAGTATGAGTGGCCGACCGCCGTTCAAATTGGAGCCATACAGGTACAGATAGCCGGTAGATTCATCTACTTGCAGTGCATGCGCCTTGTTGAACTGGTTGTTGATCACGCCATCTCCCCGATAGGTATGTACGTGGGCGGTATTGTTTACATTGATATTGGGCAGGAAGGAAAGGTTGACAATTGTCAGACCTACGTTTGTGCCGGTCGTTCCTTCGGTAACGACATAAGCGTAGTTGCCAAACGTTTTTACCTCCCGCCAATCGCTGGTGGGGCCGGGAATGTGCACTACAAACGTCGGGTTGGCAGGATCGGTCACGTTGATGATCGTCATGCCTGTCTGATTGCCAACGAGTGCATATTCGGATGTGCCGTTGGCATAACCCCAGAGGTTGGCCAGTTCATTGTTCGTAAAGGTATAAGAGCCTCTGAACGTTACATTGGTTTGGGAGAAGAGGTTGGGGCAAATTAAAAGAAATAGAAGAGTGATGAACCTCATTTCTGCCAGTGATTTTAGTTATGCAAAAGAAAGATATGTTTGACATAACAAACACCTTAGTCCCGAATAATGTCAACAAAAGACACTATTTTTTTTCAAACAACCTTTTTTTGCGTACTGCTTGGATAATACATTTTTGATCCCTTACCTTTGCACCATGAAAAATTCGTTTGCAGTTCGCCATCACCACCACCATCATTTGCCCTGCGGCAAGCGATGTGGTATGGTATTGTAAAACGTTTACAATAGTTTTCCCGACCCGGCTTGTCGTCTGTTACCGACAAGCCGGGTTTTTTTATGCTCTCACCTCTCACCTCTCACCTCTCACCTCTCACCTCTATTTATGCTTCGGTTAGCCATCCAAAAATCAGGGCGATTGTCAGAAGATTCCCTCCAACTGCTGCGCGATGCAGGCATTTACCTGAGCAGCAGTCCCAGCCGCTTGCTGCGCACTCAGGCCACCAACTTCCCGCTGGAACTCATATTTGTCCGCGACGATGATATTCCCGAATACGTGGAAGGCGGCGTAGTTGATATCGGAATCGTCGGCGAAAATGTACTCCTCGAAGCACGGAAGGACGTAGAAACCGTGGAGCGCCTGGGTTTCGGGAAATGCCGTCTTTCACTGGCCATGCCCAAAAATACGCCTTACTCGGGCCCTGAAAGCCTGCAAAACCTGCGCATTGCTACCAGTTATGTGCGTATTCTCGACAACTTTTTGAGAGAACAGAACATTCAGGCCGACATACATGAAATCAGCGGCTCGGTCGAAATTTCTCCGTCGCTGGGTCTGGCCGACGCCATTTTCGATATCGTTAGCACCGGCAGTACCCTGCTGGCCAATGGCTTGCGGGAAGTGGCTACCGTACTCGAATCGGAAGCATTGCTGGTGGCGCACCCGGTTATGGCTGCTGAAAAAAGGGACATCCTGGATCGGCTGCTGTTTCGCATTCATGCCAACCGGAATGCCAAAAACCACCGGTATATCCTGATGAATGTGCCCAATGACCAACTCGATCACATTGCGGCGCTTATTCCCGGTATGAAAAGCCCTACCGTGCTGCCACTACAACAACCCGGTTGGAGCAGCCTGCACAGCGTCATTCCGGAGACTGTTTTCTGGGATGTGCTCGAACAACTCAAAGCCGCCGGCGCCGAAGGTATTCTGGTGGTGCCCATAGAACGCATGATTCTTTGAACCTTGAAGCAAATAACAGTATGAAAATTCTAAAAAATCCGTCCCTCGAACGACTGGTGCTCCAGCGCCCTGCCGATGAACAGGCGGCTACCCGGCGAACGGCCGTTGCCGAATTGCTCAATCAGGTACGCCAGGAAGGAGATCGGGCGGTGAAGCGACTGGCCGAGCGCTTCGACGGTTTCGCTCCCGAACAACTGGAAGTAGATGCTGCGGCATTTGAACGCGCAGAAGCCGAACTTTCCTACGAACTAAAAAGCGCTATTCAGTTGGCATACAACAATATACGCGCATTTCATGCGAAGCAACAAGAGCGAGAATGGTCGGTGGAAACCATGCCGGGCGTACAATGCAGTCGACGCAGCCTACCGATCGACCGCGTCGGGCTATATATCCCCGGCGGTACAGCGCCATTATTTTCCACGGTACTGATGCTCGGCGTACCGGCCCAACTGGCAGGCTGTCAGCAGGTGGTGCTGTGTACGCCTCCACAGGCGGGCGGAGAAGTACACCCCGCTGTGTTGTATTGCGCCCAATTGTGCGGTATCCGGCGCGTGTTCCGCATGGGTGGTGTGCAGGCCATCGGGGCCATGGCTTATGGCACCGAAACAGTACCGCCGGTGTGGAAAATTTTCGGACCGGGCAATCCCTGGGTTACCGCTGCTAAACAACTTGTAAGCCTCGACGGCGTGGCCATCGACCTGCCGGCCGGGCCCTCGGAAGTATGTGTGGTAGCAGACCATACAGCAAACCCTGTTTTTGTAGCCGCCGACCTGCTCAGTCAGGCCGAACATGGCGCTGATAGCCAAGTGCTGCTGCTGACCACTTCCCATTCGCTGATCGAAACCATTGAGGAAGAACTGGCGCGGCAACTCGCCGATCTGCCCCGCGCCGAAGTAGCCCGGCAAGCCCTGGCTCACAGCCCGGCCATTCTGGTCAATACGCTCGATGAAGCCCTGTATATCAGCAATGGCTATGCTCCCGAACACTTGATTTTGCAGGTAGCCAACCCCGATAAATGGGCCGCAGAAGTGCGCCAGGCCGGGTCTGTCTTTTTGGGTCACTACACCCCGGAAAGCGCTGGCGATTATGCTTCCGGCACCAACCATACGCTGCCCACGAGCGGATACGCCCGGGCCTACGCAGGTGTTTCGCTCGACAGTTTTGTGAAAAAAATCACTTTTCAGCAGATCACTCCCGATGGATTGACCCTGATAGGCCCGGCGATCATGACCATGGCAACGGCAGAAGGACTGGAGGCGCATGCGAGAGCCGTGTCTTTGAGAGGTGAGAAGTGAGAAGTGAGAGGTGCCACTCATTACCACCACGTAGGAGCCCTGAAAGGGCGTATTCAATAGCGTAGGGCACCGCCCTACGTATTCGATGCAACACCGCCCTACGTATTCGAATCAACGCCGCCCTACGTATTCGAATCAACGCCGCCCTACGTATTCGATATGGCATTCGATATGGAACATATTCGAAATGACACCGCCCGTTCCCTTCCCCAATAAAATTCAAACAACACCATCATTCAACATGACCACATCTGAAAAAAACATAACCGCACTCATTCGCCCTGGTATAGCCGCCCTGAAACCCTATTCCTCCGCGCGCGATGAATTCGCAGGCGCCGCCTCCGTTTACCTCGATGCCAATGAAAACAGCCTGGGAAGCCCGCTCGACGAGGATTTTTCCCGGTATCCCGATCCGCTGCAAACGCCCTTGCGGGAGACGCTGGCAACCTTGAAACAGGTAGATACTCGCCAGATTTTTATTGGAAACGGCTCTGACGAAGCCATCGATATGCTGATGCGCGCATTTGTAGAACCCGGCCGGGACAATGTTGTGTTGATGCCTCCCACTTATGGCATGTATGCAGTGCAGGCCAATATCCACGGCGCGGAAATACGTCGGGCGCCTTTGCGCGCTGATTTCAGCCCCAACGCAGAAGCTGTACTATCGGCAACCGATGCGTATTCGAAACTGCTATTTCTGTGTTCGCCCAACAATCCCACCGGACAGTGCCTGCCCGACGATTTTATATTGGAAATGCTGGAAAAATTTCCGGGCCTGGTAGTGGTTGACGAAGCCTACGGAGATTTTACCACCCGCCCGTCCTGGGCAACGCGCATAACCGAATTCCCGAATCTGGTGGTGCTGCAAACCCTGTCAAAAGCCTGGGGGCTGGCTGGGCTGCGCGTCGGGATGGCATTTTCCAATTCCTTGATTATCAATACACTCAATAAAATAAAATACCCGTACAACCTCAATCAGTCTACTATTCAATTAGCCTTACAGGCACTGCAACATCCGGAACGGGTACATGAAAAAGTGCAAACCCTGTTGTCCGAACGACAGCGGCTCGAACACGCATTGCCATTGCTGCCCTGCGTAGAAAAAGTGTTTCCGTCCGACGCCAACTTTTTGCTAGTACGCGTGACGGACGCCAATGATATATACAGGTATTTGTGCGAGCAGGGAATTATTGTACGCAACCGCGATAGGGAACTGCATTGCTCCAACTGCCTGCGTATTACGGTGGGAACGCCTGCTGAAAACGACACGTTGTTGTCTGCCTTGCGTTCGTATTACCCGCCGTATGATTTGCGGTAATCAAGGGTACAGGTACGACATCATCACCTCGTCGATGTAACGGTTTTCGCTTTTCAGCCAGCAAAAATCGCGCAGTACACCTTCTTTCTGAAACCCTGTTTTTTCGTAAAGCCGAATGGCTTTTTCGTTGAAGGTGGCCGTGCTGAGTTCGATGCGATGCAGACCCATGGTACGGCCCAATTCGATGATTTCCAGCAGCATTTGCTTGCCCATACCACCGCCCGCTGCATCGGGGTGAATGGCCACGCCACCCAGATAGGCTATGTGGCTGGTGCGATGCGCCAATGGGATCAGTTTGAACATACCCTTCGGAATGCCATCCGTTTCGAATATCCACAGCAAGTCTTTCCCCATCAATTCGTCAAAGATGGCGGGAAAATCCACCTCCTCTTCCATTTCATACAACAAGTACGGGTTGATGTTCGGATGGAAGTACAGGGTTCGGATGAAGTGGTAGTCGTGATAGGTGGCTCTGCGTGTCATGACTGTCATGAGTCCTAAGTCGTGAGTCCTAAGTCCTGAGTCTGTAGAGTACACCTGATTACTTTTGGCAACTCAATTAAGAATGCCAAGAGTAATCAGGTGTACTCTACAGACTCAGGACTCAGGACTTAGGACTCAGGACTATTTCAAAATGGTCGCTTTTGTTGCATCCAGCATGGCGCGGCATTCGGCCAGACTAGGGCTTTGAGCGTACACACGCAGCACAGGTTCTGTACCGGAGGCGCGGATCATGATCCATTTTTCATCGCCTAATAAGAATTTCCAGCCGTCGAGGTCTTCTACACCCTGAATTTTGTAGGAACCG
>JAEUUT010000148.1 GCA_016787415.1 Saprospiraceae bacterium | reverse complement strand
GCCAGCACCTGCGCACTTTTTGTACGGCTTTCGATCAGTTCCTTTTTTCGGGCAGCCGTCCAACGTTTGTCGGCAATACCTGCGCCCGTCAAATTGATCAGAAAATCAACGCCTTCCAGCGCTTTTTCATCTATTGTTCCGGCATTCAAATCCCAGGCAAATTGATCGGGCCCTTTCGGATGCCTGCTCAGCAATCGAACGGTATGCCCTTGTTGGCGTAGCATTTCTGTGAGTCGGGCGCCGATAAATCCGGTGCCGCCGGCGAGGAGAGTAGTCATGGGAACAGGGTTGATAAGGTTGATGAGGGTTGATAAAAAGGGTTGATGAGGGTTGATGAGGGTTGATAAAAGGGTTGATACTCATCGGCTCGGGGTAAGGAGGGATTTTAAGTTCATCGAGTGGCCGAATATCAACCCTCATCAACCCTTATCAACCCTCATCAACATTTATCAACCCTCATCAACCCTTTTTATCAACCCTCATCCATACCATCCGCACCGTCAGCAGTACCCAAACCACAATACACGGTACGGCTTTCAAGACAAAAGGCTGTACAATTTGTTCACGCCACATGCGTGGAAAAACGTCGGTAGGGGAGAGCGACACCAGGATAAAAGTGACGACCAAAAGGGCCGTTTCCCAGGGCGTACGTTGCGAAGTCAGGTACCAGATAGCGACGCCGCACATGGCAATGACAAAAGTGGGTGATTCCGCCTTGTGGTTGAAAATAACCACCCACAACAGGATGGATGCCAGCGCCAGCAAAGCGCCATTCGGCAAACGACGCGCATAAAAAACGGATGCCACCAGCGCTGCAAGACCTGCCAGCGTCACGCCGGTTTTGGAGGGCATCCACCCAAACCAGGTTTGCAACCAGCCTTGAACGGAAAGTCCCACGGAATTGGCGTGATCGTTGAGCAGCAGTTCCCACCACCAGGCATACACCTGACCGAGGTGATGAAGCCCGATGAATGGGGCAGGGAGCAGGGCAAAAAGAATCGCCCATGCGATCGACCATGCTGCAAAGCGCCATTTGCCTGGATAAAACCAGGCAAGTAGCCCTGAAAATATACCAAAAATCTTCAAAAATGCGCCTGCTGCCGTCCATCCCGCCGCAGCACCTGCCCGGTTTTCATGGAGTGCTACATACGTCCAGAGAATCAGCGCCGCTGTCAGGCCGTTGCTTTGGCTGTTTTGCATGGAAACGACCAGTTCTGGCAAAATCCACCAGGCTATGAAAGCGCGCTGTGGCGTGCTCAGCCCCGGCAGCCGCCAAATGGCCGCCAGTAGCAACAGTGCATTCAGCAGGTTCCACAAAGGCAGACCCAGCCAGTCGGGCACGGCTGCAAAAGGGGCCATGCCCAACGCAAAAGCCGGACTATATTTGAACAAATCCCACTGTTCAGCCGGAAATGAGGCGTACGGATTTTGCCCATTCAGCAAATGGGAAAAGGCATTTCGGAAAATGCGGTAGTTCTCGTAGGCGCTATACCCTTTTGCATCAAAGCCAAGGCTCAGCCGCTGCACGGAAATCAGCAGGGCCGCAAGGGTATAAATGGCCCATGTGAGCCAGCGTTTTTGGAAAAAATGATACATATGGTAGAGTCGTGAGTCCTAAGTCATAAGTCCTGAGTCCTGAGTCCTAAGTCTGTAGAGTACACCTTGTTACCCTTGGCATTCATAGTCGAGTTACCAAGAGCAACAAGGTGTACTCTACAGACTTAGGACTCAGGACTTACGACTCAGGACTATTTTTTCTCTACGCCCACTACACCTTCCAGGCCCTTCAGCATTTCGATCATTTCCTGCTCGGTGTGCACGTTGGGGTCGTAACCAATCATCCAGTTGTTTTCGGAAGAAACGCGGCGCACGAGACGAAGCAGGCTTTCATCCTGTAAGGGTTTTGCCCAGTTGCCCGCATTGATGTCTGGTTTGAGTTTGACAACCAGCATGGCCGTCATTTTTAGGGCAGGGTCGTTGGGATTCACGCCCTTTTTAACCTGCAAGCCGTGTGCCTCGGCCAGGTCTTTCAGGCGGTTTTCCAGTTCCAGCAAAGGTCTGGGCCGGTCGATGCTGCCGGAAACGGGGTGTGTTTTTTCAGCATTGTACACAGTCAGGGTTGCATAAGGCGCATCTGCAACCCTGCTTTCGATGTGTTCGGGGTATTGCCAAAGGTCGGCTTTTTTCACAGCATCTTTCAGGCTTGTCAGCTCATCGGCTGTGAGTTGGAATTCTGATTTGCCTGATTTTTCTACATAACGAATGCCTTCATACTGCACTTTACCGCTGCTATAAAAGTCGAGCACATACGTGGGGCACCAACCCCGGCAACCTTGTGTGGCAAGGCTGATGAGCCGGTCGTCGGCAGGAGCAGCGGCTGGCATTTCCTTGCGGGTTTTGCAGGCAAACAGCGCTGCTAATAGGAAGAGAAAGAGTGTGTGGCGCATCTTTTAGTTATTGGTTATTAGTTATTGGTTGTTTAGGGTTGATGAGGGTTGATGAGGGTGTTTTTTTAGTGTTTTGGTGTTTTGGTGTTTTAGTGTTTTTGAAGGGCTTCGCTCTAGGCATTTGTTAATGACTTGAGCGAAGTACCCCGAAAACACTAAAACACTAAAACACTAAAACACTAAAACACTAAAACACCAAAACACCAAAACACTAAAAAAACACCCTCATCGCCTGCTCCAAATCCTCCATAATATCCCGTACATTTTCAATACCTACAGAAACGCGCACGAGCCCGTCGGTGATGCCGTTTGCGAGGCGCACATCTTTGGGAATACTCAGGTGCGACATGGAAGCCGGGTGCAAAATAAGCGTATCTGTATCGCCCAGGGTAGGCGCCAGCGTGCAGAATCGGATGCGGTTCATACAGGAGATGCCGGCTTCGAGGCCGCCTTTCAGTTCGAAACTGAGCATACCGCCAAATCCGCGCATCTGGCGTTGGGCCAGGGCATGATCGGGGTGAGACGTGAGGCCTGGATAATTTACTCGTTCCACGGCCGGGTGGTTTTGCAGAAACTGAGCCAGCGCCAGGGCATTGGCGCAGTGGCGATCCATGCGCAAAGTCAACGTTTTCAAGCCGTTATAGGTGAGCCATGCTTCAAATGGGGAGCAATTAGTGCCCACCAGTTTCATGGCGTTCCACACTTTTTTGCGCATCAAATCCTTGTCTTTGCCAATGACGACACCGGCTGTAGAGTTGCCATGCCCATTGAGAAATTTGGTGGTGGAATGAAGGATGAAATCCACACCAAAGGCAAAAGGCTGTTGCAAATACGGCGTCGGGAATGTGTTGTCAATGGCACACCAGGCATTGTAGCGATGTGCCAGATCGCTGAGCGCCTGAATATCCACACATGCCAGCGTCGGGTTGGCTGGCGTTTCACAGTACAGCATTTTGATAGATGGATCGTGCCGGAAAGCGCTTTCCACCTCTTCCAGGTTGCGCAGGTTGACGAAGATGGTTTCCACGCCGAATTGCCCGAGTATGTTTTTCAGTAAATCGGTGGTTCCTCCATACAGGTTGGCCTGACTCAGCACTTTGTCGCCTGTTTTCAGCATACCCATCAGCAGGGTGGAAATAGCCGACATGCCGCTTGAAGTCATCACAGCATGGGCTGTCATGTCGAGTCCGTGCGTTTCCAAGTCGGCAATTTTCTGCGCCACCACATCCACCGTCGGGTTGGCATAGCGGCTGTACACGTGGCCACTTTCGATGTTTTGAAAAATCTCAATTCCCTGGTCTATGCTTTCAAAAGCAAAGGAAGAGGTGGCATAAATAGGCAAAATATGCGGCCGGGTGGTGCGGTTATCGGGGCTTTCCTTGACGGTAAAAGAGTCGAATTGCATGAAAGAGGAAATTTGTTGAATCAAAGCAGGTTTTTGGACACGCTCTTAATCGCCTGGCCAGTAATGCTCGCATGCCTTGCGGATGTACTCGCCGGGGCGTGCTCGCGACGACAGAAACAGCGAGGCACGGCACCCTACTTCATAGGGACAGTCGTTGATGATTGCATCGGCTTTTCCATCGCGATCCAGGTCGCCAAACCAAAGCAGATCGACCGAAGGGCTGGCGTCCGGCGCTTCGGGTTTTACCCACGGCGTAAGGTCTTGATAACGAACCGGTTCGGCGCTAAAATCGATGAGGCGCAACTGGTAGTCGCTCACGCGCACGTAGGTGTTTTCCAGCGTGGCACAGCCGGTAGCCGCCAGTCCGTAAGTGGGCAGCGAAATGGTATCGTTCAAGTCATTGCCGGGGTAAATGGACAATTGCCCGCCGGGATTGAGCGTAGGGGAAAAAAACATCTGGCCGATTTCAAATTTTCCCAACGGGCCGCAGTATCCGGTAGGGATGGGTTGCAGGCTGGAAACCAGAAATTTGCTGGCATCAGCCTGGTTGGTTTTTAACACTTTTACCTGCGACTGGTAAAATTCGTTGAATTCGCTGACGATGCGTACCTGTACGCGCCGCACTTCGTCGGCAAAGGAATCGCGCGCATACACCCCGAACCATTGCAGTGGTGGAAGGCTTTCTCCTTCGGGCATGATTTCATTTTCATAATGCAGGCCCATAGTGCCGGTAAGGTAAGCGCCGAAGGCCCAGCCGGTGGTGCTTTTATAACGCACTTTCAGCCAAGGCGCATAGGGCGATTCCGGGTCGGTGGTGTCGGCCTGTACGTATTCGCCATTGTTGTAGGCTTCGAGTACTTGTACGACGGCGCCCTGCGTGAGGGAGCCGGTTTTTTTTGCGTTTTTATCGGGGGCGTCGCGCAGGTTCAGCGAACTGGCCGTAACGATCATTTCTTCGGGCAGGAATATGCCCGATTGCGCCGAAAGAGTGGCGGAAAACAACAGAAAAAGCAAAAAAAGGTGTAAAAACTTCATGGAAGTATGGAGGCGTTGAAGAATAGAAAAAAGTTGAATGAGTGGGGATTTTATGTGTTTTGGTGTTTTGGTTTTTTTGTGTTTTGGAAGGTACTTCGCTCCTGGTATTTTAAGTTGGTTTCATGCTTGTTAATTGAGTTCGCAAGAATACTCAATAGCAGCATTTTAGGGTGCTATCAGTTTCAAATGAATAACCTTCACAACCAAAAACACCAAGAGCGAAGCACCCTCCAAAACACCAAAACACCAAAACACCAAAACACACGAAACACCAAAACACACGAAAAAGGCTAAAACGCCCTCAAAACATCCCATGCAAAACGCAAAACAATGCCGGCCACTACTACCAAAAATACCTTTCGAATGAACTCATTTCCGCGCAGTACGGCCATTCGGCTGCCAAAGTACGAACCAGCCACATTGCAAACCAGCATTGGCAATGCCAAATGAAAAAGAACATATTTATGGATCAAAAAAAACACCAGCGAGGACACGTCGGCAATCACATTCACTACCTTGGAAATGCCGGAAGCGTTCAAAAAAGAATACCCTACCACACTTACAAAGGCAAATACCAGCAGGCTGCCCGTACCGGGGCCTACAAAACCATTGTAGAATCCCAGTAAGGCGCCGATTCCGGCGGCTACCCAGGGCAGTTGCTTTTCTGAAAATCGAAATGACTCATGCTGTCCGAGGTTCTTTTTTCGATAGGTATAAATAGCAATGGCTACGATCAGCAATAGAATTACCGGCTTCAGTACATGTGATGGCACCATGCTTTGCACGGTCGCGCCCATATACGAACACGCCGAAGCGCTGATGCCTGCAAAAAATATTGTTTTCCATGGCATTTTCATCACCCGGCTGTAATTCCATGCCGCGATGGTAGTCCCCGCCGCCGATGCCAGCCTGTTCGTGCTGATAATGTTGGGCACCGACAGTTGCGGATACAACACAAAAAATGCCGGTATCTGTACCAGCCCGCCGCCGCCTACAATGCTGTCGATAAAGCCGGAGAGGAAAGCGAAAAAACAGAGAAGAAACAAGTCTATAGTCATGTGTCAAGAGTCCTGAGTCCTAAGTCCTGAGTCCTAAGTCCTAAGTCCGTAGAGTACACCTGATTATTTTAAGAAGTTGTTTGAGTTAATTTCATCGGAGCAGAAAACCGTCTTTTGTCGGCATGCTGCGGCTATTTTCTCGGCAATAGCCTCCGGCTATTCCCTCCAAAATAAGCCTTGCCTGCCAACAAAATCCGCTCTTTCTGCC
>JAEUUT010000111.1 GCA_016787415.1 Saprospiraceae bacterium | reverse complement strand
TCTCACACTCACACCCCCCCCCCTGGGTTTCGTTGTGTTTTCGTGTTGAGTGTTTTTGTGTTGGCAGCTTTGGGTGGTGGTGCGGTCCCGTTGCCCATTTTACCCAACACCCCCCGCACTGGGCCGCGCTCGCCTCTCGTTGACAGGACTCCTCAGTCGGGGCGGCGGCGCCCGACCCCAGCCCCCCCCTCCACAAACCCCCCGGCCCCCCCCCCCAACACTCATAACTCATAACTCATAACTCATAACTTCTTTTCTCGCCTCTAAATAATAGTGCCACAGCATCCGTGTTCCCACGCTGCGCCAGGGGCGCCAGTGTTCAGTTCCGGCCAGAAATACGTCGTGGATAGGGCGAGCGGGCAGTTTCTTCAGCACCTTGAACGCCTCCAGCATAGCAATATCGCCTTTGGGCAGAATATCCGGGTACAACAGGCACTCCGACAGGTAAATATCAACCGTCCAGTCGCCGATGCCCTTTAGTTGTTTGAGGGTGTGCCGAATTTGTTCCTCCGTTTGTACAGACAAGTCCGGCAGATGAAGGTGGCCGTTTACAATCGTTTGGGCCAGGTGGCGACAGTACAGCGTTTTTTGCCTGCTGAAACCGGCCTGCCGCAGCGCTTCGTCGCTGAGAGCGAGCAAAGGCTCTGGTTCGACCAGGCCGCCGAGAAGCGCTTTCAATTTCTGAAAAGCAGCATTGGCCGACGCCAGCGACACCTGTTGTTCCAGAATAATATGCACCAGCGTGGAAAAACCCGGCTCCCGCGCCCATAGCGGCGGCGGTCCGTAGCGTTGCAGCACAAAAGCCAGCGCTTCATCGCGTTCAGCGAGCCAGGCGCTGGCTTCGAGCAAAGAGGATTCGTTCAATTTGACTATCATTGCGACCGAAAGAAAAGCAAAAGCAGGTAATCCCTATGAAAATTGTCACCCTTACCCTGAATCCGGCGCTCGACAAGAGTTCGTCTACCGAAAAACTCGTTCCGGAGCAAAAACTTCGCTGCACGCCGATGCGAATCGACGCGGGCGGCGGCGGCATCAACGTATCCAAAGGCATTCAAAAACTCGGCGGCAGCAGCCTGTCAGTTTTCCCCTCAGGCGGGCACAATGGTCGCCAGATTCAGTCGCTGCTACACGATGCAGGCATCAAAACGGCCGTACTGGAGGTGGCCGGCGAAACCAGGGAAAATATTTCCATCACCGAAACCGGCAGCAACCAGCAATATCGTTTCACCTTGCCCGGCACAGAACTCACTGAAAAACAGGCAAATGCGTGCCTCGACCTGGTACAAAAAGCCGAACCGGCTTATATCGTTGCCAGCGGCAGCCTGCCACCCGGACTTCCGGGTGATTACTTTGAAAAAGTAGCCCATTTTTCCAAAAAAATCGGCGCCCGGTTTATCCTCGACACTTCCGGCAAAGCCTTGCAAGCCGCTGCTGATGAAGGCGTTTTTCTGCTGAAACCCAATCTGGGCGAGTTAAGTGCCCTGGTGGGTGTGGAAAAACTGGAAATGAACCAGGTCGACGATGCCGCACTGCAATTGATCGGCCAGGGCAAATGTGAAGTGGTAGTGGTCTCGCTCGGCCCACAGGGATGTCTGCTGGTCAGCGCCGACGGTTTCGAGCATATTCCAGCGCCCACCGTTCACAAAAAAAGTACCGTCGGCGCTGGCGACAGCATGGTGGCCGGTATGGTGTGGGCGCTCAACGAGGGCCGCTCCTACCGCGATATGGCGCGTATCGGCGTCGCCTGCGGCAGTGCGGCTACTATGAATACCGGAACAGAACTTTTCCATGCAGCCGACGTCTGGAAGTTGTTGCAATGGATAGAAAAGTACGGCGAACGATACCGCTTCAAGGATTTTTAGGGCCCATCCGGAAATCTTCATCTTGTCAGCAAGATGCCTAAGGAGCAACACATTTCCCCAGAACCATTTCTTATTTTAAAAGCAACCTTTATTTCCATTTTAAAATTTTCAAAAACAACTCATTTCGAATAAAAACACTTCTTTCAAATTCCAATTTGAAAATTAGGCAGATGTGCCGCCCCTTTCTAACTTTGCCCTTCCTACTTTCGTGACACATTCAAATAAAATGATCAACCTGATACTTTTTGGGCCTCCCGGTTCGGGGAAAGGCACCCAGGCAGCCAAACTTATAGAAAAATATAACCTGATTCATATCAGTACCGGCGACCTTTTCCGCTATGAAATGGGCAATAACACCCCGCTCGGCCTCGAAGCAAAAGCCTACATGGCCAAAGGCGAACTGGTGCCCGACAGCGTGACCATCGGTATGCTGCGCAATAAAGTGGAGTCGCACCCAGATGCAGACGGCTTCATTTTCGACGGTTTCCCCCGCACTATTCCACAAGCCGGAGCGCTGGACGAACTGCTGGCTGCCAAAGACACTGCGGTGACCGGCTTGCTGGCCCTGCACGTACCGGATGATGAAATTGTACAACGCATCAAACTGCGTGGCAATACTTCCGGCCGCGCCGACGACAACGACGAAAACATCATTCGCAACCGGATCAATGTGTATAAAAACGAAACAAGTCCGGTGTATGATTTTTATGCCAAAAGCAATAAAAGTCAGACAATCAATGGAATAGGCGCCGTCGATGAAATTTTCGGCCGACTGTGCGACGCCATCGACAAACTGATCGGATAAAAGTTCCTGTGGCTTTATTGCCCAAGTAATGCAATAAACAGCCTACTTTTGAGCGATAATAAAGTCGACAGCCAACAGTCGTCAGTCAACAGTCCGTAGTAAACCTGATGACGCTCGACTCAGGACTCTCGACTCAGGACTCAGGACTTCTATCATATGGCAATTCCACAGAATCCATGGCAGGCACTCTGGAGCCGTTTACCCGCTCCTTTGCAAAACAGGTACTACCTGACATTGCTGGTTTTCTTCTTTATCCTGATTTTTCTGGATAAACACAGTTTGTGGACACAGTGGCGACTTTACAGAGCGCAGCAACGCCTGGAAAATGACCGCGCTTTTTATGAGGAGAAAATCAAGGAAGCCCAGGAAGAAGCCGAAGATTTTGAATTGACCAAGGAAAAGTTTGCCCGGGAGCATTACTTTATGAAACGCCGCGATGAGGATGTTTTTATCATAAAAGAAGATAAATAAAGCCTGATCTCGACCCAACAA
>JAEUUT010000102.1 GCA_016787415.1 Saprospiraceae bacterium | reverse complement strand
ATGTTGTAAGAGCCTACGGTAGACCATTTGTTGTCGACTACTGCAATTTTTCCATGTAAAACACTCTCGTCCCATTCGTAAATATCCACCTTATATCTCCAAAGCCAGTTGTAGAGAAACCGGGTAGCGCGTTTGGCCATTGGCAGGTCGAGTTTGCCGGGCAGCAGAACGGTTATTTTCACCCCGCGTCGGGAAGCCTTTTTCAAGGCTGTGCGGACGCCCCTGCTGGGCAGGAAGTAACTGGCTACGATGAAAATACTGGATTCCGCATTTCGAAACGCCGAGCGGTAACCGGCGCTGATCTGGTTTTTTCGACGCCACCAGTCGTTGAGCGCCATTTTTGCCAAAGCCGGTGCAAGTGATTCATTAGACGTGGCGGCGGTTGTTTTCTGTTTTGATCGGCCTCTTCTCCTGCCATGAATCAAGCGGCAGTTTTCAGATAAATCTGCACAAACAGGGCCCCTCACACGCACGGCAAAATCAAGCCAGGCCGGCTCCGTTTCCGTCCCTCTGTATTTATCTGCAATATTGATACCGCCCACCAGCGCATCGCGGCCATCGGCCACCATCACCTTGCTGTGCAGCCTGCGTCCAAGCCTGAATGCATAAAAATGCTTGGGCAATGGAGAAAAATAACGAAACCGCACACCGCTCTTTCTCAGGGAAGCAATGAACGCTGGCGACAGGTTTTTGGAGCCATAGGAATCCACTGCCATGAAAATATCCACACCGCGACCACCTGCTCGTTTCAAAGCGTCGGCCACCTCTTTCCCTGTATTGTCCTCCTCGAAAATATACACCTGAAAATACAGCAGTTTTTCGGCCCGGTCGATCAGGTCGATCAGGTTTTGGAAAAAGGGTTCGCCACTCCGAATGATGTCAATTTCATTGCCAGGCAGGTACAGATCGGAGGAAAAAACGGTATTTGGCATGTATGGCAGTTCGTTTCTCAATAATGATATGGGCAGTCTATTCTCCTTTGATGCGTTCCCATAGTCTGACAACCACAGGTTTATCCCATTTGGCAAACCGGCCGCGTTGCACCACCATCCGGTTGTCAGTATTGCTATTCAGGAAAAAATGAAAGGCAAATTTTTCCTCCGGGTCTTTCCAGCCGATCACTTGTCCAAAGCGGAGGTCATTAAAAACCAGGGTATCATTCCAGTCCTCCACGGTGAAAAATCCCTGTGAAAACCTTTTCAAACGCAACAGACTTTCCTGATCTTCGACGGAAGCAAGCAAATGTTCATTCCTGGGTAAAAAGTGGAAATCCATTCCCGGTTTTCGGTCAAATATCGAACGATAACCAACATAGTACCCCTTGGCATCGCCCGAGACGACATACCATAGCCAGGTTTGCAAGGGGGCCGGCGTGGTAAAATATTGCTCATGTGGAATATGCTGGCGGGTCAATATCTCCTTTATATCCTTGTCAATCAGCATTTTATTGTAAACGCAATATAACAAATACATGCTGCAAGAATACAAGCCGAATTTCCACCAGAAGGCGCGCCGGAGATGCAGTTTTTTTAACAACAACAAGGCCAGGCATGCAATACCCGGTCCAATGGAGAAAAACGGGTCCACTACGTAAATGGCATTGAAGGAAAAGCGGTAAGTACTGAATGGTTCGAACCACCCCACCCCATAATTATTGAATGCATCGAGCAACAAATGCACCAGCACCACACCGGTAAAAAAATAGAGCCACTTACGGAATGAAATATTGTGCTGTCTATGCCAGCGCTCCGCAAGCAAAGCAAAAAATACCGAAATCAGAACGCCAAACAGGATGGAATGTGTAAACCCGCGATGTGCCAGCAGGCTGCGGGGCGTGTCCATCCACAACGCTGCAAGGAAATCAATATCTGGAATGCTTTGGGCCAAAGCACCCCACAACATGGCTTTTCGGCCTACCTTTTTGCCCACAAAACCTTCGCCCATGCAGGCGCCTACAGCAATATGCGTCAGTGAATCCATGAAATTAAAATTGACGACGCAAGATAGACGTTGGATGTGGGTGTCTTGCAAGTACTGGCTTTGAAAAGAATGAGAAACTTTATTCTACTTCTAATGCTTTTAGACCTTCCAGGTTTTAGAAACCTGGAAGGTCTGACGTCTCGATAAAATAAAATTTTCTACATATTATGAAGCCGGCACTTCTGATATACCATCATATCCATCACTCACTTCATCATCTGAAAATCATCAATCCCTCTGAAAAATACAACCTGCCCGTTTTTGAGTTTGAACCGGTGGGTATAGGAAGAGGTGTACATTTTTCCCGTAGGAATATGTTTGTATTCGACATCGACCAAAATAACCACATCATCCCCATCGGCGATAAAACGCACGGGCTGGAATTTGGAATACTGGAATTTGCCACCCAGTTCCTGAAAAAACTGCCCAACCTGCGCCTTGCCTTTGAAAAAACGGGCATGATCATCAAAAACACGATCTTCAATATTGAACACCACATCGTCGCTGCACATGGCTAAAATACCCGGAACGTCGCCTTTTCCAAATTTTTCGTAGAGGGCTATCACCGTTCCGGTATTAGGATTCAGCATCGACCCATATCCAATCTGGCGAAGCGGCTCGCCTGTATTCGTAATGGAGTGACTGATACATTTTCCGTTGTTGTCAAATTCTACCACATCCGAATCGTCGAATCGAATGGATTTTCCAGTAGCAGGCAGCATCCCGAAAGTGCCGGTGTTGGTGCCTGATATTGAAACACGTATCAAATAACGGTTGGGGGAAATGGCTGCGATTTCATTGATTTGTATGTTGAAATCAGGAAAACCTGAAGCGAATTGTTTGTACAAATCCAGCGCAGCATCGATGCCTACTGCCGGCGAAGGCCCTACATTCGTATCTGTGTAACCAGGTGTACATTGAGCGGCAAAAGTTGCCCAATCACGGCGATTCAGGGCATCATATGCTTTTCGGATGGTGGCGATGTTTTTGGAGTTAACATCCTGAGAGAAAGACGTTTGCAGGCAAAAAAGTGCCAGCAGCATGGAGAAAAAAGGAGTGTTTTTCATGGTTGACATGGTAAGTTAAAAAATTGAGTTTAATTGTGATGAAATTTTGTTTCCCCCATCTACGAGGTAATCAAAATCTTGGATCAGGTTCTTTCAAATTTTTATCTTTGTCCGTCATCCAGTGAAAACCCTTTTGTAGCGTGCCAGTAGAACTTGCCACAAATCAAACGTATGCCGATGCGCATTTGATAGCCCTGCTTGTTGAAGGGGACGAGGAGGCATATGCACGGCTGTATGATAATTACGCCAACCTGCTGTTTGGGGTAATTGTTCGTATTGTAAGAGATCGAAAAGACGCGGAAAACCTTTTGCAGGACTGTTTTGTTAAAATCTGGCAAAATGCAGCCCGATACGATGCAGAAAAAGGGAAATTAGTCACCTGGCTGATCAATATTGCCCGCAATACGGCCATTGATTTTACCCGATCAAAATATTTTTCTCAGAAAATAAAAAACCAAACGCTCGATCACCTCGTAGATACTGGTGCCGGTTCGTCTGCCTACCAGGTTTCAACAGATACTATGGGGCTTCGTCAACTGGTAGACAAACTTTCCCCCGCATGCCGTCAGGTGATTGAATGGATGTATTTTGAAGGATATACCCAACAGGAAATCGCTGACAATTTTAATATCCCGCTGGGCACGGTAAAACTACGAGCCCGTACTGCCATGAAAGAACTCAGACAGTATTTTACCGACCCGCAC
Organism: Saprospiraceae bacterium; assembly: GCA_016787415.1. GTDB lineage: Bacteria > Bacteroidota > Bacteroidia > Chitinophagales > Saprospiraceae > M3007. The sequence goes on along the minus strand of JAEUUT010000102.1, from coordinate 31,867 downwards.
AACCATTGAATTTGGCTTTGGAAAAGAATTATGACATCACACGCGATGAAATCCGGGAACTCCTGAATGAACATCCCGATTCCCCGATTAGCCCCGAGGCTGTCGTGCAAGCAGAGGACGATTTAATCCATCTGGCCAATGACTTTGCTTTGGCCCCTCCTCCCGACTTGCGCAACAAAGTGCTGGACAAAATCCGCCTGCTGAATCGGCAAAAGAACCAACGACAAGCGCTGGATTTGAACAATCTCCCTTTTTTGGATGAGTCTGCTAACCTGCTGGATTGGCAGGAACTCACCAGCAATATCCAGCCGCCGGATGATTACGAGGATATTTATATGCATACGCTGGAAGATAATGAGGAGCGTGAATTGTTTGTTGCATGGGTAAAAGAGTTCATTCCGGAAGAAGTACACACCGATGTGCTTGAAAGTTTCCTGATCCTGGAAGGCTCCTGCACCTGCTATATTACAAGTGCCGACGGCCATCAACGCACCATCCACCTCGGCGAAGGCGATTTTTATACCATGCAGATCGGCGAACACCACGACCTGCAAATCACTTCTTCCAGACCGGCTAAAGCGATTATTCAGTGGAAGAAAAATGCGGCGTAGTGAGTGGTGAGTGGTGAGTAGTGAGTAGTGAGTGGTGAGTATTCTTTTGGCTGCTGAGAAAGAGTGGCCAAAAGCAAAGTACGTAACACTCACTCACCACTCACTACTCACTACTCACCACTCACTACTCACTACTCACCACTCACTACTCACTACTCACTACTCACCACTCACTACTCACTACTCACTACTCACTACTCACTACTCACTACTCACTACTCACTACTCACTACTCACTACTCACTACTCACCACTCACTACTCACCACTCACCACTCACTACTAAATTTGCAGTTGTTTTTCCTTCGGAAACTTCACCCCAAAACTAAAACTCACCTTTTTATTCTCTTTGGGGTCCAATTTCAAATCCCAAATCAATTTGCCGGTATCTGGATTGAAAGAGGCTTTTCCATACTCATCGTAGGAGATTTTTATGGAAGGATCGGACGAAATTGGCATTTGATCCTCTACAATCAGGCGAATCGGTATGGATTTGGTGTTCCGCACACTGATTTCAAAGGTTTTGATTACTTCCTTGTTCTCGGCCAGAATTCTTTCCCGCGACTTGTCTTTCAGTTTGGTGCGTTTTACGACGATACTTTTGTCGCGTCCCAGGTTGAGCAACAAAGTATCGTTGGTGGTGCCCGGATTGATAACGGTTTGTCCCACATAGGTGCCTTCAAAATACACACGGGCAGTCCCGGGAATCAGGTTGAGGTCTTCCCAGTCTGTCACCCGAGCCATCAGGAATACGTCAGGGTCTAATTTGGGTACGACCGCGTAATTGTATTGTGCCGGAATTTTCCGATTCTGGATGACCACCTGGTGCGCCTGTCCATCGGAAGCGATGGTGTATTTCAGGCTGATTTCATACTCTATTCGCAGCGCATTTTGTGTAACAGTTGTATAATCGTACACGCCGTCAATGTCTTTTGCACTTTCCTCTGCCATTTCTTTTACATCATCAGTCATGCTCGAAGCAGCAGGTTTTGCCAGCACTTGTCTATCCATTTTTTTCCGGGGCGAAGGAGCATAATATTCAAAACTCAAAAGGTAGGGACTTAACACAGGTTTGATGCCTGATTCATTCGGATTACCGGTCGAGAGTGTCAGCAATACGTCTTTCCACTCGATTCCTGAACCCTGGTACACACCGGCGCGGTGATTGAGTTCGATATCTGTGGAATTGTTATCCGCCCGCAAATCATATGTGGGCGTCCAGCCGGCATTTTCCACGAAGTAATTAAAGTTCACTTCCGTATTGACGGCGCGTTCGCACAGAAGTGTGATGATGACCTGTGGTACGGGCTGCGGATTTTCCACGGCAGGTTCAAAGTTGCCGGAAATCAGCGTTTGCAAGGCAGTCTGTCGCTGTTCGAGTACGGAACGAAGGTCGCCCCATTTGCTTTGCTCTCGTTCCAGTTTGAGCATTTCCGCATTGATATTTTCCAATCTAATGCGCAGGTATTCAATACTTTGCTGAAAAACGGGCAATGAATCGCGCTGGAATTCTCCCCGCATCATCTTGTTGCCCAGGAGTATGTTTCTTTCTGTGGAGAGGTTGTTGATCCTGTTTTGTAAGCCCTTCATGGTAAACCCAATATCTGTGAGCGAATCAAGTACCGCCTTGAGGTCTTTTTCCAGTTTTTTCAAAGCAGGATCGGAAGGTTTTTTCTCCACAACTGTATAGTAAAGGTTGTATCGAACATCCATCACCACTGCGCCATTTCCTGCGCCTGCCTGAAGCGACGCTTCCTGTACCAACGGGGAAATATTCTCAAAGACAAGTTGGTGGGTGCCCGCAGGCAGCGATATTTTTTCAGTAGTAAACAGTTGTGCGCCCCGGTTAAAAACGATGACCCGGTCGACGCGAGATTTGATTGGTTTGGAAGTTTGAGCCATTCCGATTTGGCACACAAGCAGCAAAAACAAAAGTAATTTTTTCATAAAAAAGAAAGATTGAGGTGGTTCATGTACGGAGAAATGATGCAGGCCTGGCAGCGAATGCATAAACACATTGAAAAAATCCTGCTGAAAATTTGGAACATACCTTGCGCTGAAATGATAAACCCATTACTTTCACCACCCCAACAAACTCAACCTGTGCAGCACCATCGACATTTCGCCTTACTGCCAGGTTTGATTTTCCCTACCAAAAAAGATTGAATATGGCTGTATCCATGCACATACCCGGAGAGGTATTGAATTTTATCAACGGCGATTTTAAAATATCCGCATCCGGCAAACTGGATGTGGTCAGCCCCATCGACGGCAAAGTCATTTCCGCCGTCCCTCTGTCGGCATACTATGAACTCGACACGGCGGTACAGGCTGCCCGCAAGGCCTGGCCTGCCTGGTCGGCACTCACTCTGAAAGAAAGGGTGCAGTATATTTTCAGGTATCGAAACCTGCTTCTGCGCGACCGCGAAGCACTGGCCGAACTGGTGCATGTGGAAAACGGCAAAACCCTGGATGAAGCCCGTGCAGAAGTTGACAAAAGCATTGAACTGTGCGAATTCGCCTGTTCCATGCCCCAAATTGTTGCCAGCGAGGTACAGGAAGTCAGCAAAGGCGTCGAATGTCGAGTGGAGCGCAAACCCATCGGTGTAGTCGCATCGATTGCACCGTTTAACTTTCCCAATATGGTGCCCAACTGGACAATTCCCAACGCATTGGTACTGGGTAACTGCCTGATTCTCAAGCCTTCAGAAATTGTCCCACTGAGCGCCCTCCGTATAGCAGAATTGCTCAAAGAAGCCGGCATTCCTGACGGCGTGTTCAGCGTGGTGAATGGTGGCCGCGAAATTGTGGAAGGCATCTGCGACCACCCCGATATTCAGGCCGTGTCTTTTGTAGGCTCTACCAAAGTGGCCAAAATTGTGTACCAACGTGCCACTTCCAACCTCAAACGTTGTGTGGCCCTGGGTGGCGCCAAAAACCACCTGATCGTCATGCCCGATGCCAACCTCGACATGACCGCCTCCAATGTGGTTGCATCCATGTCAGGCTGCGCGGGTCAGCGCTGTATGGCCGCCGCCGTTATGATCGGGGTAGATCGTGTGCAGCACATCATCGACAAAATGTGTGACGAAGCGCGCAAACTGAAGCCGGGCGAGAACCTGGGCGCCGTGATCAGCGCCGAATCCAGGACACGCATCACGGCTTTCATCGACGAAGCAGAAAAAGCAGGCGCCAAAGTGCTGGTAGATGGCCGCAATACGGTGGTGCCCAACAAAGAAGGTGGTTTTTATGTGGGGCCAACGATTGTAGATTATGTAACGGCCGATATGCGCATTGCACATGAAGAAGTGTTCGGCCCGGTCATCGCCATCGTACGGGCTAAAAACCTCGATGAGGCCATTGCTATTGAAAATGCGTCTCCTTACGGCAATGCGGCCGCCATTTTTACCGAAAACGGCGGGTTTGCCAAAGAAGTGATGGAACGCGCCAGTGCCGGTATGATTGGCGTAAATATTGGCGTACCAGTACCCCGCGAACCGTTTTCTTTTGGCGGCTGGAACGACTCTAAGTTCGGTGTTTGCGACATTACTGGCAAAAGTTCCATCGAATTCTGGACGCAGAATAAAAAGACGTCGGTGAAATGGAATCCGGAAGCCCGCACCAACTGGATGAGTTGATTTCCAGAGCACTTATTTCCTAACTACTATAACTACCTGGATATGAGCACATTATTAATGGATCGGCAAACGATGGTGCAAACCAGCCTCGATCATACCTTGTTCTCCTGGTCGAAACAGTCGGGCCTGAATCCGCTGGCTATCGAACGCGCAGAGGGCGTTTACCTGCACGATGCCGACGGGCGACGATACCTCGATTTTTCGTCCCAATTGATGAACGTAAATATCGGCCACGGCAATCAGCGCATTACCGAAGCCGTTCGCCGCCAGATGGAGCAGGTCAGTTATGTGCATCCGGGAATGGTGACGGAAGCCCGCGGCCTGCTGGGAAAAAAACTGGCCGAACTCGCACCCGGCAACCTCAACAAGACGTTTTTCACGCTGGGTGGCTCGGAAGCCATTGAAAATGCGATCAAACTGGCGCGTTTTTACACTGGCCGCCACAAGATCATCACCCATTATCGCTCCTACCACGGTGGCACCTATGGCGCACTCACGGTGAGCGGCGACCCGCGGCGTTTTCCGATGGATGCGCAGCAAATTCCCGGTATTATACGGGTAGAGAATCCGTATTTCTATCGCTGTCCCTGGAATTCCGACTCGCCGGAAGCGTGCGGCGAAATGGCCCTGCGCAACCTCGAACAGGTCATGTTGTATGAAAACCCGGAAAGCATTGCCGCTATCCTGTTCGAAGGAGAATCCGGCTCTTCTGGATGCCTGAAATACCCGCCTTTTTACCTCAAAAAAGTAAAAGCGCTGGCAGAAAAATATGGCATCCTGCTGATCGACGACGAGGTGATGAGCGGGTTTGGTCGCACCGGAAAATGGTTTGCCTGCGAACACCACGATGTAGTGCCCGATATGATCTGCATGGCAAAAGGCATCACTTCGGGCTATATTCCGCTGGGTGGCGTGCTGGTTTCCGACCCGATTGCCAAACACTTCGACGAGCGTTTTATGGCCATCGGCCTCACCTACTCTGCACATGCCGTAGCCTGTGCTGCGGCCATCGAAAATATTCAGGTAATGGAAGACGAAGGCATGGTAGACAATGCCGCCAGGATGGGTCTTTACCTCGAACAACGCATCGACGAACTCCGGGAAAAACACCCTTCTATCGGCGATTTCCGCAACACGGGCCTGCTGGGCTGTATCGAACTGGTGAAAAACCGCGATACCAAAGAACCCATTTCCCCCTGGAATGCAGCACCCAAAGACATGGAAGCCAGCAACCGCATTGCCGCGGCGGTACGCGCCCACGGCATGTTCACTTTTGTGCGCTGGAACTGGATTTTTACAGCCCCGCCACTTTGCATCACCAAGGATGAAATAGATGAAGGCGTCGAAATACTCAGCAAGGTAATTTCGATTGCAGATGAGTATTGCTATTGATTATCAAGGAGTTATTTCACCCCTAAAATTCCCGTTTAATCATATTTCTTTCATCCGGCCCCCGGGTCGGTATGCCGCTCTTGCCTATGACTGAAATTGTATCATCTGAAAACATGCGCCCCAAATCGTCCCTGTACAGCCACGACCTGGCGCCTATTCCGCCTGCTGCACGAACCTGGACCACCTGGAACTACGCTGCGCTATGGGTGAGCATGAGTCTGTGTATTCCTACCTACATGCTCGCCAGTTCATTAATAGAGGGTGGCATGAACTGGTGGCAGGCTATCGGCACTATTTTTCTGGGAAATACCATCGTGCTGGCGCCTATGGTGCTGAACGGCCACGCGGGCGCCAAATACGGAATACCATTTCCCGTGCTGGCACGCGCCAGTTTTGGCGTGCGACTTGCCAACCTGCCAGCCATCCTGCGCGCCATCGTAGCCTGTGGCTGGTTTGGCATTCAGACCTGGATCGGGGGTTTTGCGCTGTATCAGATGTGGAAGGTGTGGTCGCCAGGTATCGAGCAATGGCCGCGCGTTTTTCCGGAGTCATTTGGATTGGAAACAGGCCCGGCTGTGACATTTTTCCTGTTCTGGCTGCTGAATATGTTTATCATCTGGCTGGGCGTAGAAACCATCCGTAAACTATTGGTTTTCAAGGCAATATTTCTTCCATTAGCAGCGCTTGCCCTTTTATTCTGGGCCATCGACGCCGGCAACGGACTGGGGCCAATTTTGTCGCAGCCCTCCAAATTCCAAAGCAATGCAGCCTTCTGGGATTTCTTTTTCCCGGCACTGACAGGTATGGTGGGCTTCTGGGCTACGCTGTCGCTGAATATTCCGGATTTTACGCGATATGCAACCAGCCAGCAGGCACAAGTGACAGGGCAAGTAATCGGGCTACCGCCTTCCATGACCTTGTTTTCCTTCATCGGTGTTGTCGTTACCTCTGCTACGGTTATTATTTATGGAGAAATGATTTGGGATCCACTGGTACTGGCCGGAAAGTTTGAAAGTAAAATGCTGGTCAGTGTAGCCATGATTTGTGTGGCCATTTCAACGCTGGCTACCAATATTGCCGCCAACATCGTAGGCCCGGCCAATGATTTTTCCAACCTCTCCCCTACCCGTATCAACTTCAGGATGGGCGGCTACATCACCGGTATTTTTGGGGTGTTGATTTTCCCCTGGAAACTGGTAGCCGACCCGAGCGGCTACATTTTTACCTGGCTGATCGCTTATTCGAGTTTGCTGGGGCCCATCGGCGGCATTATGATCGCCGACTACTATTTTATTCGAAACAAGCAACTGATTGTCAACGACTTGTATTCTATTTCTGGCATTTACTCCTACCAGAATGGCTACAATATGAAAGCCCTCTGGGCTTTACTGGCAGGAATCGTACCCAATATTCCTGGTTTTTTAGTCACCATTCATGTGCTTGGTCAGGATGCCGTACCAACGTTTATTTCCAGTTTGTACCACTATGCCTGGTTTGTTGGTTTCGGCGTTTCGTTTGCGGTGTATCTTTTGTTGATGAAAAATGAAAAAAGAGCGTGATTCCTTATGTCTATACTTATCAAAAACGGCCTGGTGGCCAACGCATCTGAAGAATTCAAGGCCGACATTTTCATTGAAGGCGAACACATTGTAGCCATTGGCGCCAATTTGCCTTACAAGGCCAAGAAAGTAATCGACGCAAGCGGTAAAGTGGTGGTACCCGGCGGCATTGACCCGCACGTGCACCTCGATATGCCGTTTATGGGCACTTTTTCCAGCGATGATTATGAATCCGGCACTCGCGCGGCTCTGTTTGGCGGCACTACGATGGTTATAGATTTCATTTTACAAACGCAAGGCGACTCGCTGTACAATGCCCTACGTATGTGGCAGCAAAAGTCTGTAGGTAAAGCCATTGCCGATTACAGTTACCACATGGCCGTTACGGATTTTAACGATCAGACGGCTACTGAAGTAGTGCAAATGATTGAAAGAGAAGGTATTACTTCTTTTAAAACCTTCATGGCCTACAAAGGCGCGCTGATGATCGACGACGGGCAAATGGTGCAATTGATGCAAATTGTAAAAAAGCACGGCGGCATGGTAACCGTTCACGCCACCAACGGCGATATGATCGATTCGCTGATTGCACAAAATCGCAACGCCGGAAACAGGGCGCCTATTTACCATTATCTCTCGCAACCGGAAATTACGGAAGCAGAGGCGTCAGCCCGGTTTACAGATATGCTGCATTACACAGGTTGCCGCGGTTACATCGTGCACCTCACTTGCGAAGGCGCGCTCAACGCCGTGCGAGAGGCTACCCTGAGAAATCAGCAGGTGAATGTAGAAACCTGCATTCAATACCTCGTGCTGGATGCATCCCTGTATGAACAGGATTTCGACGGCGCCAAATGGGTGATGAGTCCGCCGCTCCGCGAGAAAAAAGACCAGGAAGCCCTTTGGGCTGGCATCCAGCAGGGACTTGTCAATGTGGTGGCCACCGACCATTGCCCCTTCACCTGGGAACAAAAACAAATGGGTAAACAGGATTTTTCCAAAATCCCGAACGGGCACCCGGCCATCGAGCACCGAATGGAATTGCTGTTTTCGGAAGGGGTGAACAAGGGTAGAATTTCCTTGCCCAAGTTCGTAGAACTGAGCGCTACAAACGCTGCCAAAAAATTCGGCATGTATCCGAAAAAAGGCACCATCGCTATCGGTGCCGATGCGGACATCTGCATCCTCGATCCTAATAAAAAACACGTCCTCTCGGCCAAAACACACCACATGCGCACCGATTATTCAGCCTACGAAGGCTTTGAAGTAACCGGCAAGGTAGAAACGGTGCTATTGCGTGGGCACGTGGCTATCGAAAATGAAAAGTGCCATCTAAATCCTGGTTTTGGACAGTTTGTTGCCAGAAAACCACAATAATCGAATTAGTACGCATATTATTTGAAAAGTTGACAAACAACAAGATCACTAAATACATAACCAAATTACTGCTTCACAACAAATCCACCACATCACTTTCAACCGAACACAACAATGCCAAGAATCATAAAATCAGGTCTCATTCAAACGAGCCTCCCGATGACGGAAGGAGAAGGGAGTATCCAGGAAATTTGCCATGCCATGGTGCAAAAGCATATTCCATATATTGAAGAAGCGGGACAAAAAGGGGTGCAAATTCTTTGTTTGCAGGAAATATTCAATACGCCCTATTTCTGCCCAAGTCAGGACCCGAAGTGGTACGTCACGGCCGAGTCAGTACCTGGCCCTACCGTCGAAATGATGCAGGAATATGCCCGAAAATACCAGATGGTCATCATTGTTCCGATCTATGAAAAAGAGCAGGCAGGCGTTTTGTACAACACGGCTGCCGTGATTGATGCCGATGGAACTTACCTGGGCAAATACCGAAAAAACCACATCCCGCATACTTCGGGTTTTTGGGAAAAATACTTTTTCAAACCCGGCAACCTCGGGTACCCGGTTTTTGAAACCCGTTATGCCAAAGTAGGCGTGTACATCTGCTACGACCGGCACTTTCCGGAAGGCGCTCGCTGCCTGGGGCTGAATGGGGCCGAAATCGTGTACAATCCTTCGGCTACGGTGGCCGGCCTGTCGCAATACCTCTGGAAACTTGAACAACCCGCCCATGCTGCTGCAAACGGCTATTTTATGGGCTGTATCAACCGTGTTGGCACAGAAAAACCCTGGAACCTGGGCAAGTTCTATGGCAGTTCTTATTTCGTAGATCCGCGTGGACAAATCTTTGCACAGGCTTCCGAGGACAATGATGAACTGCTGGTTGCAGAATTTGACCTCGATATGATCGATCAGGTGCGTGCTACATGGCAGTTTTTCCGCGACCGCCGACCGGAATCTTATGGTAAAATCACTGAACTCTGATCTCATGGCAGAATACAAACGACCACAATCAGAAGAGGAATTTCAGCAGAATTTTAAACAAAAAAAGCCGCTGATGAATCAGACGGAGGCTTTCGTGGAAAGTGCGCGCTGCCTGTTCTGCTACGATGCTCCCTGCGTAAAAGCGTGCCCTACTCATATTGATATTCCATTGTTTATCAAGCAGATACACACCGGAAACACAATCGGGGCGGCAGAAACTATCTACGACAGCAACTGGATGGGCAACGCCTGTGGCAAGGTGTGTCCCACGCAGGTATTGTGCGAGGGTGCATGTGTACACAACCACGCGCATGTGAAGCCAATTGAAATTGGCAGACTGCAAAACTTCGCCACCCGACAGGTCATCGACCAAGAGAAAAGTCTGTTTCACAAAGGCGCATCAAACGGTAAAAAAGTGGCAGTCATCGGCGCCGGTCCGGCCGGAATTTCCTGTGCCTGTGAGTTATCAGTGCTGGGATATGAGGTTACTGTTTTTGAAGCCCTCGAACGGCCTTCTGGCCTTACCGTTTATGGTACCGCTCCGTATAAAATCACCAACGAAGAAGCCCTTTCGGAAATAGATTATTTGCAGCAACAACTGGGTTTTAAAGTGCAATACAATAGCGCTATCACTACCCGCGAGCAACTTCAAAGCCTTGAAAATCAATACGATGCCATTTTCCTTGGCGTAGGTATCGGACCAACGGCATCCCTGAACGTCAAAGGCGAAGATGTAAAAGGTGTGACCGGTGCGGTAGAGTTTATCCGCGAATTGCGTTTCAAAAAACACAATATGCCGGTACCCAGGCGAGTAGTCGTGTTGGGTGGTGGCAATACCGCTATGGATGCTGCATCCGAATCGGCACGCATGGGCGCTGAGCAGGTTTTTCTGGCATACCGCCGCTCTAAAGAAGAAATGGGTGGCTACTCATTTGAATACGACCTGGCTCTGAGCGCAGGTGTGCAAGGCGTTTTTAACGCCAGCCTACGCGAGATACTGGAGCAAGACGGATATGTAGCCGGCGTGGAATTTGTGAAAACGGTTTCGCAAAACGGACGCCTCACAGAAGTGCCTGATTCTGAATTTGTTATCGAATGTGATTTGGTGATAAAAGCAACAGGACAGGCCAAAATGGTCGATTTTTTATCCCTGATTCCCGGGCTAACGCTCGATTCTTCGCGACGCATTAAGGTAAATACACAGACATACCAGACCGAAAATCCGCGTTATTTCGCAGGTGGCGATGCGGTAAATGGTGGCGCAGAAGTAGTAAATGGCGCTTACGAAGGAAAAATGGCAGCCCAGGGTATCCACCACTCTCTCACCTCTCACCTCTCACCTCTCACTTCTAATCATGGCTGATTTATCCATCAATTTTGCAGGTATTAAAGCCCCCAACCCATTCTGGCTGGCATCTGCGCCGCCTACCAATTCGGGCTATCAGATTATGAAGGCATTCGATGCCGGATGGGGCGGTGCCGTATGGAAAACCATGGGAGTGCCGATTATTAATGTGTCGAGTCGGTACGGAGGCTTGAACTACCGCGACACCCGCATGTCAGGCTTCAACAACATTGAACTTATTTCCGACAGAACCCTGGCAGACAACCTGAAAGAAATCGAGGAAGTAAAAAAATATTTCCCGCACCATGCTGTGATTGCTTCGCTCATGGTGGAATCGAGAAAAGAGTGGGAGCAGATCATCCGCGACGTGGAAAACGCCGGCGCCGATGGCATCGAACTCAATTTCGGTTGTCCGCACGGCATGTGCGAGCGCGGTATGGGCTCCGCTGTTGGGCAAGAGCCGGAAGTACTGGAAACCATTGTTGGATGGGTGATGGCAGCCGCAAAAGTGCCTGTTATTACCAAACTGACTCCCAATATTTCCAATATCGAAGACCCAGGGCTGGCAGCCGTTAAGGGCGGTACAAATGCCATTTCCTTGATAAATACGATCAAAAGTATCATGGGCATTGACCTGGATACCTTTGCGCCGTATCCAACGGTAGATGGGAAAGGTACCAATGGCGGTTACTGCGGCCCGGCGGTAAAACCAATCGCCATGAACATGGTACGCCAACTGGCGCAGCACCCCGATATTTCGGGCACGCCCATCAGCGGTATTGGCGGTATCGAAACCTGGCGCGATGTGGTGGAATATATTCTGCTCGGTGCTACCTCGGTACAGGTTTGTACAGCGGCCATGCACTACGGATTTGGTATCGTTCGTGAAATGGACAAGGGTTTGCGCAGGTTTATGGATGAGCGTGGATTTGAAACCATCTACGATTTTGCAGGAAAAGCACTGCCGAATATTGTGGAATGGAAAGAACTCAACATGAGTTACAAGGTGGTGGCTTCCATCAATCCGGCCAAGTGTATCGGTTGCCAGTTGTGTTACATCGCCTGCGAAGACGGTGCGCACCAGGCTATTTCTGTGTCTTCTGACCCTGCGAACAGAATTCCATCCATTATCGAGGAAAATTGTGTCGGCTGTAACTTGTGTTCGCTGGTTTGCCCCGTTGAGGCATGTATCACCATGGAAAAACAACCTGCAAAAGTGGCGCCCGTCACCTGGGAGCAACTAACTGAAACTGGCAATATTCCTACAACATTTAATGACCCCCGCGCCGGTGGAAACGGACACTATGTGCCTGAACCCGCGGCTGCTATTAAGAGGTGAGAGGTGGGAGGTGAGAAGTGAGAGTGCGTAGAGTGTGCCGCTTCGCTCTTTTTATTACCCGAGAAGAAGGCCTTTAAAGGCACCTATCTTTTTGAGAAGCCAATAGCGAAGCGGCACACTCTACGGACTCTCGCTTCTCACCTCCCACTTCTCACCTCTCTCACTTCTCACTCTCTCACCTCTTTTCCCGTGGATATTTTCATGCAAGCCGCTATCGAAGAAGCGCGCAAAGGACTGGCCGAAGGCGGTATTCCAATCGGTTCAGTGATTGTTTACAAAGGAGAAATACTCGGACGCGGCCACAACCGCCGGGTACAAAATGGCAGTGTCGTGCTGCATGGCGAAATGGACGCTTTTGAAAATGCCGGCCGCCAGCCGGCAAGTGTGTACAGAGAATGTACCTTGTACACCACCCTTTCACCCTGTTCCATGTGTAGTGGCGCCATTCTGCTGTACGGCATTCCGAAAGTCATCATTGGAGAAAACGAAACCTTTATGGGCGAAGAAGAGCACTTGCGCGCGCGGGGTGTGGAAGTAGTTTTGGCCGACAATGAGGAATGTAAAAACATGATGAAGGCGTTCATCAACGATCGACCTGAATTGTGGAACGAGGACATCGGCGAGTAATGGATACGCCGTATCTTTGTTGAAACAACATGATACCACCCAAACAAGTCCAGGATATTCTCGATGCCACCCGCATCGAGGAAGTGATCGAAGAATTCGTGACTTTGCGCCGCCGCGGCGTGAACATGATCGGTCTTTGCCCTTTTCATGGTGAAAAAACGCCGTCATTCAATGTCAACCCTGCCCGGAATATCTTCAAATGTTTTGGATGTGGCAAAGGAGGAGATGCCATTACGTTTCTGCGCGAACACGAAAACCTGTCATACATCGACGCGCTCAAATGGCTCGCACGAAAATACAACATTGAAATACAGGAAACCGAGCGGACACCCGAACAAGTGGCCGAGATGCAATTCACTGATTCCCTGTATATTGTAAATGATTTTGCCCTCAAACACTTCCAGGAACAACTCTTCGACACCGACGAAGGCAAATCCGTAGCGCTGGCTTATTTCAAACAACGGGGTTTGCGGGAAGACACCATTCGGGCATTCGGGTTGGGTTATGCGCCCGAGCAACGCGACCTGCTCATTCGACGTGCCCGGGCGACCGGCCACAACATCGATCTGGTGAAAAAAGTAGGGCTGTGCAGCCAGGATGGTGGCCGCGACTTTTTCCGTGGCCGCGTGATGTTTGCCATCCATAATATTTCGGGAAAAGTGGCGGCATTTGCCGGGCGCACCATGTCGTCCGACAAAACCATTCCGAAGTATATCAACAGCCCGGAAACGGAGATTTACATCAAAAACAAAACCCTGTATGGGGCTTTTCAAGCCAAAAAAGCCATTCGCCAGCAGGATGAATGCTTGTTGGTGGAAGGTTACATGGACGTCATTTCCCTGTATCAGGCGGGTATTGAAAATGTGGTGGCTTCTTCCGGCACTTCGCTTACCGAAGGGCAGCTGCAACTGATCAAGCGCAACACCAACAACCTGAAGATTTTATACGATGGCGACCCTGCCGGTATCAAGGCGGCCCTGCGCGGACTCGATCTGGCACTCGAACAGGATTTGAATGTCCGAATCTGCCTGCTGCCCGATGGCCACGACCCGGATTCTTATGTACAAACGTTTGGTGGTGAAGCATTTAAAACATTCACGACCGACAATGCCAAGGATTTTATCCTCTTTAAAACCTCCATACTTCTGGAGGAAACAAAGGGCGACCCCATGCGCAAGGCCACCCTGGTGAAAGATATTGTGTCGAGCATTTCCAAAATACCCGACCCGATCAAGCGAAGCCTGTACCTGAAAGAATGTTCTTCCCTGCTGGAAGTTTCAGAACAGGCGCTCATCAGCGAGTCCAATAAACTCATCTCTACCCTGCTCAAAAAACGCGAGGAAAAAGCCGCACGACAACCGAGTGCTGCCAGCGACTCCCCGCCAAACTTCGGAGGATACGAATGGCCGACCGACCCGCCTTCTGTCGGCGATCCTGTCGATACCGCTCCAGTCTTCCCGCCCCGCAGGGAAGGTGAAGGCATGAGCCGAAGCGATGAGTTTCAGGAACGCGATATTGTTCGGCTTTTAGTGCAATTTGGAAATCAAGTGCTTGATAAAGAAGGAGTTAGTATTGCAGAATTCATTTTAGTTGACATCAGTGAATCGCTTTCTGATTTTGACAATTCTCTGTACGGTAAAATGGCAGGCTTGTGCTACGACCTGCTATTGGAGCAAAAAACACCCGATCAGAATTTCTTTATTCACCACCCTGAAAAGGAAATCAGCGACCTGGCTATCGACTTGCTCACCTCGCCCTTCGATATGTCGCACAACTGGGAGGCACGATGGGGATACCCGCTGCAAAACCAACCCATCCCGGATCTGAATTTCGATGCGGATATGCGCCAGGCACTTGACCGTTTCAAATTGCGGAAACTCAACAAACTCTGCAATGTGCTGAACCCTGCTCGTATCAAGGCAGCAGCAGAATCGGAAAACATGGAAGAAGTCATACGCCTCATGCGCATCCAGGAAAAACTGAAAAGCACGCGGAATGAACTGGCGAAAAAAACAGGTACCATTGTCCTTCCATGAAACAACACATCCAGCGACTTGCTGCCATTAGCCAACGCCCCGTTCGTCGTATCATCGGCCTCATGTCGGGCACTTCCCTGGATGGGCTGGATGTGGTACTTTGCCGATTTACTGGCGCAGGGAAACAAACCAGGGTAGAAGTCGAGGCTTTCGCTACCCTACCCTACGATGAGCATTTCAAATCGGAAATCAGGCGCGTCTTTGCAAAAAAAGAAATTGATTTTCAACACTTTACACTGCTCAACGCTTTGATAGCAGAAAAACATGCAGAGATAGTAAATCAGTTTTTAATTGAAAAGAAAATTTTGGCTGAGGAAATAGATTTGTTGGCAAGTCATGGGCAGACGGTTTTTCATGCGCCATGTATTTTCCATGGAATGCCGGAATATCCCAATGCCACCCTTCAGATTGGCGACGGCGACCACTTGTCGGTGCGCACAGGAATTATCACCATTTCGGATTTCCGGCAAAAACACGTGGCTGCCGGAGGCGAGGGGGCTCCACTGGCCTTGTATGGAGACTACCTGTTGTTCACGCAGCCCGGCGAAGAGCGTTTTTTGCTCAATATTGGCGGCATTGCCAATTTCACTTACCTGCCCGCAGATGGTGACCCGGCGCGCGCATTCGCCACAGATACGGGGCCGGGCAACACGCTGATCGATGCCTTTGCCCGCGAGTTGTTTGGGGTAGCCTACGACGAAGATGCACGTATAGCCTCCAATGGTCGAGTCGATCCGCTGCTGCTCGACCTGCTCAAATCAGAAGCATTTTTTGAAAAACCATTCCCGAAAACCATTGGGCCTGAACTTTTTTCGGTGGAATGGGTGCGTGCTGCCCTTCACCAATTACCCAAAGGCAATATCAATCCGTATGATTTGCTGGCAACATTAACGCGATTGAGCGCCGAAACCATAGCAGAAAGCGTGCAAAAAGTGCCGGCAGGAACCGCCCAGCCCTGTATGTACCTGAGTGGTGGCGGCGCACATAATCCATTGATGGTAAGTTATTTAAAAGAATTATTACCCGGTTGGAAACTACAGTCCATGAATGTACTGGGTGTAGATGGCGACGCTAAAGAAGCCGTGTTGTTCGCAGTTCTTGCCAATGAAACAGTGGCCGGCCAGTACAAACCGGGTTTGCAACTGGGAGGAGTGCCATTGGTAGGAATGGGTAAAATTTCTTTTCCGGAATGAGTCAGCGTGTTATTTTTGCGGCATGAACCGCGCCGCTCTCATTGCCGAAATATTCCGCAAAAAATCATTTCTCTGCATCGGCCTCGACACCGAACTGTCAAAAATTCCCACCCATCTACAGGACGAAGCCGACCCCGTTTTTGAGTTCAACCGCCGCATCATCGACGCTACCCGACACCTGTGTGTAGCCTACAAGCCCAACCTTGCATTTTATGAGGCGCTTGGCCCTGAAGGCTGGCACACCTTTGCCCGCACAGTCGAATACATTGGTAATGAGCACTTTATCATTGCCGATGCCAAAAGGGGCGATATTGGAAATACCAGCAGAAAGTATGCTGAGGCGTTTTTCAGAATCCTGAATTGCGACGCCGTGACCGTAGCACCTTACATGGGCAAGGACAGCGTAACACCATTCCTGGATTTCAGGGAAAAATGGGCTATTGTGCTCGCACTCACCTCCAACCACGGCAGCGCCGATTTTCAACTCGATCGCCAGGCTTCTTCCGGAGAGGAATTATGGGAAAAAGTGCTTCGAACGGTACAAACCTGGGGCACTCCTGAAAACATCATGTTTGTGACGGGCGCCACCCACCCCACTGCTTTTGAACGCATCCGGGAGATTGTTCCCAACCATTTCCTGCTCGTACCAGGTGTGGGCGCGCAAGGGGGCGACCTCCATGCCATTTGCCGGCACGGCCTCAATGATGATTGTGGGTTGCTTGTAAATGCCTCCCGCAGTATCCTGTATGCTTCAGATGGTGAAGATTTTGCCGAACGTGCGCACGATGAGGCACTGCTTTTACAGGCAGATATGAAACTAATAATGAAGGAGCGATACGGGGAACTGTAGGAGTTAATTCCAGATTACATTTTTCCCCCGACGAATGTAGCGGCGAATGTTGACCCAAAAGGCCACAAAAAGATAGACAATGAGCGGGGAGCCCATTCCGATAAAAGAGGTGTAAATAAAATACTTGCGTACCACTGCCGGCGCCAGGTCCATCTTTTCACCAAGATACTGACAAGCGCCAAATGCATGTCGTTCTACCAGGTCTTTAAGCCAGTTTTGTAACATAAGTGTTTCGTTTAGAAAAGACCAGACAAAAATAAGGCATTTTTGTTCAGTGGTGTGGAAGGTTTTCCAATTCTTACAAAATGCTGACTTGGCATTATTCTTGAAAATGAGAGGGCGTACTATTTTTTCACCCTCACATCTGGTTTAATCTATGCTAATCCTTGGTGTCATGATGGGGCTTTTCCTGCTGGGAAGCGGCCTTATCACCCTGTCCAACGCGCTGACCCGGCGCTCTTGATGTCCCACCGACAATGAAACTGTCTAAACGGTACTGCCTGGAAAGTCGTTATTGAACGCTTTCCGGGCTTTTCTTTTGATTTTGCAACCTTTGCCATGTATTTGTGGTTTTCGCGGTTCCAATAACTGCGTTACTTTTGCAATTTCTTCAAAGCAGGGCTTCCCTCATTCGTGAATACCATGTACAAAATACTGATTAACAGTTTTTTATTCCTCTTTTCCATTTTGCTTTTCAACGCCTGTGTGACTACCGACACGGCTTTCACACGCGTAGCGCCCGGCGCCTGGCGTGGCGTACTGGAACTGGAGAAATACCGAATTCCGGTAAATGACAAAGACACCGTCATTATCCTGTATGATCAATTCAAACCCGGTGAATTGCCTTTCAATTTTGAGGTGACATACCTGGACAACGAGCGCTTTTTTATTGAAATAATCAACGGCCAGGAGCGCATTCGGCTAGACAGTATTCAATACGGCCGCGACCGAAGTCAGGCACGCGACACCATGAATGTGTGGTTTCCGGAATATCAATCCTATATCCATGCGGAAATACGTGGCGGGGTTATGCAGGGCGAATGGATCGTTACCACCAAGGAAGATTATCGTATTCCGTTTTATGCGCATGCAGGAAGAGGATATCGATTTACCTCTTTGCAGGAAAAACCCTTGCGGGACATTAGTGGCAACTGGGCCGCCATTTTTGGAGAGGAAGGGAACACCGAAGACCAGGAAAAAGCCATTGGTGAATTCAAGCAAAACGGCAATCACCTCGAAGGCACATTCCGCACTGAAACCGGCGACTACCGTTTTTTGGAAGGCACTGTACAGGGGCGCAAGTTTTATTTGTCGTGTTTCGACGGCGCCCACGCCTATCTTTTTAATGGCAGTATTCGAAACGATACGCTTTTAGGAGAATTTCGTTCCGGGCATCGCTACCAAAGCCTGTGGACAGCCTGGAAAGATCCGAATTTCAAACTTTCCAATGCAGATTCGCTGGTTCAGTTGAAGAAAGGAGCCAACATAGAATTCTCAGTGACTACCCCTGAAGGGAAAAAACTCCAGTATCCTTCTGCTACTTTTGACAATAAAATAAAGGTTTTTACCGTCATGGGTACCTGGTGTCCAAATTGCCGGGACGAACAGGTTTTTCTCCGCGAATTCGTCCAGGAACATCCAGATTTGGCTGCCGACATGTCTGTTGTTGCATTTGCTTTCGAACGAAATAAAGACACTTCGCAGATAAATCAGCATCTTTTGAACTACAAAAAGAAATTGGGCATACCATTTGAAATAGCATACGCCGGAAAATCGGATAAAGCATCGGCAGCCAGTTTCTTTCCAGCGCTCGACCGTGTGCTTGCATTCCCTACCCTGATTGTCATTGATAAAAAAGGCCAGGTAAAACTGGTTCACACAGGGTTCGATGGGCCGGCTACTTCCAATTACGCTGATTTTAAACAAGAATTTACCAGTCTCATCCAGGCCTTGCGCTAAGAACAAATGAATCGAATTATCCTTGCCTACTCCCACCACAATGCCGATTTGGCTCGTCATATTGACCAACAATTGAGCCGTATCGGAATTCCTTTCGAACATACCAGCGAACGACTGCCCGGCGAACTTGCCAGTCATATAGCAGGCTCGGGCGAACCTGCGCTGATTTTGATTACCGATAACTTCCTGAAAGACCGCGCCTGCATGACGGGCATGTTGTCGGCCATACAATCCATTCCGCAGCAGCACCCCCTGCTTTTTGTCGTCGCTGATGGTGTAAACGAACAAGGGCAAAAGGTGGAAACGCATATCGACCGCATGGTCAATGCCCTGCAATACATGAATTTCTGGCAAAATGCCTGGCTCGACATCAGTGCGCAGTATCAACAGGCAGAGGGTATTGAAAAACAGGTTTTTGAAGCAGAACTGGATGCCGTGCGCACCATTGCCAATCAGGTAGGCGATTTTATCAGCCTCGTGCGCGATCGGAGTTATGTAACAAGAGAACAACTGGAATCAGACGATTATGTTATTTTCTTTGTCCGGTTCGGACTTTCCGACTGGCACGGGCAATATCGCCGACTCGTGGCACAGTCGGGTGAAAACCAACAGATTGTAGAACCTCCCCACCTTCCTGAAATGCCTTTGTCCAGCGGGTTGCTGGCGCCGGAACCGCTGGAAACACCGGAACTTTCGCCTGTCGAAACGCTGCTGCCAGAACCGGAACCAGTTCCGGAAATTATGCAAGCCACTAAACCCATGTCAGTGGAGGAGTCGCCCGCAGAAAATCAGGATGCAGAAGTGGAACAGGCTATTCGAGATGCCCACTTTTGGCTCGACAAAGGATATGTAGAACGCGGCCTGGAACTAATGCAACTGGCTGCTGAACAATATCCTGATAATGAACGACTTGCTGCTGAGAATAAAGCAGTTCGCTCCCATTTTCAAGTCGCGGAACAACCTGTGGAAGAGACGCCTGCTGCTAACCACACTGCTACACCGGCAGACAATTCCAACGAGGCAAAATCATACGACCTGATGGGCGATATGGCTGCCGGAAAAGGAGATTACCTGTTTGCGAAATACTGCTGGGATCGTGTCGTGGAACTCGACCCTGATTTTTCAGGGATATATCGCAAATTGGGACTGATGACGTCTGAACATCTGCAGGATTACCGCGAAACAGCCGTCCATTACCTCAACAAAGCACTGG
Organism: Saprospiraceae bacterium; assembly: GCA_016787415.1. Lineage (GTDB taxonomy): Bacteria > Bacteroidota > Bacteroidia > Chitinophagales > Saprospiraceae > M3007. The sequence continues at coordinate 11,748 of JAEUUT010000102.1, read as the reverse complement.
AAACCAATCCATTAGATGCTCCTGTGATGATGGCATTGGCACAGCACAGTTTGCAGAATGGCGCACCTGCCGAAGCCAAAACGTGGTATGATCGTGCTTCTTCTATTGATGAAACGCTTCGTAGTACTGAAAATGATCGACTCTTTTTGCCTCCACAACCCGAAGTTGTACCTGTAACGATTCAGGAACCGGAGCCAGTACCTACGCCTGTCGAAGTCGCAACGCCGGAAGTGCCTGCTGAAGAAAAACCGGCTGCTCCGCTTGTTCTGATTACGGGCGCGACCTCCGGCATAGGCAAAGCAACGGCAGAGTTGTTTGCCCGCAACGGATACAGGCTTATCCTTACCGGAAGGCGTGTGGAAAGACTGGTTGCATTAAAAAACAGCCTGGAAAGCGAGTTTGGTAGCGATATTCTTTTGCTGCCGTTCGACGTGCGCGATTCCGGCGCTGTAGAAGCAGCACTAACCAGCCTGCCGGAAGCGTTTCAAAATATCGATGTCCTGATTAACAATGCCGGACTTGCCAAAGGTTTTTCTCCTATACATGAAGGCAGCCTGTCACATTGGGATACAATGATTGATACCAATGTCAAAGGGCTCGTGTACGTCACCCGCATTGTGGCACAAGGCATGGTGCAGCGGCGCAGCGGACATATTATCAATGTGGGCAGTATTGCCGGAAAGGAGATTTACCCGAACGGCAACGTGTATTGTGCCAGCAAAGCCGCTGTCGACGCCCTCACGCGGGCCATGCGTTATGACCTGTTTACGTACAATATCCGGGTGAGTCAGGTGAGCCCGGGGCATGTGGAAGAAACGGAATTTGCGATTAATCGCTTCGATGGCGATGCAGAACGCGCCAAAATCTACAATGATTTTCAGCCGCTTACCGCCCGCGATGTCGCCGATGCCATTTTTTACATGGCCAGCCGACCGCCCCATGTGAATATCCAGGACGTGTATATGTTTTCGACGCAACAGGCAAGCGCAACTGCCGTAAATAGAAACGGCAGGTAAACCACGTCGCTACTGCAATTCCAGTATCAGCGGCGCATTTTTTTCTACTGTCAGCGTCGAAATATTGGACATAAGTTCGCCTGTGACGACGTTTTTTCCTCGGCTGAATCCCTGCATCCGTTCTTCATAACGCCTGGTATCGATGATTTTATCATGACTGGACGTATTGATGACAACCATAACGGTTTTGGCATCATCGTACCTGAAAAAGGTATAGACGCCGTCTGTGGGCGCGAATTGCATCAATTTACCCGTTTGCAGGGCGGGTGTAGCGTTGCGATAGCGAATCAGCGTACGGGCAAACTGGAAAGCCTGTTGTTCGGTGGCCGTACGGCCCAATTCTGTAAACTTGTTGGCACTGTCGCCCGGCCAGCCGCCCGGAAAATCATTGCGGAAAGTGCCCCAACTTGGCCGTCCATCGCCTGTAAATAACAGTTCAGTGCCATAATACATCTGCGGAATTCCACGTGTAGTGAGCAGTAGCGCCATGCCGCTTTTATACTTGTTCAGGTCTTCCTTCACCACGGTGAAAAAGCGCGTCATATCGTGGTTGTCCAGGAATACGAGGTTTTTAAGCGGATCCTGATAAAAGTAATCCTGCGCAAGGGTGTAATAGATTTTTGCAACGCCGTCTTGCCAGCCCGGGCCTTTTGTGAGGGCTTCCTGGATAGCAAAACACATCTGAAAATCAATGACGCCTGGTAAATTGGAATCGAAACGGGCGCGGCTCATCGGCTGGTTGTCCGCAAAAAAGCCCTGTACCACAACCCCTTGCTCCCATATTTCTCCAAACATGCCCAAGTTTGGGTATTCTTTTCGAACTTCATCGCACCACTTACTCATAAATTCCTGATCGGAATAGGTGTAGGTATCTATTCGGAAGCCGTCGATTCCGGCATATTCCACCCACCAGATCGCCTGCTGGATGAGATAAGTGGCAAGGTGTGGATTTCGCTGATTAAGATCGGGCATTTCCACATCAAACCAGCCGTCGTTGAAATGCTTTTTGTCGTACTCGGAAGCATACGGGTCGAGAACAGTTGGCGCGCGAAACGATGTATTCGTGTAGGTTGGCCATTTGTTGACCCAGTCGTGCGTGGGCAAATCATGCATCCAGTAATGATTACTCCCGATGTGATTGAGCACTACGTCGCGTATTACTTTCATCCCCCGTTGGTGGCACTCTTGTACAAAATCACGGTACATTTCATTGGTGCCGAATCTTCGGTCGACACGATAATGATTCGTAACAGCATATCCGTGGTAGGAGGCGCTTTTCTGGTCGTTTTCCAGTTCGGGGTTCAGCCATAATGCAGTAATACCCAGGTCTTGCAGGTAGTTCAAATTCGCCTGGATGCCCTGTAAGTCGCCACCGTGCCGCCCATCGGGAGAATTCCTGTTCAGTCCTTCCAGCATTCCAGCCACGGTGTCGTTGGCTGTATTTCCGTTTGCAAAACGATCGGGCATCAGCATATATACTACATCGCGGCTGTCGATCCCTTGTGCTTTGGGAGACATATTTCTGTTCAAAACAGGAAATTCTGCCGTAAAAACCCGCCCGTTTTTTGTAAAAACAATGGGTACGCGCTGTGGAGCAGGCGCTTTTTCCGAAATATCAAGTGTAATAAACAGGTAGTTGGGGCTGTCTCCTTTTTCAACCTTCCATAATTTTACGCCATGAGCAGCACCCAGGTGTACAGTATAATTGGCAATGCTGTCTCGGTGCGCCAGAATTTCAACTTGCCGATGTTGCATACCTGCCCACCAGAATGCAGGTTCCAGCCGAAGAGAACTGTTTGAAACAGGCACTACGCGCGGCGCAAGGGCCGTTTTATAGGGATTGCCCCAATAGTTTTTACAGGAAAAAACAAATAACAGACCGAATAATAAAAGAAGGTTGCGCATAGCACTGGGCAGTTTACATAGCATAAAAAAGGGTTTCTCCACAGCGCAGTCAGTCGGCGCAATGAAGAAACCCCAAAAATACAATTGGCTGTGAATTTTACTTGGACGATCTAACAAGCCCGATCAGGAAAAGCAAAACCAGGGCGCCAATGACAGCCGTAATGATGCTGTTGACAACTCCTGAACCAATTGAAACGCCAATTTGGCGAAACAACCAACTACCGACAAATGCGCCCAGAATGCCGATTACAATATTGCCAAGCAGACCAAAGCCATAGCCTTGGCGGATAAAACCAGCCAGCCAGCCAGCCAGCGCGCCGATGATAAGGGTGTAAATCAGTGGGTTCATGTTTCGTTTGTTTTTAGATGAGAAAATGATTTGATCCGAACTTTCAGGCGCCGCTCGTCACCACATCATCTTTGTCTTCCACCAGTGAAACGGCAGCAGCAGCCAGCAAGAAAAACACGCCTGCCATGACAATGGCATAAATGGCGTTGTTGCCAAAAACATTATGCACGATCGGGCGATTAATTACGCCGCTGACAATTTGTGGAATAGTAATAAAGAAATTAAAAATGCCCATGTAGACCCCCATTTTATTGACAGGGAGCGAGCCAGCCAACATGGCATAAGGCATGGCCAGAATACTTGCCCATGCAATACCTACACCGATCATGGAGAAAATCAGAAAGGTAGGTGAAGTGGCAAAATAGATGGAGATGAGGCCCAGTCCACCACAAATTAGCGAGATAGCATGGGTGCGTTTTCGCCCAACTTTTGCTGCAATGGTCGGTAGCAACAAGGCAAAAATGGCAGATACAAGGTTGTAAACGCCGAAAATGATCCCTGTCCAATTGCCCGCATCGCTATAAGCCTGGGAAGTTGTATCATCAATGGCGCAGCCATACACATGGTGCGCGATAGCCGGGGTGGTAAACACCCACATGGAAAACAGCCCGAACCAGGAAAAAAACTGCACCCACCCGAGTTGGCGCATGGTTTTAGGCATTTTTACCAGGTCTTTGAATATCAGGGAAAGGCCGCCTTTTTCTACCTCTTCCTCCAGTCCTGCGTAGGCGTTTTGTTCGGCAGGCGAATATTCCTTGGTGGTAAAAATGGTCCAGAATACAGCAGCCAGCAACAGGAATCCGCCAATATAAAACGACCATTTCACATTATCAGGTACCAGCCCTGCTGCTGCTGTATCTGAAACGCCGCCCACATTTGCCAAAAACCAGGGGAGCCAGGAGCCGATCACCGCACCAATGCCTATCAGGGCTGTTTGCGCCGAAAAGCCTTCTGTACGCTGGGAAGAAGGCAGTTTATCTGCTACCAAGGCCCGAAAGGGTTCCATGGCAACATTAAACGAGGCATCCATAATCATCAACATACCGGCGCCCATGAGTACCAGCGGGAGCATGGTGGCCAGCGCACCGGCATTGGGCATCAAGATCATGCCGAGGCAGGCGGCTATGGCGCCAGCCATAAAAAATGGTTTGCGGCGGCCAAAACGTGTCCAGGTACGGTCAGAGTAATGACCTATAATCGGCTGCACAATCATCCCGATGATGGGCGCCACCAACCAGAAATTGGGCAACTCATGCACATCGGCGCCATATCGCTGAAGAATACTGCTGGCGTTGCCGTTTTGGAGCGCGAAGCCTGCCTGTATTCCCAAAAAGCCTACACTCATGTTCCAGATGTCGCGTGTGGCAAGCCTGGGTTTGTTGTCCTGTCCTGTCGAAATTGTAGAAGTAGAAGCCATCTAATGCTGCGAATGATTTTAGAAGATTTATCCGGGATTGTTGGATGATCTAAAATTTTATTCCCGGATGTCGGCAGCAAAGATGTAAAAAAATGGGAAAGGCAAAGAAAAATGTTGGAGGAGTAATTCTTTTACTCTGAATACTTGTTTGATGGGTTGTTTCCCACAGAACTCGCAGAATTTCCCGCAGAACTCGCAGAACGTAGCGTACACATTTTATCTTTTTGAAGAAATAGGTGTACGCTACGTTCTGCGAGTTCTGCGGGAAATTCTGCGAGTTCTGCGGGAAATTACCCTACGGGAAATAATCCATCAACTATTACGACCGATGCAATTCAAATCTTCAAAAGCCTGTCTGAGGCGCGTAACAAACGTTTTTTCGCCTTCCCGCAGCCAAACGCGCGGGTCATAGAACTTTTTATTCGGCTTTTCTTCTCCTTCTGGATTGCCGATCTGGCCTTGCAGGTATCCTTTTTTCGATTCGTAGTAACCACGAATACCATCCCAGAATGCCCATTGCATATCCGTATCGATGTTCATTTTGACAGCGCCGTATTCAATGGCTTCGCGAATTTCGCTTTGTGCAGAACCAGAGCCGCCGTGGAAAACGAAGTTGACAGGCGTTTTACCTGAGAGGCCGAATTTCTCGCGAATGTATTCCTGGGAGTTTTTAAGAATCACCGGCTGAAGTTTCACATTGCCGGGTTTGTACACGCCGTGTACGTTGCCAAAAGCCGCCGCAATGGTGAAATTCGGGCTTATTTTACTTAGTTCTTCGTAGGAATATGCCACTTCATGTGGTTGTGTGTACAAACGTGCCGAGTCTACATCGGAATTGTCCACACCGTCTTCCTCGCCACCTGTAACGCCAAGTTCGATTTCGAGCGTCATGCCCATTTGAGCCATTCGTGCGAAGTATTTGGCTGAAATTTCGATATTTTCATGCAGGGGCTCCTCAGAAAGGTCGAGCATATGGCTGCTGTACAAAGGATAACCATGTTTTTCGTAGAACTTTTCACCGGCATCCAGCAGGCCATCCACCCATTGTATGATATTGAGCGCGCAGTGGTCGGTATGCAAAATAACGGGCACGCCGTACGATTCCGCAATAGCATGCACATGCTGAGCGCCGGAAATGCCACCTAGAATAGCGGCTTTCTGGGCATCATTGGAAAGGCTTTTTCCAGCAAAGAAAGCGGCGCCGCCGTTGGAGAACTGCACAATGACCGGGCTTTTTACGGCTGCTGCTGTTTCCAGCACTGCGTTTACTGAATTGGTGCCGATTACGTTTACAGCAGGGAGCGCAAAATTCTGTTCATTGGCATAATTTAGGAGGTCTGTTACTTCCTGTCCATGCAGGACTCCGGGTCGGAATTTCATTTATTACATCAAAGTTTTGTGAAAAAACAGAAGTGGTTAACCACTTGAACGGCCAAAGATAATATGCCGGGCTTTACTTTTAACAATTGTACTTGCCGAAGGCTCCGAAAAGAAGTGTTCAGCACCATGTTTTGCGGTTTTAGATAAAAAACAGGCATTCTAATTCAATCAAACGCCGCAGGCAACGTTAGAAACTATTTTAAGAAATAATCTCGCTTTGCCATGCATATCTTTCAAGTTTCCCGTCTGCCAATCATCCTGACAGGCTTTATTTTATCTGTTTCACCCACTTCCGCCCAGGAACAACTGGGAATGCGACTCGAACGTTATTCCGGGATATATGCCGCAGGAATCAACCCCGCCAACACCGCATTTATGCCACACAACTGGGAGGTGAGTCTTTTCAATGCCGGATATTTTCTGGAAAACAACTATGCCTATCTGGAAAACACCAGCATTCAAAACGCCTTGCGCAATACAGACAAGATAGTAGCCATTTCTGACCTGACGCCAGAACGCCCGGCCGCCCCTGACGCCATCATTCTCAACTATTACAACAATAATCGTCGTATTCGGGCAGTTGCGCAGGCGCTTGCCGGCGGCCCCGGGTTCAGTTTCCGAGTGGGTGAAAACCATGTGCTGGGACTGACTACGGCCGTGAGGGGCGACTTCTCTGCCTATCGCGTGCCCTCAGTTTTCTATTACCCACAGTTTAGTCAAATTGAAACCGGGCAGACCATCGACATTCGTCCGCTGCAATTGCAAGCCATGACCTGGAGTGAAATCGGGCTGCATTATAGCCATTTGAATACCGATGGCGATGTGGAAACCGCCTGGGGAATCAGCCCGAAATTGTTGCTGGGCCATGCTGGTTCCTATGCAAAATCCAATCTTGTATTTCAATACACGCCCGGTACCAATGACACGGCCGTGTTTAACAATCCTACCTGGGAATTTGGGCTGTCGCGCAATCTGCTGGATTCAGACAACCCGCAAAACAAGGCATTTGACGTAAATGGCACAGGCGTTGGCATCGACATTGGATTCAGTTGGGCTGCTCCGTCAGATGAAGATGAAGGCTATCGCTGGAGGGCAGGTGTGTCCTTGCTCGACCTCGGATTTGTACATTTCAAACCAGGTTCAGAACAACACTTGCTGCGGCTGGATTCGATACTGACTGTTGACGGAAATGCCATTCGTGCAGATAACGCCCGTGGTTATACCAGGGTGCTCAGCGAACTGCTGCTCGGCGATTCGCTGGCATCCTTGCAGGGAAATACATTTGTCATGGGGCTACCGACAGGACTTTCTGCACAATTTGACGTGCAGGTAGCGCCTCATTTTTATTGTAGCGCGGTGGGTGTACAAAGATTGCCTTTGCTCAAACATTCGCTCCGCCGTACTTCTACCCTTGCGGTTGTACCGCGTTATGAAAAACGCTGGTTTTCCTTTTCAATGCCTGTTGTACTGAACGACTGGCAATCCTTGCGTGTCGGACTTGCCGCACGTCTGGGCTGGTTGTACTTGGGCAGCGACAACGTGGGAAGTTATTTTACAAAAAACAAACTCAGTGGGGCCGACGCGTATATTGGATTGAAAATCAATGGTTTCAGCATTCGAAAAGGTGAAGGACGCGATCGCCTGCACAAGGAACGTGGGAGCAGCAGCAAGCAGAATTTGAAAAAAATAAAGTGTTATCAGTTTTGAAAGGCTACGCCTTGTATCACTTGTGGTGCCATTCACAAGTGATACAAGGCGTAGTAGCATGGAAGCATGAGTAAATTTTAGTAATTTACCTGCAATTGCAAGCGCAATAAATTCCCTCGTTCATCCGATTCCGTTTTTCCATCCCAATATTTGCGATGGCTGATCAGATAGGCAGCCGTCAACTCGAGGTTGCGCATAGGTTGCCATTCCAGGCCGATTTCTGTTTCTTTTACATCGTAATACCGGGCGTCCAGTTCCTGTTTTTTACCACCGTTGTAAACCTGATAGCGCACAAATGGAATGATGGAAGATTTTTTCCAGTGGGTTCGATAGGATAACATGGCATATCCTCCTTTCAGGGTGCGCACCCGAATGGAATCTGTGCCGGGATCGAAGCCCGGACCTTCACCGACATTGTACTCCAAAGCAATACCCAGGGGTTTGGGATACATGATAAAAGAGCCTGCTACACGTTGTTCTATATACGTAAGGTCTTTGTTTTTTTTGATCGTGGATGACACCAGATCGGATGCGAGTGTGTATTTGCCGGAGTAAGCCTGAATACCGGGTTCTAAAATTTGTTTTCCTGCCCGGAAAGGCCAGGAAAAACGAGCCACCTTATGCAGGTAATCATTCAGTTCAGGTTTATTGGCACTTTGACCACTGTAAACCCCAAAAGCGGCCACACCGTAATCTCCTGAACCTTTTAACCCTTCTTCCGTAAGCGTTTTAAACAATGCTCTTTTTTCGGCAGGTGCATAGTACAGAAATATGCCCATATCGCGCTCGTTGGGGGCAGCGCTGTTCAAGGCGTCTGCGCGGTCGAAGGGCAATCGCATCGAACTCGATTGTATGTTCTCAAAACCATAAGGCACCTTGCTTTGTCCGACACGTACTCGAAACGTCTTTTTGGGATCAAACGCGTAATCAATATAAGCATCTCTGACCTGCAAAAAGTGTTTGTTGGTGCTACTGGCATCCGTAGAGTAATCAAATTGCAGATAGAAAAAAACTTTCGGATGAATATCGCCGCTGAAGACCAGGCGGGCACGCCGGAAATAGAACGACTGGCCGCGCCCAATACTTTTATCGCATTGTTCGCATTTTAAATCCGGGTTGGTTTCCAGCAAGCGGTTGTATCGAAACTGGGAATAGCCGCGAAGGGAAATCTTGTCATACCATTTTGATGCAGAATGGCTTGCAGCAGGTTTTGGAGTAGGAATGCGGGCAGTGTCAGGAACTGACACCTGGGCGAATACACTGGCATATAGACAAACGAATGCCAGTATCGCCACAGAACGTTGTGCGATCATAAGTCAGGTTAGGAACAGACTTGTGAAAAAAAAGTGGATACAGATACAGGCGGCTAAACGAGCCGCGATAGAAATAATTCAGGGGTGGTAATACCGGATTACTACCCCTGAAAAGAACTTAAGCAAATAAACGGAACAGCAGGAATAACAAGGCAGAAAGAACCATCGTAACCGGCAGGGTCAGTAACCAGGCCAAAGCGATGTTCTTGACCGTTTTTTTCTGAAGGTTGGAGATACCACCTTGTGCCACCATTGTGCCTGCAATACCCGACGACAGCACGTGGGTAGTACTCACCGGCAGGCCTGATGCACTGCTTACGCCTATGACAGCCGCAGCGCAAAGTTCGGCGCTGGCGCCCTGGGCATAGTTGAGGTGCGATTTACCGATTTTTTCACCAATGGTCACTACGATTCGTTTCCAGCCGATCATGGTACCAATACCGAGGCAAATGGCAATCATGGCCACCACCCAGGTAGGCGAAAATTCATAGGATTGATTCAGAGATTTCAGTTCAGCCTTGATAATTTTTGCTTGTTCGCCTGTTACAACGCCACCTTTCAGGGCTACATCCATTTTTTTGTATAGGCTCTGAATTTCTTTACGAATCAGGAAAGTGCCTTCCTTATTGCTGCGATCAGTCGTGTCGATCATAGCCGCTACGTTGGTAGCCGCTTTAGCAAGGGTTTGGTGGCTGGCATCGGTCTCCGGTGCTCCGGTAGGCTGTAAAAGCGCCGTTTCGATTTTACGTATCGACTCAGAAAGATGGCCATTGGTTATGGCAGGGTTCAAGGCAAAATTTATGGGCATGAACGCCATTAATACCACCAGGGCGAGTCCTACCCCTTTTTGTCCGTCGTTGTTGCCGTGGAAATAACTTACCAGGGTACAAGTAGTCACAAGTATCGCCCGAATCCACATGGGGGGCGCTTTTTTGGTATCCTCTGGCGAACTGAAAATACGCTTGCGTTTTTTTACAGTCGTTTTCAGGATATACATCAGCAGGATGGCAAGGCTGAAACCAAACAACGGGGAAATGAGCAGCGACAAACCAATATCCGTGGCTTTTGCCCAGTTGGGGCCGGCACCTTTATGTACCGTCCAGAATGCGAATCCACCACCCAGCAAGGAGCCAATCAACGTATGCGAACTGGAACTGGGAATACCCAGGTACCAGGTGCCAAGATTCCAGATAATGGCAGCGACAAGGATAGAAAGGACAAGGGCGATGTTTTCTCCTACCGATACGGTCATCAGGTCGTTGATAGGCATGAGTTTTACGATGCCCATAGCGACGGCTACACCGCCGAAAATAGCGCCCAGAAAATTCCAGGAACCTGACCAGATTACCGCAAAAACAGGAGGAAGGGTTTTCGTGTAGATAACAGTTGCAACCGCATTCGCAGTATCGTGAAAACCATTAATAGCCTCGAAGAAACAAACTGCGAGCATGCATACCAGCAGCATTACCGATGCCTCGGTAGATAAGCCTGCTATAAAGCCAAGCATCATGTGAGTAGAGTTTTAGTAGTCAAACCAGCATTTTTATTGCTGGGAAAGTTAGGAATCGCCGGCAAAAGTAGATAGCACCAACGATACTGGTTTCCATCCAATATTAAGTTAATGTTACTTTTTTGCTACAATACCCTTTCCCAGTCGGCTCAAAGAGAAGTAAAAATCAACTCAAGGAGCATAAACTCAAGTAATGTAATTATTAAATTATTCAAATGCGGCCAGCGCATGGTACACCAAATCCACCGGCAAGCCCATCACGTTGGCATAAGTACCCTCGATTTTGGTGATTTTGCATAGCCCAATCCATTCCTGAACGCCGTAAGCGCCTGCCTTGTCGAAAGGCTTGTACTGCCGGATGTAGTAGTCAATTTCCGCATCGCTCAATTCGGCAAACCAGACCTGAGAAACACCAGACATTACTTTTTCCTGCTCCGCCGACAACAGACACACGCCTGTGATGACGGTGTGTTGTTCGCCCGACAAAGTACGAATCATGTTAAATGCTTCGTCGTAGTCGGCAGGTTTGTTGTAAATGATGTTGTTGTGGATCACCACCGAGTCGGCAGCCAGAATGATTTCCTGGTCGTAAATGAAATGTTTGGCAGCCTGCGCTTTCCGGGCGGCCAGCCAGGGCGCCACATCCACTACCGGCATGTCGGACGGAAAACTTTCGTCGATATCTACGGCCTGTACAGTGAATTCAAAACCTGCTTCGCGCAGCAATTGACTTCGGCGGGGGCTCTGTGAAGCCAGAATAAGAGGGCGTTTTTGATGCATTATTTTTGAATTGTCGGCAATAATTCAGGGGGCTTCGTCATTCGCGGGTCAAATCTGCAACGATTGATCGAAAACTGTGATACAAGATTTCAACTTTTGAATGAAATTTCAGTTATCAGCAGCAACTTTGCGTCCTTATGCAGCAGAAAGAAGAATCCCGCCCCCGAGTCAGCCTTCAAAACCTTCGTGAAGCCTTTAAAATATTTGAATTTTTAAGGCCTTACCGCTGGCATTTCATTATCGGTCTGATATTGCTGTTTCTCAGCAGTACGGTCTTTATGATTTTCCCTTACAGCGTCGGCCTGATGCTCGACGTAGCCCAGGGCAAGGAAAATGCTATGGGCCTCAATCTCTCCAAAATCGGTATTGGC
>JAEUUT010000096.1 GCA_016787415.1 Saprospiraceae bacterium | reverse complement strand
GGCTGCGTTGATGTTTTCCTTGTAAATAAAATGGTTGGAGCGACTGTTATCCAGTTCATTGACACCGTTTATTTCATTAAAAAACTGAATGTCATTGTCCGTTTCCACCAGGCTGGATTTGATACCCGCTTCGAGTTTGGCCTCTTTTTTCAGGGGGTTCACATAATCGGCTTTAAGGGATTTGACGTTGATAATGCCCTGCTGATCCGTATTCAGGATAAAACCCGGCGGTGGGGTAGCAGCATATGCAAACTGTTCAGTTACAATGTGTTGTTTTGCCTTTGAATCGAAACGGCCATAGTCTATATCCATGGTCAGTTCCTTGCCAGTACTGTCGATGGTGTGTTTGAAATTCAGGTTGCCGAAGCCGTTCCAGCGTTTTTCCTTCAGGGCGCCTGCCGTTTCTGTCGTGTATTGCAGGGCTTTTTCAGCATCGGAGATGGTGGCAAAGGTGTACCCGTCGCGCTGGCCGCCAGTGGCTGTTCCGCTCAACATGGCGCCGATCACCGTTCTTTTGCCTGCATAGAAGTCGGCCCCTATTTTGCCGGTATGGTTTTTAAAAATCAGTTGTGTAAACGAGTTCTGATCGAACACGGATTCCACCGCGTGTTGATTGTCAAAAAACTTCCGGTTGATAAAAAAACGTCCAAATCCTTTTGGCTGCCCGTAAGAGTAGTTGCCAAACAGGTTCCATTTCTTTTTCCTGAAATTCAGGTTGGTGCTGCCGGAAGGTTTGAAGTAAAACCCTTGTCCCGCACTCAACGACAAAGAACCGTTGAACCCTTGCCGCTGGTCTTTTTTGAACCGAATATTGATAATGCCTGCATTGCCTGCGGCATCGTAGCGGGCTGAAGGATTGGTGATGATTTCGATTTTATCGATGTTGGCAGCAGGAATTCCTTTCAGGTACTGGATTAACTCGGCGCCGGAAAGCGGCGATATTTTCCCGTCGATCATCACGATAACGCCAGCCCTACCTTTGAGGTTGATCGAGGTTTCCTGGTTGATCATTACACCGGGCGCGCGTTCGAGTACTTCCAGTACCGAACTGCCAGTGGAAGCAATGCTGCTTTCTACATTGATAACGAGTTTGTCGAGTTGCCGTTCCAGGAAAGGTTTTTTGCGCGCTACCGTCACTTCTGAAAGTGCCTGTGCAGCGCGTTCCAGTTGGATGGCCGGAAGTTCCAGTTGTTTATGCGCATCGTCGATCAGCAGATAGGGCGAACTGTATTTTTCGTGGCCGATGAGATAGGCAGTCAGGAAATATGCGCCCGGTTTGATTTCTTCTATGAGCGTGGCGCCCGCCTGATCGGTAATGGCTATTTTAGCCAATGTGGAATCCTGCAAGCGCATAAGCCCGATGGAAACGCCTTCCAGGGGCTGTTTTTCAGCGTTCTGGATGTTTAATTGAATGCTCCCGCGAACGGCAGCGTTTTGTGCAGACAGCGAAGCCGCACCAACAGCAAGGAAAAGGATTGCTGCAAGCCTACAGGCATTAATGGTTTGAATCATGGTTGAACTGATTAAATTGATTTTGGAAGAACATACCCAAAAGTCAAAACCGCCGGTTCAACACTGAAAATTTATAGATGGAAAGCGGGTGGGGAGAAGTGAATAACCAAAGTGAGAGGCGAGAGGTGAGAGGGTGAGAGAGTGAGAGATGTGAGCGTGCGTAGAGTGTACCGCTCCGCTCAAGAGAAAAGCGGCATACTCTACGCACTCTCACATCTCTCACTCTCTCACTCTCTCACTCTCTCATCACTCTGGCAAAGTCACCGTTCCCATGTGGAAATTGCTTTTGCTGAACAATTTCGGTTTGATGGAAACGAAGAACAACTGGTTTTTCCCAAACGGGCTGCTGTCTTTCGGAACAAAGAGCGATTCCACGTCTTTGGCTTCAAAGAGTTGTTTGCGCACCAGTTTGCCATCGGGCGAGAGGGTGGTCATCACCGCTACGCAGTCTTTGAAAGAATTGACTAATTTGGGTTTGGTGTTAGACACTGGTTTGTCCATATTGTCTTCGTCTTCGTTGTAGAAGAATACGACGTCGTTGCCATGCAGGAGCGATACGTAAGAAATAAAGAAATCGGTATTGACGCCGATTTGATATTTCGGAATAGCGCTCACCCGCTCGATTTCACCTTTAGCATTGATAGTAAAAATGATGATGTCGCGCGAGTTGTATTCATAGGTGGTCGTCCACGTACGGCCGTTGTAGGAGGTATGGGTCACGACATAATTCTCTTCGGCTACTACCACGGCTGAGTTGTCGTCGCGTACGAGAAAATCGCTGAACTTGAACGAACTTTCCAGCCCTTCCGAGCCGGTTTTGTCCTTGTCGGTATTTTTGTCGCCGAATTTCTTGAGGTCGGCCACTGAAAACTCTTTTTTATTGCTGGCTTTCACCACGCCGTCGGTGCCCAGGTCGAGGTAAAATACACCTTGCAGGCTTCCATTTTTTGTGTTGGAATAAAAGCCGGCGCATTTAAGGTTGTCGCTCATGTCCGTTGTGAGGGAGGCGCCGCGGATAAAGGAATCACCCAGTTGGAGTTTGTATTCTTTGGGTTCCTCGCTGTCTTTTGAGAATTTGTACAATACAATATCGTAGGCAGCCACCGACTTTTTCTTGTCGTTCTTCTTGCTTTCCTTGGCTTTTTTGCCCTCATAGATTTTGGCAAGCATGAATACGCTTCCATCGTTTTTCAGCAAAGTAGCCAGCACTTCTGTTTGCTCTTCGGTGTGTCGCAGGGCCAGTTTCCGCGACCAGTCGAGTGACAAATCCTTGTTCATTACGGAAATAAAAATGCGGAACGGTTCGTCGTCGCGGTCGTCGTCCGATACGGCCCGAAACAGGAGTTTGGTTGAGTCTTTCGACACGTTCCAAAGCACCGTAGGAATATCGTCGCGGGTTTCATATTTGAATTTGGCAATGTCCTGGCGTTTGCCTTGTTTGCCGGCCATATCGAGCGGCACGATGCTGTACCGGATAAAATCTTCTTTCTTGTTGGCTTCAGAAAGCAGCCACACAAACTGGCCGTTGAAATAACGCATGCCCATGGTGGACACGCCTTTCCGGTCGGATTCGTAGTTTTTGCTGTAAACCAGTTTGAACGTCGGGTCGTACTTTTCCAGTACGGTGGTTACGTCGGTAGCCCTGCCAGTAAAGGCATTTCTGCTGCCTTCATAAAAATACATGTAGTGGCCGGTGGCATCTGAAAAAAGATGCCCTTCAAAGGTTTTGCTTTTGGAAAGTTTGAATTCCGGGCTGATTTTTACCACGGCTTTTTGGGCGGGCAAAGTAGCAACAAGCCCCAGCAGGAGCGCTAATAGAGAAAAAAAACGAGTCATCTGTATCGATGTTTGTGAACGTAAGAACTTGGGATGGGTTGAGAATATGATTTTGGGGTTTAGTGTTTTGGTGTTTTTGTGTTTTGGAGGTGCTTCGCCCAAACTTTAATTAATGACTTGGGCGAAGCACCTCCAAAACACAAAAACACCAAAACACCAAAACACACTAAATAAGCGCCAACCGAAAGGCATGATGCTGGAATAAAAAAATAATGTCGGATATTAACAATCATCAACGCTTTCAAACGGGTTTTCGTACCGATGTTTGTTATCAAATTCTTTAGATTTCAAACTGTATACCAATTCCCATGCAACTACGTACAATTATCCTGCTTCTGACTGCTTGCCTGTTTGCCAGTCACTTGTCCGCACAGAAAAAAAAGCCCAACCGTGATGTCGAGGTGATCAATTTCGGCGACAGCGAAAAATCTGCTAAAAACGATAAAGCATACCACGGGCTGATCCTGAAAACGAGCCCCGTCTCTTTCATTTTCGGCCGACAGCCGGTTGAACTGGAAAAAGAATTGAAAGATTTTCTGAGCCTCCAGGTCGGCGCAGGCGTCACTTTCGCGCCCTTGTGGACCGGGTATGATGAACTCATAGGCGAAATAAACGACGAAGTGGATGGCTATTATGAAAGCGAACAATGGTCGTTTGATGAGCCGGATGTGTACAGCGACTACACTATCCGTAAAGGCAAACCGGGCTTTTTAGCCTCTATTTCGCCTCGCCTGTTTTTTGACAGCGACGGATTTGAAGGCATGTATATGGGGCCGGTGCTGCGATATTCGGTGCAAAATTTTGCCGTCCAAAAAGTTCAGGAAGGCCTTCCCTATGTAGAACGCATCGACGAAACCCAAAAAGAATACATCCGCAATTTTGACCTGCTGGTACACTATGGCGGTCAAACACTGTATCCCAACCTTTCCTTCGAGTGGTTTATCGGCGCAGGTATCCGCTTCCGCAACAACCTCCGCCAGGATGTCGGCTACGACGATTTTTTTATGGCTCGCAATGGCGAGCGGGCGTATAAAGACAAAAAATTCAGGCTGGAAGCGGGATTGCGGATCGGGTTTCAACTTTGATAGGCCATGACTGTCTTGAGTCCTGAGTCCTAAGTCCTGAGTCCTAAGTCCTGAGTCCTAAGTCCGTAGAGTACACCTTGATACCCTTGGCTTTCCCAAATAAGATCGCTATGGGTATCAAGGTGTACTCTACGGACTTAGGACTCAGGACTCAGGACTCAGGACTGTATTGGCTTTCCCAAATAAGATCGCTATGGGTATCAAGGTGTACTCTACGGACTTAGGACTCAGGACTCAGGACTCATGACTTTTTTCAGTGCCGGCATTACCGTTGGCAGCATACCCGTTTGAATGGAATGCCACAGAAATGCAAAATATTCCTCCTGGCGGGTTCGGGTGAGGTTGATATTTCCAATTACAAAGTTGGCCGGGTCGTCCTTTTCATTGTCTTCGTTCAGCAGGATATTGGCGATTTTGGAAACGACCTTTCGGGTTTTTCCCGTATCCTTTTTCATGATCGCTACCTGCAAACCCTGGTATTGCATTTGTACAGTACCAGTGGCCACGCCGTTGCGAATGACTGATTTGATTTCGGCCGATTGGAGGTATCCAGACTTGATGCTCAACCGTTTATGATCGAGCAAGGGGTTGAGCATATCGAGCGGCAGCGCCTCGATGGTAGCGGTGTAGTCGGCATCGAACTGCTCGGAACGAAGCGGTATGTGCATGGTCAATTGAATCGGCGACTGGTTCATCAGACGTGATTCGGCGCGAATGTCCAACGGATTGCGGGCGTCCATCATCAGCGGGTCGTTGGAAAAATTGGTGGCTGTGATGTAGGAATGATTGAAAGAAATCAGAAAATCGCGTCCGGGCACCCGATTGGTCAGCAAAATATCGCCATCTTTTACTACTACCGTCCCGATGTGAAAGGTGTTTTCGATACGAGCCACCATTTCGTGGGGCAACAGTTTTCGATAAGGCAGGGGCAGCATTTTATTGATTGTAAAATGCATGACAGGTTCCTGTACGCGCAGAGAATCCATATAGAGATAATTGTATCGGATAAAACGATCCAGGTCGAAGCCTCGTCCAACTATTTCTGCGCAATTGAACTTAAAATATGCTTTTCGCACGCCAATATCCTTGAAAAATGCCTGCTCGCTTCTGAGCGGGGTAAAAGCAAAATGTTGCATACTGAACAGTCGCCCTTTTTTAGAGAACTTGAAATCCTCCCACTCGATCATTTGGGTATTTCTGCGAAAAACGGTTTTCACATGCGCAGCCTTTAATTCCAGTTCCTTACAGTAGGTAATCTCTTCCGGATGGCGCTTGATATGCGTGTCTTTGATGTACAAATCTGCGTGCTGTATTTCCTGAAAAGAGGTATCGCCAGGGGCCTGGATCGTGCGGAGATGGATGCTGGCATCGTTGATGCTCGTTTTTCTTACGTGTAGCACTGCCGTAAAAGGCGCCAGCAGTTCCGGAAGTGCCAGCAGTTGCGACCGCAGGTTTGAGGGATCATGTTGCGAAGTATCCTGCTTCGTAAAGGCTGTGATGACAGGTGATTCAATTTCGAGGCTTCTCACATGTACCTCCCGGCCGTAGAAATACTCAATCCAGTTGAAATTGCCGATTTTCATGCCTTTAAGCGTCATGGAAAGCAAGGGCGGGAAAGAATCAGGCCATTGGGTCCGGAAGGTAAGCCAGGCGGCAGTGTCCGTCTGTACTGTAACTTCGGTGATGACCCATTCGCCGTTCCAGATATTCAGGTAGGAGTTGCCGACTTTTATGTGATAGAGGCCGTTGATGGTTTTTTCGGGTAAATGCGCTACAGCCTGTTGCAGGCGCCACTTTGCCCAATAATGTATGCTCAGTATACTGAGTGCAAACAGCATCAGCGCCAGAAGAGGCGCCTGCCACACGAGTCGATTTTTTTTCATGCACCACATGCTTCATCAATTTTCTGAAGGATAGCCTGTACGGAAAGCGGTTTTTCAATAAATGCGAAAGCGCCTTTTTCGAGTGCCAGTTTGCCCAGATGAGTCATAGCGCTCACTACAATAATGTTGCTCAGGGGAAAAACATTGATGAAATCACCTAAACGCTCTATCCCGCTTCCATCAGGCAGGTTATTGTCGAGCAGAATGATGTTCGGTTTCAAAGCGCTGGCAAGCGAAAGTCCTTCTTCAATAGAAAGGGCGTGTTCAATGACAGAGAATCTTTTTCTTAATGCACGTTTTAACAAAATGCCGATTTCTATTTCATCATCTACGATTAACACCCTGGGAACATCTGCAACGTTCTCGTTTTTCATAATACAAGATTTATTTGGCTCCATATAAGTAGTGTACACTTACGCATATGGATAACTGGATATGGTATCCGCCATGTTGCAACAAATATTGCGCCTTCACCCGTTTTACTTGGAGTGGGGAAATAATTGCCCGTTTAGCGTAGTATAATACGCAAGGCAATACGGAATGCCCGATGGTATATGCTTTTTTAAGGAGTGTTGTAACAAATGTATCACACTCAAACAATCTACAACATGAGCACAGAAAGCAAAGTAATAATCGGCTTCACTGCCGCAGCACTGGCAGGTATTGGCATCGGGATGTTGCTGGCGCCTTACTCCGGAACTGAATCCCGCGAAAAACTTCGCCAAGGCACTAATAATATTGCCAATAAACTGCTGGATATGGTCAACACCAATGGCCAGGCGCTGAAAGAAAAAGCAGAAGACGCCATCGGGCAAGCCAAAACGGCTTACCAAAATGCCAAAGGACAGGTCATCGACGAATTGGAAAATTCGAAAAAAGAACTGAAAAGGGCGGTGTGATTTGAGTCCTGAGTCGTAAGTCCTGAGTCCTGAGTCGGCAGTTTGAAGCGGGTGTGAAAAATCACTTGCTTCAGGCTGCCGATTTTTTTTGCATTAGAAGAAACCTCTAACGAGCAATGGCCGTCGGCTGCCTGCTTGCAACAGCCATACTATCCACCGCGGGCTGATCACTATCTGGTAGAGGCGGACGAGTGCCGGCTGCCGACGAAGGCGCCAGGGATGTCGGCTCCGTATTATAAACAGTCGGTTGCTGCGGTTTTTCCCGAAGAAAGTAGCCGAATATGAAAAAGATCAAAAAATGAAATAGAATACGCATGATAGAGAGTTTTTGCAAGGACTATGCCATTTCAATATTCTTATAAATTTAAGTGCCTGTTTTGTAATGTTGTTCAGTTCTACCATTGCTGCAATTGCGGGGCGAGTATTCCCCAAATGTCTACGAATCGGCCTGCAAATCTTTGGGTATCAATTTTTTGGAAATAAAGGCATGATACTCATTAAACTTTCAACCCGACGGTGTGGATGAATAGTTCCGCACAGCAAATCAACCAACTTTTGTTATGAATCGAATTATTGGAATCGTCTTGCTGATTATAGGTATTCTCTCGGGTATTTATGCATTTACCCGCCATGATGAAGAAAAGACCCTTGTCGAAATCGGCAATGTGGAAATCAAAAACGACAACAAAAAACCTGGAAAAAATACGACACTGTATTATGTGATTGCCGCTATCGGTATTATTGGCGGTGGAGTCATGATTTCTTCCAAAAATCGCGCTTGATATGGCGTAACCAATATTGAGTGATAGAATAGTTACAGATAAAGTGCAAAGTGAAATTTGGCGGCCGTTACCGAAGTAATTCGGTAACGGCTTTTTTATTGCGGCCTGATGAGGTTGGATGAGGTAAATCAGCCCCTTGCAGCCGAGGAATAATTTCCTCATTGCGACCGCATATATAATGTTGAATGGCGGGCACCGGTTTTTTACAAAAGGGTTACCTCGATTGCAGTACCCATTTGTCTAAACAATCCGCCATGCCAAAATCAGCCACCTGCTTTACGGCCCCTTTGACAACTTCGCAGAAGCATTTTCTTCAGCAAAGGCTTCACAATGAAGACCAAAGCGTCATTTCCGACCTCTATGATTTGTACAGCGGAGTGGTGTACAGTATCGCAGTTCGTATTGTACGATCGTCGGACGTCGCTTCTATGGTATTGCAGGACACCTTTTGCAAGGTGTGGAAATACCGTTTGAATTATGACCCTTCGAAAAGCGGACTGTTCACCTGGATCGTCAGCATTGCCCGCAACACGGCCATCGACGCTACCAGAAATCAACTGTACAAAGCAAATTCAAACCTCCTGCACATTGATAACGCTCATCAGAAAGCAGCGCAGGAGGACAGTTTCTACGATTGTATCGGCGTGCCGGATTTATTGAAAAAAATGAATGAAAAGCATGTTACGCTCTTGCACAAATTCTATTTGCAGGGGTACACGCACTCCGAAATCGTACAGGAACTGGGCATCCCGCTGGGTACTATCAAAACGCGCTTGCGCAGCGCTATTCGGGAATTGAGGCGAATCCTGCCGCACGATTTGCGCATCCACCACGCCAGTTAAATTTATTCACATAAAACTTAATCAATATGCAACAGAACCATGAAGCCCTCGCGGATACCCTGAATGAACTGATCCGCATCAATTTCGACCGTGTTTACGGATATGAAAAGGCCGCAGCCGAAGCAGAAGATCACGATATCGACCTGAAAGCCATTTTTAATGGATATGCCAATGCAAGCCGGCAATACATCGCACACTGGCAACAACAGGTGCGCAGCCTGGGTCAGGAGCCCGCGCAAGATTCCACCGTACGTGGAAAAGTGTATCGGGTATGGATGGATATGAAATCTGCCGTCACCGATCACGACCGCGAAAGTATTCTGAACTCCTGTGCTTTCGGTGAAAAAGCCGCGATCGACGCATACGAAGATGCCTTGTCTACCGACACGCACCTGCCCGATGAACACAGGGTAGAAATCGCCAGCCAGAAAGCAGAATTACAGGCAGCGCACAAGGCCATAGAAATGTATGCGCATGCACACGAGAAAGTGGGGTAACCAACCCTCCCCAGACATATTCCATGAACATTTGCTTGGGGCCGCTCCTGTTTTTTCAGGGGCGGCCTTTTTGTTTTGTCGGCGCCGTTTCTTCCGGTTTTGTTTTCTCCATTGGCAACTCCTCTTTTCTCGACCATTCCTGCATGGAACCGTCGTACAGTTTCATCGGGTAGCCCAGTATTCTGCCGGCTATGTACAGCACACTGGCTGTTTGTCCGATAAAACAGTAGGTGACAATTTCTTTTTGTTTGTCGGGCACTACCGGGGTAAAATATCCCTGCAATTGCTCCACCGGTTTGAAAAAATTCACACTGTCTACCATATCCGTAAAAGGAATATTCAGCGCGCCGGTGATATGACCGTCGCGGGGCAGCCCGCTGGGTTCTCCATCGTAAAATCTTTTCATACGAGCATCTACCACCACTTTCCCGGGAGTTTTTAGCGATTGCAGTACGTAATCCTTATCGACCACCAGATCGTTTAGCACGGCTTTGAAATTACCTTTTTTAAAGGAAGGGTTCTCCTTGGTTACAGCGTAGCCTTCTTTTTTCCAGGCATCCAACCCGCCGTTCAGGAACGACACCTGGCCGCGCAAACCCAGTTGTTCCAGCGTCAGAAACAACCTGGACGTGACAGTTACTTCATTGCGGACAAAACACAGCACTACGTGCGAATTTTTGTTGATACCGAGGTCGCGCAGGATGCGCGTGGCGGTACGGGTATCCGGAATATTGAACGTACCCTGGTCTGGTGAATTGGGCAACAGCGATTCGGGCCATAGAAAACGAGCACCGGCAATATGTTCGCGTTCGTAGTCCCATTTCAGCGCATTGGTTTGCAGGACGACAACTTGCGGGTCGTTTAAATGCTGCTTCAACCATTCTACCGTTACCAATACCGGCTTGTCCTGTGCGGATAGATATGTACTGGAAATGCCCAAAAATAAGAGGCAGAAAAGATGTGTTTTCATAATGCTTATTTGTCTTGAAAGAGATTCCAAATGTACTGCCAGGCAGCAGCGTAGCCCTGATTTGACTGTATTGTTCTCTTATTTGTCCGGATATGTCGGTAGGCTTTTTCGAGGCTGCAACCCTCCGGTAAATTCTGTTGTTTAGAGTGTGTCTGTCACACCTCCATTTTTCACACGACATAAAATACCCTGCAATGGAAACTGCTTTTGAAGATATTCCTTTGACCAATAACGAGTTATCGCGTCAGTTTGAACTGGTGATCGATCAGGTGAAATCCAAGATTGAATATGACCTGCAGAAGGACAGGATTTTTTTGCTGCATACGGAAGTGCCACAAGCCCTCGCGGGCAGGGGCGTGGGCAATGCCATAGTGGAAAAAGCCTTGCACTATATAGAGGAGAACAAACTCAAACTGGTGCCGCTGTGTCCGTTTGTGGCTGCTTACATCAAAAAACGCCCCGAATGGAAGCGTTTGCTCGCGCCGGGTATTCAGGTGTAGGGGAGACGTGTTTTGGGGTTTTTGTGTTTTTGTGTTTTTGTAGTGCGTTGCTCTTGGTTTTAGCCCCATCCCAAGAGCAACGCATACAAAAACACCAAAACACAAAAAAACCAAAACACACTTACCCCCCAATTCTATTCAAAAAATGATACCCTCGTTTTACAAAGCCTTCGCGCTCGTAGAATGCGTGGGCTTTTTCATTTTCCAGGTAAGCGTCGAGCATCATTGTTTCGCAGCCTTCTTCCAGCGCTATGTTTAGCAGGAACTCGTACAGCATTTTGCCGATGCCCCTCGACCGCTGTGCTGCGTCGATCACCACATTATCGAGTTCCATATAGCGGCCGCTGTAAATTTTGGTACTGACCCAGAAACCGGAAAGTCCGAGGCAAACGCCATCTTCAAAAACGGCTGCCATACGGTATCCATGCGCCAGCATGTCGTCCAGAAAATGAAGGTACCGTTCTTCCGTCACGTTGGGGCTCAACTGACGGATGAGCGGGTACATCGGCGCCATTTCCTGTTTTTGGGTCAGTACGCGTATTTCGGGCATAATCTATTGTTTTTCAAGCCGTTCCATGAGTCTGCTGGTGATCCGCAGAAAATCCATTTCCGTGATGATGCCCACCAGTTCTTTGCCCTTCACCACCGGCAGGCATCCGATGCTATGGGTGCGCATTTTATTCATGGCTTCCATAATGTTGGTATCGGGCGTCACGGTGACCGGTTTTTCGATCATGATGTCCTCCACCTTCACTGTTTCATGCGCGGTGAGTTGGGTGCGGCGGGAAAAATGGCGCAGCAACATGCGGCTGGAAATCAGCCCGGTCAGTTCTCCCTTGCTGTTTTCCACCGGCATGTAGCGGATGCGGCGCCAGTCGAGAATTTCGGCGACCAGTTCGATGAGGTCGTCTTTCTGGACGGTGAACAGGTCGGTCGACATGAATTCTTCCACCTTGATTTTGGTGGGTTGCCAGTTGTCGAGGTCGGCGGCAGTACCCTCTTTCCAGGTATGCACCGGTTTGTTTTGTTTTTGATTTTTCACGATAGCAGCAGTGATAGCGGTGACGGCTTCGTCGTTAGTGACTTCTTTTTTGAGGGCCGTGAAGGTGCGCAAGGCCCATCGTGCGCCGGTTTTGTGTTCCCTGGCACGTGCTTCTATGATGTCGAGGTA
>JAEUUT010000086.1 GCA_016787415.1 Saprospiraceae bacterium | reverse complement strand
ACATCGGCTATGTAAATGAGCGCATCCGGGAAAAAAGTGTCGGCAGGATTGGTCATCACGGCCGCTACCAGTTTTTCATCGGAAGAGGTAGGATACAAACTATAAGTACCAGGGAAATCGATCAGTGTGGCTTCGTTTCCGCTTGGAAAACGCATGCGTCCTGTTTTAATCTCGACCGTAACGCCGGGAAAATTGCCCGTGTGCTGGCGTAATCCCGTCAGCAAATTGAATACAGTAGATTTGCCTGCATTTGGATTGCCCACCATCCCGACTTTGGGCAATCTGTCTTCTTCTTTCCACATCATACTTCCAACAGGATACTAGCCGCCTCTTCTTCGCGCAATGCAATGCGGATTCCGTCTACCTTGATGTAATATGCCTTCCCGAAGGGTGAGGTACGCACCATTTCGATGCGGGTGCCAGGCAATACACCCATCGCAGTGAGTTTGCAGGCCAGGGTAGCATCTGTAATAGAAATCGTTCGGGCGCTTTCGTTCGTCTTTAAATCGGGGATGGTTCTGTAACGACGTTGCATATACTTGGTAGTGTGAAATTAGACAAAATCTAAACACGGCAAATGTATGGGTTGTTTTCCATTTGCCTGTAAAAGTTATGCAAGAGATTTGTCAGACCTTCCGTTGCGCGGCGTTCAGGCGGCGCAAATCCATGAATTATCCACTTTCATCTGTTTTTTCTGGGTGTGCATCAACTGTTTGGAGCATTAGCCGTTTAGCACAGATGCTGGTAATCATGGAATTCGGGACGTTCAGAATGTGCAACAAAGATATGGTGTAACAAGCAATACCCTTGTTCATTATTGCACTTTAAACTGCTTTTACGCGCCGAGGCCTATACCCTAATATTGCATCGACATGAATTTTATTCTAAAAATGGCCTGGCGCGACAGCCGCCGCAATCGCAGCCGCCTTTTGCTGTTTATTTCCGCTATCACCGTCGGCATTGCTGCGCTTACCGCAGTACGTTCTTTTTCGGTAAATTTGATGGGCGATATCGATCGGGAAGCCAAAACACTGCTGGGCGCCGACCTGTTGATAGATGCCAACCAGCCCGCGCCCGACTCTATTCTATCCAAACTGGAATCAGGCGCTACGGAAAAAGCCAGGGTGCTGAATTTTGTCAGCATGGTGCGTTTTCCGAAAAATGGCGGCACGCGGCTTTCCATGATTCGTTCGCTCGAAGGGAATTATCCTTTTTACGGTAAATGGAAGAGCCAGCCCGAACAATCGTGGCAAACATTCCGAAAGGGCAAAAAAGCGTTGGTCGACCACGCACTGATGCTGCAATACGACATTCAGCCTGGCGACAGCATCCAGATTGGCGACGTCACGTTTCAGGTAGAAGGCGATCTGTTGTCTTCTCCCGGGCGGGCAGGTATTGCTTCCAGTATTGCGCCGGTGGTATTTATCACCTCCGAATGGCTCGATAGTACGCACCTGATTCAGCGCGGCAGCCGGGTCGATTATCAGTATTTTTATCAGATGCCTGCCGGAAACGACCCTGATGCACTGGTGAAAGGTATGGAAAAACAACTCGAAAAAGCCAACCTGAACTGGGATACCGTCAAGAGTCGGAAAGAAAGCATCGGTTCGGCATTTGGCAATTTCGGCACCTTCCTGAACCTCGTTGGTTTCATCGCCCTGCTACTGGGTTGTATTGGTGTAGCAGGCGCCGTACACATTTACATCAAGGACAAATTGCCTACAGTGGCTATTCTGCGTTGCCTGGGCGCAAGCGGGCGCAAGGCTTTTTATGTGTATCTGGTACAGGTGGCCGGTATTGGTTTGCTGGGTGCGCTCGCCGGGGCACTTGCCGGGTCGCTCATTCAAAAACTGTTGCCCTGGGTATTGCGCGACCTCTTGCCGATCGAATCTGTCAGCACCGATTTTTCTCCGGGCGCTATTGCACAAGGGGTACTTTTGGGCCTTTTCGTTGCCGTTTTGTTTGCCTTGTTGCCCTTGTCGGGCATTCTCAAAACCTCACCTTTGCGCACCCTGCGCGCCTCTTATGATGAAAGCGAGGGTAGCAGTCGGCGTTTTGATCCTTTGCGCCTTGGTGTGTATACCTTGATAACGCTGGCTATTTTCGGTTTTACCTGGTGGCTGGTGCGCAACTGGATGGAAACGCTGTTTTTCATGGGTGGGATTGCCGCCGCTTTCCTGATTCTGTGGGGCATATCCAAACTTCTTACGTTTTCATTGCGGCGTTTTTTCCCGAAAAAATGGAGTTACATCGCGCGGCAGGGTATTGCCAATTTGTTCCGGCCCGAAAACCAGACGGTATTGCTGGTGGTCACCATTGGCCTGGGCACTATGCTGCTGTCGACCTTGTTTTTGATTCAAAATCTGTTGTTGAAACAGGTCGAATTTTCCGGCAGCGGCAGTCAGCCCAACATGATTCTTTTCGACATCCAGTCAAATGAAAAAGACAGCGTGGCTGCCCTCGTCCGGGCCAACGGCATGCCCGTCATGCAGCAGGTAGCCATCGTCACTACCCGCGTCGAAACCATCGATGACCGCACCAAAGCGCAAGATGAAGCCGACACCCTTAATGCCATGCCGCGCTGGGTGTGGGATCGTGAGTACCGCGTCACTTTCCGCGATACATTGATAGAAACGGAAAAAATTATCGAAGGGCAATGGGAAGGTGTGTACACGCCCGGGCAACCTATCAAAGTATCTATTTCCGATGGGCTCCAGCGCGCCATGAAAGCCAAAATCGGTACCAAAATAGTTTTCAATGTGCAAGGCACCCGACTCGAATGTGAGGTGGGTAGCGTACGAAAAGTGGATTTCAACCGGGTACAAACCAATTTCCTCGTTGTATTCCCAACAGGCATACTCGAAGAAGCGCCTCAATTTCACGTGATTGTATCAAAAGTAGCCAGCGCCGAACAATCGGCCCGATTCCAAAGCCAACTGGTGCATCGTTATCCGGGTATTTCAGCGATCGATCTGACCCAAATCCTGAAATCGGTGGATGAAGTGCTGCGCAAGGTGTCTTTCGTTATTCGTTTTATGGCGCTGTTCAGCATCCTGACCGGTTTGCTGGTACTCATCAGTTCCATTTATCAGGGCAAATACGCTCGTATCCGCGAAAGTGTGCTGCTGCGCACCCTTGGCGCCAGCCGCCGCCAGATTTTACTCATCAACGCGCTCGAATATTTCCTGCTCGGCGCACTGGCTTGCCTGGCCGGTATCGGTCTTTCGGTAGCAGGCGCCTGGGCACTGGCTCGTTTTGCATTCAAAATTCCGTTCGAACCGCAATGGTGGCCCCTGTTACTCACATTTGCCATTATTGCTGCCATCACTGTGCTGATTGGCTTGTTCAACAGCCGGGAAGTGGTGAATAAACCGCCGCTGGAAGTGCTGAGGGCGGAAGCGTAAAAAAGTCCTGAGTCGTAAGTCCTGAGTCCTGAGTCTGTAGCGTACACCTTTGTACACTTGGCATATCTAATAACCAACGCCAAGTGTACAAAGGTGTACGCTACAGACTCAGGACTCAGGACTTACGACTCAGGACTTTTACTTACCTTTGGCCAATGCAAGCCAAAAAGTCTTACGGTCAACATTTTTTAAAAGATGACAGCATAGCCGCCGGCGTAGCCGAGGGCTTGTTGCAGGCCGCACAAACCGGCCGCGTACTCGAGGTGGGTCCTGGCATGGGCATGCTGACCAAACACCTGCTTGCCAGAAAAGACTTTGAGACCTGGGCAGTAGAAGCCGATGGCGACATGGTGACATACCTGCAAAAACATTACCCGCAGTTGTCGGACCGGCTGATTTTCAAGGATTTTTTGGAATTTGATCCGGTTGAGACTTTTGGCACGGCGCCGTTTTGCCTGATCGGCAATTTTCCCTACAATATTTCTACCCAAATCCTTTTCAAACTGCTCGATTACAGGGCTCAAATCCCTGAAATGGTGGGCATGTTTCAAAAAGAAGTGGCCGACCGGGTGGTGGCCCCGCCTGGCTCCAAAGTGTACGGTATCACGAGTGTTTTTGCACAGGCTTCCTACAATACGGAGTATTTATTCACGGTAAAACAGGATGCATTCAATCCGCCGCCCAAGGTTTTGTCGGCCGTGATTCGGCTCACACGGAAGGCTGTTTTTGACCCCGGCTGCGATGAAAAACTGTTTCGGCACCTGGTAAAAACTGCCTTCAACCAGCGGCGAAAAATGCTGCGCAACACACTCAAACCTTTTTTGCCCGCCGAAAAGTTGATGGAGGATCCTTTTTTCCAGCAACGTCCGGAACAACTGAGTTGGGAACAATACCGGGATTTGACGCTCATGATTCAGGCCAAATCCTGACCATACGCAACAACTTTGCCATGAAAGAGCAGCCCACTTACTACGATCTGGTATTTGCCGTCGTTCGGGAAATACCACGCGGCCGGGTAACCAATTATGGCGCCATTGCCGATTTTCTGGCCCTGGGCGCCTCTCGCATGGTGGGTTGGGCGCTCAATAACTGCCAGCCCGGCGATCAGGTGCCCGCTCATCGGGTACTCAATCGGAAAGGGGAACTAAGCGGACGCCATCATTTCAACCCACCCGGATTCATGCAGCAACTTCTTGAATCTGAAGGAATTGTAGTGGAAAACGATCAGGTAAAGGATTTTAAACAACTTTTCTGGAGCCCCGCCGAAGCGCTGGGAATGGACTGGGAACCTTTTTAGTTATCTGTTATTGGTTATCCGTTATCTGGGGTGGTAAGGAGACCATCCGCACAGATACCTGGCTTCATTACTTGCATAGCCAAAAATTTGTGCGGATGGTCTCCTTACCACCCCAGATAACGGATAACCAATAACAGATAACCGATAACTAAACCGATAACTAATCAAAGATGATCGTTTTGTTCCCATGCACCAGCACCTTGTCTTCGAACACCATTTTAAGGGCGCGTGCCAGTGAAATTTTCTCTACATCCTTGCCTGTTTGAATCATGTCGCGTACAGAGTAGGTATGGTCGACGGGGATAACATTTTGTACAATAATCGGCCCTTCGTCGAGGTCGTTGTTGACAAAATGGGCGGTAGCGCCAATGATTTTCACCCCACGTTCGTATGCCTGCCGATAAGGGCTGGCGCCAACAAAGGCCGGGAGGAATGAGTGGTGTATATTGACGATGCGATTGGGATGCTGCGCCACAAATTCCGGCGAGAGAATTCGCATGTATTTTGCTAAAACGAGGTACTCTGGATTGTAACGACGGATGACTTCCTGGAGGGCTGCTTCGTGTTGGGTCCGATTCAAGCCTTCATGCGACACGAGGTGAAAATTCACACCAAATTGGTGCGTAAATTTTTCCAGCGTATCGTGGTTGCCAATTACCGCAGCAATATCGGCATTCAATTCATCAAACTGGTGCCGCACAAGCAAATCGCCCAGACAATGCTGTTCTTTGGTGACGAGCAACACAATTTTTTTACGGCGCTTTGGCACAAGGCGTATCCATGCTCCGGCAGGAAGCACCTTGCGGATTTTTTTCAGCATAAGCGTTTCGTCCACTACTCCCGAAAAAGTGGTGCGCATAAAAAAGCGCTCCTGTTCGTGCTCTACAAATTCCTGATTGGCGGTAATGTTCAAACCCTGCCTGTAAATCACACCCGTAATATTGTGTACAAGTCCGGTGCGGTCAGGACAATCAATCAGCAGTACGTAAGTTGGTTGGTTCATGTTAAAAATAGTCTGCAGTCTACAGTGGTCAGTCGGAGCGTTGGGTAAGGTTTCTGGATGTTATTGGTGTCAGAATTTCATCTGACCCTACTTTTGTATTTTTGCACTTTCACTTGAAATCGTCAGCCAAGGGTCGTTAGCCCAGCACTTATGACTGTTGACTGACGACTATTGACTGACGACTATCCAATATGGCTACTGAAAAATTTGACGCCGAAAAAGCCCCCAAACCGGTTGGTTTGTATCCGCATGCACGCCGGGCAGGCAATTTGCTGTTTTTGTCGGGCATCGGGCCCCGCGATCCGGAAACGGATGGGGTTCCCGGCCTGACGCGTTCGCCATCCGGCAACTACACCAGTTTTGATTTCGAAGCGCAGGTACATTCCGTATTTCGCAACGTAAGAGCCGTACTGGAAGCCAGTGGCGCCCGCTGGGAAGACCTCGTGGATGTGACCGTGTTCCTGACCAATATGGAACGCGATTTTCACACTTTCAATCGGATTTATGCCGAATATTTCAAAGACAACCTGCCCTGCCGCACTACGGTAGGAATTGATTCACTGCCTACGCCCATCGCCATTGAGTTGAAGTGCATGGCTGTGATTTCCTAAGCATTCGTCGTTATCTTCTTTTTTTCCGGTCGCCTTTAAACGGTGGCCGTCCGTCGTTTCGGCGTTCCTCCCGATTC
This sequence comes from Saprospiraceae bacterium, assembly GCA_016787415.1. Taxonomy (GTDB): domain Bacteria; phylum Bacteroidota; class Bacteroidia; order Chitinophagales; family Saprospiraceae; genus M3007. The sequence continues at coordinate 11,904 of JAEUUT010000086.1, read as the reverse complement.
CGATCTTCGCGTTGGCCGCCGCCCTGTTTCTGGGGTCGATCCTGTTTTTCAATACCTGCCACTTCCAGAATGGAGGCAAAGCGGCTACTTCTGCTTGTGAAGGAGTTGGATGCTTCCGTTTTATGCTGCGCGGGTTTTTGCTGCCCGGCAACAGCAGGGCGTTCCCGCTGCTCTTGCTTTGGAGGAAGGTTTTTGCCGTTGAAACCACCATCCGCCTGTCGGGTTCTTTGTTCCGACGGCTTTTCGCCGGGTCGGTTTTGATTGCCCTGGGCTGGTTTTTGGTGGGGATTGCCCGATTTTTGGCGCTGTTGGTTATAGTGCTTGTCGGGTCGGCGTTCGGGAAGCGGAATCACATCAGAGCGGAGCGGAGCCGGTGTTTTTTCCACAGCAGGCTTCGGCGCAGGTTTTTCCTTGGTACGCGGCGCAGGCAAAGCCGGTGCAGAGAGGTCGGCTGCATACGGATGATCGGTGATGACCGGTACAAGTTGACCAGTCAGTTTTTGAATATCCTTCAGGTACGGAATTTCTTCTGCTTCGCAAAATGACAATGCAATGCCGCTGGCGCCGGCACGGCCCGTTCGGCCAATGCGGTGCACATAGGTTTCGGGCACATTGGGCAATTCGTAATTGATGACGTGCGAAAGTTCATCGATGTCGATGCCTCGTGCAGCAATATCGGTTGCCACCAGTACGCGGATTTTGCCGCTTTTGAAATTAGCAAGCGCTGCCTGGCGGGCATTTTGCGATTTGTTGCCGTGGATGGCTTCTGCCTGAACACCTGATTTGGTCAGGTCGCCAGCCACTTTATTGGCGCCGTGTTTGGTGCGGGTAAAAACGAGCACCGAACGAATGGCACTGTCTTTCAGCAAGTGTTTCAGCAAGTGCCTTTTATCTGCTTTTTCAACAAAATAGATGGCCTGGCTCACTTTTTCTGCCGTAGAAGAAACGGGGGTTACTTCTACTCGGAGCGGGTCGGTCAGGATGGAATTGGCCAGGTTTGAAATTTCCGGCGGCATGGTGGCCGAAAAAAACAGGGTTTGACGCTGTGTCGGCAATTTGGCAATCACCTTTTTTACGTCGTGAATAAAACCCATATCGAGCATGCGGTCGGCTTCGTCGAGCACAAAAATCTCGATGTCTTTCAGCGAAATGTAGCCCTGGTTCATCAGGTCGAGCAAGCGACCGGGCGTAGCAGTAAGAATTTCAGGACTGCGTTTCAAACCTTCGGTTTGTGCATACTGCGATACCCCGCCAAAAATAACCTGGTGTTTAATGTGTGTATTTCGGCCGTAGGCTTTGATACTGTCGTCGATCTGGATGGCCAGTTCGCGGGTAGGCGTCAGAATGAGGCAGCGAATGGCTTTTGGATGCTGGGCTTTTTTGGTGTGCAACTGTTGCAGGATGGGCAGTGCAAAAGCCGCTGTTTTTCCGGTTCCTGTCTGCGCGCAACCCAGCAGGTCGCGGCCTTGTAATACGATAGGAATGGATTGTTCCTGAATAGGAGTAGGGCGTTCATAGCCCTCGGTGGCGAGCGCACGTAGGAGTGGCTCGATGAGCGATAATTGTTTAAATGACATTAATAATATTGTTACCGGAATCGTACGCGCGGGCCAAAATCAAGGCCCTTCAGGGGTAAAGTCATGCGCACTCAACGAAAAGTCAATTGACAAGAAGGGTATTGCTTTTACGTCAATCATTACCTTTTTCAGGTATTTCGTGGCGTTTTCTATCGAAAAACAGACTTGTTGTCCAGGCGGACAAACACCGGATTGGTGAATTATGCGGCAAAGGTAGTAGAGTTTGTTGGGATTTGCAATTCAAATTCTCTTCAGGCGCTCCATCAGCATACTGATCTCCTGAATTTTCTCGGCATCTACCTGCCCTTCGGTTTCAATTCCTGAAGCCACATCCACACCGATACAGTGTTCGATAGCGAGCACCCGGTCAAGGTTTCCGGCATGAATACCGCCTGCCAACAGAAAAGGATACGGGAAGTCGGCTGGAATGGCCGTTTCAATGGTTTGCCCGCTGCCAGGAACGGCCCCGTCGAGAATAAAACAGTCCACATCGGCAGCATAGTCGTTTATCTGCGCTAGGTCTTCCTGATTGCGGATGGAAACGGCTAGTAAAACCCGTTGTTTGAGGCTGCGGACAAAATCGGGCGTTGCATCGCCGGCGTATAACTGAACCGTCTGGAAAGGATAGGTTTGCAGTGTTTCACAGATGTCTGCCTCGGAATTTTTGTAAAACAAGGCGGCCCAGTGCGCTGGAAACGAGGACATGTCCTTTAATTTTTCCAACATGGCCGGTGTCGGGCGGCGTTTGCTGACCGGAGAGAAATTGATACCCAGCCAGTCGGGCCCGGCGGTCATCAGCATTTCAGGCGTTCGGATGCCGCATGCTTTGAACAGGTATTTGCCGGTGGTTTGAAAAAAAGCCGCGAATGTGTCGTGTTGTTCGTTTTGAAGCGCTTCGCTACGGCGCATGAGTCCGGTGCCGATCAGGAACCCGTCTGCCTGGCCAACCAATTGAAAATCAACGGCATCGCGCACGCCTGATTCGGAAATGATGTAACGTTGCTGGTCTTGTTTCAGCACATTTACCCGGTTCAGTGAAGTGCGAAATGTTTTCAGATCGCGGTTGTTGACGCCCAGAACCGGGAAGTCGAGGTGGTCTATTTTCTCCAGTTCTTCCCGGTCGTGTACCTCCACCAGTACACCCATACCGAGCGATTCGGCTGTGTTTTTCAGGTGTTGCAGCACCTCGGGCTCCAAAATGGCCGCAATCAGCAAGATCAAATCGGCGCCATGCAGCCGAGCCAGGTAAATCTGGATGGGGTCGAGTACAAAATCTTTTTGCAACAGCAAGGGCCTGCCTGGCTGGAGCGCGCCGAGGGTGTCGGCTGCCAGCGCGAGATCGGCATAGGAACCTCCAAAAAACGCCGTATCTGTCAGGACAGATATGGCCCTGGCGCCTGCTTTTGCATAAGCGCGCAGTTGGGCGGGCAGGTCGGCATGCTGGTTGATCCAGCCTTCCGAAGGGCTTTTTCTTTTGAATTCACTGATAAAAAAAGATTCTCCTCGCTGCCTTGCATCTGCTAGCGAAACATAAAAGAGCGGTGTTGATGGCCTCGGCTTCTGTGCACACTGCGCCTGTAAATCGGCCAGATTGTATTGGCGGTACAGCAACTCGATTTCCTGCTTCTTTACCGCCACTATTTTGGATAGAATGTTCATTTTGTTGCAATTACATCACTTTTCGGCATCACGCTTCCAGGGCTACATCGCTGTAGGCCGTTTTGTACTGATCCAGCACCTGGCCTGCAATGCCGGAGAAAATGAGCGCTTCCATTTTCCGATAGGCTTCGGGCAAAGGAATCGGCTCGACCAATTTGCTGTAAATAAATGCGGCATTCACCGCCACTAATTTGTAGTGCTCACCCTGCGGTTTTCCGGCCAAAATGTTTTTTGCCACCTCCACGCAGGTTTCCTGATTGTTGGCGCTTACCAAATGAAACGGCACCGGCGCAATTCCAAAATCTTCCGGTTTTACTTCGTAATCGTAGGTTTTTCCGTCGCGGTATTCCAGTACACGCGTAGGAACGCTGACGGATATTTCATCCAGCCCATCGTGGCCGCGCACCACAATCAGGTGTTTTTTGCCCATTTTAATACCCGTTTCAAAAATAACATCCATCAAATCGGCAAAAGCAGTGCCGATAAACTGCCGCTCGGGCTGGTATGGATTTACCAGTGGCCCCAGTACGTTGAACACCGTCGGGACGCCAATTTTGGCGCGTACCGGCGCAAAATGCCGGAACACAGGATGCACATCCGGGGCAAATACAAAGGCAAGATTCGATGTATCCAGTGCATTGGCCGCCAGCCGGGTATCAAAACGCAGGGGCACATCCAGACTCTCCAGCAGGTTGAAACTTCCAAACCGCCCGGCGGCGGCCCGATTGCCGTGTTTGGCAATTTTCAGACCGCTATGGGCCAGCAGCAGGCTCGCCAGGGTAGAGGTATTGATGCGTGGCAAACCCGAGCCGCCCGTGCCACAAATGTCCACAGCCTCTACCTGCAAGTCTTCTTCCACTTGTTTGCTGAAAGCCATGAGCGCATCGATAAATGTTTTCAACTCGCTGGTATTGCGAAGTTTATGGCTCAACGACACCAACAGGATTTGCTTTTGATCGTCCGACAATTGGCCTTCTTCCACCGCTCGCAAAAACAGATACAGTGTTTCTTTCGAAAGGGGCGAATTGGCTTGCAATTTCTGGGATAAATCGTGGTAAATGCGGTTTCCAGAAGCCAGGCGGCCTTCTACTACATTGCGCAGCATCCGCATGCCGACGCTGTTTTTCATACTCAACACCGATTCCGGGTGAAACTGAATTCCTTCAATGGGCAATCGCTTGTGCCGAATTGCCATCACCACCCCGTCGGCAGAGCGGGCGCTTACCTCAAACTCCGCAGGTATCTGCACGCCCGCCCAGGAGTGATAACGGGCTATCTGGCAACCTTGCTCCAGCCCCGTGAAAATGCCACGGCCATCGTGCTCGATCGGTACCGATTTACCGTGTACAGGTGCAATATTGGCAAGGCTCCCTCCAAAAAATTCGATCAGCGCCTGATGGCCCAGACAAACTCCCAATATCGGTTTCGTTTGGTAAAACCGCCCAATCACAGCCATCAGATTACCGGCATTGCGCGGCACCGAAGGCCCGGGCGACAGCACCAGCAAATCGAATTCTACTTGTGCCAGCACTTCCGGATCAACGGTGTTTCGGTAAACGGTGACGGTACAACCCAATTGGCGAAAAAAATCAACCAGATTGTAGGTGAACGAATCAAAATTATCGAGCAGCAGGATTTTCATATCAAATTGTAATGATGTATCAGTACGATGATACAAAGATTCAATAAAAAATCCCGGGTGCGCAAGTACCCGGGATTTTTTTTGATATATTTTTTTGCAGACGCTTTGCTGCCTGTTATCGCACCATCATATCGAATCGTACCCAGTCGAGTGCCGTGATGGGGTCGGATGCTACCTGATCATTTCTAAACACCAGGAACAGGTCGTGGAATTTGCCGTCCGAAACTTGCTGAATTGGAATGGGTATTTCCGAAAACTCCATGCGCGCAGTGTTTTTGGCAGGAATATCGGCTTTTCCGAGCAAGGCCCCGTTGGGGGAATCAAGGCGAATTTCCACCCTGCCGCCCGCAAACTTGTTGCGGCCATCGCCCAATCCCACACCAATAGCAAGGGCATGTATGCCTGCCATGTCATTGTGTTTGTACATGACAAAACTTTTATTTTTCAAATCCCGCAGCACAACGGTATCCCCTCCGAATGGCCGGAAATTGGTGATGCCTTTTGAAAGGCTGTCAGCCTGTTCGGCCTGCTGAAAGGCGGGACGCAGGGCCAGCACTTCGCCCCGTTCGAGTGCGCTCTGGGAGCCGTTACCTCTGTCTTTGTAGGCCGTTTTGAAAATAAAAGTGCCGGGAACAGGCTGTTTGCCAGGTTCTGGCGCTTTGGGCGACAAAGCATAGGAGCCAGTGACAGGCATCGATTGTTTGGGTTTTTCAGAAGAGCCGAGCGACAGAATCCAGCGTACCATTTCAATTACGTCTTCCGGCGAAAGTTGGGGGTGGGCGCTCATGACGGTTTCGCCCCAGTTGCCTGCGCCGCCTTTTATCACTTTTGTCGACAGGTTACGAACGGCAAATTCATTGCCCCGGTAGCGCTCCGCAATATCCTGAAAAGAAGGTCCATTGATTTTTCGATCTACCGCGTGACAGGTTTTACAGTCCGATTTGTCAATCAGGGTTTTGCCCTTGGCATATTCGGCCTGCTGCATAGCGGCCTGGTGACCTTGTGCAATGCTGGTGATGTCGAAACCTGTTTCCAGATAATCAATCGTGGTGGCTACGGAAGCCGCTGCGATACGGCCGCTTTTTAACGAACCATCTTCCGCATCTTCCACCACTACCTGATAATTAATCACATCGCCCGGCTGGTAGAAACTGCGGTTTTTACCCCCAAAATCCCAGTACACCACAGGTGGTTCATTGCCGACATTCACCGTTTGTTTCATGGTTTTGAAAGCGCCGGAAGGGTCGGTTACCTTGAGTTCGGCTATGTAGTTGCCCGGTTTCTGGTAGGTATGTGCGATGCTATCCAGCGGATTTTTTTTCACGGGTTTATTGACGCCGGCATGGGCCACCGGAATGCGCAAATAATCGGACTTCCAGGAGGTACCGTCGCCAAAATCAATTTCAAATTTCAACCTGTCCCTGTCGTAATCTTTTGTTCCGGAAGCATTAAACACCACTTGCAGCGGAGCGCCGCCAGCCTTTTTGTCTATTTGAAGCGACGGAATGGGCGGACGATTGCCACGCACGTATTCGATGCGGCTCAGTCGGGCATCCGGGTTGGAGGAAAACCACTGTGTACCGTATTCCAACAGCCAGATGACGCCTTTTTTATCCACAATCATATCCATAGGGCGCGAAAAGCGCAGTGAATCAGCAAATGGCTCCATGCGACTGAAATTGCCCAGCGAGTCGATGGTCACCGCCATCATCCAACTGCGCATCCAGTCGTATGTAATGAGTTTACCGTCATAATAGTCAGGAAAACGCGTTTCATCCGGGTACTGATCGCAGTAATAAATAGGCCCGGCCATGGCATTGCGGCCGCCATTGCCAACCAGCGGAAACTCATTGGAATTGCCATACGGATACCAGATAAACGCAGGTTGTGCGGGCGGCAACTCCCGACTGCCGGTGTTATTCGGGCTGTCGTTGATGGGGTGCATTGGGTCGAAGGGGTTCCCCGAGGTTTTGCCGGCAAAGTTGTAATGGCGATATGCCTTGTTATTGCCGACAAAATACGGCCAGCCAAAAAATCCGGCTGCGCGCGCACGATTCACCTCGTCATGACCTGCCGGGCCGCGGGTGCTGTCGGGCTCGCCGGCGTCGGGGCCGACTTCCCCCCAGAACAAGAGCTTGCGACGGTTATCGATAGAAAGACGGTAAGGATTGCGGCAGCCCATGACGTAAATTTCCGGCCGGCCGGATTGGCGGCCATTGGACGTCATTTGCTGGCTTTCGGGCGTTCCCCACCGGAGGGTGACGGCATTTTGTGTAAACAAATTACCGGCAGGGCAGGTGTACGAACCATCGTCGTGCGGCTTGATTCTCAGAATTTTACCACGCAGGTCGTTGGTATTGGCCGACGATTTTTGGGCATCCCAGGGGCTGCGGCCCGGCTGTTCGTCAATAGGCGCATATCCTTCTGACGCAAACGGGTTGGTGTTGTCGCCCGTGCTCAGGAACAAATTTCCATCCTTGTCGAACTCGATACACCCGCCTGTATGGCAGCACTCCTGCCGCTGCACTGCCACGCGCAGGATAACTTTTTCAGAAGCGCGGTCGAGCGAGTCGCCCCGAAAAACAAACCTCGACAGGGTATTGAACGATTCGTCGCCAACCGAAGAATAGTACAGGTAAATCCAGTTGTTTTTTTCATAATTAGGATCGATGGCAAGCCCCATCAATCCGTCTTCCTGTTCGGAATACACCGGAAGTCGGTGGGCGATGGTGACGAGCCCGGTTGCCGGATTGAACAATTTGATATTTCCACGGCGCTCGATAAAAATGATTTTTCCATCGGGAAACATATCGAGTTCCATCGGTTCGGTGAGTTCGCTGGCCAGCACGGTTTTTACAAAACGGGTAGGGTCAGGCTGCTCGGGCGTACGGGTAGCCGAGTAATTGAGCCTTTTTTGCTTGCCGATGGCATAGCGGATACCGCCCAGCACGTGCTGCATAAAATCCGGTTCGGCATAACTTTCGTTGGTGTGACCCAGCGCGGTATAAAAAGCGCGCCCGCCATCGTACTCGTGGTACCAACTCATCGGGTGCGGATTGCCATTGGTGCCGCCTTCATAACTTTTTTCGTCGATCGTCAGAAGTACCGTGGTTTTCGGGTTGAGGTCTTTAAAATTATACCACTCGTCAAAACGCGTCCAGTCGTTGCCTTTGAGGTGACGCGTGGCGGGGTGATCGTGGTTTTCCACATGCAGCGTGGCATTTTGCTGCTTGGGGTGCCCATTGAAATAAGCGCCCACGAGACCGCCAAACCAGGTCCAGCCATATTCGGTATCGGTGGCGGAGTGAATGCCCACGAAGCCGCCGCCTGCTTGAATATATCTTTCAAAATCAGCCTCTTGCGTAGGTGTCAGCACATCGCCGGTGGTGCACAGAAACACCACAGCGTTGTAGCGTTTGAGGTTGTTTTCGGTAAAATCTTCCGACTCCTCCGTAGTATCTACCGCAATACCATGCTCGGTACACATTTTGCGCAACGCAGCCGTAGCCGTCGGAATACATGCGTGTCGGTAGCCCGCGGTTTTGGAAAAAATGAGGATACGCGGCGGAATATGGTCGGAGCAGGATTGCAAGCACAGAAGCGCTGCAACAAAAAGTCCGGGCAGGAGCCGCAGACGGACATAAGAGGGAATTGATTGCATTGTAAATGGTTAAAAAACGACCTGATGGTATAATATTCGGCGAAAAATAATCAAGTCTGCGAATTTGACCGACATGTAAAATTCATGACAATGTATTACTTCTGCCTTTTTGTCGCTTCCAATCGTTTTTTCCTGCCAAAACCCATGATTCTTCAGCATGGCAAATTATTTGACTACCTATGGGGTTCATTCATCCTGCAATTTTTGCTGCCAGTTTGACACAAATGATTATTTACTACCATCTTTTAAGTAAATTTGTGAAGGTTTGCGTTTAACATTGCAGGTATTACAAGACCGCACGCGGTTTCGGGAAGGTATTTGTGTGAAAAGGGAGCCATTTTTTAATCCTGATGAATATTCCTGTATGCCCGGCTATCATTTTGCAAGTTAATTATGAGTATGTTTGAAAATTGGTTGATGTCGCAACAGTCTGATGACGAGCCCGACTTCGTTCCGCTTTTTTCCCTGGAAGAGGAGGAAGAAGCGCGGCAGGGAGAGGTATTTCCGGATGTGCTTCCTATTTTACCATTAAAGAATACAGTACTGTTTCCTGGAATTGTAACGCCCATCACTGTGGGACGCGATAAGAGTATTCGTGCCGTACAGAAAGCATATGAGGACAACCGTTATATCGGCGTTCTTTCCCAGAAAGATGTAAAGATTGAAAGCCCGTCCGACCACGATCTGTATCGCGTCGGTACGGTAGCCCGTATTTTGAAGTTGTTGAAAATGCCAGATGGCTCTACTACTGCCATTTTGCAGGGCCGCAAACGCTTCCACCTGGATGCCATGATCAGCGACGATCCGCACATGTTGGGGCAAATAACCACCCTCGAATACGAACAACCGAAAAACAAACTGGAGTTCAAAGCCCTGCTCAGCAGCGTGCGCGATGCGGCCAAACACATCATCGAACTTTCTCCGCAAATTCCGTCGGAAGCCGTTGTGATGCTAAAAAACATCAACAACGACAATTTTCTGTTGAATTTTATCGCCTCCAATCTGGGTATCAAAATTCAGGAAAAACAGGCCATTCTTGAAATCAACAACCTCCGGGAAAAAGCCAGCGCCATCCTCATGCACATGGATGGCGAATTGCAATTGCTCGAACTGAAAGACCAGATCGAGTCGAAAGTGCGCACCGACATCGAAAAACAACAGCGCGATTATTTCCTCAACCAGCAACTGAAAACCATTCAGGAGGAACTGGGACAAAACCCGCAGGAAGAGGAAATTAACGACCTGCTGCGCAAGGCCGCCAAAAAGAAATGGCCCAAAAATGTGCGCGAAACCTTCGACCGCGAAATCAACAAACTCCGCCGCGTCAATCCGCAGGTGGCCGAATACGCCATTGGGCTGAACTACCTCGAAACGCTGCTCGATTTGCCCTGGGAAGATTTTACCAAGGACAATTTCGACCTGAAAAAGGTAAAAGACGTGCTCGACCGCGACCACTACGGACTTACCAAGGTCAAAGAGCGCATCCTCGAACACTTAGCCGTGCTGAAACTGAAAGGCGACATGAAAGCGCCCATCCTTTGCCTTACCGGCCCTCCCGGCGTGGGTAAAACCTCCCTGGGCGCCAGCATTGCCAAAGCGCTCAAACGCAAATACATCCGCATGAGTCTCGGCGGCCTGCACGACGAAGCCGAAATCCGTGGTCACCGCAAAACCTATATCGGCGCCATGCCGGGCCGTATCATCCAGTCGCTGAAAAAAGGCAAGTCGGGCAATCCGGTGTTTATTCTCGACGAAATAGACAAAGTCGGCAAGGATTTTCGCGGCGACCCATCTTCTGCCCTGCTGGAAGTGCTGGACCCGGAGCAAAACACCACTTTCCACGACAACTATCTCGAACTGGAATACGACCTGTCAAAAGTGCTGTTTATTGCCACTGCCAACTCGCTTTCCACGATTCAGCCTGCCCTGCTCGACCGCATGGAAATTATCGAGATTTCGGGGTATTCGCTGGAGGAAAAGGTGGAAATTGCCAAACGGCACCTCGTTCCGGAGCAACGCAAGGAACACGGACTCAAACCAGCGCAGGTCAAAATAAATGATAAAGCGCTCGTACGCATCATCCGCGACTACACCGGTGAAAGCGGCGTACGCAGCCTGGCCCGCGAAATCGGGTCGGTCATGCGTTCGGTGGCCAAGCGGGTTGCTATGGAGGAACAGTACGAGACGACAATCAAACCAGAACACCTCCACAGCATCCTGGGACCCACGAAATACGACGCGGAGGCTTATCAGGAAGTGCAAACGCCGGGCGTGGCTATTGGTTTGGCATGGACTTCCATCGGCGGCGAAATTCTGTTTATCGAAGTCAGCCTCAATAAAGGCAACGGACGCCTCCAACTCACCGGCAACCTGGGCGAAGTAATGAAAGAAAGCGCCAGTACCGCGCTGAGTTACCTGAAAGCACACGCCGAACAATTGGGTATTGACCCGGAAACGTTTGAAAAAAACGATATCCACATACACATCCCGGAAGGCGCCATCCCGAAAGACGGCCCTTCGGCAGGTGTCACCATGTTGTCGGCACTCACTTCGGCGTTCACAGGGCGTTCACTAAAACCGTACCTGGCTATGACTGGCGAAATCACCCTGCGTGGCAAAGTGCTGCCTGTAGGTGGTATCAAGGAGAAAATCCTGGCTGCCCGCCGCGCTGGCATCAAGGAGGTCATTCTGTGCCGCGAAAACCGCAAACACGTAGAGGAAATTGAGCCCGAGTACATCAAAGGCCTGAGTTTCCATTATGTGGATCGTATGGAAGAGGTGCTTCAACTGGCTATCGGACTGAATACAACTGCTAAAGCCAGTGAAAACGGTAGTGCCAAGGTACGGCGGAAAAAAGCAGCCTAATTCGTTTCATCCCTTGTCCCATACTACCTGCTTATGTACGCTTACCTGAAAGGCGAAGTCACTTTTCGCAGCCCCGCCTACGTTGTCATGGAAGTGCATGGCGTGGGCTATCATGTCAATATTCCGCTGAGCACCTTCACCGCCATTCAGGGTCAGGAAAAAACTACCCTGTATACGCACCTGATTGTGAAAGAAGACTCACACACCTTGTACGGTTTTGCCACACAAGTGGAGCGCAGTATGTTCACTCAATTGATCGGCGTGACGGGTGTGGGCGCTACCACGGCCCAACTCATCCTGTCGTCCATGACCGTAGATGAAGTGCGCGCAGCGGTCATAGGCGAACAGGCGCATGTGCTGCAACGCGTCAAAGGCATCGGCGCCAAAACAGCCAAACAAATTATTCTCGACCTGAAAAGTAAACTCAGCAAGGAGGCGCCCGAGGCAGGCGTAATGTTCCCGACCGCCGTCGACAATGCGGTACGGGAAGAAGCCCTTTC
>JAEUUT010000073.1 GCA_016787415.1 Saprospiraceae bacterium | reverse complement strand
AATTTCCAGCCAAACACAGCGCCTTCCAATTGCATTCAGGAATGTGCGGCACGCTTTAATCACTTCTTTTTTCTGTTTTTTTTAGTGGCGCACTACACGTGCACATCCCTTGTATTGCTTCAGCATTCGGGTTTTCCGGATTGTTGACCAGGATTTTCATGCCTTTTTTGCAATACAACCGAAAAAGAAAGAGGGTAACAGCGGCAACTGTTACCCCTTGCTCCCCTACCCCAAAAGCCCCCGGTTTTCAACCCTGAAATGGCCGGGTAAAACAATCAGAGTAAGGGTCACTTTAAACTGTACAAAATTATGAAAAATCTCGATTTTTCCATTCCTCGTTGGCCGATATTCCGGCATTCTCTGCTGCTACTGCTGGTCGTTGTATTTACGCTCGGCTCTTGCAGGAAAGACACCGATCTGCCTGTTGCAACGCCGTATCCATCTCACGAAATTGCATTGCAAACCAACGAGCGAACTTCCGACATCGAAAGCCAGGCGGTTGTCTATGCACAATGGATGCTTACCAACCTGGCCCCGCTGGCGAAAGACCCTTTGGTGTATGAAGACCTCAAAGCAGGTCTGTATTCCTCTCAAAGGGTCAATGAAAAACTGAAGTCGCTGGGATTCAACAGCATCGCTCATTTCTCTGTGCAGTTGTCGGCCATTAGCGCGCCCGTCACGCAGGCCCTCAACACAGGCGCCATTACAAAAGAATACCTGTCTGAGTTGCTGCTCTTGCATGCTTCCGAACTCGATCTTCAAAATATGTTGAGTGGGGCTGGTACCGGAGCCCTTGTTCCTGGCGTACCAACGCCTTGTTATGACCAGTTGATCGACCATTTGGCGCTTGTAGCAGTAGAAATCGCTATTGGTGCATCGGCGGGGCCCTGGGGAGCTGTATTGGCAGGGACAGTCGGTGTTTTGGCTGCCTATATTGATTTTCAAAACTGCCTCGACGAAAACTACCCAAAGTGACAAAACAGGAACAAACACTAACACTGCGAACAACCCAGGTTTCAGGCTGCATTCATCCGTTTGTTTACGAAGGTTTTCGCTGACAAATCTGAATTGCATACTGACCTTTTTCATCTCTATTCTTTCATCAAAACCACTTCACATGAAAAAAGTACTGTTTTTACTGCTTTTTGCCGCTGCTGGCTTCTTTGCCTGCAAGCAGGAACAACCCAAGTCTGTAGACCTGAGCGTGCTTCAAAAAAATATGGATGCCGATCCGGAAGTTGGCCGCTTGCGCACGGTCATGCATTCCATGTCGCGCATGTTGGCGGCTATTCCACCTGCCGAACTCGAAAAAATCTTTTCAAAAACGCATGATTGCGGTATTCAGAATGCAAGCCATGCTATACCAGAAATGGAAACCTGTCTTACCGGGCTGCCATATGCCGATAATTATATTGAATACCTTAAACTGGAAGTACAGTATAAGGCACAATACGAAGTCGTGGAGAAAAGGTTTTCCGAATTCGCCCAACTCGACATAAAAAAGCAATCGGAAATTCTCATTCCAGTTAATGAAGAAGAAGCCGAAAAAGTGCTCTCCGATTTCAAAACCAATAAAAACAAGTAATCACCGCCATGAAAAAATACGTTTCCATCGCTGCACTCTGCTTTTTTATGAGCATGCAATTTATGGCCCAAGCCACCTCGCCCTGCACCACCTCTTTTGCCCTGAATTATGCCCTTGCTGAAAGAGCCCTCAGTGAAGGCCTGCTGGGGTGCAAACAGGCATTACTGGAAGGCCCGTGCACAGAAGAAGTAAAAAGGAGCCACAATACCACCGTCAACAACCTGTACACTGCATTTAGCGAATGTTGTTGTGCAACCGGACTCGCTGCATGCTGCAATTAACCGACAATACACCGTAGGATGACCCCGGTAGCGCCAACTGGAAAGCCATGCGGCGCTACCATTTCTTTTTTCATTATACCTTCTACATCTGATATGAAATACCCACTCTCTCCTTTACATTCTTTTATCAAAAATGCCAGGCCCATCCTGATGGCCGCACTGTTCTACCTGATGGCGCACACGCTTTCTGCCAGTGTGCTGTTGAATACCTATACGCAGGCAGACTCCCTTTCACCACGGCTTCCGTGTTACAGCGTTTTTCAAAAAGAAGTGGTAAAGACAGCCTTATCTGCCAGCGCCAACGCCTACAGTATTGAATCGGGAATAGTCAATTATATAAAACAGGTTGCATCTTTGAATCGCAGGTTCTACATTTGTATGCACAAAACATACCCTTCCGGTAAAAAATAAACCTTCCAATAGATGAAAAGCCTCCTGAATGTGTTTTTGAGAACGCTGGTTTTTGGCGTTGCATTATTTTCCCTGCCCAGACTCGTTGTTTACTTTTTTTTCCCTGTCTCTATCAACGACAAAGAATACATTTCACTGGAACGAACGCTGGTTTCCGGATTTCTTACGGGTCTGATTTTCAGCATCCTGCTTGTATTGGTTCACTTCTTGTATGTTCGTTATCGAGCCAAGTACATGGGCATTGCCCCCGACCAGATCGACTACGATACCCATCAAAAGACGGAAGTAAACCTCCAGCAGCCCATGACGACTGTATTTGAACGCCTTAAAAGTAGATTGTCTTATCGATGGAAAGTTGTGTATGAAGACAAGAACAATGGGCTGATAAAATTCAAAGTAAAACACCCCTGGCAGATTGTGGATGATCTGGTGACCGTTCAGTTGACTCCGGGTGGCACTGATAATACCCGGATACAGGTCGATAGCAAAATCCTCAACCTGTTCCGACTGACCGACAACGGGCGCAGCATGCATAACGTATATACGGTGCGGCAGGTACTGCTTTCATGATTTTTTGACAGATGTTTGGTAAATTGAGCCGAAGGTGCGTACATTTGCGCCCTCGAAAAGCCCGGTGCTATTTCAAATAGGTAGCCGGGCGAGTCATTACTCATTTAAATTTTCTCTTTCCAATGTCTGTCAAACTCCGTTTGCAACGCAAAGGCCGCTCTAAAGCGCCATTTTACCACATCGTAGTAGCCGACTCCCGTTCACCTCGTGACGGCCGTTTCATCGAAAAAATCGGTACCTACAACCCGCTTACTGTTCCTGCTACCATCGAACTCAACCGCGACCGCGCTTACGAATGGCTGAAAAACGGTGCACAACCAACTGATACCGTTCGCGCCATCCTGCGTTTCAAAGGCGTATTACTGCGCAAACACCTCGACCGCGGTGTGAAAAAAGGCGCTCTGACGCCCGAACAGGCAGATGCACAACTGGCAAAATGGATCGAAGCCAAAGAATCTGGTATCCAGAAGCGCCGCGACGCTACCGTAGATGCGAAGAAAAAATTCGTTGCTGCTGTTGACGGTGTAGCCAAAGTAAAAGCCAAACCTGTTGTAGAGGAAGCCGCTCCAGTGGTGGAAGAAGAAGCCGCTCCTGTTGAAGAAGCAGTAGTAGAAACACCGGTAGCCGAAGTGGAAGAAACACCAGTGGCTGAAGTAGAAGCACCCGTAGCCGCTGCTGAAGAAAGCGCTCCTGCCGCTGAAGAGGCTGCCGCAGAGCCAGAAAAAACAGAAGAAGCATAAGCAAAAAACTTCCACGAAGTTTTTACTTTTGCCACAGATTGATATTAAAGACCTGGTAAAGCCCTTGGTGGTTTTACCAGGTCTTTTTTCAAATATCGCGCCCTGTAAGGTTTTTCTTAAGAAATATCTCTCTTTAAAGAACTGATTTTCAGGGAAATACAAAAAAACATTTCATCCACTCATAGCATCATCTTAACCGAATGCAGCCCTTAGACGAAAAGTACTACGACCGCCTGAACGAACTCGCGGCAGCCATCCAGGAGTCGCCCGACCTGGCCCAATACCTCGAAGAAGAAGAGGATGAATTTTACAATAACCTGCGCCAGGAGTTCGAACCGCAACTCTCCACCCTGCACCACCAGGTGGCGTCCGAAGCGCCTTTGCAACTGGTGACGTTTGAGAAATACCTGCTCGAACCACCCTTCGAAGGCCTGTACCTGCCACGCGTATTGGGTTTTGCCGTTCTGCGCGGCGAAATCAGCGACCAGTATCGCTACGTTCGCCCCAACGACCACTTCAAAGACATTCTGCTGGCCATCTGCCGCAGCCCCCACTTCGACCAGTTGAAAAAACGCATCGGCCAAACCATTTCGGTAGGTTTTGCACTCAGCAGCGATATCTGGATCACCAACCTCATGTCGCTGGTGGAAAACAAACGCATCCGTTTTTTCCTGCAACAGCAAAAACATGACCGTTTCCGCGACCTGAAAGACCGCGCCGAACTCTACACGCGCTACTCCAATCAGTTCCGCAACGAACAATACCACTCCGCAGATTTCCCTACCTCGCTGGGCGAAATGAAGCCGAACTTCTCGGCACTGCGCCAATTCCTGCTCAAACGCTTCGAAACTGGCGGCGACAACGCCAGCCTGAAAACCCGTATCCAGGAATTCCTGAACAACAAGGATTTTCATGCCTCGGAAGAATACCTGGAAATGCTGGCCATGTGCGGCAACTTCGTCGACCTCGATCCGGCCGAACGCCTGGCATTTGCCACACACTTCGAACGCGAGCGCCGCTCCTTCGCGGAATTCGACATCCGCTACCTGCGTTTCCTGCTGAGCCTGTACAACGCACCGGGCATCAGCGTTGAAAACGACGAGCGCATGAGCGCCGCCATCGACAAAAACTGGAAGGACAAAATTTCCGACTACTACCGCATTGCCGACAAGGTGCATAGCCTGGGCTACGTACACCCCGATTCTATCGAGGCCGTACAGGATTTTTACAATACCCACGAAGGCCTGTCGGTAGAAACGGAATGCCTGCGCCACCTCATCCTGCGCTATTTTGCGCGACTGATGGAGGGCCTGACCGAGCGCGAATACGCCGATTACTTCGAACTGACCAAGATTTTCAACGTGTACATGAAAATTTTTGGCAACCAGCAGTTCAACCAGTCGATTGAACGACTGTCTATGAACTACGTTGACAAACTGCTGAAACGTTTCGTCGACAAGCGCGCTAAAGACTACCAGGACGTAAAACGCTTTGTATCGACACAGTTTGTCGACATGGGCTTTTTGAAAGACAAGGAAGTGGTGGAATTATTCAAAACACGCCGCAAACGCCGCAAAGCCTCCGAAGCGTAAAACGATGCATTTGCAACGTTGTTCGGCCTTCCGGTGGCGATAGTCGAAGAGTGGGCACTTGTATTTTTCATAAAAATACCTTTGTCAGGCTCTTAAAGTGTTCATTTCTCAATCTCGAACTTCATGTCGGTTCTGATATTTTTTATAGTCCTGTATATTCTGCTCGGCGTGAGCATGATGAAACTGTTCGAAAAAGCAGGCATTCCGGGCTGGAAAGCGCTGGTTCCGGGTGTCGCTGCGGTAGAATGGTGCAAAATGATCGGCCGCAAGCCGCAGTATGCCCTGTGGCTACTGTTCCCGGTGGTCAACTTTTTCATCTACGCCGGCATGGTGATCGATATGATCCGCTCCTTTGGCAAGCACAGTTTCTGGCAAGCCGTACTGGCCGTGGTGTTCGCCCCGATTCCGTTTTTTATGATCGGCGCCAGCAAGGACGACACGTACCAGGGCCCTATCCTGGAAAAAGAGCGCAACTACCACCGCCTGCACCATGAAGCCGTTGAAAAACGCGACAAAGTGGCGCTGAAAAAACTGGAAACGGAGTATGCCTTCATGCGCAAATCGCAGACGCGCGAGTGGACGGAAGCCATCATTTTTGCAGTGTTCGCTGCGGCGTTTATCCGCATGTTTCTGGTGGAAGCCTACGTGATTCCGACGTCTTCGATGGAAGGCACCTTGAAAGTGGGCGACTTCCTGTTTGTGAGCAAGGCGCACTACGGCATCCGCACGCCCATGACGGTGGTGCAGTTTCCGCTGATCCACAACCGTTTTTCGCAAAGCACCAGCGGCCCTATGTCGCTGCTGAACCACGAATCGTACCTGGAAAGCCCGTCGCTGCCCTACTACCGCCTGCCTGGACTGGAAACGGTGGATCGCAACGAACCTGTGGTGTTCAACTGGCCTGTGGGCGACAGTATCGTGCTGCTGCCGGAACGTAGTTTCGACATCGGGCAACTGAAACGCCAGACCGGCGGTGTGATTCCGCCCGGTGTGGAGGTGATTACCCGCCCGATTGATAAAAAAGACCACTACATCAAGCGCTGTGTGGCGATTTCCGGCGACAGTATTATGATCCGCGACGGACAATTGTACGTCAACGGCCAGGCGGCGCAAAACCCGACGCACCGCCAGTTTCTGTACCACGTGACGCCGGCTGTCAACCTGAAAAAACTCGACGAATGGGGTGTGAGCCTCCGCGACGCCGGACCGAATGCCGCACAGCAAGGCTATTTCATGCTCGACGACGAACAGGTGCAGAAAATCAAGGGCCTCGCCTCGAATGTGCAGGTGGAACGTGTGCCGCAAGACCGCGCCCAGCCCGGCTATGTGTACCCCAACGACGCCAAACAATACGGCACCTGGACGGTAGACAACTACGGCCCGATCTACATCCCGAAAGCAGGCGCTACGGTGGCTCTGGATTCCAGAAGCCTGCCGTTCTACTGGCGCATCATCAAGGTATACGAAGGCAATGCGCTGGAAACCCGCGATGGCAAAATTTTCATCAACGGACAGGAAGCCACTTCCTATACTTTCAAACAGAACTACTACTGGATGATGGGCGATAACCGCCACAACTCGGAAGACTCGCGCATCTGGGGCTATGTGCCCGAAGACCATATCGTGGGCAAACCGCTGTTTATCTGGTTCTCGACGAAAAACGGGAATTTCCGGGAAGGTATTCGCTGGAACCGGGTTTTTAAGTCGGCGAGCACGATGTAAGGGAACACGGATTGCGCGGATTTTTTGCGGATTGGACGGGAACACGGATGGCGCGGATTTTTTACGGATTTGCGCGGATTGGATAGGGAACACGGATGGCGCGGATTTTTTACGGATTTGCGCGGATTGGATGGGGAACACGGATTACGCGGATTTTTTCACGGATTTGCGCGGATTGGATGGGAAGATAAGGGAAACGCCCTGTGGAGAGATGCTCCGCAGGGCGTTTTTTTTGTTGGCATGGATGCAATGCCCCTCAGGCAATACTACGGCGGCCAAGCGCGATTCAGGTGGTAGCACGCGCTTTTAGCGCGTCGGGACAGCGCCTTTTAAGGCGCTTAAAAGGTTAATTAGGGAAACGCCCTGCGGAGCATCTCTCCGCAGGGCGTTTTTTATTTTTAATGACTATCCGGATATTGTACCCCAGCCAGGAGCAGCGTGTCATCCTGAACGCAGTGAAGTATCCCTGTAACCATTGGCGGCTCCCGAGTACCGGGATCCTGCACTGCGTTCAGGATGACACGCTGCTCCTGGCTGGGGTCCCATATCCGGATCGTCATTTTATTTTTTATTAAACCACGGAGGACACGAGGGACACAAAGCGTAGAGTACGCCTGATAGCACTTGGCATATCAATTCCTTGCGTGGAAATATCAAGAGTAATCAGGCGCACGCTACACTTTGTGTCCCTCGTGCCCTTCGTGGTTTAATAAAAAAAGTAATCGTGTTTTCTTATCGCTCTTTAATATGCAAGTCATTCCGACATGCAGCGCAAGCGCTACGCAAGTAGCCCATAACACAGTCCATGCCTATCACTCCCGCTTTTTTCATACATTCGCCCATATTCTATTACCTGTATCCATAAAAAATATACCACTCCCCTATCCGCTCACCTAAACCCTGCTATAAAATATGTCGGAACTCGCCCTGCAACTCATAGCCGAAAACAAAGCAAAACACGAACGCGGCGAAGACGCAACGTACCTGAATTTGGG
>JAEUUT010000051.1 GCA_016787415.1 Saprospiraceae bacterium | reverse complement strand
GTGTTGTTATTGTTCCTTATTACGACACTTTGGTTTCCAATTGTGGAAATTCAATCTGCCTTTTGCCTGTTACTCATTGTTACTACGCTGGAAGTGTATCGCTTGCGGAAGGTAAATGACCCGGAAAGCCGGTATATTCTTGGCGGTATTTTGCTGGCCGTGGCGGCGGTGGCGGTTCATGGACTGAAGTGGTCGTTTGGCCCCTGGTTTACATTCTTCGATATCGGGCATGTGTTTTTGTGCGGCACTATGTGGATGATCATGCGTGGCGCCGAAGCCGGTGTGCAGAGAGAAACCGCATAGGCTTGACTACCTGTACTTCCGGTAACTCAGCCCCGTTTCATGCGGAGCATGCAGCAGTTCGACAATGTATTGAAACACCTGATCATCGTGCTGAAAATCGGCGTCGCCCAGTTCCAGAATAACCACCGGTGTTTCTGTTTCTGTTTTCAGGTAATCCAGGTAGGCATTCTGGATGTCTTCGAGGTAAGCGCCTGAAATATTTCGCTCTATTTCACGCCCCCTTTTTCGTATTTGTTCGAGCAGCACATCTACCGGCCGATGCAGATAGAGCAGTAAATCGGGTTTTGGAAACGTTGCATTGAGCACTGAGAAAAGGCGTTGGAACAAGCGAAATTCTTCTTCGCTCAGGTTGTTTTTGGCAAACAACAGTGTTTTTACAAAAAAATAATCGGCCACCGTAAAAGGTGTAAACAGATCGGGGCTTGCAAAATGCTCCAGCAACTGTTTGTGCCGTTCGGTCATAAAAAACAACTCTACAGGGAACGCGTAACGTTCTGGCTGCTCATAAAATGGCGGCAAAAAGGGATTGTCGGTAAACTGTTCGAGCACTAGCGCACAGCCGAAACGCGAGGCCAAACGATGGCACAGCGTGGTTTTGCCAACACCGATATTGCCTTCAATGGCAACGAATTGATAGGGTAGGGACCGGGTGCTTGCTGACATATCGCTTGTTGGCTTTACATCTGATCGAGCATCACCACGTCGGAATTGTCATCACACTCCATAAACAACTCGTCTATCTGTTGTTTCAGCACAGGGTGTTCGTATTCAGGCGCAATTTCCATGAGTGGCACCAGCACAAAAGCGCGTTTGTGCAATTCGGGGTGCGGGATTTCGAGTCCTTTGTCTCGTATCACGCGTTTGCCGTACAATAGAATATCGATGTCGATCAGGCGCGGGCCCCATTTTTCATTGTCTTTCCGTGCGCGGCCCATTTCCCGCTCGATGGCGGTGATTTCTTTAAGAATGTCGCGCGGGTCGAGCGTGGTATTTACCATCAGCACCTGGTTGATAAAAGAATCCTGCTCGGTGTTGCCCCAGGGCTGTGTTTCATAGAAATGGCTTTTTTTAGCCACTTTCCCGATAAATTTGGAAATGAGTTCGGTAGCCTTTTTCAATTGGCCCTTCCGGTCGCCCATGTTACTGCCCAGGCCCAGGTAAACATTGATGTATTTTTTCGGTGAGAACGTCTGCATATCGGAGTGGCGATGGAGAGGTGTAAAGTGGTCAAGAGCCGCAAAGGTAAAAAAACCGACATACCTGCTGCCGTCAAGCGCTATTGCTTTCTCCGTATTTTTCAGGAATGCCCTACCTTCGTCGCTCAAATATTCCAACACACCCGCCTTTTTGATTCAATTTTCTTATTACGGACATGAAACATTTATTTTCCACCTTCTTTTTTGCTTTGCTATTGTCGCTGGTTTCCTGCAAAAAAACAGACCAGAACCTGCTCACTCAAATGAATGACACGGTTTCTGCTATGCACACCCGCACAGAAGAATTTGACCTGAACACACAGGGGATTGTCAATTTTGCCAATTTGGTGGATGCGGCGCCCGAGGCCTTGAAAAGCGATACGACGAGTGGTTTTGCCCAATTGCACGAAAAAGTGACGGCCATCAAAATAAAGCAGGAAGGTACGGTGAGCGAATTCAAGGAGTTGCTGGCCGAATTACAACGCTCGGCTGAAGAGTACGCAGCCGGAAAAATCACAACGGATCAGGCCCGGAGCCAGCAGGAAACCCTGAACGGCCGCCTGACAGCTATTGAAGCGCTGCTAAAACATGTGGGCGAATTAAACGACGAAGCACAGACTGAATATGGCAAGTTGATGGCAGAATTTCGCAGTAAAACGGAGTGAAACAATGAGAATACGGCGATTTGCCGATGAAAGTTTGTGATTTGACCTCAGGCAGCGAAATCTGTGTTCGAAGTATCCCGCTTTTTGTCTTTTTTTGCACTGCAGAACTGCAAACAGGACATCGCTCTCTTACTTTGAAACAGCTCCCGTGTCATACATGAAACTACTTTTACCATTCATCTTTCTGTTTTTTGCCTTCTTGCTTCCTGCCCAGAATTACCTTATGAACAATACTGCTGTGCAGGATTGCAGTGGTACGTTTTACGACAGTGGCGGAGGCGCCGGCAACTACAGCAATAACGAGTCTTTTACCAAAACTTTTTGCTCGGACGGCAGTTCTGGCACACACGTTCAACTTAATTTCTCAGGTATTGACCTCGCAGGAGGAGACCTGTTGTGTTTCTATGATGGCCCGAATACGGCTGCCCCTTTACTGGCATGTTCGGATGACTATCCACCCGGGCAACCCTTTATCGTGCAGGCTACTGCTGCCAACCCGAGTGGCTGCCTGACCGTTCAATTTGAATCGGATGGCACAGGCACAGCTACAGGTTGGTCGGCAGTATTGTCGTGTGTGGCTTCCTGTCAGACGGTTTTGGCTGATCTGGTGTCGACGAACCCCGCTATATTTCCGGCTGACACCGGCTGGATTGATGTTTGCCCGAACGAACGTATATTTTTCAATGGTGTGGGTATTTATCCTCAAAACGGGTTTGCCTATCAACAGTCCGATCTTACCACCACCTTTGAGTGGAATTTTGGCGACGGCGGTATTTCCTATGGCCCCAATACTTCGCACCGTTTTGATGAGCCAGGTGGTTATTACGTCCAGTTGTTTCTGGTGGATCAGCAAGGATGCCGAAGTACCAACCTGATCAACCAGCGCATTCGGGTGGCGCCACGCCCCAATTTTGCACTCGCTGGCGCTGTGACAGATCAAGTCTGTGCACACGATACCATCCATCTCAGTGCCATTGTAGCAGATACGGCCAACGGACAAAACCTGGTTGTAACGCCAAGCCCTTCAACATTTTCTGTGGAAGGAAGCCGCTCCGACTCGCTGGCATTGCCCGATGGTACCGGCATTCCATACGAGACTTCTATCTTTTTTACCGAATTCTCTCCGGGGCAGGTACTTACCAGCGAAGACGACCTGGAAAGTATTTGTGTAAACATGGAGCACTCCTACTTGCGCGATTTGCAGATCACGCTTACCTGTCCGAACGGGCAAACCATCACCTTACACAATTTTGCAGGACAAACTGGAGGAGGGGTGTTCCTGGGTGAACCCAACGACAATGATGGTTTTAACCCGATTCCGGGCTTGGGATATGATTATTGCTGGATACCCAATGCCCCCAATCCGACCTGGATACAATATGCCAATACCACGTTAGGTGGTTTTGGTACACTTCCGCCAGGCGATTACAGTACCTTCGACCCTATTTCCGATCTGGTGGGTTGCCCGCTCAACGGCGAATGGACGATAACGGCCACCGACTTGTGGCCTATTGACAATGGATACATTTTTAACTGGAGTTTGAAATTTAAGGACGAGTTGTATCCCAATATTGAAACTTTCACCCCTGAAATTGTCGATTGGCACTGGAATAACCATCCTTCCATTTTCTATTCTACGCAGGATTCCATTGCCGCTTCACCACAAAATGCAGGAACAGCAGGATACATTTTTACCGTGCGCGACACGTTTGGCTGCGTATGGGATACACTTGTGAATGTATCGGTATTGCCATTTACCAGCCCACAGTGCTTTAGTTGCGATATCGATTACAAAGCCCTGCGCGATACGGCTGTTTGTGAAGGAGAACCCGTACTCCTGGATGCTTCTTCACTGAATCCCAGCCAACTGGAAGTCAGGTTCGAATCATATCCCGATTACAGGTTGGGAAATGGAAATCACCCGCACAACAACCCGTACCCGGCGCCTATTTCAGTTAGCAATGTCGGATATAATTTGTTGACCAACCCCATCACACAGATCACATCTGTCTGTATGGACATTGAGACAGATTTTGATGCCGATTTGAATATTTACCTGCGATCGCCAGACGGGAAACAACTTGAACTGACTACCGGAAATGGCGGCAGCGGTGATAATTATAAAAACACTTGTTTCACGCCTTCGGCATCGACTAATATTATTGGAAGCACTGCTCCGTTTACCGGCGACTACCGCCCGGAGGGCATGTGGACTTCTTTGAACAACGCAGTAGTAAACGGCGACTGGAAACTGATGATTTCCGATGGCTTCGGGCCCAACCAGTTGGGTAAAGTAAAATGGTGGAGCATAGGGTTCAACTACGACAATACAGTAACCTATTCCTGGACAAACGCTGCTACCCTCGATTGCAATAACTGCGCTACACCTACCGCCACGCCAACCGCCAACAGCACTTATATTGTAACGGCCAAAGATCGCTTCAACTGCGAACACAAGGATACCGTCACGGTTAGTATCATGAGTTTTTTCCCGGCGCCCACCAACCTGGAGGTAATCAGCCTCGGAACCAGCGATATGACCTGGGGCTGGCAGCCGGTGCAAGGCGCCACCGGTTATGAGGTGAATGTAAACAGCACAGGCTGGATGCCAGCCAGCGGCTTGCTTACGCATACAGTGACCGGGCTGGTGTCGGGCGATGTGGTTAACATTGAAGTGCGCGCTTTGGGTGGTAGCCCGAACTGCCCACCCAATATTGCCACGGCTTCCCACACTTTTGTGATCTGTACGCTTAGTGGCAGCATATCTGCCCTTACAGCCGCGCAATGCGCAGGCACCAATACAGGATCGGCTATTATCAGTGCAAACAATGCGAATGGAAATGTCGACTTTTTTGCAAATGGCACAGGAACACCCTTCAGCAATGGCGATTTGATGAATATTTTTGGCGCTGGTAGTCATTTTGTGGTTTTGCGAGATGCTGCGGGATGCCGGGATACGGTCGACTTTAACATCGCCGAACCTGGGCCGATTGTACTGAATGCAACACATTCTGACGTGCTATGTAATGGCGGTAGCAGCGGCTCTGCTTTTGTAACGGCTACGGGCGGTACTGGAAATATTTCCTTTGCATGGCAGTTATGTGGTGGCGGTACTACTACGCCCGGGGCTGCCATCAGCAGTCTTTTTGCAGGATGTTATGAAGTGGTGGCCACCGACGACAATGGATGTACTGAAATCGCCAGCGTCCAGGTAGCAGAGCCGGCCGCATATTCGTTCGAGTTGACCCAGGATTCAGTAAGTTGTAATGGATTGTCCGATGGAGCCGCAAACATTATGGTGACAGGCGGCACGACGCCATATCAGTATGCCTGGGATAACCTGGCCAATACGCCCGACGCTACAGGGTTGAATGCCGGGATTCACTTTGTTACCGTAACAGATGCTGCCAATTGTATTTCTACAACATTCATCGAAGTACTACAGCCAACTACTTTACTGATCGACAGCACAGCCTCTCGTGCGGTATCCTGTTTCGGGGGTAATAATGGTACAGCCTCTGTATTTCCAATAGGCGGAAATGGCGCTTACCAGTACAACTGGCAGGATAGCCAAAACACCCCCAAGGCAATCAATCTGTCAGCCAGTACATATGCTGTAACTGTCACAGATTCAAAAGGTTGCAGCGTTACAAGTTCCGTTACAGTGGAGACGCCTGACGCATTGCAGGTGTCGTTTAGCGCAGTGGCTAATGAAAGATGCGCTGGCGATTGTTCCGGAACAGCCACGGTCATTGTGACAGGTGGCACAGCCCCTTTCGATTACCAATGGGACGACCCGAATCTGCCTGATGGAAATGCTACGGCGGGCAACCTTTGTCCAGGACAATACAGCCTGGTGGTACAGGATGAAAGAGGCTGTACCTCTACGAATGCTGTCGATATAGCCGCTGCGATCCCGATTGATGTGCAATTTGCATCAGCAGCACCCAGTTGCTCTGGTATTTTTGATGGCAATGTGCAGACCACCGCTGCAGGCGGAGCCCAGCCATATCAGTACCAATGGAATACAGTGGCTGCTACAACACCCAATCTGCAAAACCTGGATTGTGGACAATATATTCTTACACTCACCGATGCCGTTGGCTGTGTACACCTGGATACTGTGACGCTGGCTTGTCCGGCTACCATACAAGTCACATCTGTACAAATGCAGGCTGTCAAGTGCTTTGGAGGCGCCGATGGCAGTATTACTGTGCAGGCACAAGGTGGTAATGGCGCCCTTCATTATCTGTGGAATGACAGCAATGCCCAGGTGAACCCAATAGCAACCAACCTGATTATTGGCGCCTATACGGTTACGATTACCGATGACAACGGATGTAATACGACCGCAAGTGCAACGGTAACGCAGCCTCCTGTACTCACTAACACCATTGCCAAAACAGATGTAACTTGTTTCAACGGCGCTGATGGCGTTGTCACAGCCAATCCTTTGGGAGGTGTGCAACCGTATGGCTATAACTGGAGTGTTTCACAAAGCGCTCCATCGGTGACCGGGCTTCCGGCAGGAGCATACCTGGTAACCGTAACAGATGCCAATGGCTGCACCGTGACTACCAGTGCTACCTTGCAACAACCTGCGACGACCGTTTCGGTTGCCGTTTCGCAAACCCAAACGGCCTGTTATGGACAAAGCAACGGCGCTGCACTGGCAACGGCAAGTGGTGGTAATGGCGCACCGTTTACCTATTTGTGGAGCAACAACGAAAATACCGCTGCTGCTCATAGCCTTCCTGTAGGTTCTTATATCGTTACAGCCAGCGACAGCAAGGGCTGTTCGGTAACGGAAAATATCGACATTCAACAACTTGACAGCATTTCAGCCAATGTAGCCCATGTAATTCCTACCTGCTATGGGTATGCAGACGGCCGAGCCGCTGTAAATCAGGTGCTGGGTGGCGCCGGTGGCGGCAACCTGGCCAATTATTTCTACCAGTGGAGCAAGCCGAATGCTCCGAATACCATTTCGGTAGATGGGCTGGAAGGCGACCGGATTTATTCGGTTACGGTTACCGACCAGCAGGGATGTAGTGGCATTTTTGCGTTTACCGTTACACAACCGCCGGCCATTGTTGTTCAAACCACCCATGAAGATGTATCCTGTTTCGGATTCGTAGATGGTTCTGCCAGGGTTGAAAACGTGCAGGGCGTCAACCCGATTGCCGAATACCATTGGAGCAACAGTGGGAATGGAACTCAAATCGATCAACTTGCCATCGGTACATATTCCGTAACAGTAGTGGACAACAAAGGCTGCACAGGTACCAATTCGGAGCAAATACGCCAACCCGAACCACTGGCTGTATCATTTACCACCAAAGCGCTTCTTTGCTTTGGTGATCAAAATGCATCCATTGCCGCCAGTGTGGAGGGCGGTACTCCTCAGTATAACCTGAATTGGAGCAATGGAAATTCTATTTCGAATATTATTGAACTTGGCCCAGGAACGTACACACTTCAAATTACAGATGCCAACGGCTGTATCCTGGTAGATTCTGCTACCATCATACAACCCGAGCAAATGCAGGTGGATTTGCGCAAAACCGACCCTCGCTGTTTTGATGACCAAAATGGACATATCGATCTGAGTGTTTCCGGTGGAAAATTGCCATATAAATACAGTATTGATGGCAGTGCATTCAACGGTTCGCCCAATTTCATCGGCCTGGGTGCGGGCACTTACTCTGTGCAGGTAAAAGATGCCAACAACTGTATTGTTTCCCTCACAGATTCATTGTTGCAGCCGCTGCCCCTGGAACTATCGCTGGGTGCAGACACCGCACTGGTTCTCGGCGACAGCCTGGTTTTGTCGCCTGATATTTCCAATGCCGTAGGTGCATTGCTGTATAAATGGCACAGCGCATTGCTGGACACATGGAATTGCCTGGATACCATCGACTGCGAAAGCATCCTGATCAAGCCGGATCATACCAACACCTATTTTGTACAAATTACCGATGCCAATGGCTGTCAGGGCGAAACCAAAGTCAAAGTATCGGTGGAAAAACCGCGTGGTGTATACGTTCCTACCGCCTTCTCCCCGAACGGCGATGCTGCTAATGACTTGCTCATGGTGCATGGCAAATCGGATCAAGTGCGCTCCATTCTGTCATTCAAGGTGTACGATCGCTGGGGCGAACTGGTCTATCAGGATCAAAACTTCAGCGTAAACGATGCTTCCCGCGGTTGGGACGGCCTTTTCAAAGGCAATGCCTGCGACCCCGGCGTTTTTGTTTGGCACCTGGAAGCGGAATATATTGATGGATACAGGGAAGTGCTCAGTGGAAATGTAACACTCGTCAAGTAGTCCTGAGTCGTAAGTCCTGAGTCCTAAGTCTGTAGAGTACACCTGTATACTTTTGGCTTGTGTTTCTATAAATTCAAGGAGAATGTAGGTGTACTCTACAGACTTAGGACTCAGGACTTACGACTCAGGACTCACTACCATCGACTGATTTTTTGTTAAAAAAATCCAGGGAACGGTAGATTTTTCTTTTTTTTCGGTCTCAATTATCCCAATTCTAAAATACACACACAACCATGAAACAATTGTACCCACCGATTTTAATGCTGGTCGCCTTGTTATCCTTGTTTTCAAGCGATGTACAGGCCCAGGATCCGCGTTTTTCCCAATATTACGCGTCATCCTGGAATCTTAATCCTGCCATGACCGGCATTTTCAATGGCCGCTGGCGAGCCACGGTGAACTACCGTGATCAATGGAACAGTTTTTTGTCGCCCGTGCCGTTTCGTACGTACGCTGCATCGTTTGAAACGCGATTCAATGTAGGCGCCAATGACGATTATGCTTCCTTTGGAATAGGCGCTATGCATGATGAGGCTGGCACTGCCCGTTTTCAACAAAACAAGGTGCAAGTAGGCGGCGCTTTCCTCAAACAACTTTCTGGCGGCCGATATTCCAATGAAAATTACCTGTCGGCTGGTGCTCAAGTCGGTTTCGGACAAAATTCTATTGACTGGAGCAAATTGTGGTTCACACGCCAGTTTGATACCAATGCAGAGCGCCCTGACCTGGGGGCTTCGAGCGGAGAGCCAAATGCAAATGCTAATTCGCCGCTTTACCTCGATTTCAATGCCGGATTACTTTGGTATGTTGTTTTTCAAAATGACGGGTTTTTCTATGCCGGAGGTGCGCTGAGCCATATCAACCAGCCGGCTATTTCGCTTATTGAAGACAACCAGGAAACACTGTATTCCCGCTGGTCGGGCCACCTGGGCGGACAGTTTCCGCTGACTGAAAATTTTGCCATCCTTCCTGGTGCTTTGTTCATGAAACAAGGCCCGGCCATGGAAACAGATATGGGCATCAACTTCCGTTATTCCAACAACGACCTGAATGAACTTGCGCTGCGTGCCGGCGTGTGGGGCCGACTGGGCAATAAACTCGACAACAATATTCAAATGGATGCCATTTCCGTAGTAGGAATGCTCGAACTCAACCGCTGGATGCTGGGATTGAGTTATGACATTACGGTGTCGAGTCTTACCGTTGCCAACAATTCCCGTGGCGCCTTTGAGGTATCGCTCACGTATTTCCATCCGGAGTATCGCCGCTCGCGTGTGACGTGTCCTAAATTTTAACGGGCTGCCATTTGTAAGACTTGTACTAACAGGATTGGATATCGATGAACAGAATATCCAATCCTGTTATGTTGGGTACCAACAACTTCTACTTTTAAACCTTGATGCAATGCGTTTCCTGTTGTTCCTGATTCTGTTTCCTGCGTTTTTGTTTGCCCAGCAGCCCAAAATCACACCTGCCCATCCGAGGCCTGGTGAAGTAGTGGAGATCGTTTTTGATTTGAGTATCAGCCCTTTACGAGATGCGGAAGAGATCGATGTTGTTTTTCTGGAACACAATGGAATGATGACCGATATTCGGGAAGTAGCACAAAAAAAGGTAGGGCATATGCTGCATATTTTCGTGCCGCTTCAACCTGGTTCTGTGGCAGCATTGATTTCGTTGCGTTCGGGAGAAGTGTATGACAACAACAACGGCGAAGGATATTTTGTGTCGGTGTGTGATACTTCAGGGAAAATTCTTCCAGAAAGTTATGCAGCCCAGGCAAATCTGTACCGCGACTATGGTGGAGTGGTAGATTTGAAACGTGAACCTTCCGTAGCGCTCGGGTGGTACAACCGGGCATTCGAATTACAGGCCGACCTTAAAAACAAATACATCGGTAGTTATACCAATGTAATTCTGGCTGCCAAAAAAGGCGATGTCGGAAAAAACCAGGTGCTCGAACTGTATGCAGAAGCAGAAAAAGATCCAAATCTGAGCGAAAAAAACCTGATCGCCATCATGCGTTCCTACGAGCGTATGACCATGATAGACAAGGCTAAAAGCCTGAAAGAACGCATTAAAACCCAATTCCCTAAAGGCCAATTGGTGCGGCAGGAACGCCTGAGCGCAGCAGACAACAACCCTGACCTTGAGAAAGGCGAGGCATTGCTGACGGCCTTTATTCAGGAGTTTCCGCCACAAACAGCCGAAGAAAAGGCAATGGTGGACAGAGCCAAATCCAATATTTGTGCAAAAATTGCAGATACGCATGCATGGGAGAAATTCAAGTCAAAAGCCGCTCAACTACCGGCGCCCAATCGTGCTTCTCTGTACAATAACATTGCCTGGGAATTAGCCGAAAAAGGCGAAGAAATGGAAATTGCCAAATCCCTGGCTTCCGAAGCTGTGACGTTGAGCAAACGGGAAATCAATGAACCCAGCGTTCCCCAGCCCGGACTCATAACTGAAAAAGAACGCAAGCAAATCAGCAAGGAAGAACACGGAAATTACCTGGATACCTATGCATTCGTACTCGACAAAAGTGGCGACCCTGCTGCTGCAGCCCGCTATCAGGCGGAGGCAATTGCCATCAACGAAGGGAGAGAGGCTGAATTCAACGAACGGTACATAGGTTACCTGGAACGCAGTAAATCTCCAGAGTTGCGCTTCCACATGGAGCGTTTTATCATGGAAGGCCATGCAACGGAAAAGATCAAAAAACAGTTCAAGGCACTGTATACCGCTGAAGATAAATCAGAAGCAGGAGCAGCAGCCTATCTGAATGGTCTGGAATCTATTGCCCGAATGAACCTCCAGAAACACCTGGCATCCCAAATGCTCGAACAGCAGGCGCCGACATTCAGCCTGCGCAACCTGCAGGGAGAAACCGTTAGCCTCGAAAGCCTGCGCGGCAAAGTGGTCGTCATCGATTTCTGGGCTACTTGGTGCGGGCCATGCAAGGCTTCTTTCCCGGGGATGCAAATGGCCGTCGACAAATTCAAGGACGACAAAGACGTGGCCTTTTTGTTTGTAGATACTTGGGAGAAAGCAGACGATAAAGCCAAAAATGCACAGGATTTTGTCACCGGGAAAAAATACACGTTTAATGTGCTGCTCGACAATGACGACAAAGTTGTGTCCTCCTTTGGCGTTTCGGGTATTCCTACCAAATACATTCTCGACCGCCAGGGTAAAATTCGTTTCAAAACCGTAGGGTTCAATGGCAGTGCAGAAGGGTTAGTGGACGAATTGAGCGGAATGATAGAATTGGCTAGAGCCCAACCCTGAAACGTGCTGCCCAAATGACTTTTCGCACCCTGCAAGGCACTTCCACTGCCAGACTGACGATGGCGTTCAATCGGGCCTTTTCCGATTACATGGTTCCATTGCAAATGACGGAAACGCAGTTAGAAAACAAAATGGCCGCCGATAGTGTCCGGCTCGATCTCTCGGCTGGCGCTTTTGAAGGCGAAGAACTGATCGGATTTATTCTGCACGGGTATGATGTGGTGGCTGGCAAACCTATGGTATATAATGCCGGAACGGGCGTGGCGCCCGACCACAGAGGGCAAAAAATTACCGCACATCTGTATGAGTTTATATTGCCGGAACTGAAAAACGCACAGGTTTGCCAGATTCAATTAGAAGTCATTCACGGCAACGTGCCGGCGGTTAAAACCTACGAAGCCATCGGGTTTGAGGTGGCCCGACAACTGGATTGCTATAAGGGCTTTATGACCAACCCGCCAGTTGCGGAAGCCGACATTCGTATGCTGCGTTCATATGATTGGACATTGCTCAAATCGTTTTGGGACTGGCAGCCATCCTGGCAAAATTCCATTACAGCCGTTGAAAATATTCAAGGTTCCAACATTTCACTGGGCGCCTGGCAGGGAGATCAATTGCTGGCCTATCTGATTTACAATCCTGTTTCCAACCGGATTCAGCAATTTGCAGTGACCCCGACACACCGGCGCACGGGCATCGGTTCTGCCTTGTTTTATTGTGCCGCGCAACAAGCAGGTAAGGAACTTGTTTTGATCAATGTAGATCACCGTTCCAGCGAAACGGCATCATTTCTGCAAAATATTGGATTACAACCCTTTTTACAACAGTATGAAATGATACGCCTGCTCTGACAGGGGGCGTACCTTATTTTTAAATAATTTCTTAATTATGAACGCCGCCCTTTTTGCATCTGTCGACCGGTATATCAGCGATTTGCTGGCTGTAGAAGATGAGGCCCTGAAAGCCGTCGACCAATCCATTATCGATCATGGTATCCCACAAATAAGTGTTTCACCCAACCAGGGGAAATTCCTGCAGGTGCTGGCTACGCTTTGCAGGGCACAAAAAATCCTGGAACTGGGCACCCTGGCAGGTTATAGCACCATCTGGATGGCCAGGGCATTGCCCAAAGGTGGCCGGCTTGTGACGATTGAATTCGACGCCATGCACGCAAAGGTGGCGCAGGAAAATATAGATCGGGCCGGTTTGACAGACATCGTTGATATTCGAACGGGAAAAGCCCTCGATATTCTTCCTCAACTGGAGGCCGACGGGGCGGGCCCTTTCGATATGGTTTTTATTGATGCCGACAAACCGCCCTATGCCGAATATTACGAATGGGCAGTACGGCTTTCCCGGCCTGGTACGCTTATCATTGCCGACAATGTTATTCGGGAGGGCAATGTGCTCAATCCCAACCATGAAGATGAACGCGTGCAGGGCGTTCGCCGATTGAATCAATTATTGGCCAATGACAGCCGCGTAAGCGCTACCATTTTCCAGACCATAGGGGCAAAAGAGCACGACGGCATGGCAATGGCAGTAGTGTTGTGAGCCGGCTGGCAAAAAATGTTTGATTGGAGAATTGATTCACAAGTGCTTGTTTGTCAAGTTTTTATATTGGTTTTCCCTGAATTGAAAAAGTTTTTTTGAAAAAATGTGGCCCTTGCTGGGTACATCCTGTGCAGCACAAACACAGGTATACAAATTCAGCAATTGATTCACCCACATTTCTTAAAGAAACAAATTTTTCAAAGTCATGAACACCATCAAAAATTGCATCGCCCTGTTCCTCTTCGTTGCCCTGGCCGCCACTTTTAATGCACCTGCTGCTTACGCTCAGACAGGCGGGATGTCCAAAAACGAATTTTTCCTGAAAGCCAATGAAGTAGACAGTGCTGTTGTAATGTTGCTTCCGGCAGTGCAAAAAGTACGCGAAGCGGCCGCCCGCGCTTCCCTCCAGACCATCATCAAAAACACGTCGGTTGTCTGCCGCAAAGTAAAAACCGCAGGGCCAAGAATGACAGATGCACAACTGGCCACGTTCCAGCGCGAATTTGAAAGCATCAATAACCAACTCGCAGCATTTGCTTCCACCCATACCAAAGGCAATCGTTCTGTAGAAGAATGCCTGCGCGAATGTGGCCCGATCAAAAACAACCCGGGCGCTGCTCAATGTCGTTACGAATGTATCAGTGGCTGGCTCACTTCTGCCGGCGGTGGAAGTAGTAACTAAAATCCAGCGTTCAAAATACAAGTATCAAAGGTCTTACAGGTTTTGTAAAAAGCCTGTAAGACCTGTTTTTTTGCAGGTTTATCAGATAATTGCCCAATGTTATTTTTTTCTTGACACCAATAAAATAAAACGCGTCAAATAGCATTATTCCATATCTTTAGTTGCCCCAACAAACAACATACACCCCATTGACACAGTTCGATTGCCTCCCGATGTCCTTTTATTTATATCACACATCAAATTCAATCATCTATGTCCAACACAAATGGAAACAACTACCCGGCCTGGGGTATCGATTTCGAAAACCGGGTATTCGCAATGGATACCAGTTATGCAGTCTATCCCATGTCAGATCCTGATTTTGCTGAACTGATTGCCATTTCCGATAGCGGCATTATCTGGGTTCTTTCTACTTCCCCAGACCAGCCTACCGGATCGGTTTTGTATTGGGGGAAAGGCGATGGCAACTGGACGCCGGTAGGCAATGTGCCCGGCGCTGTGGATTTGACCGGAGGTGCAGGCACTGGCGCCGTGTATGCAACGGAGGATGGCCAGATCTGGAGCATCGACATTAATGGAGAAGGAGAGAAGATCGATCAAATTAACGACCTCCAGGATATGGATTTTGGCGGAGGCTATTTGTGGGCAGTGTTCCCGCTTGCGCCAGGTGGAGCACCTGTGCTGCAATTTGCATACACTGGAAATATTCCGGTCAAATGGCAACCATTCAATGGTGCTGTGGCCCCGGATAGCATCAGTGCAGGATACACCGGCGATTGTTATGGTGTGAGCGATTTTACAGGTGTCTATTATTCCACCAACGGCACATCGACCGGACCTGTTGGCTCCGGCGCTAATGGAAGTACCCTGGAAATTACCTTCAAAAACAATATTTATGCCTTGTCGACCAATGGAAACGAACAAGGCAACGATGTGTTGATCTGGGTAGATACACAGGGTGGTGTTTTTGAGCCGACCGGAGTGCAGGCGATTCAGATTCTGGCTACCTACTATCTGTAATCACCCCAGAATTGCTTTTCTAAAATATTCATTCAAAGGTTTTCCTGCCCGAAAATATTCGGCTACAAAATCAGGGAAATCACTGCGCAGCGCGATCTCGGGTTCCATTTCTGCCATGAAATACAATTGTTTGTTGGCAATGAGTGGTTCCGATCGCGCTGCCTCTTTGAATTCAGGTGGCAGCACCTTGTTTTTTCGCCGCGTATTTCGCCGTATTTTTCCTTAAAATCAGCCGCATCAAGCAGGCTTCTGAAGGCCTCTGGGTCTTGAGCAATGGCCGTCCGCACTTTTCTCAGCGGCTCTTTATCCAGGAAATAGCCACCGCCACCGATCCAAAGGCTGCCAAACTCCACCTGAAAATAATAGCCGGGGTAGGAAATGGCGTCCGTGGTTGATTTGATGTGTTTGGGTGTAAACTGCGCCGAAATGTGCGTTTTGTAAGGCGTTTTATCCTGCGAAAATCGTGTATCCCGATAGATTCTGAAAATGCAATCCTTAGGCAGCAAAGGGCCATACGCTGGCTCCATTTGCTGCACTCGTTCGATAATGGCGGCAACGGTTTGCTCAAATGGTTTTTTGACCGCCGCTTCGTACCGTTTTTTATTTTTTTCAAACCAGTCGCGGTTGTTGTTCTGCGAGAGGTCGTACAGAAACTGCAGGAAATCGGAAGTCAGCATAAGGAATACATTTATTGCCTCCTGAATGGCATACAAAACTGCTTTTGCCTCTTTATTTCAACGCCGCCACAATCGCAGCAAAGTCATCCGCTTTGAGCGACGCGCCGCCGATTAGCCCGCCGTCTACATCTGGCTGGGAGAAGATTTCCGGCGCATTCTGCGCATTGCAGGAGCCACCGTACAGAATGGTGGTGTCGTCGGCAACGGCTTTGCCATATTTTTTGGCCACCAAAACCCGAATGGCGTGGTGCATTTCCTGGGCCTGCTGGCTGCTGGCTGTACGGCCGGTACCGATGGCCCAAATGGGTTCGTACGCAATCACCACTTTCCGGAAGTCTTCTTCCTTGAGATGGAAAAGGCTGTCTTTCAATTGTTTAGCCACATATTTTACATGCGTATCCACCTCGCGGATGTGCAGCGGCTCGCCGCAGCAGAAAATAGGGCGCATGCCTCGTGCAAGCGTAACATTTACTTTGGCGGCCACCACGTCGTTTTTTTCCTTGAAATACTGGCGACGCTCGGAATGCCCGATGATGACAAACTCGGCGCCCACAGAGGCTACCATATCGGCAGAAACCTCTCCTGTGTAAGCGCCTTTTTCCTCCTGGTGGCAATTTTGGGCAGCCAGGTGAAAGTATTTTCTCACTTTCAGCATTTTACCGATGTCGCGCAGGTGGGTAAGTGGTGGTGCTACAATGACGAGCCCACGTGGTTTTTCTACTTTTTCTAGGATGCTTTTGGTGAGTTCCAGCCCTTCTTCCAGGGTCTTGTTCATTTTCCAGTTTCCGGCTACTATTTGCTGGCGCATGTTGGTGTAAGTTTGAGTTGTTTTTCGGCTGCAAAGTAAGGAATTAGTCCTGAGTCCGAAGTCCTAAGTCCCAAGTCTTTGTATTTCTTACGACTTAGGACTCTGGACTTAGGACTAAGGACTATTGCCATTGATCGAAAAAAACAAATCCTCCGCCTCCAATTGAATTCCTTTGCCATACAAAAACAGACATTTCTATATTGCAGCGGTATTGAACCCAAAAACTTCAAATTGTAAGGCATGAAAACGCGGAGCCTGCTCGATCGAATTCATAGTTTTTTATTCCGGAGGCCGGTGTACCACGGGTTGTTCTGGATGGTATTGTTCGGGTTGATCCTTTGGGCAGACTTCGAAAAGGGCATCGACATGCGCTTTGCGCTGGGAAATGAACTCATTCAGTTGTTTTTTTACGCGTTTTTAGTGTATCTGAATCTGTTGTACCTGATTCCGAACTACCTGGCGCGACATGCATTTGTATATTTCGGTCTGGTGCTGGCGGTGTGCGCACTGGTTACGCCTATTGAGGTGCTGGTTTTTTACCTGAAATTTCACGACCAGCCCTTGTACCGCGCCCGACTTGTGGAGACACAGGTGTGGATATTTATTGGAAATGTGATCGTTACAATCGTTTCCACGGTGCTGCGTGTAATCATGGACTGGTGGCGTTACCAGAATGAAAAACAGGTGCTGCTTACCCAGACCATGCAATCTGAACTGCGCTTTTTGAAAAGCCAGATCAATCCGCATTTTCTGTTCAACACCTTGAACAATCTGTATGCCCTGACCCTGAAAAAAAGTGATAAGGCCCCGGAAATTGTACTGAAACTCTCCGAAATC
Source organism: Saprospiraceae bacterium (assembly GCA_016787415.1). Taxonomy (GTDB): domain Bacteria; phylum Bacteroidota; class Bacteroidia; order Chitinophagales; family Saprospiraceae; genus M3007. Next base: position 20,091 of record JAEUUT010000051.1, on the reverse strand, counting down.
ATGCGCTACATGCTGTATGAATGCAACGAACGGCGCGTACACCTGACCAAGGAAATTCAGTACATCTACAACTACCTCGATCTGGAGCGTCTGCGGCAACCCAAGGACGCCGATATTCGCTTCGTGGTGGAAGGCCAGATCAGTGAACAGATGGTGGCTCCTCTTCTTTTTATTCCTTTTTTGGAAAACAGTTTCAAACACGGCCTCAATAACCAGATTCAGGGCGAAGGTTTTGTGCGTTTGCGCTTGACAGTATCTGGAGAAGACCTCGAATTTTTTATCGAAAACAGCAAGGCCGAGCGCCTGCCGAGGCAAGATCATCCGCGCAGCGGCGGCATTGGCCTGGTGAATGTGCGCCAACGACTGCAAATGTTGTATCCCGATAACCATACACTTACGGTGCAGGATGAGCCACATCGGTACGCCGTAACCTTGCATTTAAAAATGGTATGAGCACCCAACCTGAAAATTTTAATTCGTAAAAAGTTGACTTGTATAAGTCGTTCCTTCTACCTTTAGTCCAACCTTTCTGAAAACTTAAGTCCAAAAACTGAAACCAACTTCCCTATGCTGAACGTGCTCATCGTCGATGACGAACCATTAGCCCTCGATGTTCTCGAGACCTATGTCGGTCAAATGCCCGATCTCAACCTCGTGAAGAGGTGTTCCAATGCACTGGAGGCCAATGAGGCCCTGAAAGCCCACCAGATCGATCTGATGTTTCTGGATATTCAAATGCCGCAACTGACCGGAATCGATTTTGTGAAAACCCTGATACACCCGCCCATGGTGGTATTCACAACGGCATATCCGAATTACGCCATTCAGGGTTTCGACCTTAATGTGCTCGATTACCTGCTCAAACCAATTTCACTCGACAGGTTTATGAAGGCCGTGAACAAGGCCCTCGAACAGGCAGAAATGTCGCAACGCGACGCGCCGGGCCTGGCCGTACCCGCTACCGCTCCCCAAAATGACGGCCTCGATTTCTTTTTTGTCAAGGCGGATAAAAAACTGGTCAAAGTCAATTTCGACGACATCATCTACATTGAAGGCCTGAAAGATTACGTCATCATTCGCCTCACCACTGGCCGCGTCATCACCCTGCAAACGATGAAAAGCCTGGAAGACCGCCTGCCCAAAGGCCGTTTCAAACGCATTCACCGCTCCTACATCGTCGCGATGGATAAAATTATGGCCATCGAAGGCAACATGATCGAAGTGATGGAAAAAGACAAGCCGAAACTGCTGCCTATTGGTAAAAACTACCGCGACGAACTGCTGGATTTGATAGAAAAAAATCGCCTCTGATTTTACTGGTATGTTTATTTCCCGGGTGCAAATGACCGATGCCGCCCTGCTGCGCGATTTTGCGGAACGTACTTTTCGTGAAGCCTACGAAGACCTGAACAATCCGCAAGATTTCCAGGCTTATTGTGAAAAAGCATTCGACCTCGCGCAACTGGAAGCCGAAATTCGGCACCCCCATTCTACTTTTTGGTTGGCGTTTATAGACGAGCAGCCTGTTGCTTATCTGAAACTAAATTTTGACCACCACCCGCCTGAACTCAACAGTCAGTCCTCGGTGCATGTGGAGCGTATTTACGTCGACGCGCCTTTCCAAGGTCGAAAAATTGGCGAGCGACTGCTTGATTTTGCCCACGAGCAGGCGCGAGAGGCAGGCGCCGAATGGCTTTGGCTCAGCGTATGGCAGGCCAATCCGCCCGCTGTTCGATTTTACGAGCGCTGTGGATATGAAATTTTTGGAGAAGAAACCTTCTGGGTAGGCGAGGATGGGCAGTTGGACTGGTTGATGAAAAAGAGGGTGGGCTGATACAAGCAAAGCCGTTCCGTTTTTATATTTGTGTACACAAACACAGTTTAATCATTATAACACCTTCATTATGAAAGAACAACACAATTTTTCTTCCGGGCTTACACCGGAAGAAAACCTTGCTGCCGACAATGCACTCCGAGCGCTCAATCTGGAACTCAAGCATGGCGCTTTCGTTCATCTCTCCGATGACGCTCCTCCGGAAATCTTGCAGCAATTTCTGAAAAACGTAGAGGCTTTCGAAAGCCAGCAATCGGCGCCTACAACCACTGTGGCCAAACGCATTGGATTAACCGCTGTTCCTGCACCTGATTTGCTGCCGGAAGAAGTGCATGAGGAAATTGACCGGTTGCAAAGCCTGCTGGAAGCGCAGGGTATCCTGCTCATACGACCTGAAAATGTCGGAGATGCAGATTTCTATCACTTTATCATAGCAGACATTCTTCCGATGGAAGTGCCGGAACAGGCGCTTCCAGGCATGGTAAGTGTATTTAATTACGGAGAATTTTACCCGGACGAAAAAAGCATAATTGAACTAGCCGTCGAAATGTTTTTGCTGGATTTGCTTGATATGGAATTTCCCTTCCGGGAGGAGCAGTTGAGTGAAGAATGCAGAACCGATAACGAGGCAATTTCACGAAGCCAGGCCATGGAAAAAATTTCAGCATTCAGGTCATTATATGATTCAATCGCACCTGTTGGTTTTCACCCGTTTGAACTTCTCCAGCCAGGGAATGGCACTTATTTTACTTTCGGTATCTGCTGGGACGGCACAGTGGATGGCATCAAGGAAAGGCATGAAGGCCTCGGCATATGTCAGGTGTTTTTTGAAGATAATATATGGAAAATACAGGGTATCAATATGCCGGGCTTCAAGTTTTGAGGGAAGTGTTTTGGAACGCAACAAGGATGTGCTTAAAGTATTGATATTGAACCAAGTGCAATATTTATTTAAGCCATGTGAGGCACACTAAAGTCAGGCGCAGTGCTAACGGCAAGTCGGAGACAATGCTGTGGTTCTGCGCCTGGGTTAGTTAGTAAAATAAAAGACCTGGTGCTTCGCAAAATACCAAAGGAAAGAACGCCGCTCACCTCTCACTTCTCACTTCTCACCTCTCACTTCTAACCACCTTCACCGCCTGGTTGCTATACGGCGTACTCAGTTTGATCACATACGTCCCCGAGGGGAGCGCGCTCATATCAATAAACCGTGCTTGCGCGCCTTTCAGCAGCGGCTCCTCTTCGGCAATTACCTGCACGAGCCTCCCGCTGCTGTCGTACATGTGAATACTGGCAACGCTGTTTTCAAACATCCAGAATTCGTACACACCTGCGCCGTTGGTCACCGGGTTGGGGTGGAAAGTAGGTACTTTGGGGAAAGTGTTGTCCACCACCGTCGGACGCAGAAAAACCGGGCTGCCCGTCAGCGAAATCTGCTGGCTGTTTACGAGCAATTCTACCCCGGTTTTGCTGTAGTTCCAGTGTCGCATTTCGAGGTATTGCACAGGTATTTCGGGTGGGAATGCAAACGTAGCCTGCACCGTTTCATCCTGGTCGCGGTTGGTGACAGCCCATAGTACATAGGTGTAGGTACCCAGTTCGGTGCGGAATGCAGCGCCCCGGATATTGGCGGGCAGTCGCAGTCGCTCGGTGCGTACCGGGTCGTATGCGGCGCCACGCAGCATTTCTTCGGTGGTTTTGATGGCCCAGGCCACGGAGTTGGCCTTTCCCTGAAACGGCTTGACGTTGTTGAGGTTTTCAAACAGGCCCATGTAGGAAAACTCGTTGTTGGCCTCGGCGGCAGGTTTTTCATCGCAGAGCGCGTACACGTGCATTTGCAGCAGGCGGCGCACCTGAGCGGTCACAAGTGTTTTTATCATAAAATTCACCTGCCCGTCGTCGGAGCCCATGTAATCGCCGAAAGCCTTGCGCGGGAGGTTGAATTCTGTGCAAATGCGGTATTTGGCTGGATGCGTAATGTCGTCGTATCCATGCGATTGCAGCACTGCTTCGAATTTTTCCAGCAATTTCCAGATGCCGTCAACGGCCCGGTCGGAATGCCTGTAATACTGGAAGTTTTGGATGGCATCGCTCCATTCACGCAGCGAGTTATCCAGGTGCGGGTAGGAATGAAAACTCAACACATCGAAATAAGCGCCGCCCTTGTGCGGGTAATCGGGCGTTTCTGTGCCATCGAACGGGTTGTCGGTGTATCGGCAAATCACATCCAGGTAACTCGGCCAACCCAGTCCGCCGGTAGCAATGAGCGCATCCGGGTCGACCGATTTGATGACCTCATACGAAATGCGCAGCAACCGGATGTAAAAATAAGCGGGCGATTTGAGTTTGGTTTCACAAGGCTCCGGTGCGTTTTCCCACCAGTTACCGGGCACACCGCGTTCTTTCCAGGCATTGCCATTGTCTACATCAGGTTCGTTCCATACCTCCCAGATGCGAATAAGGCCCTTGTACGTAGTGGCCATTTTCCAGCAATACAGGGCGTATGGATTGTTGTCGTTGACGGGTGTGCCATTTTCACCATTGTCCCAGATCGGTTCGTATAGGTTTTTGAACAATTCGCTGCGTTCGCCGGGGCAATAGAATGCCGCGTCGCGGTGTTCATCCGAAGGAAACCCGATGATGACGGCAATATTGTGCAGGCCGATACTGTCGTAATACTGAAAATGTGGTTTGCGAATATCGTATCCCCATGTTTCCAGAAAATGCTCGAACAGGCCCGGCCGGATCGTGGTAATGCCAACACCAGGCACTTGCCCATCAGGCGTGCCATGTGCCAGCGCAGCCAGTTCCATATCGTAGTAATAGGGAGGAAAATAACCCGGATTGGCGCCGTATCCAAACGGCTCAGTGTATTCAGGCACCTGCTCGTCGGCTGTGTAGGTCGGCTGACTACACGCAGAAATCGGCAATGAAAGTGCCAGGCCAAGCAGGCAGGCGGGGAAAACAACTTTCATAAAAGTGAAAGAATATGTTCAGGTCAACAAATCACCCGCCTGTTTACCACAACAAAACAACAGGTCGAGTACAGAGAGATTAGGAATAAAACCGCTTTTTTCCATGAACACCTGCGCATAGGGGCGTGGTCGGAACCAGTGTGGCGCATGTTGTTCATCGGCGGGAAAATCGGACCGGAAATCTTTACCATCTGGCCAATGGCCTGCGGGATGGTATTGAGCAGTTGGGGAAAATGCACCTTTCCAGCCCCAGCATTTTCCAAAAATGAAGTGCAGCAACGCCTGATTATAGTCGTACAGAAACGTGTAGGGTTGTTCGTAAAAACGGATCAATTTCTCGGCATAATGCTCAAAAAACGGCGCATTCCCATATGCAGTTCGAATACTCCGCCAGTGTTGCCGCTGCCAGGGTTCGTCGTACGAAATGCGCACTTCCCGAATAGGCGTCTGCTTGTTTTTGCCTTTTACCAGCGGAATACTCAGGCGCTGAATGCCGTTTGGGCCTGCAATATAACACCGATTTCTGAAAGAGCCTTTTTGGTAATGCTCAGCTGCTTCCACGGTCACTTGCTCCGCAGACCAGGCAACAGTACACCAGGATACAGGCGGCAAATAGGCTGTGGGAAGCAGTGGCGTCATTTTTTTGGAGCAAAGGTATTCAACCCCAGCAACTTCCGGTGCGCCTGCCACACCTGCGGTATCAGCAGTTGTTTGCCATCGTTGTATATCACCAGATCGGCGTGTTTCAGCCGCTCCGCTTCCGGTATTTGTTTGCTGATGCGAGCGCGCACCTGTTCTTCCGATGCGCCGTCGCGATGCATCACACGTTCGATGCGCACCGATTCTGGGGCTGTGACCACGATCAAAAAATCGAGGTGGCGATAACTGCCGCTTTCGATCATCAACGCCGCCTCCTTGATGGTGTACGGCGCGCCGTTTTGGGCCTGCTCTGCATGCCAGGCGCTACTGTGGCGTTCGACAGCCGGGTGAACGAGTGCATTCAGGGCGGCCAGTTTGCCGGAGTCTTGAAAAACAATACCTGCCACCCAGGCGCGTTGGTACGCGCCAGAGGCATCGTATGCCTGCGGGCCGAACAGTTCCAGAATGCCGTTTTTGACCTCCGAATCGTGTTCGATCAGCCATTTCGCCCAGGTGTCTGCGTCATACACGGGAACGCCCAGCGACTGGAATATGCGGCATACCGTGCTTTTGCCGCTGCCAATGCCGCCAGTGACGCCTGCGCGCAGGCAAATGGAAGATGTATCTTTCAAAATGTTGTAACTCATTGAAATTAAACGCTATAGCCTCGAATCCAATTCCCTGCCTGACGCCATGCAGCCTTCGTGAAGGGCAGGGTAGGAGGGGCCATTACGAGGCGAAACGTTTCTGCAAAAGTAGCATCCTCATCCAAAAAACGAAAAACGTGCGGGGCATCCAGTTTGCGAAATAGTTGGGAAAACAACACATCTCCCGGCACCAGGTTCTCCCTCAGTACGCGCAACATGATGGAATCCAGCATGCGGAAACTTTTTGGCGATGAAAAAAGGTCGGGATCAGGCGCGCCTGTTTTTTCCCATGTGTCCACAAAGGCCCTCATTTTTCGCTGCGTGCGTTTAAAGGCATAGCCGCTGGATGGTTTTACAAATCCACCCACCGTTCCGATGGAAATAACGCGGCCATCTATAAGCGGTTTTGCCGGAAAATCGGTCATAGGGATGACGCCAAATTCCGTTTCCGCTACCGTGTATTCCTTGATATCCAAATGATTGTGGATGTAGCCCTTGATTTCCCGATCGTATTCGTCTGCGGGGCACAATGCGTTCGAAAAAACGGTAAATTCCAGCAGCGCCCGGCGCGACGAGAGCGGCAGTACGTACATAAATCGGGTTTCGCCTTTTTGCTCCAGCCTATAATCCATAAAAGTGGCTGTATTTGTGTCAAACGTCGGCTCTGGCGTTTCAATGACCCAGCCCTTGAAATGCTGTAGCATCCAAGTGTAATGTGGGTCTTTGGGCATTTCAGCAATACGGCTCAGTGGAGGCTCCGGAAAACGTGCATCGGCAGGCGGAAGCAGGGGCAGGCTAGTCAGGGCCGAGTTGAACACATAATTTCCCTGAAAACTGCCCTGGGCGGTATGCACGACCCCCGTTGATGTTTCTATAGAAGTAATGGGCGCCACAAGCCGTTGAATGCCAGGGTGTTCCGAAATGCGCTCGGCTGCATGCCTGTAGAAATCAATGCCGCGCACCATATGGTAGCGATATGGGGCAATATGCATGGGGATTTCATCTGAATGGCTGAAAAAACGACAATTATCCCAGGTCTTGTGTATCACAGGAGGAATGGGTTCTTCGTCTTTTGCCCAAAAACACCAGGTGCGGTCGTTTTTTACCTTCTCTTCCCGGTCGATCAGCAGTATTTTGTGGTGCCTGAAAAAAGGCCGCTCCGCCATTTCCATAGCCAATGTGAGGCCCGCCAGTCCGGCGCCTGCGATCACCACGTCGAATTTTTGCGTTTGCATATTGTAGGGCAAAATGAGAATATGGAAATTTGGTTCAATACGAACCGAAAAATTTCGACTTTTGCAGAAAGAAATATGCAGCCGAATTAAGGTTTTGTTACGGAAGTATATTGCTGATAATAAATGATCTGGCAAAAACGTCCCAGACATATCACGGCTGTTTTCTGCAACTTTTTGAAAGTAGCATGCATCCAATGGACACACTTTTTGATGTCACTTGCACCTTTAACTAACCTAACCAAAACAATCACCTCACCTGTGAAACACTTTCTGAAACTTTCCTGCTATTTACTCTTGTTGGCCGGCTCTCTGAGCAGTTGTATGAAAAGCGCCTCGCTGACGGTGCTGCAACCGGCCCAAATGACCTTGCCAGAACACATTTCCACCGTGGCCGTAGTCGACCGCAGCAAACCTTCCAATGGATGGCTCAATGTGCTGGAGGGTTTGGTGACCGGTGAAGCCATCGGCCAGGATCGCCGCAGCCGCGAAGAAGCCGTACGCGGTCTTACCGACGCCCTCACCCGCACCCCTCGATTTACGGTGAAAAACACCGGCATCGAAATGGAGGGCAGTAAAGCCGGCAATAACCTGCCTGCGCCGCTGGCCTGGAAAGAAGTGGAGCGCATTTGTTCCGAATACGGCGCCCATGCCGTTGTCACCATCGAATCATTCGACTCCGACAACTCCAACAGCGCCCGTCGCGTGGAAACCAAACGCAAAGACAAAAGCGGTAAACAATATATCGACGTGAGTTACGAGGCGCGGCAACGCACCGGCGTGCGCATCGGCTGGCGTTTGTACGACCCGCGCACGAAAATCATCATCGACGAGTACACCACCGACGACTATCTGGAAAAAAACGCCACCGGAACCACCGAGCGCGCTGCCATTGGCAATTTACCTTCACAAGTATCTGTCACCCGTACGGTAGCATTTAATGTCGGGCACGAATACGGCGCGCGCATTGCCCCGCTGTATGTGCAGGTTTCGCGCCAGTATTATGGCAAAGCCAAAGGGTACAAGGACGATTTCAAACAGGCAGCCCGATACCTGAAAGGTCGTGAGTACGAACGCGCTACGACTATCTGGAAAAAAATAGAAGCCACTGCTAAAGACAACCGAAAAGCGGCCGGAAGAGCCGCTTACAACATGGCAGTCGCTTCCGAATTGAACGGCAACCTCGACCTTGCACTCGACTGGGCTCAAAAAGCATGGAATGATTATGGCAATAAAAAAGCGCGTAATTATATTTCAGTGATAGAAATGCGGCAGAACGACGTCCGGAAAGTGGAGTCGCAAATGCCGAAGAAAAAAGTTTGACAACAGGACGCATGGAGCAAGCCGAATTCCAACAATTAGGTTTTCAGGAAAAGGGACTGACCGAAGAAGATGTAAAACAACGGTTCATCCCTTTCCTGAAAGATTTTTACCGCAATCGCTACGAGCCTCTGCCCAATACCATGGAGGTAGAACTCGACAATGTGAGCAGCAGCGGGCTCGTAGCAGATGGTAAACTGACTTTCCGTAAGGAAGACGGTTCGCTCTTTGTGTGTACCTATGAAGCCACCTCCAAAGACAAGTCTGCGGAGGTGAAATACCAGTTGAACATCGATTATTTTCTTTGGGATTGTACGGCTTTTGCGGCTGTGATGGCGGCCGGTGTGTATGCGGGCAGTTTTGTGTACAACCGCCTCTGGCTCATCGCCTTGCAATGGGCAGGCAACATCGGGCTGCTGCTGGGCATCGGTATCATAGGTTTTTTTGCCTGGCATTTTTCCATGCAGAAATGGCGGAAATACCGCTACATTTTCGCTATTCAGCAGTTTCGGCAATACTTCGCCGACGAACAGTGGGTGGCCTTGGCCGAGGATGTTTTTCCAGGCCCGAGCGATCCTTATCTGCTCGAATTGCGCAATCAGTGCGTGTACAATGGTATCGGCCTGGCCATTGTGCCGTTTGAAGGAAATGTACGTAAAATAAACGACCCTTCGCGCCTTGGTATTTACGGAAAAGATAGGAAAATGGCCGATTGGGTGACGCGTAGCCAGTGGTACCGAACCATGACCACCACGGCCGCGCCGCTGAAAAACCTGCGCCAGAAAGCGCCGGATTCTTTGACGGTGGCGCTGAATAAAATTACCCGCCCGTTCCACTATCTCATTTTCGACCCGCTGAAGAAGTATGTGGGCAGCGCCTTGCGCAAACCCTATAACCAGACGGCAACTGCTTACACACGGTTTATGAGTTCGCAGGTAATGCAAAAACTCATTGTACTGCTTGCTTTTTTGGTCGTAGCGCCCTTGTTCTGGAAAGTAATTAGTTTCAGGGAAGAAGATATTGCCGATGTAAAAGAATTGCAGGAGTGGCGCGCCGGGAAAAATCCGGAGGATCAGTACGGTTATGTTATCGACGGAGAGGCTATTCCTTTCAATGGAGAGTCCAGGGGCGTACCCAAGCAGTACCCTGTTTCTTCGCGTGCCAATGCTGCTGTGGAAGACGACGAGGTCGCAACGATCAACCTTTCCGGCGATGACGAAGAGGAGGAAACGCCGCCGCCTGCGCCAAAAACGGCCGTCGCCAAAAAAAACGTTGCACCTGAAGCAAAAAAAGCGACGACTTCCAAAAAAGCCGTCGTCCCCGATGCCTGTAGCCTGCTGAAAGGTAAAGCCGGCTGGATATTGCAGGAAAATGCATTTTCCAGCAAAGAACTGGCAAGCGCCCGTGTAGCGGCACTGGCTAAAAAGAATATTGCGGCTCGGGCCCTGGCGCAAAGTTGTATTACTTCAGGCAAAGCCGGCTGGATCGTCTGGGTAGGAGAAGTTCTGGTAACGGAACCGACGGCCCGCAGCGCCGCTGCTGCCCAGCAGAAAAACCTGCGCAAGGCGGGTTTTGCCAATGCGAAGGTGGTCATCAAACGCTTGCCATGATGAGGGTATATTTCCCGATTTCGGCTGATGGATTGGTTCGCATCGCGCTGGCAGGCCTTGGTGCATGTATGTTGTTGAGCGCAGGTTTGTGGCTGCCAGGCGAACGAGGTTTCCCCACGCTCCCTTTACTGGGTGATGCTGCTGCGCATACTGGGCGCTGGTATGTGGTATTGTTTGCATTGCTGTGCGCTTCGATGCTTATGGGTTTTATTCGACCCCAAAAGAAGTTTTTATGGCGACTTCCTGTTTTGCTGTTGATAATGTGTGCGCTTGATCTGAACCGGCTGCAACCCTGGACCTGGTTTTTTATTTTGGTTATAGCAATCGTGGCAACAGGCACGACATCCGCCCACACGGCTTTGCGATGGTTGCTGGCTGCGGTGTACATCTGGGGAGGAGCGAACAAACTAACGCCGTATTTCGCCGACGAGAACTTTAGGTGGTTCTGTGAAGTGTTCGAGTCTACTGCTTTTTTAGGGCAATACCCGGCGCTAGGTTATGCCGTGGCTGTGTTTGAAATGATACTGGGGGTATTGCTAGTTTTGCCACATCGCAAACCTTTTTGGGGGTGGCTATACGTTGCTTTTCACAGTTTAATCATCATTTCCCTGCTGGCAGCCCATTGGAATTATGTGGTAATTCCCTGGAATGCTGCTATGTCCGCGCTGGCATTTTTCCTGTTTTCTCCTGGTGACGGAAAAAAACGCCCCAACAACGCACAGGCTTTTCTTTTGCTGTTGGCAGGGTTTATGCCCCTGGCCTATTATTTCAATGCCTGGCCTTACCAACTTTCCTGGCAGTTGTACACCAATACGCAGCCGGAAGCCGTTTTTTTCAGCGAACAACCCTGCGATAAAACTGGCGACGTATGGCAAAAAAAATCTTTCGATGATGGTCGCCGCTTGCTGGTCGACGATTGGTCGATCGAGGAATTAGGCGTGCCGATGTTTTATAGCGAACATACTTTCCGCCAAATAGGGCGTTATCTTTGCGCCTGTTCGCCTGATTTTTACCAAACGCGACTGATTCTTTTATACGTCGACCCCTGGGACAAAGAGGCTGAACATACAACCATCTATTCCTGCGAGGAGTTGAAATGACTTGCCTGTCTCAACCATAATTGTAAGTTGAAAAAATCATTGCTCTGGCGAATCTCCCCACCCAACGGCGGGCCGGATTCCTATCTTTTCGGCACCATGCATGTGCGGGATTTGCGTGCTTTTGAGTGGTTGCCTATTGCTCAGGAATGCATCTCTCAATGCGAAACATTTGCAACTGAATTCAATTTTGAAGAAATAGATCCGATCGCTTTGCAGGCCGCCTTGCAATTGCCGGAAGGTCAAACCCTGGATGTGCTGCTGACGCCGGGCGCCTGGAACAACCTCGATCGGTATGCCCGAAAAAAACTGGGCGCCGAAGCCGCTGATTTCAGACATCAACATCCGATGTCGGTCAGTACGGCCCTGTCCACAGCATTTCTTTCGGAAGAATCCTCCCAATCGCTGGATGAAACCCTCTGGTCATTCGCCCGTAGTCAGGGCAAAATAACTACCGGCGTCGAAACATTTGCCGATCAACTGCAAACCCTTCGTTCCATTTCGCTCCAACAACACGTAAAAAGCCTGACCTGGCTGCTCAAAAATTTCAACCGGCAAAAACAACGCATCAAAAAAATGCTTCATTGGTATGCTGCCGGCGACCTTCAGCCCTTGTATAAGGCTGCCAAAAAAGATGCAAAGGGCATGCGGAAAATTCTGATTTACCGACGCAACAAACACATGGCGAAGCGATTTGAGGAGATTTGCACCTCGAAATCCCTGTTTTGTGCAGTCGGCGCCGGCCACCTTGCAGGCAATAAAGGCATGCTCCGTTTGCTTAAAGAGCGCGGATTTAAGGTAAAAGCCATGCACTCGTAACTTTTTTTCAAAAATTTGTTTTGAAAACAGGGAAAAGTGTTGCTACCTTTGCGCCTCCAATTGAGTATTACAGGATTACAACAAATTTTCAGCATAAAAAGTCATGAAAAAAGATATTCACCCGTCCAGCTATCGCACCGTTGTGTTCAAAGACATTTCTACGGACGAAGCGTTCCTCGGTAAGTCTTGCGCCAATTCGAAAGAAAACATCACATGGGAAGACGGTAATTCCTACCCGCTGATCAAAATGGAGATTTCGGCTTACAGCCATCCGTTCTTCACCGGTAAAATGAAATTCGTTGACACGGCAGGCCGTATCGACAAATTCAACAAGAAATTTGCCAAGTTTGCAAAGTAAAACTCCGCCTCAGCGGTTTTTTTTAAAGTCCCGATAGGCTTCGTGCGTGTTGGGACTTTTTTATTTCCCAAATTTGCACCCGGCATTTGAAAGCAACCAAATCATAACCACAGGCCAGCATGCTCAATATTATTCTTTTTGACTCCGATGCGCGCAGCCATCTTCAACCGCTAACTAGCACCCGACCTATGGGCGAACTGCGCCTGGGTATACTTTCTCTCCGGGAGAAATGGGAACGTCGCTTGCGTGGGAGTGTTTCTTATATCACACAAGAATATTTACAGGAAAAATACCCCATCCATATCGAGGAGGAAAACCTCGTGATCAACAGCGGCATTCTTCCTACCGACCAGTTGTGCCGCCGTATCGACGAGATTGGTCTGGGTGAGGCGCTGCTGTACCAGGGAGAACTGGTGGCCGCACGCCTGAATGGGTCGCAGTTTGAGGCGCTGATTGAAGATGAGGAAGTACGCGAACTGATGGGCAAGGAACTGGAAAGCCATATTCAGATTATCAGTATCAACCGCTTGTGGGAAATGACCCGCCTGAATGCTGCCGCCATTCAGGATGATTTTCAGTTGATTACTTCTGGCAAGAAAACCCAACCCATTTCACCTACGAACCGGATCATCGGCCCCACCCAGAATGTTTTTGTGGAAGAAGGCGTACAAATGGAATGTTGCATTTTGAATGCGCATGACGGCCCCATCTACATCGGCAAAGATGCGGTGATCATGGAAGGCTGTATGTTCCGCGGCCCGATAGCCATCGGGGCCGGTTCTATCGTGAAAATGGGCTCCAAGTTTTATGGCCCTATTTCGATTGGGCACGGCTGCCGGGTAGGCGGTGAAATCGTTCGCTCGATTATGTACCCGAATTCCAACAAGGCCCACGACGGTTACCTCGGCGATTCCGTGGTAGGGGAGTGGTGCAACCTGGGCGCGGCTACCAACAATTCCAACCTGAAAAACAACTATTCAGAAGTGAAATTGTGGGACTATGATACCCAGCGATTTGAAAAAACCGGAGAAACATTTGTTGGGCTTATCATGGGCGACCACGCCAAATGCGGCATCAACACCATGTTTAATACCGGAACGGTAGTGGGCGTATTTGCCAATGTATTCGGCGCAGGCTATCAGCGCAATTTTATCCCCGATTTCAGTTGGGGCGGCCCCGACAAGGGCTATCGCACCTACAAGTTTTCGGAAGCCTGCGAAACGGCAGAAATTGTTTTGTCGCGCCGCAACCAGCCATTCACAGACTACGATAAAGCCATCCTGTATCACGTGTATGATCATGCAGCGGGATTCAGGACTTGGGAGAAATGATTTTTTGGGTGTTATAGTGTTTTGGTGTTTTTGTGTTTTGGTGTTTTTGGATGGCTTCGCGCTCGGCATTGGAAGTAAGGGTTAGAGACTGCTAAGGAAAACCAACATCCAATACGAGGGATCATTACTTCCAATGCCGAGCGCGAAGCCATCCAAAAACACAAAAACACCCAAACACAAAAACACTATAACACCATAACACCAAAACACCAATTACCACCACCACTCATGAACCTAAAATACGACCTGCGCGGGGTTTCGGCCTCCAAAGACGAAGTGCATGCAGCCATCCAGCACCTGGATAAAGGCTTGTATCCCAATGCGTTCTGCAAAATACTGCCCGACCTGGCAGCAGGAAGTGCGCGTCATTGCAACTTGCTACATGCCGATACGGCAGGAACCAAAACGAGCCTGGCTTACCTTTACTGGCGCGAAACAGGCGACTTGTCGGTTTGGGCAGGCGTGGCGCAGGATGCCATCGTCATGAACCTCGACGATATGGCCTGCGTGGGGTGTACCGATAATATTCTGCTCAGTAGTACCATCGGGCGCAATAAAACACTGATTCCGGGAGAGGTAATTGCAGCCGTGATTCGGGGCACTTCAGATTTTGTAGAAAATATGAGCCGCCACGGCGTGCATATTCATCAGGCAGGCGGCGAAACGGCAGACGTAGGCGACATTGTGCGCACCATCGACGTAGGCTTTACTGCATTTGCACGTATGAAACGCAGCGATGTGTTGGTCAATAATATCCGCCCGGGCGACGTCATCGTCGGGCTTGCCTCTTTTGGGCAGTCCACGTATGAAACTACGTACAACGGCGGCATGGGAAGCAACGGCCTCACCGCAGCCCGCCACGATGTGTTGTCAAAAATTTATGCGGAAAAATACCCGGAAAGTTTTGACCCACGCTTGCCCGATTCTGTCGTATACACTGGAAATCAACAACTTACCAATCAGATCGAAGTGCCTGGCGCGCAGGGGACACAGCAAATTCCGGTAGGCAAACTGATTCTTTCCCCAACCAGAACCTATCTTCCGGTGTTACAGGAAATGCTGCGCTTGCATCGGAAGAAAATTCACGGCCTGATTCACGTGACAGGCGGCGGACAAACGAAAGTGCTCAAATTTGTCAAAGATGTACACATCGTCAAAGACAATCTATTCGAACTCCCGCCGTTATTCCGCCTGATTCAGCAAAGCAGTGGCACCGAGTGGCGGGAGATGTATCAGGTATTCAATATGGGCCATCGGATGGAAATATATGTGTCGCCTAAAAATGCAGACGCCATAATGGCCATTGCTGAAAAATACGGCATCGAAGCCCGCATACTTGGTCGCGTAAAAAGAGCCCAGGGAGAGCGTGTAACCGTAAAATCGCCACTGGGGAAATTTGAATACGAAGGTTGAATGATCTGACTTCCAATATTTTAGAACACAATTTAGCCATGAGAAAGCACTTGCTTTTTGCACTCCTTTCACTTGTTTTTTTCTCTTGCAAACCAACTACGGCCGACCTGGAGAAGAAACTCGTCGACCTGGACAAGGAAATCGGCGGCGCCAAAGCCCCCAACAAGGAAAAGGCTGCTCAATTCATCCAGACTTCTGAAGAACTGGCTGCGTTGGTACAAACCTCCGATCAGGAAAAATACGTGAATGTATTGCTCCGGGCTGCCGGACTGGCCAAAGCCGTCGAAAATCCGAATAAAGCCATTGAACTGTACAGTAAGGTGTCGGAAGGGCTGCCCCAACACGCCAAAGCGCCTTCTGCACTGTTTATGCAGGCGTTTATTTATGAAAATGACTTGGGTGAAATGCAAAAAGCCAAAACCACCTATGAATCGTTTCTGCAACGGTTTCCCAACGACCCTGATTTTGCCGACGACGCGCAAAACGCATTAAAAATGCTGGGCAAATCTCCAGAGGAGATCGTCAAGGAATTTGAAAAAATGCAGCAAGAGGTTAAAACACAGTAATGAGTCCGTTCGGACAACAACTCGATACCTTTATTCAGGCAGCCGAAAAAGGATGCATGCTGCGGCTCGCGCCGACCCCTTCCGGTTTTTTACACGCAGGAAATGCCCTGAATTTCATCTTTAACTGGCTGGTAGCGCGCAGCAAAAACGGCCGACTGCTGCTCCGTATTGATGACCTCGATGGGGACCGAAAGCGATCGGCCTATGTGCAGGACGTGTTCGAAAGCCTGCATTGGCTTGGCCTGGATTGGGAAGAAGGTCCGCACAATGAATCGGATTTCGAACAAAACTGGTCGCAACACCACCGCCTTTCCTTATACCATGCGGAACTGCAAAAACTGCGCGAAACCGGCCTGCTCTTTGCCTGCCGAAAATCGCGCAGCGACCTGGCGCTGTATGGCTTTCAATACCCTGAAACATATCGCGAACAAGGGCTTTCGCTCGACGACCCGGATGTCGCCTGGCGCATACGAACGCCCAAAGATTTTCCAATGCCCGATTTTATTGTGCGTCGCCGCGACGGACTACCAGCCTATCAGATAGCCAGCATGGTCGACGATGTGCATTTTGGCGTTTCAGATGCTATTCGGGGCAGCGATCTGGAGGCATCCACGCAGGCGCAACGATTCCTGGCACAATGCACCAATAATGACAAATTCCTGAATATCAATTTTTTACACCACCCCTTGCTGCTGGATGCCGAAGGTGAAAAACTCTCCAAATCAGCGGGATCTGCTTCTTTACAGGCGATGCGAACGGCAGGCCTTTCACCGAAAACTATTTTCAGGCAGTCAGCCGATTTGCTGGGAATCCCTGCGGGAACAATAAAAACTGCTCAAAACCTGTTGAATTTTTTTCGAGGCTAAAACGTTGGAAGGAAAACTGCTACTTTTGCGCCTCACATTTTTCCTATGCCCAATATTGTCTCCATAATCCAGGATGCTGTAGCGGCGGCTGTAAATGAATTGTACGCCGAACCCGTCGACGCCGCCAAGGTCCAGGTCAATTCCACACCGCCGGATTTTACCGGCGACTATTCCGTGGTTATTTTTCCCTTTGTAAAAATTGCGAAAAAAGCGCCTGATGCTGCCGCACAGGAAATCGGCGCTGCATTGCAAACCCGTGTGCCCGAAATTCGTGCATTCAATGTTGTAAAAGGTTTTTTGAACCTTGAAATCAGCGATACCTACTGGCAACAATTCCTGCGTGATACCGCCGCTGATCCATCCTTCGGCCGCAAACCCAATAACGGAAAAAAAGTGATGGTGGAATTCTCTTCCCCCAACACCAACAAACCCTTGCACCTGGGGCATATTCGCAATATCCTGCTGGGCTGGTCTTGCACCCAATTGCTGGAAGCAGCGGGCTATGAGGTCGTTAAAACGCAGATTATCAATGACCGTGGCGTAGCCATTTGCAAAAGCATGGTGTCGTGGAAAAACTTCGGCGAGGGGAAAACACCCGCTAGCGAAGGCGTTAAAAGCGACCATTTTGTAGGTGATTACTATGTGTTGTTCGAGCAAAAAACCAAGGCAGAATATGAAGCCTGGCAGCAAAGTGCCATTGGACAGGCCATACTGGCTGAAAAACAAAAGGCAGGCCAGACGCCGGAAGCCTTTTTCAAGGATTTCAAAAACAAGTGGTTCAACGAATATTCCGAACTGGGTGGACAAGTGCGTGATATGCTCCTGAAATGGGAAAATCACGACCCGGAAACCATCGCGCTTTGGAAGAAAATGAACGACTGGGTGTACGAGGGTTTTGACAAAACCTACCATGCACTGGGCGTATCATTCGACAAACTATATTACGAAAGCGATACCTACCTGCTCGGCAAAGACATTGTGGAAGAAGGCCTTTCCAAAGGGGTCTTTTTCAAAAAAGAGGACGGTTCTGTTTGGATCGACCTCACCGATGCCGGACACGACCAAAAAGTGGTGCTGCGCGCAGACGGAACCTCCGTATACATTACCCAGGACATGGGAACGGCTCAAATGCGGCACCGTGAACTCGGCTGTGAACGCTATATTTACGTAGTAGCCGACGAACAGAACTACCATTTTCAGGTGCTCTTTGAAGCACTGAAACGCCTGGGTGAATCCTATGCAAATGGTTTGTACCATCTCTCCTACGGTCTTGTCGAACTGCCTACCGGCAGAATGAAAACCCGGGAAGGAACAGTGGTAGACGCCGACGACCTCATTGCTGAAGTGCTGCGTATTGCTACCGAACAGGCCGCCGAACGCAATGAAATAGAAGGCGCTTCACAGGCAGAACAGGCCGAAAACCTGCGCAAAGTGGGCATGGGCGCCCTTAAATTCTTTATTATCAAGGTGCATCCGCGCAAAAAGATGATTTTTAATCCGGAAGAATCTGTAGACCTGCAAGGCCAGACAGGACCTTACATCCAGTACAGTTATGTCCGGATTCACAGGATGATGCTGCGCGTCCAAAACGAACATATCGACCTCTCGCAGGCGGGCAATTACGCTGGCATCCAGCCGCAAGAAAAGGAATTGCTTGTTTCGTTGCATCAATACCCCTCGGTGGTAGAAGAAGCCGCACAAGCATACGACCCGTCGCTGGTGGCCAACTATTGCTATGCATTGGCCAAAAGTTATCACCGTTTTTACCACGACCTGAGTGTGCTGAATGCGGAAACGGAAACAGCCAAGGCATTCAGACTGCAACTCAGCCAGGCTGTTGGACAGGTGCTGGCGTCGGGCATGGCTTTGTTGGGCGTGGAAATGCCGGACAGGATGTAAAGAGAGGTGAGAAGTGAGAGGTGAGAAGTGAGAGGTGTGAGGTGAGAGGTGTGAGGTGAGAAGTGAGACTTGCGAAAACCTTTAAAAAATTACGATTATGAGCACAACGAATAATACGAATAATGAACCTCTGAATTTTATAGAGGAAATCATTGAAGCGGATATTGCTTCAGGTAAATACAAAACGATAACGACGCGTTTTCCGCCCGAACCGAACGGTTACCTGCATATTGGCCATGCCAAGAGCATCTGCCTCAATTTTGGCCTGGCGCTGAAATACGGTGGAAAAACCAACCTCCGTTACGACGATACCAATCCCGTCACAGAAGACACAGAATATGTAGACAGTATTCTGGGCGACGTGCGCTGGCTGGGTTTTGAGCCTGCGCAGGTGCTGTACGCCTCCGATTATTTCGATCAATTATACGAATGGGCCAAGGCGCTGATTAGCAAGGGAAAAGCCTATGTCGATTTTTCAACGCCGGAGGAAGTGGCATCGCAAAAAGGTACGCCAACCACACCCGGCACACCCAATATGTACCGGGAAACATCGCCGGAAGAAAATCTGGCACTGTTCGAACGTATGAAAAACGGCGAATTCCCGGATGGGCATTGTACGTTGCGCGCCAAGATCGACCTGGCTTCACCCAATATGCACATGCGCGATCCATACCTGTACCGGATCAAACATGCACACCACCACCGCACGGGCGATAAATGGTGTATTTACCCGATGTACGACTGGGCGCACGGGCAAAGTGACAGTATGGAGCAAATTACACACTCCATTTGCACCCTGGAGTTTATTCCGCACCGCGAACTGTACGATTGGTGCATCCGTACGCTCGACATTTTCCCTTCCCGGCAATACGAGTTTGCCCGACTGAACCTTTCCTACACCGTCATGAGTAAACGCAAACTCAAACAACTGGTGGAGGAAAAATATGTGAGCGGATGGGACGACCCGCGCATGCCGACCATAAGCGGCTTCCGGCGCCGTGGATACACGCCTGAAAGTATCCGGGAGTTTGCCAACCGGATCGGGATTGCCAAACGCGACAATGTGATTGAAATGTCGCTGCTGGAATTTTGTATCCGCGAAGACCTGAACAAACGCGCCCTGCGTCGTTTTGCCGTGCTGAAACCGCTGAAAGTCGTGATCACGAATTACCCTGAAGGAGAAACTTTGTGGCTCGAATCGGAAAACAACCCCGAAGACCCGAATGCAGGCAATCGTCAGTTGCCATTTTCCCGCGAGTTGTATATCGAGCAGGACGATTTTATGGAAACGCCGCCACCCAAGTATTTCCGCCTCAAACCCGGCGGTATGGTGCGCCTGAAATCGGCTTTCATCATTCAATGTGATTCAGTAGAAAAAGATGCCAATGGCGAGGTGACCGAAGTCCATTGTACCTACATCCCCGAGAGCCGTTCCGGACAGGACACTTCCGGATTGAAAGTACAAGGTGTTATTCACTGGCTTTC
>JAEUUT010000029.1 GCA_016787415.1 Saprospiraceae bacterium | reverse complement strand
TCTCTCACTCTCTCACTCTCTCACTCTCTCACCTCTAAAGAAAGTCTACGTCGATGGCATACGGATACGTCATCAAAAACTCCATGGCTTTTTCGATCGGGAATTTTTCAAAAACCACGGCATAGAGCATGGAGGTGATGGGTACGTGGAGTTTGTGCTGGCGCGCCAATTGGTGGGCTATGCGCAGCGTGCGCACCCCTTCGGCAAGTTCGGGCATGTGTTCGCGAATGTGTTCTGTCGTTTCTCCTTTGGCCAGTCGCATACCGAAAGAGTAGTTGCGGCTGTTGGTACTGGTGGCCGTGGCTACGAGGTCGCCGATGCCAGCAACGCCTACAAAAGCATGGCTGGAAGCGCCGAGCGATTTACCGAAATAAACCATTTCGGCAAGTCCTCGTGCAATGAGAAGTCCCTGAATATTGCGGCCCAGTCCGAGGCCACCCAACACGCCCGAGCCCAACGCGATGATGTTTTTGAGCGCTCCGGCCAGTTCGGCGCCGAGGATATCGTACGAACCGAATACGTGAAATTTCGAACTATTGAGCGCTATTTGGCCTGCCTGGATTACTTCGCGGAATCGGCTTCCTACCAGTGTAGCAGCAGGCTGTCCGGCCATGATTTCGGCAGCGAGATTGGGGCCCGACAGGCAACCCACGCGCACGACGCTGCTTTCTTCGCGTACCACTTCGCTCATCGTGCGCACATTGGCCCGGGTGAGCACGAGGCCCGGTTTTTCCAGGTCGTTTTCATCAATATCTTTCAGGTCAAAGCCCTTTGTACCGTGTATGATGATATGGTGGGGGCGCAAATGAGGCGCCAGCGCCTGCATCATACTGCGAAAACTGTTGGAAGGCACGATCGGGAAAATCAGGGTACACCGGGCTGCCAGTTCAGCCAGGTCGCTGGTAGCCCGTACGCGTTCGGATATTTCGACGCCCAGGTGGTGTCGTGTTTCATTGATCGCATCTACTACTTCAGATTTTCGGCTGAAGAGAAATACGTCCGAGTTATATGCCAGCAGGTTGGCTACCGCAGTTCCGAAACTGCCTGAGCCGAGTACACCTACGGGTTGGTTAGGAGATGCCATTCTTGTTAGTTTTGGGCAAATTGGGCATTTGCCGGATTTTAGAAGTTGTTTGAGTTAATTTCATCGGAGCAGGAAACCGTCTTTTGTCGGTATGCTGCGGCTATTTTCTCGGCAATAGCCTCCGGCTATTCCCTCAAAAATAAGCCTTGCCTGCCAACAAAATCCGCTCTTTCTGCCCTCGACAAATTAACTCAAACAACTTCTTAGTTCGGCCGCCTGATATTCAGGGCGGCCAAAATACCACGATTATTTCAGGTTTCCGTCGGCGCCTACGGTTTTGGTCCAGAGTTCCTTACCGTTCGAATCGTACACATTGATTTGCATCTCGCGTTCCTTTCGCTTGCCGCTGAAACGCAATACGGAATAGCTGTGGTAATCGATCACCGTGCCATCCACGCGGTAGTCATTTTTTATTTTTTTGCCTGCATCTACAAAGGAGCCGGAGGTGAGGGCCGACACGGTCAGGTCGTACACCCAGTTGCCTGCCTTGTTTTTCAGGGCGCTGAGTTCGGTAAAATGCCGGTCGCCGGTGAGAAAAACCACGCCTTTGATCCCTTCGCGTTCAATACGTGCCAGGATCGTGTCACGTTCGGCTTTGTACAGGTGTTGATAGGTTTCGTCGTGCTCGTCGGTGGTCAGCAGTTGCCCGCCGATGGCCACAAGTTTGAATGGCGCCCGGCTATTCGTCAGCGCTTCCAGGAACCATTCGAGTTGTTCTTTGCCCAGCGCTGTTTTTTCCGGACAGGTTTTGCAATAGTCTGGTGTACGGAAATAGCGGTTGTCGAGCATAAAAAAGTCGACGTCGTTGTAACTAAATGCGGTTGTGCAACCTTTTTGTCCGGGCAATCCGAAAGTGGGGTTGCCCCAGAAGTCGCGAAACACCTCCCAGGCCATTTCCTTGTGAATGAAGGTACCATCGGCATCGTTGGGGCCAAAATCGTGGTCGTCCCAAATCGCGTAATTGTTGGTAGCCGCCAGCAAGGATTGCATTTCCGGCAGGGAGCGGGTATGCGTAGCGCGGTGCAGCATGCCGGTACGGGTATAATAATCGGGCTCGCGGTAGTAATAATTGTCGCCCAGCCACAGCATCAAATCGGGTTTTTGGGCCGCAATACTTCCAAAAATCTGGTATTCCGAGCCGTAGGGTTTGCCGGGACGGTCGTATTCGGGCTCATTGACATAAGTGCAACTTCCCATCGCCACTGTGAAAGTGGGCGGGTCGGTGCGCCATTGCCACAGCACCTGGGTTTTGAACGTGGTAGGGTACGGCAGCAGTAAAGCCCCGCCATTGATGTATACCGTGTATTGGTAGTTTTTACCGGGTTGCAGCCGATCGGCAATACATTTTGCTGTAAATCCATGCTCCACGACGGTGTTCACAGGCGTGGTCGTGTATTTCACATCCGATTTTTCCACGTCCCAATACTCCAGGTATACCTGAGCGGCACTGCGCGTTTGCACCCACACCAGCACTTCAAACATATCGGCATAGCCGAGCATGGGGCCGCTTTGAAGCGCGGCATTGCCTTTAGGCCCCGCCGGAACCGCTGTTTCCGACATTCGGGGCGAACAGGCAGTGACCGAGAGCATAACAAATGCAAAGAAAAATAATCTGTATTGTTTCATGGATTGGATCGTTTGATCGGGCGAAGGTACGTTAAGAGCATATTGAGATTTCTCTTGCCGGGCTGCAAACGAAAAATTTTATTTGCAGTTTCGTTAAATTTCTCGCCGGATAGCCCGCATCCGACTGCGAAATTTGCCTCGCTGAAAATAAAATTTTTCTGTTTTCGCCTCGGCAGAGAAATCTCAACATGCTATAAAGGATTCAACCGCTACTTTACGAAAAAATCAATTCTCGACCCAACCTCCGGGCAATTGTCTTCGTTGTTAAGAATAGAATAAAATTTGCCTTTCCACTTGCTTTTACCAAAATTAAAATCTTACTTTGTCACAATAAAAAAAGGAGGTTTGTTATGAGAACCAAAATAAATGCAATTGTTATCCTCCTCGCGATCCCCATGTTATCACTCGCCCAGTCTTCGGTGGGCAAAACTTTTTCGAAAACTTTTAACACTGAAGACAAAGGCACGATCAAACTGGATTTGCCGGGAAATGTCGACCTGAAAATTTGGAACAATCCAACTATTCGCGTCGAAATCGGAATCAGCCTTGCCAACGGCAACAACTCAATGGTGAATGAACTGGCGAATGTTGGGCGTTACAACATCTCTTCGCTTGCCGAAGGCGATGTGCTGCACATCCTGATGCCCAATATTCAAAAACAGATCAAGGTAAAAGGAGAGGTGCTGCGCGAAAACCTCACGTACACTGTTTTTGCCCCCAAAGACCTGAAAATCATTGTGCCCAACGTTGCGACGTTGGCCGATGTCAAATAAGGTTTCCTGTTTAGAATTATACATTTCGAATTCCCCGGATTTTTCACTCGCTGAAAAATTCGGGTTTTTTGTTTTTCAGTAACGATAAAATAACAACTTCACGATTTGATGCCATTCTTTTGTCGCTATCCATCCTATCTTTTTCGTTAAAGAGCGCTGCTATTCGCCTCAAAAGATAGTTGGCTAGCACCAAAATAATTGGCATGAAATCGTGAAGTTGTTATTTCATCGTTACTAAGAACCTGTTCGGGTGCAACCATGTGCAATTCTAACGTATCAATACCGTTATTTTTGCCGGCGTTTTTTTCAAGCCATTTTCTTGCATCTCACATTCCACCATCCCGGAGCCACACTCCATTCTACAATATGACTCGTCGATTTCTTTTGCTCGTGATCCTGTGCGGCATTTTTTACAGCAACAGCCAGGCTCAAATGGTGCGTACCCTGTACCAGATGTTTCAGGCAGATTCCGTCAAAACCATCCACCTGGAAATATCCGACATCTACGATATTTACACCTGGGCAGGCAACAGCGTCCTGATCGAAACAACCATCAAACTCGGCAATGGATCAAAGGAAATCCTTGATTTTCTGATCAAAAACGGCCGCTACGACGTCGCTATGGACTCCACTTCGCAGGAAGAAATCAGGCTGTACACCAAAATGCCCGATCGAAACAAAAACAAGTTGAAAACCCCGGCAGGTGAGGTAACGGAAATACCCGAGGCCAAGATTTTTGTGCCCGATAGTTTTATCTGGACGGAGGACAAGAAGACGCTGACGCGGAAGGAGTAAAGGATTTAAGATTTACGATTGAAGATCATGTAGTCGTAAATCACTTAGAAGTTGTTTGAGTTAATTTCATCGGAGCAGAAAACCGTCTTTTGTCGGTATGCTGCGGCTATTTTCTCGGCAATAGCCTCCGGCTATTCCCTCCAAAATAAGCCTTGCCTGCCAACAAAATCCGCTCTTTCTGCCCT
>JAEUUT010000293.1 GCA_016787415.1 Saprospiraceae bacterium | reverse complement strand
CTCTGTAAAGAACCTCAAAAGTTCGTCCATCGAATAAAACAACACTTCACGCGGTTTGGAGCCTTCGGCAGGGCCTACAATGCCCAGGCCTTCGAGTTGGTCCATGATACGGCCGGCGCGGTTGTAGCCGAGTTTCATACGTCGCTGGATCATACTGGTGGAGCCATGTTGGGTTTCCACCACGAGTTTTGCGGCGTCTTCGAGCATGTCGTCCATATCGGCCAGCCGGAACTCCTTGTTGCCGCCACCGCCCGGTTCGCCATCCGGGTGAAATTCGGGCAAAAAGAACGGCTCGGCAAAGCCTTGTTGGTTGGCGATAAATTCGATGACGCGTTCTACCTCCGGCGTGTCTACAAATGCGCTTTGGAGGCGAATGACATCGCCGCCTACGCTGAGCAGCATGTCGCCGCGGCCGGTCAATTGTTCGGCACCACCGGTGTCGAGGATGGTACGAGAGTCGACCTTCGACGCCACTTTGAAGGCAATACGCGCCGGGAAGTTGGCTTTGATGACGCCTGTAATGATATTCACCGAAGGCCGCTGCGTAGCGATAATCAGGTGAATGCCCACGGCGCGGGCCAACTGGGCCAGGCGGCCGATAGGGAGTTCCACTTCTTTACCGGCCGTCATAATCAGGTCGGCAAATTCGTCGATGATCAGCACGATATACGGCAGGAACCGGTGCCCTTTGTTGGGGTTGAGGCGCCGTGCCACGAATTTTTCATTGTATTCGGAAATGTTGCGCACTTCGGCCTTTTTCAGCAGGTCGTAGCGTGTTTCCATTTCAATAATAAGCGAATTGAGGGTGTGTACGACCTTGGTGGTGTCGGTCACGATGGGTTCTGTCTGGTCGGGCAGGAAACCCAGGAAGTGGTTTTCCAGGTGCGCATACGGGAACAACTCTACCTTTTTGGGGTCGATCAGGATGAGTTTTACCTGCGACGGGTGCTTTTTGTAGAGCAACGACATGAGCACCACGTTGATACCCACTGATTTACCCTGGCCGGTGGCGCCTGCTACCAGCAAGTGCGGCATTTTGGTGAGGTCGGCCACAAATACTTCATTCTGAATGGTTTTGCCAAGTGCAATCGGCAATTCCATTTTGGCGCGTTTGAATTTCTCGTCCTTCAGTACTTCGCGGATGCCGACCGTCTGGCGTTTTTTGTTGGGCACCTCAATACCGATGGTGCCTTTTCCTGGAATGGGCGCGATGATACGAATGCCCAGGGCCGAGAGGTTCAGGGCAATGTCGTCTTCCAGGTTTTTGATTTTGGAAATACGAATGCCTTTGGCGGGTATGATTTCGTAGAGGGTAACGGTCGGGCCGATGGTTGCCTTGATTTTTTCAATTTCAATTTTGAAATACATCAAGGTTTGAAGAATCTGGTTTTTGTTGGTTTCCAGTTCTTCCCGGTCAATTTCCAGTACAGAATTATCGTGTTCTACCAGCAATTGCAGGTGCGGGTATTCGTACCCGGAAAGTTCGAGGGTGGGGTCGTATGGTTCGGTCAGGTTGGCTGTTTCTTCCTGTACGGCTACGACGGGCGGTTTGTAGGCGTCGGCCTCATCAGGCGTAACAACCGGGGCAGCGGGCATCACAATTTCCATGTCGCTGTCGTCGCCGGGGCGCAGCGGCTCAGGGCGCGGCGGAAGTTCCTGCTGAACGGGCTCGTCGGCGAATAAAGCGGAGCGTTGGCTCAAATCAAGCGACAACTGGGCCGTTGGCGGCGGAACGGCCACTGTGGATGTGGCGGGCGGGGCTGTTTCGAGGCCTGTAAGCGGATCGCTGCCGAGTTCATTGACAGCAGGTTCGGGTCGCTGGCGGGCTGTTGCACGGGCGGCAGCGGCGGCTTTTTGGCGTTTGCCGAAATTGCCGGTAAGCAGGTCGCGCCAGGCGAGTTTGGTTTCATCCCAGAGTTTCAGCCAGGTAAATTCTTCCAGGTCAGGGTTGTTCGACCACACAAACGTGGCGACCAGCGCAAAAATCATCAAGGCAATGGTGCCGATTACACCCAGGAAATTCTGAATATATTCGCTGATGGCCTGGCCGAAAACGCCCCCCCAGGGGAATTCGAATTTTTGCAGGAAAAAGGAACTGACGACGGACGAAATCACCATCAGGATAACCGTGCGTTGGAAGGTAATGGTCAGGTAACCAATTCCCGAACGACGCACCAGCGCCAGACCGTATTTGTACAGCAGGTATACA
Source organism: Saprospiraceae bacterium (assembly GCA_016787415.1). Taxonomy (GTDB): domain Bacteria; phylum Bacteroidota; class Bacteroidia; order Chitinophagales; family Saprospiraceae; genus M3007. The sequence goes on along the minus strand of JAEUUT010000293.1, from coordinate 219 downwards.
AACCCATATGAGGCAACCCCGAAACCCCAGTAAATGATGGTGTCAGACACAAACGCACCGAGCCGGCCCAGCCAGTTATCTACCGGCAGGTCGTCCCAGAAAACATCCCAGGAAAACCGAAAAACAATATCGTGGTCGTTTTTCCAGGTAAAGAAATAAGAGGTGAACGCTATAAACAGGTAGAACGACAGGAACAGCGAAAAAATCCCGATTAATTTC
>JAEUUT010000289.1 GCA_016787415.1 Saprospiraceae bacterium | reverse complement strand
CGGCTGCCTCCACCGGAACTCATACGCTGCCAGAAAGGCGCTGCTTCATTGGGATTGTAGCCCGCCATGGCCATCAGGTACAGGCCAATTTCATCGGCTTCCGATTCATGTTTGCGGCTGAAAGGCAGCAAAACGCCTACTTGTGCGCCTGCGCCTGCGGCCGCCATCAGTAGGTTGCGGGTTTGGGAGGGCTTTTGCGACAACGCCAGGTCGAGAGAACTCAGACCCAGTTGTGCTACCAGTCCCTGGCTCATGCGCTCGTTGCCGTGGTTGGCCAGCGCGTGTGCAATTTCGTGGCCCATCACCACAGCCAATGCATCTTCATTCTGCGTTACTTTCAGAATGCCGGTGTACACCACTACTTTTCCGCCGGGCATGCAAAATGCATTGACGGTAGGATCGTCTACTACATTGAATTCCCAGGCAAAACCTTTGAGTTCGTCCTGTAATTTTTTGGAGCGATAGTAGACCTCTACGGCGGCTTTCAGGTCGTTGCCAACGCGGCGAACGAGGTCGACGTCTTTACCCGAACTCAGTGTCTTGTTTTGCGAAATAAACGAACGATATTCCGCAAAACTGGTTTGGTTAAGCGTAGATGTAGGAATCAGGTTGAGGGATTTTCTCCCGGTAAAAACGGTTTTATTGCAGGCAGCCAGCATCAAGAGTACTGCTATGCCCAGCAGAAATTTCCTGGTCATACTATCGAATTTGAATGGTTTAGAATGTTTGTCATGTCCATTATACGAAAAAACCATGCCCGGGTCATGCACATGCGCCGTAAAAATATCTTAAAAAACGCAAAGCGGCGGCGTGTAACAAAACACGCCGCCGCCAGGCTCTATTATGTAGAAAGGCAGAAAAATTATTTACCGCCTCTGAGCGCACGCGGGATTTCGATGGATGCAATCGGAACAGCACCGTTGTTGGTGATTTCCACACCTTCTACAGCGATGATGTCGCGCACCCGGATCGTAGCACCCAGTTCCATTTTGGAAATGTCGGCCGATACCTCATCCACCACTTTTTCAGGTGTAGTGAGGATGTTGATCGAACGGAGCGAAGGGATGAACTTACCGCCTTCTTTTACACCCGGAGCAGCGCCAACGAAGCGCAGCGGCACCGTGGCTTTGAATTTAACGCCCGGTACGAGTTCGAGGAAGTCGATATGCACCACTTCATCCGTTACCGGGTGAAACTGAATATCTTTTACGATGGCATTGTGTTTTTTGCCGCCCAGTTCAATATGAACCATTTTGAATTTGGAGGTGTACACCAGGTTGCGGAGTACCGGAGCCTCCACGCTGAAAGAGATGGCCTCGCCGCCGCCGCTTTTGTAAACAACAGCAGGAACATGTCCGCTCGTGCGGATTTTCTTATTTACTTCTTTGCCAGAAGCCTCTTTCTTGTGACCTTGAATAGCAATGATTTCCATCGTATTGTATGCTAAAAGTGATTCTTTTTCTGAAAATGCCCGCAAAGGTAAGCACGTATTTTGCTAATAACCAAGGATATTGTAAAAAAACTGAGAAATAATTCTGTACCATTGTATGTGTTTTGGGGACAACTGTCTATTAAAAGCAGTAAAGCCCTCATTCGTGGATGCCTCCCCTTCAGTAGAAAAATAAAATACAATTACACATGAAATACATTCCATCACTACTAACAGCCCTGATCCTGGGCGCCCTGTTCGCCTGCCAGCAACCTGCCGCTACCACCGAGCAGGCATCTACTTACCTGCAAAACACGGAAACCGGCATCAAATCAGGTGGCGTCCGCCTGATTTCATTGGATGGCGGTAAATACAAAGTGTGGACCAAGCGCATCGGCAACAACCCGCGCATCAAAGTGCTGCTCCTGCACGGCGGGCCCGCCTGTACGCACGAGTATTTCGAGAGTATGGAAAGTTTTTTTCCGCAGGAAGGCATCGAGTTTTACTACTACGACCAACTGGGCTCTGCCTATTCCGACCAGCCTTCCGATACCAGCCTATGGAACCTGCCCCGTTTTGTGGAAGAAGTAGAACAGGTGCGGCAGGCGCTTGGGCTGGACAAGGACAATTTCTACCTGCTCGGTCATTCCTGGGGTGGTATCCTTGCCATAGATTATGCCCTGAAATACCAGCAACACCTGAAAGGACTGATTATTTCCAATATGATGTCGAGCGCACCCGATTATGCTCGGTATGCCGAAGAGGTGCTGGCCCCGCAAATACCGCCCGGCATACTCGATACCATCCGGATGCTGGAAGCCAAAGGTGATTTTTCCAATCCGAAATACATGGAACTGCTACTACCTCATTTTTACAACCAGCACATTTGCCGGCTCCCGCTGGCCGAGTGGCCCGATCCGATGCAGCGGAGTTTTAACAAAATCAACCAGACGATTTACGTGGCTATGCAAGGGCCCAGCGAGTTCGGTATTTCAGGCAAACTGGAAAAATGGGATCGCAAAGCCGATTTGCCCAAAATTCAGGTACCTACCCTCGTTATCGGCGCCACCCACGACACCATGGATCCCAAACACATGGAATGGATGGCATCGCAATTCCCCAAAGGCAAGTTTTTGCTTTGCCCCAACGGCAGCCATATGAGCATGTGGGACGATCAGGAGCATTATTTTCCGGGACTGATTCACTTTCTTAAGTCCTAAGTCCTAAGTCCTGAGTCCTGAGTCCTGAGTCCGTAGCGTACACCTTTGTACACTTGGTATTTCAATAAACAATAGCCAAGGGTACAAAGGTGTACGCTACGGACTCAGGACTCAGGACTCAGGACTTAGGACTTAACAAAGTCATTCCACGCCGCCGCCGCCAGTTGCCGCGTCAGTTGCTCCACATAATAACTGCCTGCCGCCGGGTCGGCAATATCGCCCAGGCCGCTTTCCAACTGGAGCAGGTGTTGCACGTTGCGGGCTATTCGGCGTCCGAATGCCGGCGGGTATTGGGCTGCCGTTTCACGCCCCGCATCATACGGCAGCACGGTAAGCCGGTCGGCGCCGCCGATCACGGCCGACATAGCCATGGTAGTTGCGCGAATCATGTTGGAATATAGATCGTCGGTGTAGACTTCGTTGTTGAAATGAACAGCCGTCGCAGGCAGGTAGAGCGGCGCTTCCCACACCTTTAATATATGTAGCCACAGGAGTTTGAACGCTCGAAGTTTGGCGATTTCATAGAAATAACTTTTTCCAATCGGCATGTCAAACTGCAAATGAGCGGCCAGGCGGGCGGGCGATACGCCGCGCTCGGACAATTTTTCCAGGTATAAATTGCCCTGACGCAACAGGGAAACAATATCGGAAACAGGGCCTGAGGAGGCCTCCGGGCGCAGGGAAACAAGGGAGAAACGTGGAAAGTTTTCCGACACAAATTGCAGTAAATCAGCCAGATAGCGCCAGTCGACCATCTCGGCGTAGAGGGCTGGGTTGTAGGCAACCGAACCATGCAGGGATGCTGTTTTCAGGCCCCGGGCGCCGGCCAGTTGCGCCAGCAACGCCAGGAGCGCCCCGGGATTCGACACCGCACCTTCCCCTGCAAAATGCAACCCGATAAAATCCGGGTGAATACCTTCCAACAACTGCGTCAGGGCCGCCATGTCAGGGCCAGCCGACAAGTGAAAACACAGTGCCTGTGCTCCGCCTTCCAACGCATCGAGGGCCAGGCGGTTGGCAGCAACAGGATCGGTCACCTGTATGTCCTCACAAATTTCCCAGGGATGGGCCTGCGTGGAAAGCGGCAAGGGCGGCTGCGGAAAATCGTCGGCATGCATAAAGGGTTCTACCGCAAGGGTTTCCGACAATTCCCAGGAAAGGTCTTCCATGCTTTTATCTTTCAAATCCTTGCGGATCTGTTGCAGCCAGGTTTCTTTGCTGATGTCGGGGAATTCGGTAAAATCCGGTGTCATAACAAGATATTTAGGTAGGTGACGCTCCGCAAAAGTACAGGCACAGGCCCATGAAATGCGAGTTACCAGGCCCAATTTAGTGCGCGTATAAAAAAGCAGGCGTTTTGCCGTCAAATTCATAAAAAATACAAACTTTTTTCCGGAGAGCCTGTTTACCTTTGCTGTTGATTCAATCTAAATAAGATTTATGGAAAAGCGCCGACTGATATATCTGGACAATAATGCGACTACTCCCTGCGATCCCCGTGTGGTGGATGCGATGATTCCTTTTTTCTATGAAAAACACGGCAACGCAGCCAGCCGCAGCCACCAGTTTGGCTGGGAAGCCGAAGACGCGGTCGACTACGCCCGCGAGCAAATCGCCAAACTCCTGAATGTAGAAGACAAGGAAATCATCTTCACATCGGGCGCTACCGAGAGCAACAACCTGGCTCTGAAAGGCGTATTCGAGATGTATGCCAAAAAAGGCAACCACATCATCACAGCCGAAACGGAACACAAAGCCATCCTCGACACCTGCAAACACCTCGAAAAAGCAGGCGCCGAAATCACTTACCTGAAAGTACAGGAAGACGGCCTCGTGAACCTGGCAGAACTGGAAGCCGCTATCAAGCCCACTACTATCCTGGTATCTCTCATGTGGGCCAACAACGAAACCGGCGTCATCCAGCCGATGCAGGAAATTGCCCGCATCTGCGAAAAACACGGTGTGCTGTTCCACTCCGACGCCACGCAGGCGGTAGGTAAAATCAAAACCCATCCGCGCGAAATCGGCGTTCACCTCATGTCGTTTACCGCACACAAAATGTACGGCCCCAAAGGCGTCGGCGGCCTGTATGTGAGCCGCAAAAACCCGCGCGTAAAAGTAACCGCCCAAATGGACGGCGGCGGCCACGAACGCGGCATGCGCTCCGGTACGCTCAATGTGCCGGGTATCGTGGGCTTCGGCAAAGCAGCCGAAATTGCCATGAACGAAATGGAACAGGACACTGCACGCGTCAGCCGCCTGCGCGACAAACTCCAGGCAGAACTGACCAAACTGGAAGAAACCAAAATAAACGGCAATGTGGACAGCCGCATGCCGCACGTTACCAATATTTCTTTCAAACACGTGGAAGGGGAAGGTTTGATGATGACCTTCAACCAGAATATTGCCGTTTCTTCAGGTTCGGCCTGTACTTCGGCATCGCTGGAGCCTTCCTACGTTCTGGTAGGCATGGGCCTCGGCGACGACCTGGCGCACTCCAGCATCCGCTTCTCGCTCGGCCGCTTCACCACCGAAGAAGAAGTGGATCAGGCCATCGAACTGGTGCGCAACGGCGTGAACCACATGCGCGAACTCAGCCCGATTTGGGAAATGTATAAAGACGGTGTCGACCTGACAAAAATTGAATGGTCGGCCCACTAAAACGAATAAGTGCTATGAGCCCGATTCAAAGTCCACCCGATGCGTTTACGCAACTGTTGTACAAGATTTACTACGGGTTGAAAAGCGTGTATTACAGTTTTTTTAAAAAACGTTCCTAACGTCGGCAGGGTTTAAAACCCTGCCGACGTTGGGAAAATCAAACTTCAACATAATTATGGCATACAGCGAAAAAGTGCTCGAACATTTCAAAAACCCTCGCAATGTGGGCTCTTTGAACAAGGATGCAAAAAACGTTGGCACCGGACTGGTCGGTGCGCCCGAATGTGGCGACGTAATGCGCCTGCAAATCGAGGTAGATGAGGAAAGCGGTGTCATCCGCGATGCCAAATTCAAAACCTTCGGTTGCGGCTCCGCCATTGCATCTTCCTCCCTGGCTACCGAGTGGCTGAAAGGCAAAAGCCTCGACGAAGCCGCCTCTATCGACAATATGGACATCGTGGAAGAATTGGCCCTGCCGCCGGTAAAAATCCACTGCTCCGTACTGGCTGAAGACGCGATTAAAGCCGCTATCGAAGACTATCGCCAGAAAAACGGCATCGCCGTAGATTCCAAAGAACACGCTACGGCCTGATTTGTACAGGCTGTTGTGTTCCCATGTTTTGAATAACCCAGACAAAAACGCACCGTATCTATGATTTTTGTAGCGGACAGTGCAAAAGATAAAATTTCGGAAATCCGCCATTCCAGCCACATGACCGACGACTATTTCGTGCGCGTCAGCGTGGTGAGTGGCGGCTGCTCCGGCCTTTCCTATAAAATGGATTT
>JAEUUT010000267.1 GCA_016787415.1 Saprospiraceae bacterium | reverse complement strand
GGGCAGAAAGAGCGGATTTTGTTGGCAGGCAAGGCTTATTTTGGAGGGAATAGCCGGAGGCTATTGCCGAGAAAATAGCCGCAGCATGCCGACAAAAGACGGTTTTCTGCTCCGATGAAATTAACTCAAACAACTTCTAATACACGTCACCATTCCAGATTTTTCTGAAAAATCAACTGCTTGTTGCTCATGTCGAATGCGCAGAGGTAGCCCAGCCCTTCTTTGTCTACAAAGCGTTCATGGGAAAACACACAACCCGTATCGATGTCCAGATATTGTTGGTTATCAAGGTGTTGTAGTTGTGTCTTGGTGGTTTGCACCTGCACAGGTGTGTGGCCGTGTACAATGGTTCTTTCACCCAGCCAATCGTACTGTATGTTTTCATACCAATGGCGGATCCAGCACATTCGATTGGTGGGCAGCAGTGGGTCAGGCATGGAAAAGTCTAGTCCGGCATGCACCAGAATATAATCGTTGGTTTCGAATACATAAGGCAGCGATCGCATCCACGCCAGGTATTTTTCAGGAATATCGGCAATCGTCTGCACGCCGAAACTGTCCATCGTATCCTTCCCGTCAGTAGGAAGCCATCTATCCAGGCCCGTAAAATCGCCAGAGGCTGCCTGCAACACCAGTTCCTCGTGGTTGCCGCGCAGGCAATACACCTGATAACCTTGCTCCTGCAATTGAAAAATGGTATCGATCACGCCCTTGGAGTCGGGACCCCGGTCGACATAATCGCCCAACAAAAATAACTGATCGGCTTTGGAAAGCGCCAAACGATCCAGCATAGCAAGAAACGTTACACTACATCCGTGAATATCTGAAAGGGCTATCTGGCGCATATTGTCTGGTGGTGAAGAGTAGAAAGGGGGTGAAAACCTATTCGACCCACGATAAGTTCCCGTCTTCGGTTTGTACGAGTTTATGCTCGTCGAGCAGATATGCCAGCACTTTGGCTACGGTTTCCTGTTTTTTCAGCGCAAATGCCTTGAGTACCTCGGCGGGTGGAAGGGCCTCTTTCTTCAGAATTTCCCTGATTTTTTTCTCATAGGCTTCAAAAGCGTCTGTCGATACATCACTTTTGTTTCTGCCAGTGCAAACATCGCAGATACCGCAGCGTTTGCTGACCGTTTCACTGAAATAAGCCAGCAGCAACTGGCTGCGACATTGCAGGGTTTCGGCATATTCGATGGCTTTTCTGACGCGTTCGGTAGCGCGTTCCTTGCGCCAGTTGAGTTTTTGGTAGTCGATAAGCAGGTTTTCGGCAGCCACGCGTTCGTGGGTAAATATGAGTTGTGGCTTGTCTTTTTGCGGCTCGTAGGTGAGCAGCCCTTCTTTGCCAGCCATTGTCAGAACCTGTCGGATGGTTTCTACCGGAAGGTTGGCATAACGGGCGAGGAGTGCCTCGCTGATTTCCAGAAACTGGCTATTGATACCCGGATAGGCTCGCAGCATCACTTTTATGACCGTATCTGCCTGCGCTTGTCGGAGTTGGTAGTCGTAAATGGCTTCCCGGCTGGCTGTCACCTGCGCACGCGCCATCGTGATTTCCGCGTCGTTGAGGGCAATCCAGCCTTCCTGTTCCAGAATTTTCAGGGCGGCATGGGTGGGGCCCTGTTCCAGTTTGAAGGCTGCGCAAAAGGCGGCCAGGTCAAAATCGAACGACTCGCCCAGTCCGGCGCCAATGGCCAGTTGGGTGTAACTCCCCAGCGCCTGATATACCCTGCTCATCATTTCAGTAGTGGGAAACGCCGTTTCCAGGTGAAAACGCAGGCTGTCGGCATCAGAAGGCGCGTACAAAAGCGTAGCATACGATTTTTTTCCATCGCGCCCGGCCCGGCCTGCTTCCTGAAAATAGGCTTCGAGGCTTTCCGGCAAATGCAGGTGTACCACAATGCGTACGTCCGGCTTGTCGATGCCCATACCGAAAGCGTTGGTACACACCATGATGCGCATTTGTCCGGCTACCCACTGAGCCTGTCGGGTGTTGCGTTCTTCCGGGCTCAGTCCGGCGTGGTAAAACCCGGCGTTGATGCGGTTTTGCTGCAAAAAATGACTGATTTCCTTTGCTTCACCTCGACTCCGGACATATACAATGCCTGAACCGGGTACGTTTTTCAAAATATCCAGCAATTTTTCCCGCTTTTTGCTTTCATACAACACCGAATAGGAGAGGTTGGAACGCAAAAAACTCTGCTGAAAAACGCAGGGTTTTCGAAAAGCCAGTTTTTCCTGTATATCCGTCACTACATCCGAGGTGGCAGTAGCCGTGAGTGCCAGTATCGGAATGCCAGGCAGCAGGTCGCGCAATTCCGCAATACGCAGATACGGCGGCCTGAAATCGTACCCCCACTGACTGATACAGTGCGCTTCGTCGACCGCCAACAGGTTGACTTTCATGCGCCGGATACGTGCCTGCGCCAGATCGGTCAATAAACGTTCGGGACTGAGGTACAGCAACTTATATGCGCCATTGCAGGCATTTTCCAGCACAATATCTATTTCCCGGCGACTCATGCCCGAATACAGGGCAGCGGCCGGGATGCCGCGTTTTTGCAGGTTGGCCACCTGGTCTTTCATGAGCGCGATGAGCGGCGAAACGACGAGGCAGATACCTTCCCGGCACAAAGCCGGCACCTGGTAACAAATGGATTTTCCACCTCCTGTTGGCAGCAGCGCCAGGGTATCCTGCCCACCCAATACCGAACGAATAATATCCTCCTGCAAGGGACGGAATGTTTCGTAGCCCCAGTATTGTTGCAGAATGGAAATTGGTTCGGCCATACGGTTTGTTATCAGTTATCAGTTATCAGTTCAGGAAACAATTCTTCCGTCTTCCATTTCGATGATGCGGTGCGTGTTTTCTGCAAAACCCTGGTCGTGGGTCACAATGAGCAAGGTTTGGTGGTACACTTCGGCTAGTTCCTTAAATATATCGAATACAATTTCGCTGTTTTTCTTGTCGAGATTGCCGGTAGGCTCGTCGCCCATAATTATAAGCGGGTCGTTGATGAGCGCACGGGCAATGGCTACACGTTGTTTCTGGCCGCCGGAAAGTTGGTTGGCGCTTTTGAGCGCCTGGTCGTCGATGCCCAGGATTTTGAGGCGTTCCATGGCGCGATGTTCCACTTCCTGTTGGGGGTGTTTGCCCAGTTTGAGGCCGGGAAGCATGACATTGTGGAGGACGCTGAATTCATTGAGTAGGTAGTGAAACTGAAAAACAAAGCCGATTTTTTCGTTTCGCACCCGCGCCAGTTCCGCTTCTTTTTTTCCCCGCATGGTTTGACCGTCGATGATCAGTTCGCCACTGTAATCAGTATCCATCGTGGAAAGTATATACAGCAGGGTAGACTTCCCGCAGCCCGATTTGCCAATAACAGAAATAAACTCGCCGGAGTCAACGGAAAAGTTGATTCCATTCAGCACCTGAATGGTTACCGGATCATGAAAACTCTTGTTGATGTCTTTTGCTTCTAATACAGTTCTGCTCATGTAAATAAGCGTTTGATTATCATTCACTACTCACTACTCACTACTCACTTCTCACTTCCCCCTAATAATCACCACCGGGTCTATTTTGCTTGCCTTTCTTGCCGGAAAATAGCCTGCAAAAAAGGTGGTAATGATAGAAAACGTAATGCCGATGATGTAATACACCAGATCGTAATTGACCGGATACGTCGTGATGGTAGGAAGCGCGCTGGTATTAAACGGAATCTGGTCGATCAGCAGCGACAAGACCAAACCGATAGCCAGGCCGACAATACCGCCAAAAAAACCGATGCTGACAGCGATACTCAGGAAAATACGTCGCACATCCGCACCGGAAAACCCGGTGGCTTTCAGAATAGCGATGGAGTCCATTTTTTCATAAATCATCATGTTCAGGATATTGTAAATCCCGAACCCGGCCACAATGAGCAGCGTAATACCTACGACATAGGAAAGGAGCGAACGAATGAAACTGCCCGTTTCGAACTGAGCATTGACGGCTTTGATGTCTTCGGCATCCGTTTGAAAGATATGAGCGTACTCTTTGGCTACGGCTGGCGCCTGATTCAGGTCTTTCAATTTGATCTGAATATCGGTGATGTAATTGGCTGATTTGCCCATCAATTTCTGCGCAGTTTCTACGGATGTGTAACTCTGAATTTTATCAAAATCCATAAAACCTGTCTGAAAATAGCCTACTACTTTGAGCGGCACCTGCTCGCCGCGCGAAGTGGTGACAAATACCGTTTCACCGATTTCGGCCTGCAGTTTATCTGCAACCCCTTTTCCGAGCAAAATGCTGTTAGGAACGTTTTTCAGGTCGATGGCCTTGCCAGCCACGATGTAGTCGTTGAAAGAAAAGAGGGTTGTTTCCACCACCACATCAATACCATTGACAATACCATTGATGTCGACCACGCCAGCATTGTACAGCACGGGCGCCACTACGCGCGGGGCCAGTCCGAGCACCCGTTCGTCGGCCCGAATGGCCTGCATAACAGCGCCGCTGTTGTAAATATCGAGCCTTCCGCCGCTTGATTTGACCGACTGGATAAAATTATAGCCGTTGGAAAAAGCCCCGGAAAGGTTGACAGGCTGCTCAGGATTGGGCTTTATTTCCTTAAAAAGGCGGATATGTGGCGTGCGATTGAGCACCAGGTTGTCGAGCATATCGTTCAGGCCGTTCATGAAACCCAGCAAGGTGATGAACATGGCAATACTGAAAGTAACACCGATAGCGGCCACCAGGGTCTGGCGCCAGCGCGCCAGCAGCAGCGAACGCGCGATGCTGAGAATGAGACGCTGGTTCATTTTTCCGGTTGTATGATGAAATCGGTAGAGGAAAGCCCCGACAGTATTTCTACCTTCTGGTAGTCTTTCAAACCTGTTTCCACCCGGCGTTTTTCCTTGTTTTTCAGTATTACAAATGAATCCTGCACCAGGAATGCACGTGGAATGGTCAGTACCTGCTGCTTGGTTTGTATCATAATATTGGCTTCCGCTGTCAGATTTGGGTAAAGCACTTCCGGTTTGCGCACAAAAGAGGCTTCTACAACGAATGTCCTGGAGCGCTCGTTCATGATCGGGTGGATTCGGTCGATAACGGCTTCAAACGATTGTCCCTTGTAACTGTCGAGGCTGAGCAGTACTTTTTGTCCGGGGCGCAACCGGACGATGTCGAATTCATCCACCTGTAGTTCGACGTAGTATTCGCCGGCATCGCCAACTACCGCCAGCGGCATTTGAGGCGTTACGATTTCGCCGTTTTCCACCAGAATCGTGTACACACGGCCGTCAGAAAGGCTTTTGACCGTGTAGTCGTTTTGAAGCGCCTGGCTGATCGACAGGTTTTTTTTCGATTGTTCGGCGGAAAACTGCAACTGACGGCGCAATTCGTTGTAGCGCAGGACGGCAGTTTCCAGCGCTGTTTTTGACCCGGAAAAAGCCAGTTCGCGGGCTTCCAGTTCAACTTTGGAGCCGATTTGTTGCGCCCACAGGCTTTGCTGCCGAACCATAAGCAGGGAGTCGTTGCGGAGTTTCTGGCGCGCCAGGTCGATATTTGCCCGAAGTTCGTTGAGTTTGTCTTGCTGGGATTGTATGGCTGCGAATTCGGCGGCCAGGCGGGCATTTTCCGTATTGAGTCGGGAGGTTTCGCCGGAAACAACAAATATGGGGTCGCCTTTTTTTACCAGGCTGCCTTCCTTCACCAGGGTTTGCTGGAGCAAACCGCTTACAGTAGAGTGGACATCGTACTGGTTTTTGCTTTTAATAACGCCTGAAGCGTAGACAGATTCAGTAATATTTTCTGTTTTGGGCTGGATTTGCTCGGCAGATTTTTTGCAGGCAGCAAACAGGAACAAGGCTCCTGATATTACAATGGCCGGGCGCAGTAAGGTGGGAAGCATAGGTTGCGGCTTTGCGACAAAATTACAGCATTCGTGCAGCGAAAAGCGCAGCCGGGGAATATTATTTTATAACAAAAATTTCCCGCCAGACGTCATCCACACCTTCCGGCATGGATGACATCGGTCGGGTCGGTTTTTTGAGTAACCACGGCGGGAATAAACTTACACACGAGGGTTAATGTGCCGTTCTTCGCGGGCGTGAACAGCCAGAACTACCAACTTGAAAATTTTAACAAAGAATTAAATTCTGATTATCTGTTAATTTTACCCCTTAAATCAGAAACAAATTTGGGCGCATTGTCAGAAATTGTCTAATTTTGCAAAAAAAATTGGCGGTGGCATCCTTTTTGTCACAATAAGGCCGGATTCATTCCGTTTTTGGGTTCAACTACATCGTCATTCACAAATTAAAATACTGATAATAATGAAGAACTGGAAGAAAATGCTCGCTTTTGCATTCATGGCCACTCTTTTCCTGCTCGAAGCCTGCCACCGTGGCAGCGGTTGCCCTGGCAGTGATTTCTAAATCCGACTGAAATATTTATCTGTCTGCATGGCACTCCAATGGATTGACATATCGTCGGCCGACGATATTGAGCGCATCATTTTCCGTTCGCGGGAAGTTCCCTGCCTCATTTTCAAACACAGTACACGTTGCAATATAAGCGCTATAGCCCGGTACCGCCTCGAAGACGACTGGGATAACGCTCCTGAAGAACTTGAAACGTATTACCTCGATTTGCTCCGCTACAGAAGCGTCTCCGACCACGTGGCAGAAACATTTCAGGTGTATCACGAATCGCCGCAAGTGCTGCTGATTTCCAATGGAACTTGTATTTACGACGCCTCTCACCTGGATATAACCGTAGAGGAATTAAAAGAAATACTGGAAACCGTGTAGTTTCTAACAAGAAGATTGCTAATCCGAATACCGATTTTGGAAACACGGATTACACAGATTGAATGCGGATTACACGGATTGGATTTGTTCTTATAAAAACATTAGGTTCCTCTACATCACAAATCAAATCCGTGGAATCTGTCCTAAATCCGTGTAATCCGTGTTGCAATCCGTGTTTCATATATTTGCCGCGTGAAAACCCTCCGGCTCATCTACCGACTTTCTTTTTTTGCCCTGTACACCCTCTTTATCGTGCTGCGCATTTGGCTGCTGGGGGCGATACTAGGCCACGATATTCGCCGCGCCATGCGTATCCGCAGGCGCTGGGCGCGCAGGCTGCTGCGTGTTATGGGCATCCGCATTGTGGTGCATGGCACACCTCCTGATTACCCATGTTTGATTGTAGGTAACCACCGTTCCTATCTCGACCCGATCATTCTTCTACGCGATGTGGATGCATATCCCGTTGCCAAAGCCGAACTGGCCGGCTGGCCCATCATTGGCAAAGGCGCGCGCATGGCCGGAATTCTGTACGTGCAGCGGGAAAGCGCTGCCAGTCGCAGCGATACCTTGCGGCTCATCGACCGACGCATTCAGGCAGGCTTTCCCGTCATTATTTTCCCGGAAGGCACTACGTCCGACCTGCCGGGTACGCTGCCGTTTCGCCGGGGCGGGTTTCAGTTGGCCGCTCGCTCGGGTTTTCCAGTGGTGCCAGTAGCATTCTGTTTTGCCAATCCGGCCGACTACTGGATCAACGACGACACCTTCGCAGGACATGCTGTTCGTCGATTTGGAGAAAAAAGCATTGATATTCAGTTGTTTTGGGGCCCTGCAATGCACGGAGAGGATGCGGATGTGTTGATGGGCGATGCAAGAGCGTGGATTGAAGAGCGGCTGCAAGCATTTACCTCAGCAAAGTGACATCGCCATACATTGTTTTAGCCGGTTCGTCGCGCCGTTTATAGGTAATGACATACACATAAACGTCTACCTGGCATTCAGAACCCTTGTTTTTGCCATCCCATTTTTCGTCCGGATTGTCTATGATGGCCGCGGCTGTTGTAGACGATAGGACTGGTAGGAGGGGAGGTTTATCGTGTTTTTTTGTAAAATTTGGTCGTTTGCAGGTTTTGTTGAAAACTTACAACATAATACCACGGTTTCGTTGAACAAAATGAAAGCGAGAAAATGAAAAAACAACTACACCTGCCCTATGTCATATTGTGTGCCCTGCTATTTTTCAGGATGGGCGCTTATGGACAATGTCCAGGTCCTGGTATTGCATCCATTTCGTTTAATGTGTTGGCCGCGCCTGCTCCTACCATCACCGGCACGACGCAAATTTGTCCCGGCGGTAGCACTATTCTCAGTGTGCCGGGGAGTTTTAGTTCGTACAACTGGGGTGGCGCGGGGAGCGGCTCTGCTTCGAGCCTGACGGCTACTGCGCCCGGTACTTACGTGGTGACAGTGACCAACGCGGCTGGTTGCACCGGGACGGCTTCTGTAGCCGTCACACAGTTGGCAGGCCCTACGCCTAATATTGTGCAGGCCACTTATCAGTGCAATGGCCAACGCACCCTGAATGCTGGTAGTGGCTTTAGCAGTTATTCCTGGAGCGCACCCGGAGGCAGCAGTGCCACTCTTACGGTCAGCAGTCCGGGCTTGTACACGGTGACGGTAACGGCGGCCAATGGTTGTACTGGCACCGATGACATCAACGTAACCATCCCGCCGCCACCAACTGTTAGTATCAGCACCAGCGGATCTTTTTGCCAGGGTAGTACGACCCAACTGAGTGCCACCCCTGGACTAAGCAGTTACGCCTGGAGCGCTCCGGGAGGTAGCGGCGCTACGCTGAATGTCAGTAACTCCGGCACCTATACCGTGACCGCTACCGACGCGTTCGGTTGTACGGTCACTAATACGGCTACTGTAACGACCTTGCCGGCGCCCACACCGACCATTAGCGGAACCACTTCGTTCTGTGCAGGTGGAAATACTATCCTGAATTCCGGAACGGGCTTCAACGCATACGCCTGGAGTGGCGGTAATGGCAACAGCCAGTCCATCACGGTTAGTAATGGCGGTACCTATACCGTCACGGTCACAGCGGCCAACGGCTGCACAGGCACAGCCAGTCAGAGTGTGAATGTCGTGGCAGCGCCCGCACCCAATATTGTTGCGCAACCCTATGCGTGTAATGGCCAATTCACCTTAAATGCCGGAACCGGTTTTGCTACCTACGCCTGGAGTAATCCAGGGGGCAACAGTGCCAGCCTCACAGTTAATAATTCGGGATTGTTCACGGTGACGGTGACAAACGCACTGGGCTGCTCAGGCACCGACAATATTAATGTCAACATTCCCTCGCCGCCCAGCGTGAGCATTAGTGGCCCTGGTGTCTTTTGCCAGGGTAGTTCAGTGGTATTATCGGCTACACCCGGCTTGAGCGCCTATATCTGGACGGGCAACAACAGCGGCCCCAACTTCACGGCTATCTCTGCGGGTACTTACATGTTGACGGCTACGGATGCCTTTGGCTGCACTACTACCAGCAGTGCTACGGTGAGTGTCCTGCCAGCACCAAGTCCGGTTATTGTCGGCAACAATACCATTTGCAGCGGCAGCGGCACCACTTTTTCGGTAAATACGTCATTTAATGCATATCAATGGTCGGGTGGAAATGGCAACAACCAGAGCATTACCATTAGCAATGCCGGAACATACACCGTAACCGTAACGGCCGCGAATGGCTGTACCAATACTGCCAGTCGAGTGCTGACGGTTAATGCCTCGCCCAGCCCTAACATCACAGAGCAACCCTACCAGTGCGATGGACAGTTGGTGCTGACGGCAGGGGGCAACTTCAATACCTACAATTGGTCGACTGCCCAAAGCATCCCAAGTATTACTGTAGTCAATAACAGTACATACAGCGTAACGGTCACCAATGCAGCGGGCTGTACGGGCTCTGACACATATGCAGTCACCATACCCATAGCCCCCAGCGTTACCATCAGCGGTAACAGCCTGATTTGTCCGGGCGCAAGCACTGTTTTAAATGCCACAGTCGGTTATGGGTCGTATCAATGGTCGGGCAGCCCTGTCAACAGTTCCACCCGCACCGTGAACGCTGCCGGTTTGTATACTGTTACCGTCACCGATGCGCAAGGATGCACCGCTAGCAACCAATTCACGGTCAATGCTTTAGTAGCCCCTAATCCCAATATCGCCGGCCCTGCTGCTATTTGTCCCGGTAGTTCTGCTACGTTTACAGTGCCGGGTATTTTTAGTGCTTATCAATGGTCCAACTCAACCAATGCTTCGAGTATTACGGTGAATACAGCAGGTACATACACGGTAACCGTCACGGCGGCTAATGGCTGCACAGGTACTGATACGCAAACGCTCACCTTGTCCAATACCCTACAACCACAAATTGTGGCACAACCTTATCTCTGCGATGGACAATTTACCCTCGATGCAGGTGCGGGTTTTGCTACTTACAACTGGAATAACAGTGCCGCCTTGCAAACCAACACAGTGAATACCTCCGGCACCTACACCGTGACGGTCACCGAAACAGGAGGCTGTACCGGCACTGCCAGTTTTACGGTCAACATTCCAACACCTCCGGCAGCCTCGGTGAGCGGTGGAAGTACGGTATGCCCCGGTACGGCAGTCAATCTGGCAGCCACGCCCGGTTTTTCAAATTACGCCTGGAGCAACGGCCCGCTGACGGCTAATGTCAACGTAACGGCGCCGGCTACCTATGTGGTGACAGTGACCGATGCGGTGGGCTGTACCACAACGGCTACGGCTACGGTGGCTAATTTCGTAGCGCCAGTGGCCGGCATCAGCGGCCCCATCACGATTTGTACCAACAGCACGGCTTTATACAGCGCGTCGCCAGGTTTCAACGCTTACCAATGGTCGACCGGCAATCAAAGTGCTGATATTTCTGTAAATACTGCCGATACATACACGGTTACTGTAACCGACAACAATGGCTGCACGGCCAGTGCGTCACAGAGTTTGCTGGTTTTGGATGCTTTGCAACCACAAATTTCACCCCAGCCTTACGCCTGTAACGGGCAAATCACCCTGGAAGGCAGCGCCGGATTTACGGCTTATGCCTGGTCGAATGGCGAAACCACTGCCGCCGCCACCGCCCTGCAATCGGGCGCCTACACGCTCACGGTAACCGGTTCGGGGGGCTGTACGGGCACTGCCAATGTGAGCGTAACAGTGCCTGCTGTACCACAGACAACCGTGAACGGCGGTGGTACAGTGTGCCCGGGCAGTACAACTACTTTGAGCGCCGGCGCAGGTTTCGTCAGTTATCAATGGAGCAATGCCGAACTCGTGTCCAGCATCCTGGTCAGCAATCCGACCACGTACACAGTCACGGTAACCGACAACAACGGCTGCACGGCGACCGCCAGTGCCGTGGTGGCGAATTTCCCGCAGCCAATGGTCAGTATCAACGGGAGTGCGGAAATTTGTGCCGGTAGCACCACTACGCTGAGTGCCTCTAACGGCTTTGCCAGTTACCAGTGGTCGAATGGGCCGCTTACAGCAAGCATTTCTGTCGATAGTGTGAGCAATTACATGGTGACGGCAACGGACGCCAACGGCTGTACGGCTACTGCAAACCTAACTACATCGGCTGTGACGGCCCTGAATCCGGCCATTGTGGTGCAGCCGTATCAATGTACGGGCACGTTGACGCTAGATGCCGGGCCGGGTTTCAGCACGTATACCTGGTCGGGTGGGGGAGTAGCCACTGCTTCCTTCAGCGTTTCGAGTTCGGGTACGTATGTCGTCACCGTCACCAATGCTACCGGTTGTACGGGTACTGCGGCATCGACCGTTTCGGTGCCTGTTTTGTCGCAAGCACAGATAAATGGCGGGGGAAATGTGTGTCCCGGTCAGGCTGCAACCCTGACAGCAACAGCAGGTTTTGTTGATTATCAATGGAATAGCAATGAGACGACACCGAGCATCACCACGCTGAGTGCGGGACTGTACACCGTAACGGTCACCGACAGCGATGGCTGTACGGCAACCGCCAGCGCCTCGGTGGAGAATTTTGCCCAACCCGTTGTCGTCATTACCGGCAATACTCAAATTTGCAGTGGCAGTACCACCACCCTCAGTGCTTCGGGTGTATTCAATGCATACCAATGGTCGAATGGTCTTGATACGCCCACCATTACAGTAGACAGCGTGAGCAATTACATGGTCACCATTACGGATGGCAATGGCTGTACAGCAAGCAATAGCCTCGCTACCACATTGGCGCCTCCAGTGTCTCCAGCAATCGTGGTGCAGCCCTACCAGTGTACTGCTACGCTTACACTCGATGCAGGCGCCGGTTTCAGCACGTACAACTGGTCGGGGGCAAGTGCGGTCAGTCAGACTGTAAGCGTTTCAAATTCAGGAACTTACACAGTGACAGTAACGGATGTGGCTGGCTGTACTGGCACCGCCACACAGGCTGTAATAGTGCCGGCCCAACCCGTGGCTACGGTAACAGGAGGGGGCAATGTATGCCCTGGAGATGCTGCTACACTTACCGCCACCTCCGGTTTCGTTTCATATGCCTGGACGGGCACTGGGGCTGGCGCCAGTTTTTCGACCAGCACACCAGCCACTTACACGGTTACGGTAACAGATGACAATGGCTGTACGACAACAGCCAGCGCAACATTGGGTAATTTCCCGCAACCGGTTGTTAATATCAGCGGAAACAGCCTGATTTGCCCCAACAGCAGCACCACCCTCAACGCTTCGTCAGGCTTTGCCGCTTACGCATGGTCAAATGGCCAGTCGAATGCCGCCATTAGCGTTGACACCGCTGATGTGTTTGTGGTAACGGTGACCGATGCCAATGGCTGCAACGCTACGGCCAGTTTGAGCACTACGTTGGCGCCACCTTTGTCGCCAGCCATTGCAGTACAACCGTACCAATGTGCCGGCACGCTGACCCTGGATGCCGGGGCTGGTTTCAGTAACTACAACTGGTCGGGTGGAGCGACGCTTGGCCAAACTTTAACTGTTTCAAATTCAGGGACTTATACTGTGACGGTGGCCGATGCGTCGGGTTGTACAAGCACTGCTGTGCAAACGATCACCGTGCCCGTACTGCCCGTCGTAACCGTATCGGGTGGAAGTTCGGTTTGCCCCGGTGTTCCTGTCACCCTGAGCGCTAGCGCTGGCTTTTCCAACTATCATTGGAGCCAGAGCGGCAACACCGCCAGTATTACGGCTACTACTCCTACCACTTATGCAGTAACGGTTACGGATGGCAGCGGCTGTACGGCCACAGCCACTGCGGTGGTTGGCAATTTCCCGGCGCCCACGGTTGCTATTGCGGGCGACAACCAATTTTGCGCGGGCAGCAGCAGCACACTATCTGCCACTTCCGGTTTCAATGCGTACCAATGGTCCGGCAATCAAAATACCGCCGGGATCAGCGTTGATAGCGCCGGCAATTACAGCGTTACCGTGACGGATAATAACGGTTGCACCGCAACGGCAGCACGAACGGTGGTGGTGGGGGCTTTGCCGGTTCCGACTATTGCCGTTACCAGCAACTACGGCGGTTTTGCCACGCCGTGCGCCGAACAGGCACTGGCCTCGGCGGCGGCCAGCGTCAACAATGGCACCGCACCGTTCAGTTTCGTGTGGAGCGGCGGCGGCGGCAACAGTGCGGCTGTCAGCAACCTGTTGCCTGGACCATATACCCTTACGGTAACCGACGCGCTGGGCTGCACGGGTACCGCCACGGTGTCTCTGACGGCAGCACCGCCGCTGGCGCCGGAACTGGACATCGTACCACCCACCTGCGAAACGCTGGGGCAGGTAACCGTGCTGTTGGCACAGGCCCCAGCGACGGCCACCACTATTACCATCGATAACGGCAGTCCCGAATCCCTGGTCGATAACTTCTTCACAATCAATAATCTGGAAGGTGGCGTGTACGCTATTCGCCTGGCTGACAGTTTTGGATGTACGACCGAACTGGACGCGGAGGTGCCTTCCGGTGAGTTGTTGCAAACGCAGGTGGGCGATACCCTGGAGGTGCTGCGTGGCGTACCTGTTAACTTGTCGGTTACCTTGCCATTTACACCCGTTTCTATCAGTTGGACGAGCGCCACGCCGGTGAATTTATCGTGTGCGGATTGCCTGAACCCCAGGGTCGTGGTGGACGCTACGACCACGTTGTTGTTCAATGCTACCACGCTGGGTGGATGTATTGCTACGGGGCAGTTTTTATTGCAAACCAAAAAGCAGTCGTCGATTTTTGCTCCCAATGTTATTACGCCAGGCAGTGCGGGAAATGACCGCTTCACCATTTTTGGCGACGCTTTTTTAACCAACATACAAGTATTGGAAATTTTTGATCGCTGGGGAAATCAGATGGCAGCCTTGCAAAATATAGCGCCCAATGACCCCAATATAGGTTGGGACGGGCGTTACCGCAATCAGGATGTTACGCCAGGTGTGTACGTTTGGTGGGCCCGTCTGTCGTATGCTGACGGCACCAGCGAAATCATGGAAGGAGAGGTGGCCGTAGTACGCTGATGCTTGCACCCACCTTTTCATTTTTCAACAACAACGATTCAAACCATGAAAAATATAGTTTTCAATACATTGTTTCTGATCTGTTCCATGCATGTTTCGGCACAGACCTTTATTGGTACAGCGCCCTTGCCCATTCCGCCGGGGGCTCCTGCCGTTACTGCCGGTATTACTCAATCACCCGCCGCAGTAAGCGGGGTAGGGGTACTGGGCGGATGTTTTAATATTCAGCAGGTGGAAATCAACCTGACCCATACGTGGGTAGGCGATATTGGTATTTTACTAGTGGCGCCCAATGGCGTTTTTCTGGATTTGTCGACCAGCAACGGCGGTGGTGGCGACAATTACATCAATACCATTTTTACAGACGCAGCGCCCACTTTTATTACAGCCAGTGCACCGCCTTTCACCGGTACTTTTCGGCCGGAAGGCCGCGCGACCACCCTGGGCAACCCTTATTCGAATGTCAATCCGCTTGGCACTTTTACATTTGCCAATACCTTTAACGGGATCAATGCCGACGGCAACTGGACTTTGTATATCAATGACTACGTGGGACTCGACGTTGGTACGGTAAACAGTTGGTCGATTACCTTCGGTAACACAAGTAACCCACCTACGGCCAATGCCGGGCCGGATGTGAATATTTGTTCCGGACAGTCTGTTAACCTGACGGCTACCGGGGGCGGCACTTATTCCTGGAGCACGGGCAGTTCGAGTGCGACGACCAGCGTAAATCCTACCATAACAACCACTTATACCGTCACGGTGACCATTCCTGGTTGCGGTACCGATACCGACGATGTCACGGTCAATGTTGTGCCATTGTCCGGCGTAGGTATTACGGCTTCCACCACGAGTGTGTGCCCTGGCGGTTCGGCTACGCTCACGGCGTCAGGTGGTTTTACGGGTTATTCTTGGTCGACCGGACAGTCGGGCGCCGTCATCAGTACGAACCAACCCGGCACGTACACCGTGACCGTCACCAACAGCGTAGGATGCACGGGCACCGCCTCCGTTACCCTGACTCCGCGGCCATTACCTTCGCTGAGCCTGTCGTCGGCTGCCGACGTGTGCGCGGGACAATGCCAGACCATTTCTGTAAACCTGGTGGGAACGCCGCCGTTTAGTTTTCAGTGGCGACTGGAACCGGGCGGCTCCAACCAAACCGTGAATACGAACAACAGCAGCGCCAGTTTTCAGGTGTGCGCTCCCGCTACGGTCGGGCCGGTGCAAGTGGTGGTGTGTTCGTTGAGCGATGCGTTTTGTACGAGTCAGTAAATAATTGAAACATAGAAAATAACACAAAACGTAGCGTACACTTGGTTTTCTCCTAAATTAATACTGATATGGATCAACCCCATTCTTGACCACCCACACTGCGGAACAGCCCTCAAGCAGCCCATCTTTGTAGAAAATGACAGCAATTATGAAAAAAATTGTCATGTTCTCGCTGATGGCGTTCGCTGTACAATGGAGCGCATTTTCCCAGGTTTTTAATCAGGGAAATTTTCTAATTGGTTCTAACGTCGGTTTTTCCACTGCAGACTCCAAAGTCACCTCAGGTGGTCAAAGCAACGAAGGGCTTTCTTCCAATCAAATCAACATAGCACCCAGTATTGGCTATTTCCTGCTGAACAATTTTGCGCTGGGGGTTGGCGCCGACTTCACCCTCCACTCCATTACGGAGCCCAACGGCGATAAAACCGACGACAGTGACCTGCTTTTCGGACCATTTGCCCGATTGTACTTTCCCGCATCGGAAAGCGTGGCTTTTTTTGCAGTTGCAAACGTCGGTTTTGGCAACTCTGCCGATAATCAAACTGTCAGCGGCGTACAGCAAAGTATTGAAACGAATATCATAGCATTGGGAGCAGGCCCTGGCCTTACAGTGTATACCAGGGGTGGTTTTGGGATTGAGGCCATCCTGAAATACAATTATGCCAAAAGCAAGTTTGATACGGAGATTGCAGGCGTAAAAACTTCCAATACTACCCGCACCAACCAATTTGCCATTTCATTGGGACTGCAATATTATTTTGGAGGTTTTCGCGGCATGAATTGACCTGATTTGCGGCATGAATTGACCTGATTTATTGACCGCACCAACAAACTTGTTCAGAGCCGGCGCTTGGTAAAAGTGCGCTTTTTCCAACAGTTTTTTTTCTGCCCGTTTGATACTGATAAACGTCGTTGTACCGCAGGGTATCCCCATTCGGACTCACTTCCAGCAGGTCATAGCGTATCACTACTTTCGTCCCAAGCGGGGCATAGTAGTAAACCCGCCATGCGTCGGCTTCCTTCAAACCAATACAACCATTGGAGGCTGGTTTTCCAAGCGTACGAGGGTTGGTCGTCGGGTGTATCATCTGGCCGTATCTATTACCATTTATTGAAGGTTCAATCCACGGGATGAGCGGCATCCAGGTGGTGTTGTGATCGTCTCTTTTGGTATGCGTAAACTGTTTTCCGGTCACTGGATCGTAGAACACAGGGCTGCGGTTGATACGAATGATTTCACCCGTTCCGGTGTGGGTGCGCAAATCCACATATCCCTTCGCCATTGCCAGGTATTTTTTCTGATTTTTTCCGATGCGCACCGGAAAATCATACAACACGCTGTCCCTTTGAATAATATGCAACCTGAATGCGGGGAGATTGATGTCAAGGTAGGTTGCTTGTATGTCGGTTTGTAAAATACTGGCAGCCTTGGGCCCAGGTAAAAAGAGCGTATCACCTGCTTGAAGGATCGTCATCTTGCGTTGATCAACGACGAAATTTCCCAGCGCTATCTGGCGGTAATAATCCGTGTTTTCCAGTCTGTCGATTAACCAGGGGTTTGCGCGCACCAGAAATTGTTCGCTTAATTCATAAGGAACCAGCGTATCATATGCACGAACCAGATCATCCATGTATTGAAAATAATGCTCTATTGCCACCTGCCGGGTTACAGGTATGCCCAAAATGGGTTTTTCCGGTGGCTCGGAAGTACTCCCCTGGACAGGTGAAATTTCAGATAAAGGCAGAACAGTGCTGCTATCACCCGATGATTTGTTGCAAATAAGTTTAGCGACAAATGTAATCACCACCAATAGCAGCGCTGCTCCGACCAAATATTTATGGTTCATCCAGAAAAGGTACGGTTTATCTGGCAATCATGCCTCCATCAATAACCAATTCATTGCCAGTCACATACGACGATTCGTCTGACGCCAGGTATAAAGCCCCGTATGCTATTTCCTCCGGCGTTCCGATGCGACCCAGTGGGCACATGGCGGCGAGCATGGCCGTTTTTTGTGCCGGATCGACCGGGAACAAATGCTCTGTCATGGGTGTCAGCACGCCACCGGGGTGAATGGAATTGACACGAATATTAAAAGGTGCAAATTCAACGGCCTGATCCTTTGTAAGCAAGCGCATGCCCGCCTTCGAAGAAGAGTATGCCGCGCCATTGCCACCTACCATACCGGCTATGGAAGAGATGTTGACAATGGCAGCCTTGCCCGACTTTTTCAAATGCGGCAGGGCAGTTTTTGCCCCCAGAAAAGCGCTTGTCAGGTTTATGGAAAGCACCTTGTTCCAACGTTCCAGGGTGGTGGCTTCTGTGGTTTCCAAAGGTTGGTATACGCCTGCGTTGTTGATGAGAATGTCGATTTTTCCGAACAACTCCAGCGCTTTCTCTACCACCTGCTGCCAGTTTGTATCGGATTCAACATCGTGTTGGATACAGGCAAGGTGCTGCATATTCGCTTCCTTCACCCAGGCATTCATTTTTTCGAATTGAATATCAGTGGCCAGTACAGAGGCGCCTTCTTGTGCAAATAGGAGGGCGATGGATTTTCCCATACCACCTGCAGCACCTGTAACAATGGCGACTTTATTTTGCAAACGGTTCATAATCAGGTTTTTATTTTAATGGTTAAACAGTGGGTACAACTTCGCTTTTCATTTCCAACTCGGCAGTAGGGGTGTACGAAGGATTTGTTCGGCTACGCCCCTTTTAGAGGGATGGGAACGCGGATGAAGCGGATAAAGCGGATTTAAACTGATTTTTAGTGGCCTTACGGCCACCTTTTTTTGATTTTTACGGATTTGCCCGCCTTCGGCGGGACGTAAATCGAATCAATCTTCTATAAAGCAAGCAAAAATCAACATCGATCCCTTGTATCATTTCATGTGTA
This sequence comes from Saprospiraceae bacterium, assembly GCA_016787415.1. Lineage (GTDB taxonomy): Bacteria > Bacteroidota > Bacteroidia > Chitinophagales > Saprospiraceae > M3007. Next base: position 91 of record JAEUUT010000267.1, on the reverse strand, counting down.
TACCATGCGTATCCAGCCGCCGAAGGCGGGCAAATCCGTAAAAATCAAAAAGAAGTGGCCGCAAGGCCACTAAAAAATCTGTTTAAATCCG
>JAEUUT010000248.1 GCA_016787415.1 Saprospiraceae bacterium | reverse complement strand
CGCGTGCAGAGTTCCTCCCACAATGTTTTCCCGGTAGACAGGCGTTCACTCCAGCCGACGTGGTGAAACCAGAGCAGATAATTCAGGTCGCAAGATGCCCTATTTTCCCACGATGCCCGCACTTCCGGACGATATAGGGCCAACACATTGTTGCCCGAGGCGGTACGGTCGAATCCAAGCCCGACAGCATCGGCACGATGATAATAGGTGGAAGTCCAGTCAGGCCGGGCGCTTTTGTCGAGCCAGGGTTCGGGGCCGAAATGAATACCCTGTCCCATGATGTGGTGCAAGCCCAGCGGCGTTGTAAAATCCACATATATCTGCCTGGATTTCAACAATATATCCTTGATAATTTCGACGGCTTGCGGCTGCTTGGTCCAGGTCATTTTGATCCATTCATCAGCGATATCTGCTTCCGACAGCGTATGATTCCAGGCCAAGCGGCCGAAGGCATACCAGTTGGCCTGGCTCATCAGGTGGCCGGTCCAGTTGCGATCAGAGCCTGTATTGGCTACGCCTGCAATGGCCGTGCGGGCGTACCCATGCACTTTGCCATCGATCACCCGCGCCACAGTGGAGCCTTTGCCTTTTGCATAGGTATCGGCGTCGAGGCACTCTTTGTACAGAGACGCCTGGTAGACGAGGTTGGTGGAAAACCCAAGGTATTCCTGTGTAATTTGAAATTCCAGCGCCAGCGGCGTTTTCGGCATGGCGCCAAAAAGCGGATGAAATGGCTCTCGTGGCTGAAAATCGATGGGGCCATTTTTGACTTGTATCGTCACATTGGGAGCAAAAAGCCCGTCGAGCGGCTGAAATTCGCGATAGGCTTCCTGAAAACGGTCGCCGGCAGGGTCGGGGCTGTACACAAACGCCCGCCAGATGACACGCCCTGCATGCCCACGCAAGGTTTCAGCCAGCATATTGGCGCCATCGGCATGGGTGCGGCCATATTCCTGCGGGCCGGGTTCGCCTTCCGAATTGGCTTTTACCAGAAATCCGCCCAGATCGGGAATGTACCGGTATACCCAGTCTGTTTTGTCCTGCCACCAGCGGCGCACTTGCGGGTCGAGCGGGTCGGAGGTGTTCAGGTCGCCCAGGATTTTCGGCGAGGCGAAGTTGATGGACAAAAACACCTGAATACCATAGGCTTGAAATATGTTTGCCAGCGCTTTTACTTTTTTCAGGTATTCCGGGGTTAAAAAACGCGTGCTGGCATTGACGTTGTTGATGACCACTGCATTGATGCCGATGGACGCATTGGCGCGGGCGTAATCGCGGTAGCGCGGATCGATGAGCTCCGGCAGTTCGTACCATTTCCACAAAGAAGCGCCTGCATAGCCGCGTTCGATCGTGCCCAGCGGATTATCCCAGTGGTTGAGCATACGCAACTCAATCTTTGGTGCATCGGAAAACGGCAGTACGGAAAGCGGCTGTTCTGTTTGCATGAGCCGCAACAGGGCAAAAGCGCCATATAAAATGCCTTTGTCGCCGCCACCTGATACCAGCAGGTCGCCATTTTTTTGTTCGATGCGAAAACCTTCATCCGGCAATTTATCATCGATGCGCAAGCGTATGCCACCAGATTTTTGTTTTGCAGCGCCGATTTTGACGCCCAGCAACCCTTCCAGCCCCATGATGAGTTCGGCACGCGCGCTTTGCTCTATGGGCGACTCGGGATAGGCCATTTCGATAAAACGTGTAAAACACCGGTATTCGTTTAGCCGGGCCGCATCCTGTATCCGGTCGTATTTCAACCAAAGCCGGTATCCGTCGTCGGCACGGGCATCAACTGAAAACAACAAGAGCAGCAGGAGGATGTACTTGTTTGGCATGCCGAAGAAATTAACGCCAACCAGAAAGGGGGTATATCGGCAGGCAAAAGTGAAACAGCCAAATGTAAAGGGTTTCCGGGAAACGCAAACGATGATTTCTTCTACACAGGTTTATCCCGCAGAGTAATTTTCCGTAGAGTATTTTCCCGCAGATTTACGCAGATTTTCCCGCAGATTTACGCAGATCGTAGAGTAGGCGTATTTCATTTGATCTCAAAGTGAAATTTGGTGTACTCTACGATCTGCGTAAATCTGCGTGTATTCTGCGTAAATCTGCGGGAAATTACGCTACGGGAGAACCGTAAACAAGTTGAATTCACATCCTCTCCTATAACTTACTATGCCACTCAAAAAACACCCCTGTCGGATCATACCGTCCTCTCACCTCCTGCACTTTTTGCAAATTTTCAGGGCTCATAAATGCCGCAGCGCGTTTGTGTAGCCCTTCATCGGCCAATTGGATGCCCGAGGAAAGGTGCTGCATCTCGCGCATGAGGTCGGGCGCCCAGTTGGCATAGCGCGGCGTATCGGCACTGTTTTTCCAGCAACTGTACAGAGCCAGGTAAATCTTGTCTTCCTTGCTGTATGCCATGTCCGTCCGCTGCGAATCAGGCTGCCAGTTGAGCCACAGGAAGTGCGAGGGCGCAGGCGGCAGGGTGTCGGCAATTTTCCTGACATAAGGCAAAAGACTGTCTATGTCGGCATGCGTCCACATGTTGTCCACGCCATAATGGTAATTGGACGGATAGTGCGACATTGTGGCTTTGTACAGCATATCGATGCCGGGATTGAACGCAGGCATGACTATTTTGGCCTTTTTCCGGATCGGGCTGTGGAGCATAAACGACTTCGCTGCTTCAAACTCCTCTTTCGTATCGGCAAAAATGGGCGCCAGCGCTTCGATACCCGGCCCCAACAGATTGAGCATGTTTTTGCTCATCATCAATTGAAATTCAACCGCTTTCGGAATGTCTGGCCCGATGTCGTACGCCCAGCGATACACATCTTCCAGGTGTTCGATACCAAAATCGTGGGCCATGATGGCCCGGTACGGTGGCAATGGAAACACCTGCAAATAAAACCTGACCACGATACCGAAAAAACCCGGCCCGGAACCCCGAGCCGCCCAAAACAGATCAGCATACTGTTGAGTATTGGCGTGTACCAGTTCGCCATCAGCCGTCACAATGTCCATCGCCGTGATGTACTGGCATGCGATGCCCATTTTCCGACCGTTCCAGCCGTAGCCGCCCTGCAAAAGGTAGCCCCCGATACAAACGCCCTTGCAGTGCCCGGCCGGGAAGAAGAGTTGCTGTCGAAACAATGCTTCCATCAAAACACTGCCGCCCACGCCCGGGCCTGCCTGCGCCGTCATGGCGTCTTTGTTCACCTCGTACTGATTGAAATGTTTCATTAGTACCAGCAGGGCGTCTTCACGGACGAAATTGGCACTGAAACTGTGCCCCCCCGAACTCACCGTAATACGTTTTCCTGTGCGTTTGGCATACCGGACAATCCGTATCACATCTTCCACAGTATGCGGCTCGAAGATCATGGAAGGCCGCTGCCCGGGGTCTATTTTGTTGAACAAGGTGCTCATAAGGGTCGCATCAAAATCGGCGTCGCCACGGCGAGCCACGTTGCCGTTGATGGCCATTTCGTCGGCTTCGGAGGCAAATTTTTGATACAAAGCGGGTAAAAATGCTGCCAGGTGGTTCATTTCTTCCGAACAATGGCGCAGCATGTCGCGGCCAAATCCCTTGGGTAACGACTTGATTTTTTTCATAATGCCTACGGCCAGACTTTCAATTTTTCCCTGTTGGCGCGGCGACACGTACTTTCCACCCAGCCAGAAACGGGACCGCATTTCGGCGCCGCCTTCCACGGCCCTGACCTGGTGCACGAGGTACCCGTAATCAATTGGCAAACTTGGATGGCCAATTTTGGCGCAGATGTACACCACTTTTTCCGGGTGGTTGACAGCATCAAACGAGAGTCCAAATTCCAGCGGCGATTTGAACTGAACGGCTGCATCCAGCAGCTTGTCGCCGATGTATTCCTTCACCAACGAGGTGCGGCCGATGTAGCAATGGTCGTTCCGGCCGTCTTGCCAGCGGGCGCTGACGTGCGCGCCGGGGTGCCACAATTTATAGCGGCGATCTTGCGAGCCATGCCAGCCAAACCACCAGGCCCACATACGCGGATCAACGCCGGGCATCGGCGTGTGTACGGCGATGGCCATGCTGCCATCCGGCGCTACCGAATACCCTGACTCGACAGGCTGATACCCGGATTTTTCCAAAACCGACAGGTCGGAAATATCGGGCAGCAGTCCCCAGGGAAGCGGCAGCGCAGCCAGTGCATCCGCTACGAAGAGCGGAACAGGCGTTATCACAGCGTCAAAAAACGGGGCGTATTCGGTTTGAAAGTCGGCGGCATTGAATCCGGTATGCGGCTTTGTCATGGTGTATGTTTGTGTTGAAAAAACGACCCGACAAAGGTATTTTCGGCTTTTGTGCCGCGACATTGAATTAATTCAAGAAATAGTACGCGCTACTTTTTCACCCGTTTAAGTTTACTCAACCACTCGGCCGAAATGCCCATGAACTCGGCAATGTATTTGGAAGGCACTTTCTGTATCACGGACGGGAGGTTTTCAAGAATGTAGTCGTACAGTTGCTCGGAGGTGTAGGCGATGATTTTGAGTTTCAATTCATTTTCCTCCGTAAGTGCATGAATTACAAGGGTATCGTACACATTTCTTAGGGAAAAATCCTCTTGTATCAGCAGGTCGATGGCTGTTTTGGACATGGACAATACCACAGAATCTTCCACCGCCCGGAGTTCGCACTGCGTAGGCGTCTGGGTAAAATAACTGTCGACACAGGCCATAAACGGGTGCAGATCGGGCAGATAAAAATTGATGGTTTTTTCTTTTTCAAATGCTTCGTTGACATAACGACACACAAAACCGCCTTCTTTTACAAAATACACACAATGGCAAACCTTGCCGGGCTTAACCAGTACGGTGTTTGCTTTCACTTGCAGTACCGAGATGCCGGCCCTTATTTTCTCCAGAGCGGCGGCTGAAATCTGAAACCCGCGCAGGAAGTCGAACAAGGCCTCGACAACAGTATCAGAAGGAGAAGATGCAAGTGGGTACATGTAGTGATATTTTTGAAACAAGAGCGTGTAAATATCCTGAAAACAGTTGAAAAAAACCGCTGTGGTTTGAAACATTGCAGGGTTTTCTGCTTACTAATTTCAACGCACTCGCTTATGTTTCGTTCCTGCATCCTGTTTGTCATAATTCTACTGTTTTCTGCAAACATTTCTGCCCAAAGTATCGCGCTTTCCGGCAACTGGAAATTCCACGATGGCGACAACCCTGCGTGGAAAGCCGAACAAATGGATGAACAAGGCTGGCAAACGATCTTCGTTCCTTCCACCTGGGAAAGCAGTCTGCTCCCTAACTACGACGGATATGCCTGGTACCGCACGACTTTTCAAATACCCGATCAGTTTCTTCGCCAGGATTTTGTCTTGCGCATCGGCGCCATCGACGATTCGGACGAAACCTACCTCAACGGCGTGCTGATTGGCAGCACCGGAAAATTTCCGCCCGACGACCAATCGGCCTGGGACACGCCGCGCAACTACGCGATTCCAGCCACCCTGCTCAAAAAACAAAATACCCTGGCCATCCGTGTGTACGACGGCGCAGGAGGTGGCGGCATTTACCTGGCGCCAGTGGAACTCATGCCCAGAAAACAATACGAAAAAATGCTGCGCGAACAGCGCAAACAGGGCCGCTCCTACCACCAACTCACTACCTCCAATGGCCTGGTAGCCGCCGTGTACAACACCGCCACCCATGAAGTGGAAAATGTGTATCCGCACATTTTTTCGGCCTATGACTCGGCTTTGTTTGTGCAGCCTTATATGTCGCAGTTGACCCTCGATTCGCCCGAAAAGCCTTTGTCCGCGGCTTACCTGCAAAACACGCACGTCATTGAAGTGCATTACAAACACTTCACTGTCAACTACTTCGCTTCGTTTGGCAATTCAGACCGGATGTTTTACGCCGTACTGCGCGGCGATTCGACGCGCATTGCCGCCCTGCGTTTTGTGTACAAAAGTCCGGAAGGCCTGCAAGTGACAAGTGTTTTCAAAAAAACAGGCAAACAGGCAGAAAAGTATTTTTTGTTCGGCCCGGCCGATGGCAACGACCTGAAGCACAGCCGCGACTACCTGGCTTCCATGCCGGGTTCACTGGCAGTTGCCGAAGTGGGCTGGATGCGACAAGTGTTCGAACGCTGTCGTTTCCCGGGCGGGCTGCGCCGAGCCGAGCGCAACCTGATGGAACAATCAGTATCTGTGCTAAAGATGGCGCAAGTGGCTGATAATGAAATATTTCCATTTGCAGAAGGTCAGATACTGGCTTCGCTTCGACCGGGTGTGTGGTCGATCTCCTGGGTACGCGATGCCGCGTTTGCCATCGACGCACTGACCCAACTGGGCTTGTACGAGGAAGCCCGAAAAGCGCTGCTGTTCATGCTTGCGACAGAATCCACCAATCAATACAAACACTACGTCCACACAGACGGAAAAGACTACGGTATCGGGGTAGATTACCAGATTTCCGTGACGCGTTATTTTGGAAATGGCCGCGAAGAAAGCGATTTCGACCACCGTGGGCCCAATATTGAAATCGACGACTTCGGGTTGTTTCTCATCGCGTTGTGCAATTATGTAAGCAGCAGCAGCGACTCGGCTTTTTACCGGCAGTGGCAACCCGTTCTGCAAGGCAAGGTGGCCGATGCTATTGTTCATAACATCAACAGTCAGAACATTATACGTGCAGATTCGGGGCCCTGGGAACATCATTTACCCGGCCGGTCGTACACCTTTACTTCCGGCGTGTGCGGACTGGGTCTGGAAAAATTCGCTGCCATGCAGCAGCAATTTGGATACGAATATGACGCATACATGGAGGCATCCAAACGACTCAGGGCTGGCATTAAGGATCATATGCTATATGAAAACCGGCTGCTGAAAGGCAATGCGCAGGACACGTCGCCGAACGACCATTATTTTTTTGACGCGGCCACTTTCGAATTGTTTGCAGGCGGTTTTATACAGGATCCCGCGCTGTTTCGCACCCACATGGAAGCCTGTAATGCCGCACTGGGTGTAAAAACCGGCGCGAAAGCAGGTTATATCCGCATCAACAGCGCGGATTCATATGAAAACCAGGAATGGCCCTTTGCCGGCTTGCGGGTGGCTGTGGCACAAGAACATTTTGGTAACAAGGCAGAAGCCAAACGGCTGGTGCGGCGTGTTACCAACATTGCGGGGCGCAACTACAACCTGATTCCGGAAATTATCACGCTGGACACGGAGTCGTACAAAGGCTCTATCCCAATGGCCGGGTACGGGGCCGGGGCATATGTGCTGGCTATTTTTGCTGTGTATGAGTAAACTTCAAAACCGCATCAACTCCCCGGCCCGAAAGCGCCACTCGGGCGTATCGATCACCAGGGCAGTCGTGTCCAATGTGTACCAGGGGCTCAGGTTGGCGTCTTCCAGGTTGGTCAACACCTGAATTTCCTGCGCTGGCATATAACTCTGGGCCAGCATGAAAACTTGTTGTCCGGACTTGTTTACAGCCATATCAACAACAATAACGGCATGGCCTGGCGACCCGCCGCGGATGAAAACATCACCGATTTGCATGTCTTGTAAGGACACTGGATGCAACTCTTTAGACAGCGACAAGGTGCCGGCGTAGGAGAAAACAAACTCCAGGTATTGCCAAAACGTGGCGTAGGAATTGGAAGGTGCAGCGGTTTTTGTCCACTCGGTTTTGTTGCCGTTTACCTTTACCCGTTCGCCTTTTCGCCAGCGCTCGTAATCCACCTTGAATCCGTTGGTCAGGTTGAAGTGGATTTGTGAAAACTGTCGTTTTTGCCAGAAATACTCGGCGCGAAGCCGCATCACTGCATCAGCGCATTGGTGCAGGTCTTTTTGTCCGATAGGTAAATCCACGACAGCCGTAAATGCGGCAGTATTCGATTTTTTCCTTCCGTCAAACAGCAACACAGGGCTGACTGCGGGTTTGAGCGGCAGTGCGCGGAGGTAGTAAGCAAATGCCCCCGGTTTTATTGCCATACGTTGAAATCCGGTCGGTGGAGCAAAACGCTGTTCGATCGTTGAATCAGCAGCAACTACACTTACATTGGAAGCCACTGTTTCGGGCGAAGTACGTTGGAAACAGGCTTGCAGCAACATAAGAATCGGAAATAATAGTTTCATTGACAAGGAGTTACAAGTTACGGGCATGAAACGAAAACCAGGGGCATTTATTTGCCTAAGCGTCATCTGCATGCTCTCACCAGCGCTTTCTCCGGCCTTTTACCTGCACATAATCGTAAAAGTCAATAATGTAATCGCCCATGTAACGCCCCTTGGAATGCGCTTCGAGCAGGCCTTTGTACACTTTTTTCGGCACGTCAAAATACTGGTATGTTTTGCCAGAACTGACGAAACGCACTTCCAGCATTTTTTCCGCAGCGTCGTAACCGACGAGGTCGATCATAGAGGAATCTACTTCCGTATAAGTCATGTGCGGTTCTTACATAAATGTACCAACACAACAAATTTCCGATAAATTTGTGCTAAACAACTTCTAAAACATTCTCAAATGATTACTTCTATCCTCAAAAGCATCAAAGATATTTTCCTGGGCAAAGAGATTTTTATCGATGATCCTCGCATCGGCGTACTTTCCGAACGCGTGTTATCAAAAGACCCGGATAAACCCTACTCCTGGGTGAGCGAACACCGACTGCCACATCAAAATGAAAAGACCACTTTTATCGTCGACGGCAATTTTGAAGGGCCATTCCCCGCTCAACTCTCTGTCATTTATCGTATCCTCGACGAATTAAAGGACATCAAACAAAAGGTAGACAAGGAATTGAGGAAAAACGCTGCTATTCCCGATACGCTTACGACCTGGCCTGCTGAATTTTACCTCAGTTCGCTCATTCCGCTGGACTCGGAGACCCTGGAGTTTGAACTGATTTTCGAAGCCGAAGACCCGGAGGAAATGACATACGTGTCGGCCGTCTGGCTGAATGGGAAACTGGGTGATATTGCGTTAAATATATAATAAAATGACTATCCGGATATTGTACCCCAGCCAAGCGCAGCGTGTCATCCTGAACGCAGTGAAGTATCACTGTAATCGGGAGCCGCCAATGGTTACAGGGGTCCTTCACTGCGTTCAGGATGACACGCTGCGCTTGGCTGGGGTACAATATCCGGATAGTCATTTATAGCAATAAAAAAGCGGCCTGGCGTCCCACACGCCAAGACCGCTACCACTTAGCAGAAATAATACTTTATCGGAATGATGAACTATGAATGATGAATGATGAATACTTCATCATTTGCACCATTCCTAGGGCATCTCATGTCAGGAGAGACTAAACTCCCCCGAGTGGCCAAAATTCATCATTCATCATTCATCATTCATCATTCTAATCCACATTGTCATGTAAATACGAGTTTCCACCCACCTTGATTTCGCCTTCATCTTCTAGCGAAACGGTCCAGTTGGACATGCTGGGTTGTTCGGCATCGGGCACATCGTCCAGGTTGATGCTTTTACGCAGGTACGCCGGCTGGTTTTCCAGTTCGATGATCGTCTGTGGCGAACTGAGTTTCACCACATTGATCGGGCGGTTGAGCGCTTCCTGCCGACGGCGTTGCGCCTCCTCGATACGGCGGCGGCGTTCTTCCGGCGAAATCTCGTCCTCTTCC
>JAEUUT010000232.1 GCA_016787415.1 Saprospiraceae bacterium | reverse complement strand
AGCGGCTTTTCCAAACTCGATAAACAGGAAAAAATCAACTGGCTGGCTGAATATTTCAGTACCGATCCGCGAGCATTTTCAACCGAACTGGCTACCTGGCAACATCCTGACGATGCCGTACAACGCGTAGTAGACGGATTTACCGAAAATGCAATCGCCAACTACGTACTGCCATACAGCATTGCGCCCAACTTCCTGATCAACGGGAAAGTATATGCCGTGCCGATGGTGATTGAAGAGAGTAGTGTGGTGGCCGCCGCCAGCAGTGCCGCAAAGTTCTGGCAGGAGCGCGGCGGCTTTCACGCCGAGGTGATCGGGACGGTAAAACTCGGTCAGGTGCATTTTCAGTGGTTCGGAGCGCAGGAGCGTTTGCGGGAAATTTTCCCGGCCTTGCGCACCCGCCTGCTTGAATCCAGCACCGATCTGGTGGCGAATATGGAAAAACGCGGAGGCGGGATTCTGGGTGTGGAACTGATTGATTTTCCGGAAGAACCGAATTACTATCAACTGCGCGTATCATTCGAAACCTGCGACAGCATGGGCGCAAATTTTGTGAATTCGGTGCTGGAACGTTTTGCAGATACCCTGGAAGTCTTTTTTACAGACACCCAAGGCCTCAGCGATACGGAGCGCGATGTGGAAGTCATTATGTCGATACTTTCCAACTACACGCCCGACTGTTTGGTGCGCGCATGGGTGGAATGCCCGATTTCTTCGTTTGCCGATCTGGCACGTATTCAGGGCATGGACGCCGATACCCTGGCCCGGCGTTTTGCCATGGCGGTACGCATTGCACAAATAGACCCATACAGGGCTACCACCCACAACAAAGGGATTTACAACGGAATAGATGCCGTGGTACTGGCTACTGGCAATGATTTCCGGGCCATCGAGGCTTGCGGACACACCTATGCCGCACGTGATGGGCAGTATCGCAGCCTGAGCACTTGCACTGTGCAGGATGGCATGTTTCGCTTTGAACTGAAAGTGCCCCTCGCAATGGGTACCGTTGGAGGTTTGACGGCCCTGCATCCGCTGGCCAAACGTTCGCTGGAAATACTGGGCCAGCCATCGGCCCGCGATTTGATGTGTATCACAGCAGCAGTGGGCCTGGCCCAAAATTTTGCGGCTGTACGCTCTCTCATCACCACCGGCATCCAGCAAGGGCATATGAAAATGCACCTTACCAATATCCTCAACCACCTGGGCGCCACGCCGGAAGAAGCGGCCGCAGCACAGCATTATTTTCAGGCGCAAACGGTGAGTTTTAGCGGGGTAAGAGCGTATTTAGAAGCGAGAGGCAGAGATAGAGGTGAGAAGTGAGAGGTGAGAGGTGAGAGGTGAGAAGCGAGAGGTGGTTAGGCGCTGCGCTGCGCTTTTTCCCACAACACGGTCTGGTTGCCACGAATAATCCGGAAAAAACCGGCGTACATCGAATAGTTCATCACACAGAAATAATAGGGAATAAAAAACGCCTTGATCTTCATTTTTCGTTGTTCGAGCACGTAGCCTGCCAGCGCAGCGCTGTAAAAAAGTACCTGGCATGCCAGCAACACCTGATACAACAGGCTTCCTTTGGCAGCCAGAACAATATTCAGCAACAGTAAAACCGGCAACAAGAGCGGCGCCATCGTCCAGCGCAACACCCGGTGCGAGATGTACTGGAAAGACAATACCCCATACCGAAAAATATTGAGCAGCGGCGCCAGCCGTACCACTGCCTGCAAGCCACCGGCCGCGATGCGCACCTTGCGTTTTAACTCCTCTGAAACGGATACCGACGAACTTTCGGCTGCCCAGGCGCCGGGTTCGTACTGCACACGGTACCCTTTCTGCGCAATGCGCATGGTGAGATAAAAGTCCTCCACAATGGTATCTGTCGGGACATGCTCGTACACATCGGTTCGGAAAGCGAACAATTCACCTGCAGCGCCTACTACTGACCAGAGTTCTGCATCCCATTTTTTCAGGGTGCTTTCGTATTTCCAGTAAATACCTTCTCCGGCGCTGCTGGCGTCGTCGCGTTCTGCCATGGAAATTCGTTTTTCTCCGGCTACTGCGCCTACTTGCGGATCAGCAAAATGCCGGACAATCCGGCGAATGGCGTCTCTGTTCACAAGCGTATTGGCATCGGTGCTCACCACAACAGGCGTTTCAACGAAAGCCATCGCGCGTTGAAATGCGGCGATTTTACCTCTTCGATCAGATTGGTGTAATAATTGCCACTGAATTCCAGCCGGGTAGGGGTATGTGTGCACGATGGTATCCGTGCCGTCGTTCGAGCCGTCGGTTACAAATAAAAAACGAATCAGGGCGGGCGGGTAATCCAGCGCAATCGAATTGGCAATTTTTTGTGCCATCCAGTCCTTTTCATTGTAAGCACAAACGATAAAAGTGACCGGAGGAAAAACATCCGTCTCAGGAGCGCGCGCAGAAAAACGTCTTTTTACCCACACGCAGGCAAACAGCAGCAGTCCGTAGCCCAGGTAGGCATAAAAAACGACAAATGTGCCAATCCAGAACAGGGCTTCGAGTAGTTCGGTGCGCATGGGTTGCGGTAAGAGGTGCCGAGAAGTTGAAAACACGGCAAAGATAAGAGAGCGTAATCGGTTTTTATTGCCTTCAGAAATAGCCTATGCTGAAAGTCATGTGCTTAGGCAAAACAGAAATGAGACGGGAAAATATGTTAATTGCCAGTTAGCCGACATCTGATTGTGACGGGTAATCGTATTTATCTTTAAATTGCGTTGCTCATAGGCACTTGATTTAGGGAATGGCCGGATTTTGAGCAAGGTTGATAATGATTTAACGATAAGCGGTATTTTTTTTGCAGATAGAAACGCTATCTTTGCAACAGCACAAATTTTAACATGAAGAAGTTCCTTTATTTTAAAATTTGGCGTAATACTTGACATATATCCCGCATGCGGTTTATATACCCGTCTGAAGTACTTGTTTTTTAGAGGACTTCGCAATTTTATTTTAATCCACTCAGTACCTATGTCGCATTTTGCTGAATCAAAAGACAAACACTTTTTAATCCACCATATTATCTCACGATAACCGTGCAATTCCATGAACAAAAAGGTACTCCTAATCGAAGACCACGACAGTCTTCGGTACATTATCGGCGCGTTCCTATCCAAAAATTTTGAGGTCGTAGGCGCGCGAAACGGACTGGAAGCCATGGGCTGGCTCAGTAAGGGCGTCTTGCCAGACGTCATCATTTCGGATGCCCGTATGCCCGAACTTGACGGCGCATCTTTCCTTTCCAACCTGCGGTGTAGCGGGCTGTTTTCAAAAATTCCTGTCGTAATTATCAGTGGCGCGGATAGCCATGAGGAAGAACAACAGTTTCAAAAACTGGGTATTTCCGGCTTTTTCCGAAAACCTTTCAATCCCGTTCAGTTGCAGGATCAACTGATTCGAATTGTTGGGTGATCATCCTCATCGGTTGACAAACACTGCTGTATTATGAACACCACAGATACATTTGAAATCGCTATTCCGCCTTTCGTACGAAACATATTTTTTGTAGGTTTTGAAAACACCTTGCATAACAATATTCAAGGTTTCCCTGCGTACGACCCTCATTATGCACTGTTGCGGGAAAACAACCCGTTCAAAGTGTACCAATGGTTGTTAAACCATATTACCGATTCGGAAACCGCCGAACAAACTGCTGTTTTTTTCAAGGCAGAGTGGCTGATTCACGATGATTTCCGGCTTCCACGCCAGATCATGGCACATCCACGCCTTCGGCGTATTCCGCTGATTGCGCTGTCCGACGGCGCCTGCTCCGTTTCCACCGAAACCCTGGTGGCCAATGGCGTCGATGATTGTTACCAAAGCCCCGTAGAATGGAGCGCACTGGTGGCCCGGCTTGAATTCCTGATGCAATTCAAGCAAAAAATACTCGCCTCGGCGCCACAGACCATTCAGCAAAATTTTGAATTTAAAATCAAGCCATTCAAACGTATGCTGGACATCCTCGGCGCCATCGCAGGTATTGCCCTGACAGCGCCGATATGGATTCCGACCGCTATTGCCATCTGGCTCGAATCGCCAGGGCCCATTTTGTATCGTTCCAAACGCGTCGGACGAGGATACCAACTGTTTCATTTCTGGAAATTCCGTTCCATGTACCGCGATGCCGAGCAGCGCTTCCAGGAATACCGCCACCTCAACCAGTATCAGGGTGAAAAATCTGTATTTGTGAAATTTGCCGATGATCCGAGAATCACCCGGGTCGGGCGATTTATCAGAAAATACAGCATCGACGAATTGCCGCAATTGCTAAATGTTTTGAGGGGCGATATGTCGCTTGTCGGAAACCGCCCCCTGCCGCCGTACGAAGCAGAAATGCTGACCTGCGACGACTGGAGCACGCGTTTTATGGCCCCGGCAGGTATTACCGGCCTGTGGCAGGTTACCAAACGCGGCCGTTCGCATATGAGCGTCGAAGACCGGATCAACCTCGATATCGTGTACGCCCAAAACAACAATACCTGGTCCGATCTGCGCATCATGCGACAGACCTTCGGAGCGTTTATCCAGCACGAGAATGTCTGAGCCGAAGGTTTCGCTGATTACGGTACATTTTAACCAGCCCGAACTCACCTGTGCGCTACTGGATAGTATCCGCCGACAGGATTATAAGAACGTGGAGGTAATCGTTGTGGACAATGCCAGCAGGGAAAACCACGAGCAATTGTTTCGGGAGCGATTCCCTGCTGTTATTTTTCTGCGCAGCGAGCGCAACCTGGGTTTTGCCGGTGGCAACAACCTGGCACTACCTCATGCTACGGGAACATTTTTTTTTTATATCAACAACGATGCGGAATTGACCGATGGCGCTATTCGGCAGTTGTTGAAGGTATTTGAACAGCATCCCAAAGCAGGTATTGTGAGCCCGCTTATCTGCTATATGCCCGATGAATCAGGTGGCCCCGATACCGTTCAGTATGCGGGCATGACCCCGATCCATCCGCTCACCGGCCGAAACCGTATTGTGGGCAACAAGGAAACCGATCGGGGGCAATATTCCAAGCCCGCCATTACAGCATACGCCCACGGCGCTGCCATGATGGTACCGCGCGGGGTGATCGATCAGGTGGGGCCGATGCAGGAGGATTTTTTCCTTTATTATGAAGAACTCGACTGGAGCGAACGCATACGCCGTGCTGGTTACGAAATATGGATGCAGCCACTCGCCCGGGTGTACCACAAGGAAAGTATGACGGTAGAAAAAATGGGCGCTCTGAAAACTTTTTACATGACCCGAAACCGTATGTGGTTTATGCGCAGGCATTTCAATACGGCTCAAAGGTTTATATTTCAAATTTTCTGGTGGATGGTTACGGTGCCCAAAAACACCGTTTCCTATGCCGTCCGGGGCGAATGGGATAATTTGCGGGCGTTTTTACGCGGCGCGATGAACAGGAGTATGGGGTGACCCGATTTTTTAATTCTTCACATGACCGATTTTATTCGCATTCTTTTTTCCATAGCGGCCTGCCTCCTGCTGGCGCAGTTGCTGTACCCCTTCGTTACGGTAATGCTGGCACAATGGCTAGGCAGGGAGCGTATTGAAAACCCGACACCGCAACGCCCGACGCCGTTCGATTATGCCTGCATCATCACAGCCTACCGGAATGTGGAAATTGCCAAACCGCTGGTGGATTCGCTGCTCCGGCAAACACATGATCGGTTGATGGTGTACCTGGTGGCCGACGAATGCCCCGATTTTGATTTTGGAATTTCCGACGAGCGCTTGGTCGTGCTTCGTCCCGGCCCGCCCCTTCGCCTGAAAGCGAAAAGCATCAAATACGCTATTGCGAACTTTCAGCGCCGCCCCGATTATATTGCCGTATTCGACGCCGACAACCTGGCGCATCCGCAATTTCTGGAAGAAATCAGCCGCTATGCCGCTTCCGGCCTCCAGTGTATTCAAGGCCAGCGAACGGCTAAAAACCTCGATTCTACCTATGCCGCGCTCGACAGCATGGGCGAGCATTACAAAAATTACATCGAACGCTACATTCCGTGGCTGCTGGGAGGCTCGGCCGTCATCAGCGGTTCGGGCATGGCTACCGAAACGGCCTTGTACGAAGCGTACCTGGCTTCACCGGAGATTGAACAGGGGCAGCACCAATGGAAAAAGATGTTGCAGGAGGATAAAATCCTGCAAAATTTCCTGTTGCGCAACGACCATACTATCGCCTATGCCCGCAAAGCGCTGGTGTACGATGAAAAAGTGGATACCGGCGCGGCCGTAGAAACGCAGCGCAGCCGCTGGCTTTTTTCCTATTTCCAGAACCTGCCCAACTCGACCGGGCTGCTGTGGAAAGGTCTGAGCCGACTGAATTTTAAGCAGTTCTATTTTGGGTGGGTCACCATGGCTTTGCCGATGTTTATCCAGGTAGGTGCAGCCGGGCTACTGGCCTTGCTTGGGCTGCTGATTTCTCCTCATTGGTCGCTGGCGCTTTTGCTTGGACTGGCGATATTTTCCATCAATATTCCGCTGGTATTACAACTGGAT
This sequence comes from Saprospiraceae bacterium, assembly GCA_016787415.1. GTDB lineage: Bacteria > Bacteroidota > Bacteroidia > Chitinophagales > Saprospiraceae > M3007. The sequence continues at coordinate 21,862 of JAEUUT010000232.1, read as the reverse complement.
GCTGCGCCACAGGCGGTGCGAGATGTGGTGTGGCAGGCGCCAAAATTTGTGTGGCGGCAATTTACAGGCCTGTTCAAAATGCGCAATCCCAACAAAAATTTCCAGCATACCGAACATAAAAAATACGTTTCCGTAGACGAGGTCACAGGGCGCGCCGAGCCGCCTTCTTCTGAACAACCCTGATTGCTTATCGTGTCACCCCGTATCGAATACATCGATTTTGCGAAGGGTTATGCCATCGTAACCATCGTGTGCTACCATGCCTTGCAGCAGGTGGCCTTGCCGGAGGCATTGCAAAGGGCCATTGTATTTGGCGGCACGGGCGTACACCTGTTTTTTGCCTTATCGGGCTTCGGGCTGGCCTGGTCGGCCGGGCAAGACAGCGTATGGGCGTTTTATCGCAGGCGCATGGGCAAGGTGTGGGCGCCGTATGTGCTGGCGCTTACCCTGAGTTGGGCGGCGGCGGCCTGGCTGGGCATTTTTCCCGATGGCCGGGATGCCTGGCTGGCGGGAGTGGCTTTGTACCAGATGTTTTTTGAACGCTACATTGAGAGTTTTGGGGGGCATTTCTGGTTTGTCAGCGCGATCATGCAGTTTTATCTGGCTTTTCCGGTGCTGTACTGGCTGCAAAAAAAATTGTCGGGGAAGAAGTTTTTAGTGCTGGCCTTTGCACTTTCGCTGGGCTGGTGGCTGCTGGTATTTGGTCTGGGCAAAAGCGAACTGCGTGTGTGGAACAGTTTTTTCCTGCAATTTTTGTGGGAATTTGCCCTGGGAATGGCCCTGGCGAAGGCTGTAAAAACCCAAAAAATAAACCTGCAACCGGCGCTTGAAACCAATCGATATACCTGGTTCTATCTCGGCGCTGGCTTGTTTTTTACAGGGTTGATGATTGGAATGGTAGCAAAAATGGGCGAAACAGGCCGCATTTTCAATGACGTGCCTGCGTTTCTGGGATATACGGCGCTCAGCCTGTTTGTGTACAGAATAGGGAAAAGCATCTTGCCCTGGCTGAACCGTTTTTTCCTATGGACCAACGGATTTTCTTATTCCTTGTATCTGATTCATGTGTTGGTGCTCCACCTGTGCATGTGGGTGTTGGGCGCTACGGTGCTACATTTATCAAGTACCGTGTTGTATCTGATGATGGTTATCCCGGCCGCGCAGGTATTTGAGCAATGCTGGCAATTGTTGAAACGCAGCATTTCATAACAGCATACTATCACAGCACCATGCGAAAAAACATTCTGGTCATTTCACTTCTGCTCAACGTGCTTCTGGGCGCAGGTTTGTTGCTGGTCGTAGATCGCCTCGGGGGGTGGACGTATGCCCTGTTCCGACTCCAACACGACGAAGCCGGGCTTTATCACCACCGGACACAATTGTTTGAAATGATGCATGCCAGCCCCGGCGCCGTTGTTTTTCTGGGCGACAGCCATACGGAACAATGCGAGTGGCAGGAATTGCTGCGTCCAGATTCTTTCGCCATTCTCAACCGGGGTATCGTCGGCGACCATGTGCAGGGCGTACTCGACCGCCTGGAAGAGGTGCTTCGCCACAAACCCCGACGTATTTATCTGATGATTGGTATCAATGACCTCATTTTTCGGAAAAAGCCCGAAGTGATTCTTCCTGTTTATCGGGAAATTGTGGCGCGTATTCGCAGTCAATCGCCCAATTCGGAACTCTTTTTGCAGAGCGTACTCCCGGTAAACAACCAGATTAAAAAAATCGGAACAGACAACGACGAGATACGTGCGCTCAATACCGGGATCGCTGCGCTCGCCCGCGACTACGCTTTGCCATACATCGACCTTTTTTCCAACCTTTTGGACGCCAATGGCAACCTCGACCCCCGCTTTACCGAAGACGGTATTCATTTGAATGGAGTGGGGTATGCGGTGTGGAAACAGAAGATAGAATGATGAATAAGTGGTGTACGAAGGATTTGTTCGGCTACGCCCTTTTTAGAGGGATAGGAACGCGGATGAAACGGATTTTGCGGATTTAAACGGATTTTTAGTGGCCTTGCGGCCACTTCTTTTTGATTTTTAAGGATTATTTGCCCGCCTTCGGCGGGACGTATATCGAATCAATCTTTTATAAAGCAAGCAAAAATCAACATTGATCCCTTGTATCATTTCATGTGTATACCTCGCGAATCCACCCGCCGAAGGCGGTCAAGTCTGTAAAAATCAAAAAGGAGTGGCCGCAAGGCCACTAAAAATCCGTTTAAATCCGCAAAATCCGTTTCATCCGCGTTCCCATCCCTCTAAAAAGGGCGTAGCCGAACAAATCCTTCATACATCCCTAATGCATCATTCCCTTGGTTTTTAACAGTCTCACTTTCCTGATTTTTATCCTGCTGTTCTTTCCGCTGTATTTCGGAACGAAAGGCCGCATGCGCACGTGGGTTTGTCTGGTGGCGAGTTATATCTTTTACGGGTGGTGGGACTGGCGTTTTTTGTCGCTGATCGTATTTTCGACGGTGATGGACTGGTGGTTCGGCCTCTGGATTACCTACCACGATGCGCCGGAAGAAACCCGTGATCGTTGTGAGAATGGCAGCCCTGTTTTGCGTTTTTTTGGTCGTCTGACAAGGTGGGCGCATGGCCTTCAACTGCAACGGCGAACCATTCTGGTATTCAGCATGGTGATGAACCTCGGATTTCTTGGCTTTTTCAAGTACTTCGGCTTTTTTGCCGACAACCTGGCCGCCCTGATTCGGGAAATGGGCATGACGCCATCCTGGACGACGCTGCACATTATCCTGCCGGTGGGCATTTCCTTTTACACGTTTCAGTCGATGTCGTACACCATCGACGTGTATCGGCGCGAATTGTCCTGGGAGCCGTCTTTGTTGAAATTTGCCACTTTTATCGCTCTTTTTCCGCAACTGGTGGCGGGTCCGATCGTGCGGGCAGCCGATTTCCTGTACCAGATGAGTGAAGACAAACGTTTTGACTGGAATCGCTGGAACAGTGGTATGGGACGTGTATTGTGGGGCTTTTTCAAAAAAATAGCCATTGCCGACAGTATTGCGCCTTTTGTGGATCAATGCTTTGCAGCGCCAGAGGCCTTTGGTTCCATGCACTTGCTGATCGGTGTCGTGTTTTATTCTTTTCAGATTTACTGCGACTTTTCCGGATACTCCGACATTGCCATCGGGCTGGCACGTATGATGGGCTACACCTTTCCGGAAAATTTTCGTACGCCGTATTTTTCCAAAAGTTTTTCGGAATTCTGGACGCGCTGGCACATTTCCCTGTCGAGTTGGCTACGCGATTACCTGTACATTCCGCTGGGCGGCAACCGGCAGGGCAAACTGTCGACCTACAAAAACAACATGCTCACCATGCTGCTCGGCGGTTTATGGCATGGTGCCAACTGGGCCTTTGTTTTCTGGGGTTTTCTGCATGGCCTGTATCTGGTGCTGCAACGCATCGTGGGGCCGCGCTGGCGTAGCCTCGTGCGGATTATCCAGCTGCCGCGCATAGCCGACGATGCGGTTTCCATTTTTACGGTATATGTACTTACACTGTTGGCCTGGGTGTATTTTCGGAGCGGCAGTGTAGGGCTGGCGGGCGGCGACAGTTTTGCTACTGCCGGAAAAGTGCTGGGAGGTATTGCAAGTATGGAGGGCTTCTCATTTGGTGCGGTGATCAATAAATTTCAGGTAATCAAGGGTTTCCTGCTGATTGGCATCTTGTTGTCTGTGGAAATTTCAAATAACCACATGCGCTGGAACGTCCGGCAGGTAGAACAACCCGCCTTGCGGCTGCTGCTTTTTTCCGTATTGCTCTGGCTGTTGGCTTTTTTTGGCAGTTTTGGCGCCAATGCATTCATTTACTTCCAATTCTGAGCCATGAAACACATCTGGTGGTATGTTCTTCTTTTGGCGGTAGTCGTGGCCGGCGATCGGCTTGCAGGATGCGCGCTGAAAAGCCAGGTATCGGCCAGCGTTTTTCGCTATTCGCGGCTCTATGGCGGCGAGGCCGAGGCCGACATTTTGTTGCTGGGAAACTCGCGCGGGCTAACGTTCTATCAGCCGTATATTGAAGAAAAAACGGGACTAAAAACCTTCAACCTGAGTTACAACGGGCTGCCTATGGACGTGGCAAAGGCGCTGACACTCGATTACATGGATCATTACCCTGCCCCGAAGCGGCTAGTGATCGATATTACCACTTGCGACCGCACAAATGACGAACTGCTGACGGGTTTCCTGACCTATTCGGATCAATCTTATCGGCTCGATACCCTGATTCGGGGCAGGTCGCCCAAGGTGTGGCGAGGCGGCCAGGTATCGGCCTTGTTCCGTTTCAACAACGAAATATTCCAGCGCGCCCTTTCCCACCGCCGCCGCAGCGATACTGACTGGCTGCTCGACCGTACCATTCCTCCCCAACTGGCCGCCGCCGTTGCACAACATACTTACCCGTTGGAAGTACACCCGTATCTCGTGGCGCAATTGCGCGACCTGTGCGCTGCTGCGGGCGCCAAGGGCGTAGATGTGCGGCTGGTGATAAGCCCCTATTTTCCCGGTTTTGCTGAGCGGGTGTCGCATCTGGCCGATCTGAAAAAAGCCGTTGAAGCCGCCACCGGTCTCCCTGTTCGTGATTATAGCCGCGCGCTTTCCGATCCTGCCGGTTTTGGCGATTTTATGCATCCAAATAAAAAAGGGAGCCAGGCGTATATCGATTTGATGCGAAAAGACGGGGTATTACCGTAGTATTACATGGTTTGGAAAATAGGCGTTATTTTTGTGCGGAATTTTTGGAAGGGGGGAGGAATCAGGATTTTTGGGAATCCTTCTAATCCTTTAAATCCCAAAAATCCTGATTCCTCCCCCCCTCTCATCAACGCATCACTATGCCAAACATATCCGAGCGCGGTCTGACCGCTCACAGTTCTCCGATTCGCAAACTTGCTGCTGCTGCCGAACAGGCAAAAAAATCGGGCAAAAAAGTATATCACCTCAATATCGGCCAACCCGATATCCTTACCCCGAAAGCGGCGCTGGAGGCTGTGCGCCATGCGCATGTCGATATTCTGGCATACAGCCCGTCGAATGGCTACCCTTCCTATCGGGAAAAACTGCCAGCATACTACCGTAAATTCGACATCGATATTCATCCGGATGAAATACTCGTTACCTCCGGCGCTTCCGAAGGCGTGCTGTTTACCTTGCTGGCGTGCCTGAACGCTGGTGAATCGGTACTTTCACCCGAACCGCTGTATGCCAATTACCTGGGTTTTGCCGGCATGGCCGACGTGCAGGTAAAACCTGTCGCCACCCGTATAGAAACGGGGTTTGCCCTGCCGGACATTTCAGCCTTTCATGCGGCCATTACACCCGATGTGAAGGCGATTATGCTCTGCAACCCCAACAACCCGACCGGGGCGCTTTATTCCGAGGCCACCTTGCGCGCACTGGGCGAACTGGTGATGGAGTACGATCTGTACCTGATTGTTGATGAAGTGTATCGGGAATTCTGTTACAGTGAGGATGCCCGCTTTTTTTCGGCGCTCAACCTGCCGGGATTGGAGGAGCACGTTGTCGTACTGGATTCTGTATCAAAGCGTTACAGCGCTTGCGGCGCCCGTATCGGCGCCATCATTACGCGCAATGCTGCCTTGCGTGCCACTATCCAGAAATATGCGGAAACGCGTTTGAGTCCGCCTACATTCGGGCAAATATTTGCAGAAGCCACCTTGCAAACTGAAGACAGTTATTTTGAAACTGTGACGGCCGAGTACAAAAATCGCCGCGACCTGCTGTTCCAGCGCCTGCAAGCCATGCCAGGTGTGACGTGTTACCGTCCGGAAGGCGCATTTTATGTATTTGCCGAACTCCCCATCGACGATGCCGATCGCTTCTGCCGCTGGCTACTGGAGGATTTTTCCTATCAAAACCAGACGGTAATGCTGGCGCCCGGCGCGGGCTTTTATGCCACGCCGGGTATGGGCAAACGCCAGGTGCGTTTCGCCTATGTGCTCAATACAAGCGATTTGAATGCGGCCATGGACTGCCTCGAAAATGCCTTGAAAGCCTACGGGCAGCGCATGAGTGTGGCAGCGACAACGTCGGCAGCGCTTTAACCTAAACGTCGGCGGCGCTTGGAGCGCCGCCGACGTTGGTTGCTATTCCACTGGCTCCTCTCTTTCCACCGTAATCGTACAATCGCCCAGCAGCGCAGCCAAAGCGCCTACTGCGGCCAGAACCGGTGCAAAAACAGCACCTACCACACCAAAAGTCAGGGGAATCGACATGATTTCCTTGCCTTCTTCATTGTGGATGATAATTTTACGAACGTTGCCTTCGGCAATCAGTTCTTTTACCTTTTGCATCAGGTTTTCACCATGCGCTTGAAAGGTTTCCTTAAATGAGTTTTCCATACGCTCTTATTTTTCTGCTGCCTGTACCCCTTTGCTGAAATGAGCATACAAATACACTTTGATCGGCAGCGGGTCCAGGTATTTGTAAATCAATGGTTTAACATCTTCCCAGTCGAGCCCGCCCACGCCGGTAGCCAAACGCGGTATAGCCACACTATCCAGCCCTTCATGTGAAGCGATGTGCGCCAGTTCCTTGAGTGCATGGCTTACATGCGACAGGGTGGCTTTGCCCGGGTGCGAGCGATCGGTTTGCGGCGCTTCCTGCGTAAATAAATTTATGATACGGCGTTCGGCGCCACTCCAAATCCACGCGCTGCCGGTTTTGGGGCTGAACTGGTGGCAATAGTGTCTGAAATCCTTGTACATCGAAGGGAAAGCCTCCCGAAGGCTCAAGGCCAGTCCGCTGTCGAAATGGTCGTTCGGGGCTACTCCATGCGCAATCGCACGCGCTGTCGATAGGGTGATGTCTCCCGTAACTTCTTTAATCATAGGGCTGATTTTTATTTGATTTTGATAGCCCAAATTTGCCCCTCAACACCCACCCCGCGAAATGATGCCCATCACCCCACCACATGACTGCCCTCTCACTTCTCACCTCTCACTTCTCACCTCTCACCTCTCACCTCTCACCTCTCTCACTCTCTATTAACTGGTACACCCCCGGAATGTTCCTCCCCAGGCCGTCATAATCCAGCCCGTAGCCCACCACGAATTTGTTTTCAATGTCAAAACCGACGTGCTCCACCGGCACCTGAAATTCTACGGCTTCCGGTTTGCGAAGGAATGCCACGGTAGTAACGGATGCCGGTTGTTGCTGGGCCAGGTGGTGGAGGAAAAAATGCAGGGTTCTGCCTGTATCGACGATGTCTTCCACCACGATCAGGTGGCGACCAGCCAGGTCTTTTTCGAGCCCCATGACGGTTTGCACATCGCCGGAGGAACGGGTGCCCTGGTACGACGACAGTTTTACAAACCCGATTTCGCAGTCGGCGTCGAATGCGCGAATCAGGTCGGATGCGAACACAAAGGCCCCGCTGAGGATGCTGATAAAAAGCGGGTTTTTGCCGGCATGGCTTTGGCCGAGTGCGGCGCCGAGTTCCCGTACCCGTTGTTTTACAGCCTCTTCCGAAAACAATGGCTGGAAAGCGAGGTCGCGGATATGAATGACCGGTTCGGAATACATAGACATAAGATTGTAGTTTTGTGCCAACAAAAGTAGAGCGACAGCGTTACTTTCCATGCTGTTTTTTGTCTCTTCACTCGAAAGAAAACAGCCGTTTCGGTGCGGATTGGACTGTTTGGCAGATTCCGCACACTGTATCGCAAGTTTTTCTGCATTTTTGCAGCCTTTATTTTCCGTTATCGTTCAGATATGCTCGATTTATCGTTTCAATACCCGGCGTGGTTTCTGTTGTTTTGTGTTTTGCTGGGACTCGCCTATGCAGGTTTATTATATTACCGGGATACTACTTTTCGCGACCAGGCGCCCCAATTGCACCGCTGGCTGGGCGTACTGCGTTTTTTAACCGTCACTTTATTGAGCGCATTGCTGTTGTCGCCATTGCTGAAAAGCCTGCTCACCGAGACCAAAAAGCCTGTGGTAGTATTGGCACAGGACCAATCGGAAAGTGCAGGCGTCGACTTGCAGGGCGAAGCATTGAACACCTACAAACAAAACTGGCAGGCGCTGAAAGACGGGCTTTCAGAAAATTATGAAGTACACGAACTCGCTTTCGGCGATCAGGTGCGCGAAGGGGTGGATTTTAATTTTACCGATAAAATCACCAACCTGTCGGAAATGCTAAAAGGCATCTACGACCTGTATGGCGGCCAGAACCTCGGCGCGGTAGTCGTCGCTTCCGATGGCATCTACAATGAAGGCAGCAACCCTGCTTATGCCGATGCAGCGCTTGCGGCGCCTGTGTACACCGTGGCGCTGGGCGATACGACGCCGAAAAAAGACCTGTTGGTGAAACGCGTTTTTCATAACAAAATCGCTTACTTAGGCGACAAGTTTACCTTGCAAATAGACGTAGCAGCCACCAATTGCGCCGGTCAGCAAACGGTGCTGAACATCGGAAAAGTAGACGAAGGCTCGGTACGCAACCTCCAGAGCATTCCGATCAGCATCGCGGGCAACGACTTTTTTACCACCAAGGAAATTCAGATCGATGCCGACAAACCCGGCGTAGCGCAATACCTTATTACTGTTGCCACCTTACCCGGAGAAGCCTCCACCGTCAACAACCGCAAAGAGATTTTTGTAGACGTACTGGATGCCCGGCAAAAAATCCTGCTGCTTGCCAACAGCCCCCACCCCGACCTGAGCACCCTGAAAACCACCCTGGAACAGAACAAAAACTACCAGGTCAACATCGCCTATATCAACGACCCCGGGCTGGATGTCGGCAAATCCGACTTTGTTATCCTGCACAACCTGCCTTCTCTTACCAACGATATTTCAGGGGTGCTCAATACCTTGAATGAAAAACGCATCCCGCGCCTGTTTATCGCGGGCATGCAAGCCGGCTACGCGGCCCTGGGCAAAGCGCAGCACCTCGTCAACGTGCAAAGCGACGGCCGCCAGAGCGACGATGTTCAAGGGAAGGTGTCTACCCGATTTGCAGCCTTCAGCCTGAGCCCTGTAATTGCGGAAGAACTACCCAAATTTAACCCCGCTATTGCCGCGTTTGGCAATTTCAGCGCCACCCCACAGGCGCAGGTGATCCTGTACAAACGCATCGGCAAGGTAGATACCGACCAGCCTCTGCTGGCTGTCGGTGAGGAAAATGGTATTAAAACAGGTGTCTTTTTGGCAGAAGGGCTTTGGCGCTGGCGCCTGTTCGACTTCCTCCAGCACCAGAACCAGGAGATTTTTGATGAATTGATGGGAAAAACAGTGCAGTATCTGTCGCTGAAGGAAGACAAACGCAAATTCCGCATTACGCAGGACAAAAATATTTTCAACGAAAACGAGGTCGTGTCGTTCGGCGCCGAACTGTACAACGACAACTACGAACTGACCAACGACCCCGATGTGGCTATGAGTATCCGCGACCGCGACGGGAAAGAATACACCTACACCTTCAATAAAAGTGGAAAAGCCTATGCGCTGAATGCAGGTATTTTGCCGGTGGGATCGTATTCCTATAAAGCCACTACAAATTTCAATGGCCAGGCCCTGAGCGTAGAGGGGCGTTTCAACGTGCAACCTATTCAGCAGGAATTGTTCGAAACAACGGCCAACCATGCCGTGCTGCGGCAGTTGAGCGCCAAATTTGGAGGAGAAACCGTTTTGCCGGCACAAGTAGCCAGTATCGTCGACAAAATCAAAAACAACCAGACGGTAAAACCGGTCATTTACCAGACGACCAAGACGAACCCGCTGATTAACCTGAAATGGATTTTTGCGCTGCTGGCACTGTTGCTGGCAGGTGAGTGGTTCTTGCGGCGGTATTTTGGGGCGTACTGATGAAGCCCTGAGTCGTAAGTCGACGGATGATTTAATTCCCTCTTTTCCGCTCCAGTCCGCCCGCTTTGGCTATAAGAGTGGCTTCCACTTCCCAATTGGCGCGAAGGGCTTCCAGTTTTTTTATAAAAACACGTTCGGGCTGTTTGTGCAGGTAATAATCGCCCGAGTCCCAGCGGCCGTTGACATTGGTGTCTTCTATCAGCACTACTGTGAGGGCGGTGGCGGGTAGGCCCGTAAATACGAGCCGTTGAGCGGTAGAGTCGGCCAAAAAATGCCTTTCTGCTTCAATAGCGCTGCCGTTTTGCAACTGAACGAAGTAATGCTGGCCAGCGGTAATACTTTCGACACGCAAATTGAGGCCACCGAGTTGTTTGTCGGTCGGAATGCTGAAAAAACGTTGCAGGGTGTCGGTATTCCCCATGCCAAAGAAATCGGTAATGGCGCCGGGGAGTAGTTGCAGCCCATAGGTTTTTCCGGGTTTCCAGCGCACATCGACGAGCAGTTTGCGGGCCAGAGCAGTGTCGGGCTTCACCTGATAATCGGTGAAACGCATGCTGTCTACAGTCAGTATCCATCGGCTGGTGTCGTAAATACTTACAGGGGTTTTAAACAGCAGTTCGGCAGGTTTCCCCTGGCTCTGAGCAATCGTTTTGGGCGGCGGAAGTTTGCCTGCCGGGGCTACCGATTCAGTCGCTTGTCCGCGTCGCGCCCGGGTGCCTTGCCCTGCTCCGGTAAGTATTTCGTCGGCAAAAAATATCCGGTTTTTTTTGAGAAAATCACTCCGATTGAGTGCCCGTACCAGTACTGTATCTTTGCCTGCAATGAGTTGCCAGGGCACACTGTCGGAGGTGTCATACCACACCAAAAGGGTGTCGAGCGATTTTTCGGTCAGCAGGCGCATGTTGGGCTGGTCGCTTTTCACCTGTACGGAATCAGGCGTGTCGGTATAGGTGAGTTTAACTTGTCCGTAGCGCTCCGCATTTTTATCAAACAAGCGGAACGCTTTGTGTTCGCCAAACAGGCGGAACGCCAGCACCTGCCGCTGCGAGTCTTTCACAGGCACCAGCGTATCAAAAAATGCAATACGTTCGCTCTCGCCTGCCCACTTGAGGTTTTGGTCGGCATCTTCAATAGCGACAGCCTTGTAGCGCCCGGCTTTCATGTTTTCTATGGTAAACTGCCCCGATTTGTCGGTTTTGCCAAAATAATAAGGGCGTTCCTGCCGGATGATGCTGTCGGTAACGATGTCGTAAAACATCACGGTCACTTTTTCAACAGGTTCGCCGGTGTAGGCATCCGTCACGTTCCCTCCTACGGAAAGGCTGTCGATAAAGTCGCCGGTGGAGAACACGAAGCGCAATTTTTCATTGGCGTTGCCTTCGTGCAAATCCTTTACGGCGCGGCCAAACTGAATGGTGTAGGTGGTATTGGGGCGCAGCACTTCGCCTTCTGGCAGGTCGACCTGCACGGTTTTATTTTTCAGGCTTACCCTTGGTCGTTTGGAAAGCGGCGGAGAAATCACCACCTGATTGGACACATCATCCAGTGTGATCCATTCATCGAAGATAAGGTCTATGTGTTTGCGATCGAAACGGGTGGTGTAGTTGGGCGTGCTGGCCAGGGTATCGAGTTGGGGGGGCGTTACGTCTTTCGGGCCGCCGGTCGGGGCGCTCTGTCGAGCGCACGACAGCAGTATGGATGTCACAACGAGTGCAAGTGCAGTATTCCGGAAAAAATCGGGATGGTAAAGATTCATGTATTTTTTCAATGCAGATTTGGCAGGTAGCATCGCATGATGAACGCTGTCCGCCTGCCATGTGCGGTGTGTTTTGAAAAATTTAGGCGCCCTTTTTTTCTGTTGAAAGGCCTTCGTTCGGTTCTACAAAGTACATCCCGACCAGGCCTTTGTTGTGTACTTCTTTTTTGCCCCGGTAGGTCACGGCAAATTCCTGATTGACTGCTACGGCCGTTTCTTCCGAGATATTGATGCGGTTGGGCTCTCCCAGTTCTTCGAGGCGGGCGGCCAGGTTGACGGCATCGCCCCAGATATCGTAGGCAAATTTATTTTTCCCAATCACGCCTGCTACAACCGGCCCGGTATGAATGCCAATGCGCATTTGACGGAAAATGGCGTTGGGGTTATTGCGGTTGCGGTTTTCCAGCCATTCGCACATTTCGAGGGCAGCACGTACGGCATCGGAAGCATGGGTGTCGTTGGGTATGGGCAATCCGCCGGCGCACATGTAAGCGTCGCCGATGGTTTTGATTTTTTCGAGCCCGTGGCGCTCCGAAATTTCGTCGAATGCCAGAAAGCAGGTATCCAGTTCGTCGATCAGGGCTTTGGGCGACAATTGGGTCGACAGCCGGGTGAAGTTGACGAAATCGGTAAACAATACCGTGGCCGATTCGTAGTTGTGCGGCGTGGCATAACCGCGCGTACGAAGTTCTTGGGCCACTTCATCGGGCAGGATATTGCGAAGCAACACATCGCTTTTTCGGCGTTCTTCTTCAATTTCGTGGTTTTGCGCCTGAATTTTTCTGTTCTGGCTTTTCAAGCGGCGGCCTGCACGGCGTGCAAACCACCACATCACAGCCAGCAGCCCCAGGATGACCGAAAGTGAAATGCCCACGCCATAAGCGAAGCGCTGAAAATTGGCCTGTTTGTCGAGTTCAAGTTGGGCAATATCCTTGTCGCGGCGCAGCAGTTCCACCTCGCGTTCGCGGGCGAGGCTTTGTGCGCTGTCGATTTTTTCCTGCTGACGGAGTTCGGCGATGATGCGTTGTTTTTTCTGCGCATCGAGGTTCTGGGCAGTCAGGCGCAATTCCTGCCGGGCACGAAGCGCCTGAAGGGTTTGTTCACGCAGTTGGGCCTGGTCTACTTCTTTTTGCTTTTGTAGCAACAGCACTTCATCTTCCCGGCGGCGTGTTTCGAGTTCGAGGTTTTTATTGAGCAGTTCGAGGCGTTCGCGTTCAAAACGTTCCTGCGACAGTTCGAGGTCTTTGATATTCTGGCGCGTGATCAGGAATTTGATCTGGCCTTCAGCAGCAGCCAGCAGGGTGCGTTGCTGGTTGAGGCGCTGAAGGCGGCTTTGTTCTTCGAGGCGCACCGAGTCGACGATGTTCAGGTATTCTCGGTAATATTCGAAGGCTTTTTCAAATTCATAGAGGTCGTGGTACAGGTCGGCCGCCGTTTTGTAAGCCTCGGAAAGTACGCCGTATTGTTTGGTTTCTTTGGCAAACCGAATGGATTCATTGTTGTGTATCAGCGCGTTGTACAGGTCGTTGTTGCTGAAATACACCGTTGCAATAAGGTGTTCGAGGTTGGAAAGCGCTGCTTTGTCGTTGCGAGCGGCGAGGATGGCCCTGGCTTTGAGCAGGTATTCAATACCGCGTTTGCTGTCGCCAGTATTGTGCAGTGCGATGCCCATGTTGGCAAACATCACCTCCGGGTAGTCGCAGGTAATGTACACGCATTGCAACTCCGCTTTCTGGAAATACTCCAGCGCTTTTGGGAAATCGCGGAGGGCAGCATATTGCCTGCCGAGGTTGTTGTACAATAGTCCTCGTTCCTGCGAGGTGCCAAATCGCTCCACGAGGTCTTCAATAGGCAGGTAGTAATAAAGACTTTTACCGGCATCGCCATTCTGGTCGTAAGCATTGGCGAGTTTTTGATAAATCTGTACCAGTCGGGGATTGTTTCCTTCGTCGCGGTATTTGATGATCAGTTGTTTGTAAAAATATTCGGCGCTGTCAAAACGCATGTCCAGCAGGTAAGCGTCGCCAATTTTTTCCTGAATACGATAATCATTGGGGCGCAATACCAGCACTTCGTGGTAGTAGCGGCTCGCATGGGCATATAGTTTTTCCTGAAAAAACAGGTCGCCAAGCGCTGTCTGAACGGTGAGTTGTGCTGCCCGGTTGCCACTGTTGATCACTTTGGCTTCTGCTTCCAGGTAGGCTTGGAGCGCCTGTTCGGTTCGATTGGTACGTGCATAAATATCGCCCAGCAGGATGGAAGAGCGGATGATGCCGCCATCGTAGCGCAGGCTGCGCGCCATGGTCAGCGTCTGGGTAGCCAATTTTTCTTTTTCCGTATCGCTGGAAACACCACTCGCCCTGTCCAAAATATTATCCACCTCGACCGTAGAACGCTCGATGTCCTCCAGGCTCTGGCCGTTCAGGGCCTGAACTACCAGCAGGAGCAGGGATAATATGAAACCCGGAAAGGGTAGGTTGCGAGACAAGGTATTTTTGGTTGAAAAGTTATGGCTACAAATAAACGCTTAATTTCTGCAAATCACGGCACTTCCACCGTATTCAGAATTTTCACGATAATATCTTCCTGTGTGATGTTCTCGGCTTCGGCTTCATAACTCAATCCGATACGGTGCCGGAGCACGTCGGCGCAAATACTGCGCACATCTTCCGGAATGACATAACCACGCCGGCGCAGAAAGGCCATGGCACGTGCGGCTTGTGCCAGCGCAATGGTAGCGCGCGGCGAAGCGCCGTAGTTGATGAGCGGCGTCAGGTGGCGCATGCCGTAGTCGGCCGGATTGCGGGTGGCAAAGACAATTTCCAGGATATACTGCTCAATTTTTTCATCCATGTAAATGCCGTGCATCACTTCCCGCGCCCGAATCAAGGCATTGGTAGTCAGTACTTTGTGTACAAGCGGGTGTTCGCCGCTCAGGTTGCGTCGCATGATGTCGCGTTCTTCGTCCTTACCAGGGTATCCGATTTTTACTTTAAAAAGGAATCGGTCGAGTTGGGCTTCAGGCAGTGGGTAAGTGCCTTCCTGGTCGATGGGGTTCTGTGTCGCCAGCACCAAAAAAGGTTCTTCCAGGTGAAATGTTTCGGAACCGATGGTCACCTGCCGCTCCTGCATGGCTTCGAGCAGGGCACTTTGCACTTTTGCGGGCGCGCGGTTGATTTCATCTGCCAGTACAAAATTGGCAAACACAGGCCCTTTGCGCACACTGAATTCCGACTTGGCCGGGTTGTATATCATAGTGCCAATCACGTCGGCAGGCAGCAAGTCGGGGGTAAACTGAATTCGGCTGAAACGCGCATCCACCGCCTGTGCCAGGGTGCGGATGGCCAGGGTTTTTGCCAGTCCCGGCATGCCTTCCAACAGGATATGGCCTTTGGTGAGCAGCCCGATGAGCAGGCGTTCCAGCATGTATTCCTGCCCGACAATCAGTTTGGAGGTTTCGGCCCTCAATGCCTCCACAAAGCCGCTTTCCTCGTGTATCCGCTGGTTGAGCGCCTGAATATCCATGTAGTTTTGCATGATGTGTTCGTGTGTGAGGGGCAAAGATAAAGGGTTGAGGGGGGAGTTTGAACAGGATTTAAGGGATTGAGCAAGATTAGAAGGATTACCGACTTAGTGTTGACAATTTTTTAAATTTCTAAAATTATTGGTTACCACGTTAGGAATTCTTCTAATCCTGTTCAATCCCTTAAATCCTGGTTCATCCCCTCATCCCCCATACATTTCCTCGATTTCCTGCCGGTATTTTTCCAAAATCACCCGGCGCTTCAGTTTGAGCGTTGGGGTCAGTTCTGCATCGGTACCGTCGGTTTTGACGGCTTCCCAGGTATCGGGCAGCAGTGCAAATTTTTTCACTTGTTCGGCGTGGCTGAAAAACGGATTGATACGGTCGACGAGCATCTGATAGCGAAGCACCACCCTGGGATGGTGGATCATTTCAGCCAGATTGGTCCAGGTGATGCCATGTTTGTGGCACCATTCTTTCAGTCCTTCGACTGAAGGCACGATCAGGGCAGATACAAATTTCAGGTTTTCACCTACCACCATCACCTGTTCTACCAGTCGGTGTTCTTTGTACAAGGATTCGATAGGAGAAGGCGCGATGTATTTACCGAGGCTGGTTTTCAGCAATTCTTTTTTCCGGTCGGTAATTTTCAAAAACCGATAGCCTGCTTTTCCCTCCACCACCGTGCCGATGTCGCCTGTAGCAAGCCAGCGCTGGCCATCGATGTCGTGGATCACTTCATTTGTTTTATCCGGGTGTTTGTAATAGCCCATCATAACGCCGGGGCCGCTTACCAGAATTTCGCCCTCTCCCGGCTTCGATTCCAGGGTGGGTTCGATGCGCAGGGTAATGCCATCCAGCACAACGCCTACGGTGCCCAGCATGGCGGCATGCGGTTCGTAGCGGCTAAAACTTACGCCAGGCGCGGCTTCTGTCATGCCATATCCTTCCCGGATGGGAATTCCGGCGGCGTTGAATACACGCATAATTTTCACAGGGCAGGCAGAGGCGCCAGTGATAATACCTTTTATATGGCCGCCGAGCGCTTCACGCCATTTTGCAAAAATGAGTTTGTCAGCAATTTTCCACTGCAAGCCTTTCCAGAAACGGTATTGAGGGTCAAAATCCCAGTGGTCGGTGAGTTGGAGTGCCCAGAAAAACAAGGCGCGTTTGAGGCCGCTGAGTTCGAGGCCTTTGTTGTAAATGCGTTCGTACACTTTTTCCAGCAAACGTGGTACGCAGGTAAAGAAATGCGGTTTAATGGCCTTCAGGTCGCCCTCGTCGCCACCGAGGTTATCGGTACCTGTAAAAGATACATTCACCCCGCAAAGGATGAAAAAATAGATGGCTGCTCGTTCAAAAATATGGCTGACGGGCAGGAAACTCAATACCCGGTCGCCGCGGCTGATGGGCACCAGTTTGGAAATGGATTCTACATTGAAAGCAATGTTTCGATG
Organism: Saprospiraceae bacterium; assembly: GCA_016787415.1. Taxonomy (GTDB): domain Bacteria; phylum Bacteroidota; class Bacteroidia; order Chitinophagales; family Saprospiraceae; genus M3007. The sequence continues at coordinate 5,258 of JAEUUT010000232.1, read as the reverse complement.
TGTAAGCATGACGCCTTTCGGATCGCCGGTGGTACCTGATGTGTAAATAAGCGTACAAATATCGTCGGGATGAATGTCTGACGATATTTTCGCTACCTCCGCCAGATCACCCTGTGCCAGCAGGGTATCCCATTTGCGTATGCCGGGGCGATCGGTGAGCGCTATAATTTCTTTCAGTTCGGGCAGTTTATCCTGTATTTGTACCACCTTATCGTACAGGTCGCCATCTCCCACAAAGCAGTATTTCGATTCTGATTCGCGCAGGATGTATTCGTATTCGCGTGGGCTGATGGTTGGGTACATCGGCACGTGCAGGATACCGAGTTGCAACAGCGCAAAATCGAGTATCACCCATTCAGGTGATGTTTTATATACCACACTGGCCACCTTGTCGCCCGGGCGCAAGCCTAAGCGCAACAAACCGAGACTCAACTGATTGCCGAGATCGACTACCTGCGCGGTGGAGAGGTATTGCCATTGTCCGTCTACTTTGCTGCCGAAGGCTTTTTCCAGCGGGTAGTTGCGAAGTTGGTCGTACAGGTAATCAAAAAGGCGCTTATCACTCATATTTTGTTGATTTTCAATGTGTTCAATGAGTAAAAATGAAATTTAAAACAAAATGTAAGAACAAAATTCATTCTTTTTCAAACGTCAAAAGTGGACATTTTTTTAAAAAAAATTAATACCTAATTAATTTCCCAAATACAATTGTCAGCTGTGGCAAAACATAAAATTATCTATTAATGCTTGGCGTATGGCTTAAACATAAAATATAATTGGCCGTTTTTATTTGACACAAATAATTTTTTTCAGAAAAAGACTGTCAGCAAGCTTGCGAATCCGACAGAATAATATCAATTTTGTAATTCTTATGTGGGGAAGCCGCCTTCTTGACTGATCAAATGTTCTACGATTCAGTTTTCTTCTGAAGGTGTGCCATATCAACGTTTTCGTGATTTTTGTGCAATAGGAGGATCTTGGCAGATCGGCTTGGGTTATCTTTTGCGCTCGCTTTCGACAGATCGATCTATGATCGTGTTTCGACTGGAGTCGCCCGCCTTTTCGCCATTGCGCCCGCCATTGCATGACCGTGTTGACGGGGTATGGTAATTTGCTACTTCCATAAGATCAAACTTTTCATCCGATAAACAGCAGGTATCATGAGCAACATGCAAGCGGCTCCGCTTAAACTGATATTTAAAGGACGACTCGAGTTCGGCTCCGAGCGTACCTTCAATATGGTGCTCAATCACTGGAACACCCGGGTCGAAAACTATTTTAAAGCTGATGTTCTGCTCAAAGCCGACGAGGTATTCAATGCTGAATCCTACACCCTCGACGTGCCGCAGCAGGTACTTATGAGTACCGAAAAACACTGGCGCAGTACCACGGCGTTGCTCCGCGAAATCGCCCAGTATGCCCTGGCCGGCAATGTAGGCGCCTGGTGGGTCAATAGCGGCCAGGTGCTGGCACAATACACCATCGAACCACAAACCGATAAAACGGCTGTATCCGAATTTATCCGTGGCCGCGAACTGGTACAGCAAGGCGGTATGGAAATGGCCTCTGAAGCACTGAGCAACGCCATTGCCAAATTCGAGCGCAATGCCCTGGCCTACGAACGCCGCGGCTACGTCAATTACAAACTGAAAAATTTTAAAGACGCCCTCTACGATTTTACCAAAAGTATCAATGTCAATCCGAACAACCCCGAGCCCTACTATGGCCGAGGCAAAGTGAAGATGATTATGAACGATTGGGAATCGGCTATCCTGGATTTTGATGCAGCCATGAAGGGCTCTCTGGCGGTGCAGCCGCTACACTGGTTGGCGCGCCTGCGCAAGGCCGAATGCCTGTTCCATGCCAAACGCTTCGCTGAAGCAGGCGTAGAATTGAAACTGTTTTTGCAAAAACAATTCCCGGATACACATCCTGCCTTCCGTTTCCGCTCGAAAGCGGAGTATTTGATGGCGGAAAGCCTGAATAGTCCTAAGTCCTGAGTCCTAAGTCCTGAGTCCTAAGTCCATAGCGTACACCTTGTTACCCTTGTAATTTGTTTATTCAGGGATACCCTATTCCGCGGCACTTTATTCTATAAAAATTAAGCCCAAGTTGTTCACTAAGAACAACTTGGGCTTTTTCAGGTAGACACTATTCAAATACCAAGGGTAACAAGGTGTATGCTACGGACTTAGGACTCAGGACTTACGACTTAGGACTTCAATTAAGTCTCTCATATATTCCTGCAATACCCTGCCCGCCACCGACGCAAGCCGTCACCATACCGTATTTCTGGTTGCTGCGGCGCATTTCATTGAACAACTGAACGGAGAGTTTAGCGCCGGTGCAGCCCAGCGGGTGGCCCAGTGCGATGGCGCCGCCATTGACGTTGACAATGTCAGGGTTGAGGCCTGCTTCCTTGATGACGGCCAGCGCCTGGGCGCCAAAGGCTTCATTCAGTTCGATGGCTTCGATTTGCGAGAGCGACATACCAGCCTGTTTCAGCGCTTTCGGAATGGCGGCGCAAGGCCCGATGCCCATGTAGAGCGGCTCCACACCCGCAACGGCGCAGGCTGCCAGGCGTGCAACGGGCTGTAAACCAAGCGATTTTACCATATTTTCCGACATAACCAGCACGAATGCGGCGCCGTCGGAGGTTTGAGAAGCATTGCCGGCTGTGACTACGCCGCCATTGGCAAAAGCCGGGCGGAGTTTGCTCAAGCCTTCGAGGGTGGTATCACGGCGGACGCCTTCGTCGGTGTCGACGCTGAAATCGCGTTCCTTGCGTTTGTCATTTTCCACCCATACTTCTTTTACCTGAACAGGCACGATTTCATCCTTGAACTTGCCAGCGTCGATAGCGGCAGCGGCAAGGCGGTGGCTGCGCACGGAAAATTCGTCGGCCTCTTCACGGCTGACGTGGTATTTGCTGGAAACGGCTTCAGCGGTAAGACCCATACCTACGAGGTAATCGGGCGTATCGGAAGCAATGTGGTAGTTGGGGGCCAGTTTGTAGCCCGTCATCGGGATGGCCGACATGCTTTCTGCCCCCCCCGCGATGTAACACTCGCCCATGCCAGCACGGATTTTGGCAACGGCGATGCTGATGGTTTCGAGGCCGGAAGCGCAATAGCGATTGACCGTCATGCCCGGAACATCTTTGCCCAGTGCGCGCACGGCAATCAGGCGGCCGATTTGCAGCCCCTGCTCGCCTTCCGGATTGGCGCAGCCCACAATAAGGTCGTCGACCATTTTTGGGTCGAGTTCGGGGGTTTGCTGCAATAGGTGCCGAATAACGTCGACAGCCAGATCGTCGGAGCGGTAACCTTTGAAAGCGCCGCGGCCAGCCTTGCCGACCGCCGTGCGAAAACCTTTTACAATATATGCTTCAGGCATGATGCGGAATGGTTCTATTGAATGAGAGACAATCGGTTAGCGATTTTTCGCTGCACGAAGTTAGGGACTTTTATAAAACAAACAGATAAATTTTAAGTTCGCCAGCAGCCACTTCATCATCACCGCTGTGTAAAAAGACTTTGCTTGGCGCGCCGAAACTTCACACTTCTCTTACCTTTGCTCATTGTCCATTATTTACGAACCACTATGTATTCGATACTCAACACACTCCACTCTTACAACCGCTACCTCTTGCTGGCGGCTATTTTGTTCCTCTTGTACCGCAGTATTTCCGGCTGGCTCGGTAAAAAACCTTATCAGAAAGCCGACAATGCAGCAGGCGCTGCCACCCTCGGACTCACACACCTGCAATTGCTGCTGGGCCTGCTGCTGTATGTGACCAGCCCGCGCACGCAGGCTGCATTTGCTGATATGGGCGCGGCGATGAAGGACTCTATTTTGCGTTATTTTGCCGTAGAGCATATGGCTGCGATGCTGATTGCTGTGGTGTTTATTCAAATGGGCCGTACGCTCTCCAAAAAAGCAGCCGACGACAACAGCAAACACCGCAAGGTGGCTATTTATACGGGTATTGCACTGCTGATTATTCTGGTTTCGCTGGCGCCTAAAGGCCTGTTGTTCGGCACAGCCGCCACAATGGCTGGATAAACAGCACAAATCAAGGAAAAAGCCGGTAGTGCGTTCATCCGTCAGAAGGCGCTGTTCATCGCCAAAAAAGTACCCAACGTCCCTGAACCCGGTTCCATTTTTCCCGTTCAGAACAGGACGTTCCAAAAGTTGTTACACTTGCCTCAAAATTGCACAACTATGTTTGATAAAAATGAATTTCAGAAGTATGCCGTCAAGCACCACGGCATGAGCAGCATGCACCTCCAGAAATACATGGATGCATCTGTTCCAAATATCAAAGGGTTTACACCCTACGTCATTGAAGAGCGCCTGATGAATATCCAGCCGTTCGACGTATTCAGCCGTTTGATGATGGACCGCATTATTTTTATGGGCGTACCCGTTACCGAGTATGTGTCCAATGTGATTCAGGCACAATTGCTGTTTCTGGAAAGTACCGACCCTAAACGCGACGTACAGTTGTTCATCAACAGCCCCGGAGGCTCCGTGATCGACGGCCTGGGTATCTACGATACCATGCAATACGTTTCGCCGGATGTAGCCACTATCTGCACGGGTTTGGCGGCCTCTATGGGTGCGGTACTGCTTGCGGCAGGCGCCAAAGGCAAACGCAGCGCATTGTTTCATAGCCATGTCATGATTCACCAGCCGATGGGCGGCGCGCAAGGCCAGGTGTCTGACATTGAAATTTCGTACAAACTGATCAAAAAAATGCAGAAGTCGCTGTACGACATTCTGGTACATCACACTGGTCAGCCATACGAAAGAATCGAGGAAGACTGCGACCGCGACAACTGGATGAGCGCCCAGGAAGCCACTGAATATGGTTTGGTGGATGAGGTGCTGGATCGGAATAATCCGAAGAAGTCCTGACTTTAAAGTCCTGAGTCGTAAGTCCTGAGTCGTAAGTCCTGAGTCGTAAGTCCGTAGCGTACACCTTGTTACTTCTGAAATTTGTTATTAGAAAGGCCAGGAGTGAGAAGGTGTACGCTACGGACTTAGGACTCAGGACTTACGACTCAGGACTTTTTTTTACTATCTTTGCCTGTCTTTTGATCGTTGCATTCCCCTACAGGAATCTACCCTCAACTTTTCAACTACTCAACTTTCTCCATTGCTCTTCCCAAAAACCACTCTACTACTTCACTATGATCAAGCGCGGTAAACCTACCCAACATCGCTGCTCTTTTTGCGGCCGCAGCGAACAGGAA
>JAEUUT010000225.1 GCA_016787415.1 Saprospiraceae bacterium | reverse complement strand
CCGATTAAAATCCTGTGCTAAAGGAATGCACCCTTGCTGAAATTTCAGGTAATTGTCCGGATGCATTATTCGTTGCAAAGCATTCTGAAAGGCAAGTTCATTTTCAGGATCAAAGCACACGCCTGCACCATACTTTTCAATAATAGCCTGCGACTCGCCCTCTACGCCAAGCAATACGGGCTTCAGCATGGCCGCATTTTCGAAAATTTTGGAAGGAATGACACTTTTAAACGTATCTGATTTCCGCAGGTTAACCAATGCTACGTCGGTGACAGAAATGTAACGTGCTATCGCGGATTTTGGAACAGGCGGAAGCATTTGCACTTGTTCTGCCTTTAGTGCTTGCTTGAGTTCGAGCAGTTTGCTCTTTTCAGCGCCATCTCCGATCAACAGCACACATACATTGTCTGGCAGGCGCAGGGACGAACGGATAACAAAATCCAGCGCATGCGCCATGCCATGCGTACCGAGGTAGGCAATTACAAATTTCCCTTCCAGGTTCAATGACTGAAGCAATTCCAGGTCTTTTTCCTGTGGCTTGAATTGATCCAGCAGCACGCCATTTTTGATAACTATAATTTTGTCAGAAGGAATTCCGCGCGCCTCCAGATTCTCTTTAAAGGAATCAGTGACCACCACTACCTGTCTGGCCTTTTTATATAGGAACAATTCCAGCCTTTCCAACATGCGAAACATCCGATCATTGCTCAGCGCGCCCACCGCGCGGATGGATTCCGGCCATAAATCACGCACTTCCATTACCCAGGGGCGTCTTTTTAACACGGATACTGCATAACCTGCCACTGCTGTGAAAAATTGAGGGGAGGTCGCAATGATCAGGTCGAACTTCTGAAACAAAGAAGCCAGCGTTGCCATGATGGCAAAACTGATATAGTCCAGAATGCGCTTCACAAACCCTTCATTGGCAGTGATGTAACTCCAAACCCGAATGACTGTGATGCCTTCAATGACTTCTTTCTGGTACAGTTTGTTTTTATAGCCCTCATACACTTTCCCTTGCGGGAAATTGGGCGCGCATGTGATGACAGTAACCTGAACGCCTTGCTGTACCCATTCTCTGCAATGTTCAAACGTCCTGCTGGCAGGCGCATTTACTTCTGGCGGGAAATTATCGGTTAAAAATAAAATTCGCATTTGATTAAAGCGCCCTGATCGTCATATTTAAAGAACCCCTGAATTGGATAACCGCTCTTTGGGCCTGTTTCAAGGTGTTAAAAGCGGGCGCATAATAATACGGCTGTATGTCCACTTTTGTCGCCCCTTGAAAACAGACAGATGCCAGGGGCGTTTCCAATGAATCATCTTCATTTTTTGTCACCTGTATACCCTCCATAAAGTGTAAATATGCCTGATATACAAATGATTCTATTGGGGTACTATTTAATGAAACAACCTCGTCCTCGATTCGGACGGCCTCTTTTTCAACAATAAAAGTACGTCGGTGGCGAATACCCAGATGATCGTAGCCGGTATGTGCAGCAGCAAGCAGCTCGGGCTCGTCTTTCAAAATGAGCGGGCGTGCTCGACGTGCCACCCTGAAACCACCCCACACTTCTGTCTGCTCGAATGGACCAGCCTGAACAGTGTTGTGCGCAGCAGTGGAGCGTTCGTACTGACGGCGCTTGTTTTTTTCATAAGTGGAAATACCCGTGTCCACAATAAAAGGGCAGCCGTTGATATACAACTCAAAAGAAAGGGTGTCGCTGTGCGCATGACCGGGAATGTAATCGGGGCCTACATCTCCTGCGTCTGCTACCAATTCAAAAGGCGCTACAGCCAATTTTCGGTAGCCGCTTTCCCGCAGTGGTGTGCGGTGCGGCGTCACGCCCAAGTTCTTTGCATAATCGTGTAAAGCAATCGTATCTGGTGCAATACCCCTGGCGGAATCGTTCAGCAATGGAATGTCGCCATTGGAAAACGTGATTTCCTGTAACCAACCCACCATGTCGGCTGCTTTTTTTTCCAAAAATGACCTGAAATCGGGCTTGCCGAAATCCGCGTTGTGGCGCACCAAATTCAAACAATCCAGCACCCGATATAAAATGATCTGCTGGTACATCGGAGCGCGCTCAAAATGCCCGCCATCTGGTAATATTTGCTCGTTTAACTCCCGATAAATGATATTGTATGCCTTTCGGTACAGGTGTTTGTCTTCATAACGATAAGCGGCAAAAAGCAGTCCGAAGCCGTTTTCCAGGTAGTGGTTGCCCAGCAAATGATACTCCACCTGATCGGCCAGGATATAAGCCTGTGCGTATAAAGAGGCGTCTATTTCCGTAGATTCAATTTGATGAGAAGATAGAAACCTGCACCAGAAAATAATCCGCAGCGACGTAGGATAGGGCTCCAGCGCTTCCGGGTTTTCTGGAAGGCGAAGGATAAAATCCTGGATTAAAGCAAGACCCGCCTCTTTTGAAACGGATGGATTGAACAAATACTCAAAATAGTGAAGATTGTACGACCACAGTTTTCCAAAACGTTTGATCGACCAGTCTACGTGGTTGCCAAAAACATGGGATACTTGTAAAAAGGAAAAGGTGTTGGAGGCGGGAACCCAGGTAACCTGAGCCGGAAGGGAAGGTATAAGATGAAGAAAACGCTGGCAAGAAGGCTTTTTTTGCAGATCATAGCGAAATCCTGTTGCGTTTCTGATCGATCGCCGCAGGGAATAGTACACCCTGAAAACAATCTGGCGGGGCTTTAAATATCGGAGCGTATGGTAATATTGGGACAGGTTCACTGCATGGAATACTTATGCTGGGTATGTTTCGATATTTACCCAGGCGCCGGTTTTAAGCGATTCAACAGCAGCAATGGCAGCCCTCGAAGTATTGACTATTTCTGCAAATGGAATAATCGCCTCGCCGCCCTGTTGCAGGCGTTGCACCAGCAACCTGAACTGTTCGCGATGCCCTTTGTCCTGCGTTTTTTTCATGCCAGATGACCTGAATCCATAGTATTCCGACTTGCGGAAATTATCGATAACGATGGTTCTGTTCTGGCTGAATATTTCTATTCGTTCCTTGGCATACGATTTGGCGCCGTTTGAAAAATAATTAATCACGCCCTGCGACCCGTTTTTGAAGCGGAGCAGTATGGAGGCATTGTCCGTATTTTCCTGTGCATGAGGGCCCAGCGCGTTCATGACAACACTTTCCACGAGGCTATTGCTGAGCGCCACCATCAGATCGATGTAATGGCATGCTTCGCCGATGATTCTGCCGCCGCCCGTATGCATATCCTGCGTCCAGTGCTGGGGCGGAATAGCGCCGGCATTCATCGTCGCGATCATATTAAGCGGCCCCGATTGCCCCAGTTGTTTTCGGGCATCCAGCACAAAAGGAGAAAACCGACGATTGAAACCGACGGTGAGTGTTTTCCCGGACTGCTCGTATGCGGCAATAATCTCATCAATTTCCTGTGCCGTCAAGGCAAGCGGTTTTTCCACAAAAACGTGTTTGCCCGATTGCAAGGCTTCTATGACCTGACGCGCATGCGCATCGTGGCGGGTCGTAATGAGTACGGCATCCACCTCGGGGTCTTCCAGCATATCCTGATAA
>JAEUUT010000124.1 GCA_016787415.1 Saprospiraceae bacterium | reverse complement strand
ATACGTGGTATCTTGCTCAGCCCCACGATGTATCCATTCGGGATATATGCCACGTGGGCTTTGCCAAAAAACGGCAGCATATGGTGTTCACAAAGCGAATAAAGTTCGATGTCTTTCACAAGCACCATTTCGCTGTAATCTTCTTTGAACATGGCCGAACGCAAAATTGCTGCCGCATCCATTTCATACCCCTGCGTGAGGAATTGCATGGCTTTTGCGGCGCGTTCGGGGGTTTTCAGCAGGCCGTCGCGGGAAATGTCTTCACCCAGGCCGTTCAGCATTTCCTGATACCCTGCTTTCAGTTGTTCAGTCAGCGCCTCGTTGTAATGTTCGGATTTTTTGTAAGCCAATTTGTGAGAGGTGAGAGGTGAGAGAGTGAGAGAAGTGAGAGAGTGAGAGGTGAGAGGTGAGAAGTGAGAGGTGAGAAGTGAGAGGTGAGAAGTGAGAGGTGAGAAGTGAGAGGTGAGAGGTGAGAGGTGAGAAGTGAGAATACGTAGAGTGTACCGCTCCGCTAACAGAAGTGTTTGAAAGTAGCGGTACACTCTACGTACTCTCACCTCTCACCTCTCACTTCTCGCCTCTATATTCCGCGTATATCGTTTCCGTTTCCCAGAGTTTGATAGCATGCAACTGGCAAGGGTAGGATTCCAGCGCTTTTTCAAGCCGATCCCAGATGAGGATAACAAGGTTTTCGGTAGTTGGTTGCATACCTTTGGGAATGAATTCAACATCCAAATTGAGGTTGCTGTGATCGAGGTGATCCGTCACTTCATGCTGGATAATCTTGCTCAGTGCTTTTACATCAATGATAAAACCGGTTACCGGGTCAGGTCGTCCCTTCACCGTAACATGCAAGTGGTAGTTGTGTCCGTGCCAGTTTTTATTGGAACATTTACCGAAAACAGCCAGATTTTTTTCCTCGGACCAATCATCTACCCAAAGTTTATGGGCCGCGTTAAAACGCTCAATTCTTGTAATATAAACCATTTTTGCTGATAGTTGTGGAAGGTGTGGCAGCCATACGCCGTTACAGCGGCGCAAAATTACGCCGAAAAATTAGAAAATCCTGAAGCAAACTGAAGAAGGCTTTCCGGCGCCCGATCCAGTTCTTACATTTGCACTGTTATGTCGACAACACAGCATCAACGAATCATTTTTGGTCTGAAAGTCCGCCAGTTTCGTCAGGAAAAAGGCTGGAATTTTGAAGAATTAAGCAAACACACCGGAATTTCTATTTCCTACCTCAACGAAATTGAAAAAGGGAAAAAATACCCGCAACCAGCCAATCAGGAGCGTCTGGCGGAAGCGTTGGGTGTTGACCCCGACTTTTTGCGTTCTCCAGAACTCACAAAGCAGTTTGCCCCCCTGGGCGACCTGCTGCAAAGCAACTTCCTGAATGAATTGCCGCTGGATCTTTTCGGGATCGAATTGCAACAGGTAGTGGAAATCATCGCCCGCGCGCCCGATCGGGTCAATGCTTTTATCTCCGCATTGCTCGAAATTGCCCGCAATTATTCCTTGCGGGAGGAGAACTTTTTTTTCGCGGCCCTGCGGGCTTACCAGGAGTTGCGGAACAATTATTTTGAAGAAATTGAAAGTGTTGCCGACCACTTTGTGCAACAACATAAACTCCCTGAAAACGGCGGCGTTCCATCTGCGCTACTGGCCGAATTGCTGGAAACGGACTTCAATTACCTGATCGATACCGAAAAACTGGCCCAACACCCAGAACTGCAAAGCCTCCGTTCCGTATTCAATCCAGGTAAAAAGAAACTGCTGCTCAACAACCGGCTCAACGAATCGCAGCGCGCATTTCAACTCGCCAAGGAAATCGGATTCAATGTGCTTGAATTGAAAGAACGACCGCTGACATCCAGTTTTTTACGAATAAAATCCTTCGAGGAAACCCTGAACAACTACAAGGCTGCCTACTTCGCGGTGGCCATCCTGATCAACAGACAGGCTTTTGTACGCGATATCGAGCGCTTTTTTCAACAGGAAACCTGGAACAGCCAGACATTGCTCGACCTGATGCATAAATACCAGGCCAGTCCGGAGGTGTTGTTTCAGCGTTTCAACCTGCTGACCAAAGACTTTAAACTGGAAAAAGTGTTCTTCCTTCGTTTTATTCATGACCTGGACAGGGATGGTTTTGATATGGACAAGGAATTGCACCTCAATCGACGCCACCAGCCCCATGCATCTGGTTTGAATGAGCATTATTGCCGCCGGTGGCTGTCGATTACGATGTTGCAGGAGTTGCAGAAACAGCAACAACTGTCGCTAAACCCGGGTCAGATGCTGACGGGTATTCAACGGGCTTCTTTTCTGGATACGGGAGAAGAATACTTGTGTATAGCGGTGGCAAAACCCGGATACCCGTCGGTGGCGCGCAATGTGAGCGTTACCCTGGGCGTGCTGCTGGATGCACAAGCAAAACGAACGATCAAGTTCTGGGACGACCCGGCCATTCCACATATATCGGTAAATGTGACCTGCCAGCGTTGTAACCTGATGTCCTGTGCCGAACGGGCAGCACCTCCAACAGCCATATTAAAACGGGAGGAACGCCAGCGGATGCAGGCCCTGCTCGAAAAACTTACTGGCAGATAACACACTATCAGTGCGCCCATTTATCAATGCGAACGACTGATTTTGGGTAATTACCCGTTTTGTACTGCTGTCTTTCAGCCGCGCTCAGCAGGTCGGGGCGATGAATTTTTTCAACCGGCACATTTGCCAGTTCGGGGCACCACAGACGAACGTAATCGCCTTTGGGATCATAGTTTTTTGCCTGCGTGAGGATATTGAAATAACGATCTTCTCGAGGGTCGCTGCCAATGCCTGCCACATAATTCCAGTTGCCCCAATTGCTACAGGGGTCATAGTCGATCAGGAGGCTTTCAAAATATTCGGCGCCCATTTGCCAATTGACTTTCAGGTCTTTTACGAGAAAAGAAGCCGCATTCTGACGGGAGCGATTGCTCATAAAGCCGGTGGCATTTATCTCGTTCATGGCGGCATCAATGAAAGGCACGCCGGTGCGTCCTTCTGCCCACAGGGTAAATAGTTCGTGGTTGTTTCGCAGGTGTTTCTGCGGCTTGTTTTGCGGCCCGTTTTTCAGGAATATTCGGTTGGTATATTTCTTTCCCAGCAGCCGGAAGTAATCGCGCCAGAGCAATTCGAAAAACATCCAGTAGGTGCTTTCGTTGCTGCCGTGCTCCTGTTCGTATTTTTTTATTTCATGGAAAACGAGTTTGGGCGACAGGCAACCTTGTGCCAACCAGGGTGAAAATTTGGAAGAATAATCAGGCCCTACCAGTCCATTGCGGGTTTCCTTGTATGTTTTTATCAGGTTGCTTTCCCATAAATAGTAATTCAGTCGCCGCAGGCCTTCCGTTTCTCCACCTTTAAAAGGTACCGCGCTTCGTTTATCATGCTCAAAATCAGTCCAGCCAAAGGCGGCGAGTGCAGGTAAATCCCCAACATCCAGGGTATGTGGCAAAGCCGGAAGTGAAGAAGGCGCGGAAAATGGCGCCCTGACAGGTGTGATGTGTTCGTTTTCTTTCCTGAATTGTGTAAATGTGTCTGGTGTGTGGTGCACAGGCATCGGCAAATCCTGTGTGTGATACAGCATTTTGCCACGTGTATAGAGCAATTCCACGCCGACACCCCAGAGTTTTTTTTCCAGATAATCCTGCACCACTACTTCCTCCTGTGTTCGTTCCCGATTGCATAGTACCCAGGAACACTTCAGGTCTTTGGCCATATCGGCGATAATACATTCGGGCTTCCCGATCCGAATGACCAGATCGCTACCGAGCCGACGAAGGTTGTCTCTTAAATCTGTGACCGATTCAATGATAAATCGGGTTCTGAATTTGCCTGTTTTGGGAAATCCGAATCGGGTAGCACCCGCAAAAGTGCGCTCATCAAAAACATAAACAGGAATTACTTCTTCCGCCATCCGCAAAGCCGTGGTGAGGGCTTCATTGTCGTGCAATCTTAAATCCTGTCGAAACCATACAATGGCTCGGTGCTTCATATCTCTTTGGTTACAGAAAATTACAAGAGTGCAACGTACAACTTTAAATCCGGCTATTTGTTTGCGGTACGCGCATGATTTCTCATTATTCTATTTTCAACACATGCAAATGATTCAGTTTACTAAACAGCCCCGAAAAATTACCGGCAACGTACAGACCAGCGAACTTGGTTTTGGCCGCAAGGTGATGACAGATGGCAGAATGATGAATGCTGATGGCACATTCAATGTAGAACGGGAGTCTATGGGGTCCTGGGATAATTTGTATCATCAGTTGATTACAATGCCCTGGAGGTATTTCTTTCTGCTGGTTTTTTGCTGTTTCATTGTGCTCAATATTGTGTTTGCAGCATTCTATTGTTTGCTGGGAATAGAACACCTCGGAGGCGTGCAACCCGGCCACTGGGCAGAAAATTTTGCCAATGCCTATTTTTTTAGCAGCCAGACCCTTACCACAGTTGGATACGGCCACATCAGCCCACAAGGATTGATGACCAGTATTCTGGCGTCGATCGAGTCGTTTGCCGGGCTACTGGCATTTGCCTTGATATCCGGGTTGTTGTATGGCCGTTTTTCTCGCCCAAAGGCAAAAATTGTATTCAGCGAAAACATGCTGGTTGCCCCTTATGGCAATGGGCGAGGACTGATGTTTCGCATGGGAAATGCCAGCAAAAGCGAACTGGTAGAGGCGGAAGTGCAACTGATGATTGCACTGAATCAAAGAGATGAAGCGGGAAATGTTTTGCGTAACTACTATCCTTTGCCTCTGGAAATCAACAAGATAGCATTTTTTAATATGTCCTGGACACTCGTTCATGCGCTGGATGAACGCAGTCCTATCAATGGTTTTAGCGAACAGGAACTTGCCGAAGCCAATACAGAAGTGATGGTACTCGTAAAAGCCGTGGAAGAAACGAATCAACAAACCGTACATGCGCGCCGATCCTACACTACGGATGATTTTGTGTGGAATGCGCGTTTCGGGCCGGTGATTGCCCGAAATAGAAAAGGGCAGCCGCAGGTTCTGCTACGACAGATCGGCACCTTTGAGCGGGTAGGGTAGCGTGGTTACAAAGCCAGTTTTTCCAGGTCCTCCGGTGTGTCGATCCCGATGGTTTCCATGTCGGTAATGCGAACCGCAATTCGATAACCATTTTCCAGCCAACGCAACTGTTCCAGCGATTCGGCCTTTTCAAGGGTGGCAGGGGCAAGGGCTGTAATCTGCTGAAGGATGGTTTTGTGGAAGCCATACAGACCAATGTGTTTGTAAAAATCATGGCGCTCCAGGCGTTGCTCTGCTGGCACGCCCCGCATGTAGGGAATTGCAAAACGGCTGAAATAGAGCGCCTCTCCGGTGCTTGACAACACCGTTTTGACGATATTCGGGTTGTCGAGCGCTTCCACGCTTTCAATTTTTTTGGCTAAAGTGGCTATTCCGGGACTGCCGGGCGCCAACAAGGTATCTATCAGTAAATCAATCTGTTGTGGCTGAATAAATGGTTCGTCGCCCTGAATATTAACTACCCATTCGGCTTCCGGGAATGCTTTTGAAATCTCTGCGCAGCGATCCGTACCGCTGGGGTGCTCGGGGCGGGTCATGCTGACCTCCCCACCAAAGGCACGCACATGCTCGAAGATACGTTCGTCATCTGTAGCAACCACCACTTTATTCAGGCGTTCCGACTTAAGAGCCTGTTCGTATACACGCTGGATCATGCTTCTTCCGCCAATTTCCACCAGGGGTTTGCCGGGAAAACGAGTGGATGCAAATCGGGCAGGAATAACACCAAGAATCATAATTTAAAACAAAACAGTTTAAACGAATGGTCAACGAGGCCTGTTTTTAAACAACAGTCCCTATTTTTGCGGCGTAAACATAACCGCAAGTTCACCAAACCTGTACTATGAGACGCTTATTGCCCCTTTTTATCATTCTTCTTGCCGGAATGTCATGTGCGGTTCGAGGCCAGAATGCTGCCACAGCAGTGAAGGAGCCTGTGGCAGTGGTTTCCTTGCTGACACACAAAGACTCCCTGTTCCTTTCGGTTGCTGAAGGGAAAAAATTTCTGCTGCATCCGGTAAAAGCCAAACAGACACTTTTTTCGATCGCTCGATACTACGGCTTGTCCCTGGAAGAATTGTTTGAATACAATACACATTTCAGGACCGATCCAACCCTGCGCACCGGAACCCGTGTGAAAATTCCTATTCCAAATCGCGCCCTGAAACGGTACAAGAATTCAAAATTTGTCGTTTCGAAAAATGTACCCGTGTACTATGTGGTACAAGCGGGCGATAACCTGTACCAAATTTGTAAGCGGAATTTCGGGATGCCTGTCGACTCGATTTCCAAACGCAATAAATTGAAAGACAACAACATACGACCTGGTCAATTGCTTTTAGTGGCATGGATGGGTGTGGAAGGAATTCCTGTTGAATGGCGTCCGACACGCTCGTTTACCAAAAACGACGCTATGAAAGAACGATATGACGAAGAAAAAAAGCGCAAGAGGGAAGGCATTTCCCAGGGCGTGTGTTTCTGGCAAAAAGACAGCAAGGAAAAGGGCGATTTATATGCCATGCACCGGGAAGCAGAAATCGGCAGCACGATGGCCGTTACCAATCCAATGGGCGGCCGCACTGTGTATGCCAAAGTAATCGGTCGTATTCCCAGCGGTTATGAAAGCAACATTGAAGTGATTCTGTCACCTGAAGCGGCCCGAACGTTGGGCGCCCGTGATCCACGTTTTTTTGTTAAAGTGAAATTCCTGAAATAACCTGCACCCGTTTTCACCACCTACACAATTACTATACTGCTCATGCGTAACATTTTTGCCTTTGGCATACTCCTGCTTTTTGCCTTCTCTGCCTGTAAAAACGACTCTTCTTCGGGTAAATCAAACGCTGAAACCACCAACGCCACCACGCTCGCCGGTTTTTGGGTGCCTATCGATTTTTGCTCCCGCGCTGGAAAAGATGGCTCCGTGCTCCGGGCCATGAATGGCTCCAGCAAGCCTTATGCTTATGCACTGGGTTTTGACAGCGCTATTCCTGACAGCGTGACCTGCTACAATGGTTTTGAAAAATGGCGTATGCCCGTGCTGTATCGAAAAGATACCCTCGAAATTCCGAAAGCCAATGGCGATTTGTCCGTTTTTCTGGTGTATGATCCTGAAACCAATAAAGACCTGACGATGTTTAACAGCACGCACGGGCGTACGGAAATAAATCGTTTTACGCTTTCCAAAGCACAGGTAATGGACGGCTATTCTGCGTTCCTGCTAGCCCTGAACAACAGCATGATGGGTGGAAATTTTCAGTCTACCGGAAAGGATGGCGCACAGGTTCGCTTTACCCCGGATGGCGCTGTAAATGGTTTGAAAGGCTTTGACAAGTATGAATTGTGTACCGGCGGCGACTGCGTACTGATGCAAGACCTGGATGTGATTACATTGCAGGACAGCCAGAAACCGGGCTCCGAACAAATGTTTGGTTACCAGTTCAGTGCGAAGAAAGATTCCTTGCAGATATTTAATTTGATCAACAACAACCCTGCTGAAAAAGGCAATTACTCGAAAGGCTCTGTGGCTTATTCTTTTGTAAAGAAGGCTGCTGCTCCTGCTGTTAAAAAAAGCAAATAAGTAGTTGGGGCTTGGTAGCAAGGGCTTTAGCCCGTCAGGACAAACGCCATTCATGGCGCAAACAAATATTCATATTGATAGCGCCATGAATGGCGCTTGTCCTGACGGGCTAAAGCCCATACTACCGCCGCTTTTCCTCATGGCTATCCTCTCCACCCTCAACCCACCAATTCAATGGCCAGCGCACTGAAAAATCTCTCTTCATACGATGAAACCACCATTCCAGATGCCACCGAACTCTCCTTCGGCATTGTGGTGGCAGAATGGAATGCCCACATCACCCACGCCTTGTATGAAGGTTGTTTTGAAACCTTGATAAAACATGGCGCCAAAGAGGATAATATCCATACTGTACAGGTGCCAGGCTCATTTGAACTGCCAGTAGGCGCGCGCATTTTGCATGGGCAGCACAAACTGGATGCCGTAATCTGTCTAGGTTGCGTCATAAAAGGTGAAACCAGCCACAATGAATACATCAACAACGCAGTGGCCCAAGGGCTCACCAGCCTGAGCATTGCCACTGGCAGCCCTTTCGTTTTTGGCGTTCTTACACCCAATGATGAGCAGCAGGCTATCGATCGTGCAGGCGGCGTACACGGCAATAAAGGGGTAGAAGCCGCTGTTACGGCTATCCGGATGGCAGTGCTAAAAAAGAAACCGGGTCAGGAAAAGAAGAAGATTGGGTTCTAAGAAACCGTCTGGAAACCCCTGCTGGACTGGAAATCACATCTTTTGCCCCCATGCTTCATCTGTTTTTTCGGCAATAGGACAAGGCTATTCCCTCAAAAATGAGTTTTGCCTGGTGTCAAAATCTATCATTTCCAGCCTCACCAGGGATTTCCAGACGGTTTCTAACTTTTTTTCTCCACCAGTTGAAGTTTAAACTCAACCCGACGATTCAGCGTACGACCTGCCGCGGTCTTGTTGTCGGCCACTGGTTTTGTCTCACCAAATCCCCTGGAGGTCATGCGGCTTTTGTCGATGCCCTTTTTTATTAGAAAATCGACGCAGGCTTGCGCTCGTTTTTCCGACAAAACCTGGTTTTTCTTGTCGTTTCCTGCACTGTCGGTATGGCCTTCCACAATCAGGTTGTAATGCGGGTATTTGGTCAGAATACCGGCAATATCTGTTAGTATTTTATTGGACTGTTTCAGGAGAACAGACTTTCCGGTTTGAAACTTGACCGCTTTGACGGCCAAATCCAGTTTCGCCTGGTCTTTTTTCTCTACTACCGGGCATCCTTTGTTTTCCGGTGCGCCTGCAAAGGTAGGGCACACATCCACCCTGTCTTCTACGCCATCACCGTCGGTATCGGGGCAGCCGTAGAATTCCAGTTTGCCAGGTACCAGCAGGCAGGCATCCAGTTTGTCTTCCACACCATCGTTGTCGGTATCGCGCACAGGACAACCGTAATAGTATTCCCAGGGGCCTTTTTCTTTAGGACAAGCATCCAGTTTGTCTTCAATCCCATCGCTGTCAGTATCCGGGCAACCGTGGAATGCTTCCAGACCTGCAATCGTAGCACATGAATCCTGGCGGTCTTCAATGCCGTCGCCGTCGGTATCCGGGCAGCCCTGGTATTTTGCGAGTCCGGGAATGGTGGGGCATTGGTCATCTACATCGGGCACACCGTCATTGTCGACATCTTTTACGGGGCAGCCTCCCAGATATGCTACCCCTGCACGGTGTGGGCATTCATCGTCTTTGTCGGCAATACCGTCTTTGTCGGCATCCGGGCAACCCAGCGTACGCCCCCAACCAGGTATTTCAGGGCATTTGTCTTGTTTGTCGGGTATTCCATCCCCATCCTGATCGCTTTTGCCAAGCCGGTATGCCAGATTCAGACCAAAAACCCAGTACCAATCGGGTTTATTCGGATTGCCAGATTGGCTTACACCATCCAGGTAATCGGAAAAAGCAGGCCGGACGCCGCCTTCCAGCCCAAGCATCCATTTTCTGCTCAGGTCAATATTGATCCCTCCTCCAATAGTAAGTGCAATGTTTTTTTGTGTTTCTGCTGCGAACCGCTGGTCGGCTTGCGCCCTGGCCAGCAAGCCCGACACTTCCAGGTACTGCTGATCGAAGGTGGTCGTTGCCTTGCTCATCACCAGGCTGCCGCCGAGGTACAAATACGGGGCAATCATCGATTTGAAGCGATTGATATAGGCTATTTGTTTGTACCGGTCGAGTTCGTAAGAAAGCGTATCTACTCGTCGAAAACGTTTTTTTCCAAAAATATCCCACTCTGCCTGAAGAGAAATTTCAGAAACATTGGTTTCAAAGGACCAGTTTCGCGCCTGCCGCCAGGAAGGCTCGGTGTAATCCCGGTCTCTGGCTGCTATTTTTCCAAATATGGCATGTCCACGCAGGGCAAACTGTGGCCACAAGTGTTTGCGTACAAAAATACCAGCCGCGGGTTTCAGGTTTTTAGGATTGGCCAAACCGTCAGGCGACAGGTCGCCATAATAACGTAAAGTACCTAAAAAAAGCCCCAATTCGGTCGTTTTTTCAAAATAACGCGCCGTGTCAGCGAAATTGACAGTTTCCTCTTTGGGCTGAAAACTGTACTTGCCAGAGGGTGCTTGCGCCACTGCCGCTCCGCTTGCCAATAACAGGCAGATGGCAGGGAATTTTAGAAAATGGCGCATATCGGATATAAGTTGTGTAGAAAAAGTGAGAAAACGGATTATGATTGCGTCGCAAATGTAAATACCTGCCGTTGATTTGCTCATCCATACTGGTAAGAAGCAAAAATGTGTCGTGTAACCTACATACCTTCGAGCCTCATGAAAATGAAAGTAATTCCTGCCGGCACCCTGAAACTGGATGGAGGCGCCATGTTTGGCGTAGTTCCCCGCAGTATGTGGTCTAAACTAAATCCTCCTGACGAACAAAACCTGTGTACCTGGGCTATGCGTACCCTGCTGGTTCAGACACAGGGGCGTAACATTTTGATTGATACGGGGATCGGCAACAAGCAGGATGACAAATTTCGTACCCATTTCCACCCTGATGGCATAAATTTGATGTTTGAATCGTTAAAACAAGCAGGCATCGAACGCTCAGACATCACCGATGTGTTTCTAACGCATCTTCATTTCGACCATTGTGGAGGCGCACTGTGGAAAAACGAATCCAGTGGAGCAATAGAACTATCGTTTCCCAATGCCACGTACTGGTCGAATGAACGCCACCTGAAGTGGGCACTCCAGCCCAATGAACGTGAAAAAGCGTCGTTCCTGAAGGAAAATATTGTGCCTTTGCTCGATCAGAACCGTATGCGTTTTATTCCTGTGCGCCAGAACTATGAATTCCTGCCCGGTTTTCGCGTCCGATTTTACTACGGACACACAGAAGCCATGATGGCGCCCCTGATTCGCATGGAAAACAGCCGGGAATTGCATTATTGCGCCGATGCTATGCCCTCGCGCTGGCATATCGGCATGCCATACGTGATGGCGTACGATGTGCGCCCCCTCCGCACCATGCAGGAAAAGCATACTATGCTGAAAGAGGCCGTTCGCAGGCAACATGTGCTCTTTTTTGAACACGACCCGGGGGTGGATTGCGGTACCGTGCGTCAGGACAGTAATGGGCGGATTGTTCTGAACCAGATCGGAGCACTCGACGATTTTTAACTTTCCTTACAATTTTGTAAAAAACAGTACCTGCTCCAGGCTGTCACGCTGCATCACTATTTTCAGCGTGTCTTTTGTTAGAAACAGGATTTTCAGGGCGCGTTCCTTTGGCTCCCCTGCAGTCGTATCTGTCAAAAACAAATAATTGCCGGAGGTGCGAAAGGTGCCACTTTCCCTATAATACCCGATTGAATTGAATTCATAGGTCTTGTCCGGCTGAAATTCAAGTCTGACGGAGTCCAGTGTAGCCGCCACATTTTGACCATTCTGATAGTATCCGGAGACACGCCAGGCGCCGTTGAGCAATTGTGGATCCACAGCGCAGGATGTCATACACATTAAAAGGGCCGGCAAAAAAATCCATTTCATAGTTCTTGCGTTTAGAAGTGGCGAAATTAGAACGAGTTCTAAAATTCGTTCCGATGACGCATAATTTTTGCCAACTTTGCCGCCCTTTTCTCAAAACGACAACCTATGAGAGTACCGGTATTCTTTTTCTTAATTGTTTCATTATCAATACAATTTTCTTGTGTAAAGCCCAAGATATACAAGGCTGAACTGGCTGCCCGCAGTGCGGCGGAAGCCCGCGAGAAAGTATTGGTCAAAGAAGTGATTGATCGTAAAAGTGAAGCGCAATCACTGATAAAACAGGTAGGAGACTTGAGCAAGACCATCGGCGCACAGGAGCATGAAATGGACAACCTGCGCACCGAATTGTCGCGCCGTACCGAAATGATGGGCGCTTCTTCCAGCAAACTATTGACCGAAAAAACAGAACTGGAACGTGAACTGGCTGCCAAAAATGATCGCCTGGAAAGAAAAGAAGCCTTACTGCAACAAGTGCAGGTTATTCAACGCAAACGGCGTCAAATCCTGACCGAACTCGATTCGATACTTGCCGTTCTTTATCGGCCGTTTGTTGAAAATGGTGTGAGCGTAGCTGTAGAATCCGAATCTGTTGTACTTACCCTTCCAGACAAGTTGCTCTTTGAACCTGGTGGCCTGGCACTCAGTACTACGGGGAAAAATGCCCTGGCTTCGCTGGCACAATTCCTCGCGCCGCGCCCGGCAATTGACGTGGATATTATTGCGTACACGGATAATGTATTGCCTCCCAAAGAAAAAAGCCTGAAAGATACCTGGGACTGGAGTTTGCAACGCGCTACCAATGTGGCACGCATGCTGGTACGCGAATTCAATGCCAATGCAAACCAACTTACACCGGTGGGGCGCGGCGAGTTTTATCCGCTCACATCCAACGAGACGGCAGAAGGACGTCAGAAAAACCGAAGAACGACCATTGTGGTACATCCTCCCTTGCCGGCATTTCCGGAGGTTGATTAGTCATTATGTCAAAAAAAATCCCGAATCCTGGTGTGGACCAGCATTCGGGATGAGTTCAATTGTGCATCTGATCCAACCCGACACTACTAAGCAGCCTCATCGGATTCCTCTTCTTTCTCTTCTTCCATTTCTTCGAGTTCTTCTTCGGTCTCCTCAACATCCTCTTCTACTTCAATCATTTCCACCTCTTCGGAAGCGGCTTCGGTGTTTTCAATAGGGTCGATCTGTGCATTTTCGTCGGAATAGAACATAGTTGCAAAATGTTTGAATTGAAAAATGGTGGACTTACCCTGCAAAGCACGCAAGCACATGTTGCGTAATGTTTGCCTGTAGGTTAAGTTGCCATAAAATTCAATTCAACAGACAGAAGCATCATCTATTGGAATCTCAATATAAGTCCTCCTCATCTGCTTCACCTTCTTCGAAGCCGAAGTCGTCATCTTCCTCTCCTTCTTCACCGAATTCGAAATCATCTTCTTCAAACTCGTCGTCATCGCCTTCGAAGTCGTCTTCGTCAATGCCATATTCTTCTTCTTCCAGTTCGTCGAGGTTTTCGTCTTCTACAACTTCATCATCATCGTATTGGTCCACCACAAGCATTGTTTCCAGGTCGAGGGTGGCGGCAGGTTCCAGTTGTTCAAGGTAGCGCATGGTTTAAATGTTTTATTGATAATTGGATGATAGCGTATTGTGTTACTTTTTCCTGGCAGCCCTGATCAGGAAAAATGCCAGTGCAGCAAAAAAGATGACTCCGAGGAAATGATACATTCCCTCTCCCAGGCTTTCTGTCATGGCGTGTTCGGCGCTCACAGATCCAAGCGGCCCGGCTGTTGAGTCGGAGGCCTGCAACAATGCAACTACCACGCCGGCCAATGCGCCACCTGCCACCAAACCCGTGGCAAAGAGGCTGCCTTTACCCAGTTCTGCATCTTCGCTGGCTTCTCCTTTACGTGCTGCCAGCCAGTCGGTAAGGCCTTTCAATACACCGCCAATCCAGATCGGAAGCGTGGTGCTGAGTGGCAAATACAGACCTACTGCAAAAGACAGGGACTTGACGCCGCAGAGTTCGAGGGTAATGGAAATAAACAGGCCCACCAGCACAAACTGCCAGTCGAGGTTGAACGATAATAGTCCTTTGATCAGGGTGGCCATCAGTGTGGCTTGTGGCGCATTGAATTTTTCGCCAATGGCATGTTCAATACCGGCGGCCCGCATATCGGCTGTTGGGTTGTCGAGAAAGAGTACCGTAGCGCCGATTACCATAGACGAAACAATTACTCCTATAAACAGGGCAAGTTGTTGGTAGCGGGGCGTTGCGCCTACGATATAACCCGTTTTCAGGTCTTGTGAAGTAGCGCCGGCATTCGCAGCAGCAATACAAATCATACTTCCTACCACGAGTGCCATGGGCTCAAACACCTTGCCCGTCCAGCCTACACCAATGAATACCAGCGCAGTACCCATGATCGTAGCAATGGTCATACCCGAAATAGGGTTGTTGCTGCTGCCGATAATACCAACGATGCGGCTCGAAACCGTAACAAAAAAGAAACCAAAAATGACCACCAGAACGCCGATCAGGAGTTTGCTTAAAATGCTGTCGCCCGGAATATTGGGCAGAAGCGCCATGAGCAGTACAAG
>JAEUUT010000135.1 GCA_016787415.1 Saprospiraceae bacterium | reverse complement strand
TTTGGGGGGATTTTTCGGGAGAGAGCAGAGTGACGGGGTGACTGGAGTCACCATATCCCCCAAAAACAAAGAAGGACGCCCGACATCTCTGCCTGCGCCCTTCCTGAAAAACCAAATGAATGGTTGGAACCCCGTAATCCCTTTTATTTTTTGGTGAATCGCACTTCTTGTGTCTGTTCGCCAGCATGGCAGTACAGCACGTATACCCCTGCCGGCAAATCAGCAATATCAATGGGCAACAACTCCCTTCCATCTCCTATCACCAACGTGCGCAACACCTGACCCACCTGGTTGATAATTTCCAGTTTTACTTCGGTTTGAGCGCCTGCTGGCAATAGTACATTCAACTCGTTTTGTGCCGGATTGGGGAAAACGGACAAAGTAGTTTGTTGCTTGCCGATTTGCAGCGAGCGGATGGGCGAGTACGATATCGCGCCGTTTTGGTCTATTTGTTTGAGTCGGAAGTAGTATTCGCCGTCTTCCAGTGCAGGTATGGTAAATTGGTAGAAATGCTCTGGCGAAGCGCCCACAAAGCCTGCTTTTTTGAAGGCATCGGCAGATTCGCTGGACATTTCCACTTCAAATCCGGCGTTGTTGGTTTCGGTGGCTGTTTTCCACTGCAACAATGCATCGCGTTTGTTTTGCAGGGAGGCTGTAAATTCGAGCCATTCTACCGGCAGCGCGCCTTGTATCTGGAACGCATTGGTAACATCGAAAAAATAGTTATTGTCTCCGCGCACCATGATGCGTGCCGTAGTCGTGTTGATATTGGGCAGGGTCACATTTTGGGAGCCGTCATTAGGCGTATTCGCCAGCAGGGTGGTCGGGTAAGTGTAGCCCCCGTCTGTAGACAACAAGATGTCTACCAGCGAGCAACTGACCGGACTGGCAGTGGTATTAGCCACATCCCACTGAATGGGCACAGATGCGTTGGGAGCATAGGTATTGCCGATAGTGTAGACAATAAATGGCCCGGAATTCCCGTCAACGGTGATCGTAACGTTTCCGTATACCGTAGCGCCGCCGCTGGCATTGTTGTCGCGCACAGTAAGCCGATGGGTAGTTGTGACGCCAACGGAAGGCAGTTTGTCGCCTGTGCCTTGGTACGAAAAGTCTAATATTTTTTCCAGGCGGGGATAAAAACGCGTACCACTTTCTACTGCGTCGTACGTGCGAAAAAAAGGTGGCTGTGTGTTGTCTGCCAGCGTACCATTGTCAGGCGTCATAGTACCGATATTGGTTCCCTCCCAGCAGTAGGTAAGAAAATCGCCGTCGACATCCGTAGCACTGCCTGTAAGCATAAAAGGAGTTCTACGAGGAATGGTTTTCGCCGACGGCATGATCAGCACCGGCAGGTGGTTACCTGTCGACGTATTCGTCGGGCAACTCCCGCCATAAGCAGGCGAGGTGTTTGTGAAATAGGCATACGCTTCGGCATAATTGACGGAATGAAATTGCAGAATCGGGCCATATGTGTTTTCATAATCGTCCGCTTCACAAGTGAAGCCATAACTCATAATGGTGGCGCCGGAACCTGGCTCGACAGAAGTATCCGGATTTCGGGTTGTGCACACCGGGATGCTGCTGTTGTAACTGTGGCTCATGCCAAATTGGTGGCCCACTTCATGGTACACCAACTGATCGTTGAACACCTGTGGGTAAGAGCCGCTGCCCATACCGGAAACGCCGCTGCCTTTGATTGCGTCGTCGCAAACAGCCAGTACTGAAGCGATACCGCCCCCGGAGCCGCCAGCGTATCCAAACACATGCCCAATGTCATAATTATAGTTTTGGGCTTCCAGCACCGCCACATTTTCATCCAGCATCGCCACCTGATTGTTATTGGTATAAGGATCGGTAGCAGCGTTGGAATACACTATTTCGGTACCGCTTACCAATACAAAAGATACGCACATTTCAATGGTGTACACTCCTGCCATGTTGTTGGCATAATTGACAATCAGCGCATAGGCGTTGCTTACGCTGCCATTGCCATAAAGGGGATGTTGTGTAAACTCCCCGGTTGCCGCAATAGCCAGTTCGTAGGTGCGGAGCGTTGCGCCGGTATTGTTGCGTTCTTCTACCGGCGGCTCGCCCCAATGAAGGGACTTAGCATGATCGTGGTCGCCAGTTACCCCACACTGATAAGCCGGAGCGCGCCCGGGAGCATACGCATCGCTGGTGAAATAAGCGATGTACATACCACTACCCCGCTGGTACGATTCAAAATACACCGTATTGCCCTTTACTTGCAGGATAATACCGCCAAAACCTACGGAGGTAAGCGTGAATCGAATGGTCTGCTCTTTGTATCTGACGCCCTTGCCGGTGTAGGTTTTGATCTCAGGGTGTTCTGCTGCCACGTTCGGCGCCAGCAGCGGTGTTTCCTGAATCAAAAACTTTTCCAGGCGTCCGTCTGGGAAAGGAATATCAAGCGGAATGCCTTCGCCCTGGCTCTGAAACTGCATGGGAGCATTGGCCAGGTATTGGCGCAAGCCATCCTCATCGATTCGAAACAGGGTGTATTTCTGAATACTGGATTTGACGGAATACTGGCTGCGCGTGGACTCATTACCGAGTATTTCAAAAAAAGTGCTTTGCGAAAAGGAAGAAAATCCAAAGCAGGTGTAAAGCGCTAAAAGCGGCAGGCGCCGAAGCAGGTAAACATGTCTCATATATTAAAATCAGATTATTGACAAGCCTGTATTCCGCCTCTTGAAAAGCATGCGAGATGAAAGAAATGCCTGGCGAAACACTGCACAAAAATGCAGGGTGGAAGCAGGCATTATCTAAAAAACCGGGGGGACAAAAGAGGGGACAAATCGACAACATTTCCCATGTCTGGCAGGGAATTCAACTACAAATCGCGCAAAAACGCCTCCAGACTTTGTTCTTCCGACAAGGCCAGTCGGCGGCGCAGGCGGGCGCGCCCTTTTTTCACCGTGGAATCCGACACACCGAGCATCGTTGCGATTTCCTGTCGATGCAGGTTGATTTTGAGCAGCAGGCTCAGGCGTTCT
>JAEUUT010000127.1 GCA_016787415.1 Saprospiraceae bacterium | reverse complement strand
GGTATTGATTTTTGCTTGCTTTACAAAAGATTGATTCGATATGCGTCTCGCCGAAGGCGGGCAAATCCGTAAAAATCAAAAAGAAGTGGCCGCAAGGCCACTAAAAATCCGTTCAAATCCGCTTCATCCGCGTTCCCATCCCTCTAAAAGGGGCGTAGCCGAACAAATCCTTCGTACACCCCTAAATATAGAATCTTAAATCTCAGATCAAAAATCATGCACCTCGTTCTCGGAACCGCCCAATGGGGCTGGAATGTGTCCCGCACGGAGGCTTTTCAACTGCTCGACCGCTGGCAGAAAGCAGGCCACCGACGCGTGGACGCAGCCACCAATTATCCGATCAATAAAATCCCGGGCGATTTTCGGGCTTCCGAAAAAATACTGCATGAATACGTACAGGCGCATGGCTTGCACGACCTGCACATCACTATGAAAGTGGGCAGTCTCGATAATATGCGCACACCCGAGGTCAACCTGGCGCCTTCCTTCATTCTGATGATGGCCGATGAGTACACACGCATGTTTGGGAAAACCCTGGGCTGTCTGATGCTGCATTGGGATAATCGTTCTGAAGTTTCGGAAATACGGGCCACTTTGGAAGCGCTTGCAAAAGCGCAAAGCGAGCACCTGCTGACACCGGGGCTATCCGGCATTGCACACCCCGACGCATATGCACAGGCCAATGAAGAACTCAAACTTGTTTTTGATATTCAATTGAAAAACAACCTCTTGCAATCGGATGTAGCACGGTATGCGCCACTGCTCCAACATGGGAATCACCATTTTTACGCATATGGCATCAATGCCGGAGGCCTGAAAATCGATGGCGTTTACCCGGAAAACAGCACTTTGTTGCGGCGGGGAGGCAATCCGGAAACGGCAGCATCCTTTCTGGAAAGGCTGCAAGAAATACTGCCCAAACTGAATACAGATTTTGTGCGCCCGCCCCTAAAAACCATGAACCACCTGGGGCTGATTTACACGGCGCTCGACCCGCGTTTCAGCGGGATGCTGCTGGGCGTGTCGTCATTAGCGCAACTGAACGAGACGCTGGATTTCTGGCGAAATGTGGAGACGTACGATTATGGGGATGTGTGGGCGGCGTTGCGGAAATTATGAGTTCAGCATTTCCCGAACAATTATAATCGCTTTTTTCCGCATCTCCATCCAGGCCTGTTCTATGGCTTCGTTCCAGTTTTTCTGGTCGTTTTGCCGCACCAGGTCTATAAAAACATCCAGAAAACGTTCGTATTCAGCAGCGCCGAACTGCTGGTGCTTGTTGTGGCTGAGCAGTTGGCGGAACAGGTCTTCTTTCTGATCGAGGTCGATCAATACGTCCATAGCCATTTGCAACATGGTATGCTGGCGGCCGCGGTTGCTGAAATGACCGCGATCGGCTTCGGGCATTCCATCCAGAAAACGGGTATAAAAGTCGTTGATAAATTCCTTGTTCACGGCCAGGCAACGGCGGTAACTGTTTCGCAGCAGGCTGCTGTCGTCGTCGCGTTTCATGCTCAATTGCCGGAACTGCAGCAAGACATCATACAAGTCCGGGTAGCGGTTTTCCGGTTTTTCTTCCAGCATGCGCTCTACCATTTGCGCCAGTTGCTTGTTGGAAATGGCTGATAATACGCGTTTCCGATGTCGTTTGTCTTTGAAAAACAATTCCCTGCTGGCAATAATATCCATCACGGAATCGCCGGAAAACAGATCGAGCCCTGTCATGATTTTATAGGCTACCAGTCCAATAGAAAACTGATCGGAAGAGCGCATGGATTGAAAACTGGCAGGTTCGCCGTCTCCACGCAGGTATTCCGGGCTCAGGTACTGGCAATCTTCCCGAAACTTTCCGAGGGTGCGCT
This sequence comes from Saprospiraceae bacterium, assembly GCA_016787415.1. Lineage (GTDB taxonomy): Bacteria > Bacteroidota > Bacteroidia > Chitinophagales > Saprospiraceae > M3007. The sequence continues at coordinate 9,695 of JAEUUT010000127.1, read as the reverse complement.
CGCTTTTTCCCGCCTTGATGATGTCGAACGGCGAAATCATGACGTGCTGTTCTTCGTCGATATAGATTTTGGAGGGGCGGATATTGGAGTGTAATATTTTTTTCTGGCGCAGGTAACTCAGGGAATCGGCCAGTTGAAACAACCAGTCGATGGCCTGTGAGGCTGGGCGTGGGCCGGTTTTATGCAGTACTTCTGGCAGGGTAGGGCCATTCACAAATTCGCAGATGACATAAAACGGAAAACGGTCGAGCGACTCGCCCAGCAACTTGATGATGTTGCGGTGCTTCAACTGCGATACAGCGCCAATTTCCGCCTTAATCTCACCCGATAAAACAGGCACTTTCAGCACTTTGGCGACTACACGCCGTTGGGTGAAAACATCTTTCAACAAAAATACGAGCGCCGAATTTCCCTCGCTTATTTGCCGTTCAATGTCGTAATAGCCACGCAGGCGCTGGCCCATCACTTCCAGCACGATCTGCACCTGATCGCTCACACCGCGCATCAACAATTCAGGCTGACTGGCATTCAGGTATTGCGGCAGGGTGGATTTGAACTGTTCAAGTTCCGATAAAAAAGCATGGCGAATACGATTGAGCGCCAGGTTATGGTCGTCGGCTGCCAACATACCAGCGTTGCTTTCGTACTTCAGGTTGGCCAATTGGCCTTGCAACTGCCTGATATTCAATTCCATCTGATCGAACAACTGCACTAATTGGCTGAAACGCTCGAAAGCGGGATCGAGGCCGTCTTTACCAATTACGGTTTCGATGCGGAAGTCGGAAGATTGTTGGTCTAACATGTTGAGGGAGTTTGAATCAGGATTTAGGGGATTATTAAGGGATTAGAAGGATTCCCGATGTGATGTTAAAAATTAGGCTAATTTAGTTCATTTTATTCAATTTTGAGATCATATCGGGAATCCTTCTAATCCCTTAATAATCCCCTAAATCCTGATTCATCCCCCTCATCAACATTAATCAACCCTCATCAACCCAAAATATCCCCCGAATACCGTTGTTTTGCAGCACTTTTGGCAAAAATACTTTAAACACCTGAAAATCAGGAGTTTCTATACAAACCTTATGCCTTTTTTATGGCTGTGCAAATATTTCTGAAACCAGGCAAGGAAGTGCCGGTGCTGCGTTTTCACCCCTGGATTTTTTCGGGCGCTATTGCCCGTATCGATGGCAAGCCTGAAGACGGCGATGTGGTGGAGGTGTACGACCGAAGCCGGCAATTGCTGGGCGTAGGTCATTTTCATCATGGCAGCATTGCTGTCAGGTTATTGAGTTTCGGCCCGGCGGAGGTGCAACAGCGATCATTCTGGACGGACAAACTGCGCCGCGCACTGGCTGTGCGCCAAACGGCCTTACATCCTGGCATGTCGACCGAGTGCTTCCGACTGGTGCATGGCGAAGGCGACGGCCTTTCCGGGCTTGTGGTGGATGTGTACGGGGCTGTTGCCGTGCTGCAATGCCACAGTATCGGCATGCACCGGCAGCGAATGCTGATCGCCGAGGCGCTGCGGGAAGTGCTTGGTGAAAACCTGCGGGCGGTGTACGACAAAAGTTATGAGTCGCTGCCCCCGAAATACGCCGAACAACAGCAAAACAGTTTCCTTTGGAGTGCCGATGCTATGGCGCCTGAACAGACCGTGGTGCGTGAAAACGACGTGGCTTTTCGGGTTAACTGGGTGACAGGCCAGAAAACCGGTTTTTTCCTCGACCAACGCGACAACCGGCAATTACTTTCCCGTTTTGTGGCCGGAAAAACGGTGCTCAATACCTTTTGCTACACAGGTGGTTTCTCCTGCTATGCCCTTCAGGCAGGCGCAACATTGGTACATTCGGTGGATGTATCGGCCAAAGCGATGGAACTCACAGCAGAAAATGTTGAACTCAACCGCCCCTTCGATGGTCACCACGAAGGGTTTACGGAAGATGTGTTGCGCTTTCTGAAAAGTGGCGATCAGACCTATGAAGTAATGATCGTCGACCCGCCAGCGTATGCCAAAAGCATTGATAAACGACACAATGCCGTGCAGGGCTACAAACGGCTCAATGAAACGGCCCTGCGCCGCGTGGCCCCGGGTGGAATCCTGTTCACCTTTTCCTGCTCTCAAGTAATTGATCGGGAATTGTTTTACCACACCATCGCAGCAGCAGCCATGGAAGTGGGCAGAAGTGTGCGCGTATTGCACCATCTTACGCAGGGCGCCGATCACCCGGTAAGCCTGTTTCACCCGGAAGGGGCGTATTTGAAAGGGCTGGTGTTGTTTGTGGAATAAACCTTATAGGGAGTTATGAGTTAAGAGTGATGAGTTATGAGTGTTGGTGCTGTACTTTTGGCATTGATAACAGAGCAGCCATGAGTACAGCGCCAACACTCATAACTCATCACTCTTAACTCATAACTATGAAACAGTATCTCCTTTTCTCCCTCCTGCTTCTCCTTGCTGCATGCCGCCATGCAGAACCATCGCAACAGGCTGCTAGTCTGGCGATGTGCCACGACTCGCAAGACGCCACGGCGCAATTCGCCTCATTTGCCAGCGATGCCGAGTTCCGGGGTATGCACCCCGATCCCCTGGCTACGGAATTGATCAAAAAAGGTAAAATGGTAGAATTTCCGGTAGCAGGCGGCGCCAATGGGCATGCGTATCTGGTAAAATCCAAACGCAAAACCGATAAATACCTGCTGCTTTTCCACGAATGGTGGGGGCTGAATGACTACATCAAGAACGAGGCGGCCATGTGGAGCAAAGAACTGGGTGTGCATGTGCTGGCCGTCGACCTCTATGATGGAAAAATGGCCACTACTGCCGATGAAGCCGGCAAATTGATGCAAGGCAATGACCCTGTTCGTTCGTTGGCTATTATTGATGGCGCGGCCAAATATGCTGGTGAAAATGCCAATTTCCGCACCATGGGCTGGTGTTTCGGCGGTGGCTGGTCGCTGCGCGCAGCCTTGCAACTCAAAGACAAAACCCGAGGCTGCGTGGTGTACTATGGCGCTCCCGAGCAGGACGTCAACAAACTGAAAACCCTGGCTTCCGATGTGGTATTTATCCACCCCGAACAGGACAAATGGATCACTGCCGATATGGTGAGCGAGTTTGAAAAAAACATGAAAGCCGCCGGCAAATCGGTGATGGCGTATCATTACCCGGCCGATCATGCTTTTGCCAACCCCAGCAGCCCGCGCTACAATGAAAAAGCGGCGCAGGAAGCCAGAGCGGTGGTTACTCAGTATCTGAAAAGCAAATAGTCTTAAACTATTATTGTATGTCGACACAACAATCCGACGGCGCTTATTCACCGCCTGAAGGCGGAGGTGGCTCCATCCTTGGCAAACAATTGGTGCTGCTCGTACTGGTGTGCATCGCCGGTGTGATCGTGTACCGACTTTTCTCTTCCGATAGCGGCATTTCCGGCTTTTTTCAAGATCCGAAGGAAGTACGGCTGACCTATGTCCAATCCGATTTTCAACCCAATCTCGACGAGGAAGCCACCCTGCGCATCCTGTCGCAACCGGAAGAATACCACAAGGAATTCGACCAGATGGTATACGATTTCAATGTGTCGCTGCTGTACCACATCGCCAACAGGATGGCGCTGCCCGACAGCCTGAAACGCCGCCTGGAGCCCGAATACAAAAAGCAGCACGACTACCTGAAATCGATGTACTACAACGATTTTGTGGCACTGAAAGACACCACCGCCACGATGTACGAAAACTGGTATAACGACAATGGCAATCAGGCTGTGCAGATTTTTAATGAAGTGGCGGGCAAATACACCTGTTTTTTTGTGACCCAGATCATGGCCACCCTCATCAAATCCAACAACGGCCTGGTGATGGGAAAAGGAAAAAAGGTGGACACGCCCTGCGGTATAGCCCTGACGGAAGGCCTGCAACCCATGGTGGAACGCCTGAAAAAACGCGCCGAAATCATGGACTTCAGTGCCTCGCGCGGATTGTTGAAAGAAAAAGTACGCAAGAGCATCGCCGAGTTGGCTACCTACGAACTGCGCAGCCGCCTCGCTATCGACAAAACTTTGCAGTATAAAATTTTCGGACTCTCCGTGTCGGAAACCGACCTTCGTGTAGAGGCTATCAGTGTAGTAAAAGCCGGATTCAAACTGGACAATTATTTCGATGTCACGTTCAGTCCAAAAAAAGGCATTATTTACGTTACCCTGCCGCCGCCCATCATTCTTTCACATGAAGTGTATCCGCGGGTCGACAAACTCGATGTGGGCTGGCTCGCCGGAATCAATGGTGAGGAAATGAACCGCAATTTCAATGACCTGCGCCGCCAGTTCCGCACAGAAGCCATTGAAAATGAAAAAGTGCTCGACAAAGCCAAAGCGCGTGCCGACTCTGTCATGCAACTTATCATGGGGCCGATGGTCAAATCCATCAACCGGAACTACAAATTACAAGTGCGGTTTCAGGACGACAGCCAACAACAACCCATTACCGATGATGAACGCCGCCGCCGCGGAGAAGATACCGGCACACCGGCCGTGAATACCAGCAAGCCGGTGGAAACGCCCAAGCGGAAATCAGACGGGTTTGTACCTAAATAGAGGTGAGAAGTGAGAAGTGAGAAGCGAGAGTCCGTAGAGTGTACCGCTTCGCTAAAACGACTGGTTGAAGCGAAGCGGTACACTCTACGGACTCTCACCTCTCACTTCTCACATCTCACTTCTCTAAACTCCGTATCATCTCCACCACCGCCGCATTCAGTGCTTCTATCGCCAGCCCAAGTTGCCAACCGGCGCGGTTACGCGGTTCCACGTAATTGGAAATACTACGGATTTGCAAAAAAGGAATGTGCGACTGAAGGCAGGCATAGAAAAATGCAGCACCTTCCATACTTTCCACTTGTGCATCGGGATATTTTTGTTGGATGGCGTCGATACTGGCCTGGCTTCCATGCACTTTATGGACGGTGAGCCCTTTTACGGACGGTAAAAACCGATATTCGGCAGCAGCAGGATTGTACAAAAGACCATTGACGAATGGAGGCTCGGAAGATTCCTGCAAACCCAGTTCAAAAAGGTCGGTGAACCGGCCGTCGGCTTCCTCTACGCCCAGGTCGCCAAAGCGTTCGCTGATAACATGTACCACATCGCCCAGTTGCAAAGAGCGGTCGAAAGCGCCCGCTATGCCGACATTTAGCGCTAGATCGGATTGTTGAACGGCCAGATAACGCCCCAGGTTCCATGCCGTGGCAGTGATGCCAACACCTGTGACGAGGATGCGAACCGTAAGGCCATTTTTTTGAAATACCCCTTCCTCCAGGGAAGTGAAATGTGCGCTCAACCAGTCCTGCACCGGAAGTATTTCAAATGGAGTAGCGGAAACCAGCAGTATATTCATATAGAGAAAATCAGGTTGCAAGATATGGGTTAGTAGACGTAGATAGAAAACAGGATGTAAAACAAGCCCATTTGCCCTGCCACCGACTACCTTTGCGCGCACTTCTCACCTCTCACTTCTCACCTCTCACCTCTCACCTCTATTTATGCACGCCGTAGACGCTGCGCTGTTTCACTTCATCAACAGCACCCTCGGCAATCCGGTTTTTGACGTATTGCTGCCATTGTTTCGGGAACGCCTTCTCTGGGCGCCACTGTATCTGTTTCTGGCAACCTTTTTTGTCGTAAATTTTGGGAAAAAAGGCTGGATGGTAGTGCTGATCGCTTGCCTGGCGGTTGGGCTTGCTGATTTTACCAGCAGCACCCTCATTAAAAAAAATGTACGCCGGGTGCGTCCCTGCAATGATGTTGCTGTACAAGTACAAGAGCGAGTACCTTGTGGTGGCGGGTATAGTTTCCCTTCGTCTCATGCTGCGAATCATTTTGCGGCGGCCGTCATGATAGGCGGATTGCTGGCGCCTGTTCGCCGGTGGATTCGCCCGGTGGCATGGACATGGGCAGCCATCATTGCATTTTCGCAGGTGTATGTGGGGGTTCATTACCCAATCGACGTTACCTGTGGCGCCCTGTTGGGAATACTGATTGGCTGGGCAGGTATGAAAGCCTGTTCTACGTTTTTTTCTGTAAAAGCATTGGAACGAGGGGCATAAAAACAAAATAGTGCGACACACCACGCGGGTGTATCACACTATCCTGTTATATAAAGCATTGAATATCAATGCTGAATTTGCAATCAATCGTGCGAGAAATAGCGTTGTGCTACTTCAATCAGCCGACCTACGATGGTAATATCTGGCGTCTGAATATTACGGGTATTTTGATCTTCCACCTGTTCAATTTTTTGAACCAGACAGGTTTCAGAAGTTCCTGTTCTCACAGCGCCTACATTGACATTCACGAAAGCGAAGGCAAACAGGCTAAAAAGGGTAACAGCAAAAAAGAAAGATTTGGGTAACTTGCGTTTCATAGTCTTCATGATTAAGACAGACAAATGTATTCACAATTCAGGATTATCTGAAATAATTTATCTGGAAGTTCGAAAGCATAGACGGGCCAAAACAAAAAAAGGTTGCAAAAAATTACACTTTTTTTACCGTTTTTCAAACGCAAGCGCATCCATTGCCCCAATTTTGCCAGCAACCAGCATAGCAGGCAGGTTATTGTAGGTTATTTCAGTACTGAAACGGCGTTTAGTGCCAGGGGCAATATCTCCCTGCCCATCCTGATGAAGCGAGGGTTGCTCTTGCGTCAGATCCAGGGTGGAAACAAACCAGAGGCGTTTGTCATTGCCATATAAAAGTACCTCCACACAAGGATGTTGGGAAGGCTTGTCTAAAGGATTGGATACCACGGCACTGAACTGACGGCCTATTTCCTGAGGCTCCTTACCCGTAACGGCAGGGGTAACCATCCGCACCATACTTTTTTGTTCTACAAGAAGAATCGGGCCAGCCTCAACAGATACTGCGCCGGCGCACACCACATTGCAGGTATCGGGAACACCAGAAAATAATTTGCCGTCCCATCCCTGAAAAAAGGCGCTACGACCTTGAGGAGGAATAGCAGTGGAAAAAACAGGGAAAACAACCCCGCGCTCGCCTTGTACATACACAGCCTTCCCGTCGCGCTTGGAAGGTTCCATGCGAAGCCATATACGCTGCCATTGGTTGGTTGTATTGTTGCAAACGCCCGTCACAAAAAACTGACCACGCTCTGCAAAGCAGTTCATATCGCTGATCTGCACTGGAACTGGAGTGGCTCCAGCCGGCATTTCAATGCTTTGTTGTTCTGCCTTAGGCGCTTGTTTGCAGGCATACAGGCAAAGTATGCCAATAACCAGGTAAATCCAACGGAACCCGTTCATTCTGATCATATTTGAATCGTTTGAAGGGCGCAAATGTACAGATGGAGAAATGAATTACGCTGTTTGAACGTACCTTTGCATGTACAAAACTTGCACAGCAATACTGTTATCGTGAAATACCTTATCACCGGCCTCGGCAATATTGGCTACGAATACGAAGGCACGCGTCATAATATCGGATTTGAGGCCGTCGACTTTATTTGCAAAAAACTCGACGGCTCCTGGCGTGCCGACCACCACGGCGACCTGGCCGAAGTGAAATTTAAAGGCCGTACGCTCATCCTGCTCAAACCTTCCACCTATATGAACCTCAGCGGCAAGGCCATTCGGTACTGGCTGCAAAAAGAAAAAATACCAGCGGAAAACAGCATTACCATCCTCGACGACCTCAACCTCGAATTTGGTAAACTGCGCCTCCGCGCCAAAGGCTCCGATGGTGGACACAACGGACTAAAAAACATCCAGGAATTGCTGGGCTCCGATGCTTACCCCCGCTTGCGTATCGGTATCGGCAATTCATTTTCCAAAGGCAAACAGGTCAATTTTGTACTTGGAAAATGGACGGAAGATGAAAAAGCAGAACTCGAACGCATCCTGGAAAAGACGACGGAAGTGGTCAAAACATTTGTGACGATCGGGCTGGAACGGGCGATGAATGTGACGGGGAAATGAGTCCTGCGGACAGTCGTAAGTCCTGCGGACAGTCCCGAGTCCTGAGTCGTAAGTCCTAAGTCCGTAGAGTACACCTTGATACCTTTGTCTTCCTGATTATGGATGCCAAAGGTATCAAGGTGTATTCTACGGACTTAGGACTTACGACTCAGGACTCGGGACTGTCCGCAGGACTCACTATCACCAGCCATTCTTTCCGCACCGGGTGTTCCAGTTCCATCCTTTCGCAATGCAGCCGTATAGAAGCATCGGGCAATGCTTTGGGCGCCCCGTATTTCAGGTCACCAACAATGGGGCAGCCCATACTGGCTAATTGTACCCGTATTTGGTGTGGGCGGCCAGTAAGTGGCTCTACCTGAAGCAGAAATCCATCGGGCGTAGGACCTAATAATTTGTATCTGGTAATACTTTCTTTCGCATCGCGGTAAGGCTGGTTAAAGGCCTGCACCACATTGCGCGCCTCATCCTTAAGCAGAAAATGGCGCAAGGTGCCTTCCGGCTGAGGTGGCGCTTTCAGCACTTCGGCGAGGTAAAACTTCTTCACCTTTTTGTCGCGAAACATCGTGGTAAGACGCCCCAGTGCTTTGTCGGTACGAGCAAAAATGACGGCTCCGCTCACCGGCCGGTCGATTCGATGCACCGGATGCAGGAACACAGCGCCGGGTTTGTTGTATTTTTCTTTCAAATACTGTTTACCCCAGTCCGTGAGGGTAGGGTCGCCCGTTCGGTCGGCTTGTACGAGCCAACCGGCGGGTTTGTTGAGTACGAGAAGGTGGTTGTCTTCGTAGATGATCATGACTGTTCAAGTCCTGAGTCCTAAGTCCTGAGTCCGAAGTCTGTAGAGTACACCTTGATACTTTTGGCGTCCATAATCAGGAAGACCAAGGGTATCAAGGTGTACTCTACAGACTTCGGACTCAGGACTTAGGACTTAGGACTTTAGTTAATCCTCGTCTTCCACCCCGCCTGTCGGGTTCCGTTCCCACATCAAGTATGCTTTCAGGAACGGATCGAGGTCGCCGTTGAGGATAGAATCCGGGTTGTGAATTTTGTAGCCCGAGCGCAGGTCTTTCACCCAGCGGTCGTCGAGTACATAGGAACGAATCTGGCTGCCCCATTCGATTTTGCTTTTACCGGCCTCAATTTTTTCCTTTTCGGCCTGCCGTTTGCGCATTTCGAGTTCGTAGAGGCGGCTTTTCAGCAGGGTCATGGCAATTTCGCGGTTGCGGTGCTGGCTGCGGTCCTGTTGGCATTCGGCTACGATACCGGTGGGAATGTGTGTGACACGCACGGCAGATTCCGTTCGGTTGACGTGCTGACCACCTGCGCCGGAAGCACGGAATACGTCCCACCGAACGTCGTCGGGGCTTACATGTATTTCGATGCTGTCGTCTTCAATCAGCGGAAATACGAATACCGAGGAAAACGAGGTTTGCCGCTTGCCCTGGGCATTAAACGGGCTGATGCGCACCAGTCGGTGTACGCCGTTTTCGCCTTTGAGCCAGCCGTAGGCATAGTCTCCACGGATTTCAATGCTAGCCGATTTGATGCCGGCAGCATCGCCATCCTGCTCGAAAATATCGACGACTTTGAAGCCCGATTTTTCTGCCCACATGCGATACATACGAAGCAGCATCGACGACCAGTCGCAGGCTTCCGTGCCTCCAGCGCCTGCGTTGATGGTGAGAACCGCATTCATTTCATCCTCT
>JAEUUT010000087.1 GCA_016787415.1 Saprospiraceae bacterium | reverse complement strand
TCTTTTAAACATGGTATGTGATCCAATTTTGCCTTTGACGCATCAAAGCGCATTCGGGTTGGCTGGTGGCATAACGGAAATGATTTCCGCTACAATATCTTCGGCTACGGCTTTTTTACTTTTCAGTGCAAATGTCTTGCGCGCGCCGCTGCGGTGGAAGATGGCGATTTTATTGGTTTCATGGCCAAATCCTGCGCCGGGGTCTTGCAAGGAGTTGAGCACGATAAAGTCCAGGTTTTTGCGCTCCATCTTGGAAAGCGCATGTTGTTCGGCATCATTGGTTTCGAGTGCAAAACCAATGAGCAATTGGCCCGCTTTTTTCTTTTTTCCGAGGGTGGCGGCAATATCTACGGTTTTGGACAGGGCGATCGACATGTCGTCGTCCTTCTTTTTGATTTTGATTTCCGAAAAATCGCGCGGTTTGTAGTCGGCCACGGCTGCTGCCAGTACCGTAACATCTGCTTCGTCAAAAACAGGTGCGCAAGCCTGATACATTTGCTCGGCAGAGGTCACCTCTACCACCCGCACCTCGGGATTGGAAGGGCGCAATTCGGTAGGCCCCAGCACCAGGGTTACCTCAGCGCCCTGTGCTGCCAGTGTTTCCGCAATAGCGATCCCCATTTTTCCACTGGAATAATTGCCGATAAAACGCACAGGGTCCAGCGCTTCGTAGGTAGGCCCGGCGGTCACCAGGGCTTTTTTGCCGCTCAGGGCTTTGGGCTGCCGACTGTTGTGGTGCAACTGTTCTGCAAAGGCCAGAATATCTTCGGGTTCGGCCATCCGGCCGTCGCCCACGAGGCCGCTGGCCAGTTCGCCATGCCCCACAGGAATAACCTGTACGCCCTGTTGTTGCAAGCGTTGCATGTTCGCCTGCGTGGCCGGGTGGTGCCACATATCGACGTCCATAGCCGGCGCTACACAAACCGGGCAGCGCGCCGAAAGGTAAACGGCGCTTAAAATATTGTCGCAGAGTCCGTTGGCGAGTTTGGCAAGGGTATTGGCGCTGGCAGGTGCTATAAGCAGCACATCAGCCCACAAGCCCAGTTCGACGTGGTTGTTCCAGCCTGCTTCGGAGCGGACATCGGTGTAAACCGGGCGTTTGGAAAGCGTGGAAAGCGTGAGCGGCGCGATAAAGGAAGTGGCCGCTTCGGTCATCAGCACCTGTACTTCGTGGCCCTGCTTGACGAGCAGTCGCGTCAGGAACGCAGATTTATAGGCCGCGATAGATCCGGTGATACCGAGAATAATTTTCATGAAATGCAGCAAGGCAAGAAAAGGTATCGGGATGTTGAGGGGTCGATCCGACCATCCTGCAACACCCCGATACAACTGCGAATACAATTACTCTTTGTTATCCGTGTAGCGCCACTGGATTTCGTCGTTCATGAATTCCTGGGTGGCAATGATTGGCGTATTGGGAAGGCGCTCGTAGAACTTGGAGATTTCGATTTGCTCCTTGTTTTCCTGCACTTCCTCGATGGTATCGGTATTCACGGCAAATTCTTCGAGTTTGCGCTGAATTTCCCATTTCAGGTCGCTGGAAATCTGACGTGCGCGTTTGCTGACAATTGCAATGCTCTCGTAGATATTGTTGGTTTTGTCGACCAGTTCCAGCACGTTGCGTGGTTGAACATTGGGATCAAGCCCTTGGGCTTTGCTTTTGATATCGCTCATTATTGATATAAGGAGGTGAGTGGAAATGAATTTCGTTGGTGTGTGCGATGCGGGTGAGGCATCAGGTGGTTTTCAGGCGTTTTTTAACAGATTTGACGGCGTCTTCCGAGTCTTTTCTGATTTGTTTGATCTCTTTAACGTATTTTCCGTTGCTGTATTTTTCCAGGAAGTCGTTGGCGCGTTTTATCGTTTCGTTGTAGCGTTCTTCTTTCTTCTCTACGATGGAGTTTTCACTCAGCAGGTAACTGGCTTTGGCGATCAGGTAACTCACACGCTCTACATCCGGACTTTCCGGGTAATCGCGCAGCAGGTTGTCGAACGAGATCACGGCTGATTGATACTGGCGCAGGTTGAAATACAGTTCGCCTTCTGCAAAGGCTTTTTCTTCCAGTTTGCGCCGCAATTCATCAATCAACTTGTTGCATTCGTCCACGCGTTTGCTATTGGGAAACAGGTTGACAAACAACTGAAATTCTTCGATAGCGGTAACCGTACTCGTCTGATCGAGGCGATAGGTAGGCGACAACTGGTAATTGGAGTACGCCGACATAAACGCTGCTTCTTCCCGAAACTCCGAATTGACGAAAGTGTTCGAAAAATTTTTGAAATAGTAGGCAGCCAGCAAGTATTGTTTCAGGTAATAATGCGTGTAAGCGTAACAGAAATAGGCTTTTTCGGCCCGCGGATCACCTTTTATAGTATTGAGTACCAGATCGAACAGCGATTGAGAGCGCTGATACTGGCCTTTTTCATAATAGTCGAATGCCGCTTTCAGAATGGCTTCCTGATCGCCACTGGTGCGGATTTTTTCAAAGTTGCTCTTGCAGGAGGCGGTCAAAAAAATGAGTCCTGCCAGCAGCAGGTAGCCTGTGATTTTTCTCATAGGGCGCAAAATTACAATTTTTGGAAGAAAAGTATCAAATCTAATTGGAAAAGTCCTGAGTCCTGAGTCCTGAGTCCTAAGTCGACGTAGACGTTCCCAAAACGATGGAAGGGAGCAAAATGCGGCTGCAATTTTTTTCTCTTCCATTTAAAGTAATTTTTCTGTCCCGCCGTCTTACCTGAAAAACAGCAACTTTGTGACTACGCAAGCCATGACAAGGCAGTCTAACAACATCATACAGACCGTACGCGAGTACGGCAAAAACCTGTTCGGATTTATCCGCAGGCAAGTCGGCACAGATGCCGATGCCGAAGATATTTTGCAGGACGTCTGGTACCAGTTTAGCAACCTCGCCGATGTGGACGCGCTGGAAAACACCGGCGCATGGCTTTACCGCGTAGCCCGCAACAAACTGACCGACCGTTATCGTCGAAAACGACCCGACAGTCTGGAAGACTACGGATTTGAAGACGAGGACGGGGAGTTTCACTGGGGCGAGTTGTTGCTCAGCGACGAGCAGACGCCTGAAACGGAACTGCTTCGGCAGGTATTCTGGGAAGCGCTTTTTGAAGCCTTGAAGGAATTGCCTGACAATCAGCGAGATGTATTTATCTGGAACGAACTGGAAGATCAAACCTTCCAGCAGATAGCCGACCGTACCGGAGAAAATATCAAAACGCTGATTTCCAGAAAGCGGTATGCCGTGCAGCACCTGCGTCGTCGGCTGGAATCACTTTATCTTGAATTAAACGAACTTTAACAAAGACATGAAACGCCGTTTTTTCTTTTTCATACCACTGATGATTGCTGCAGCCGTATTGGTATTTGGCAGCGTGGTCATGTTCCTCTGGAACAGTATTTTACCCGCCGTACTGGGCGTTGGCGCACTCACTTTCTGGCAAGCCGTTGGTTTGCTCATTCTTTGCCGAATTCTTTTCGGCGGCTTCCGGGGCCGGCCCGGCGGCCCACGCGGTTTTCAATGGGCCAAACGCCGCCATATGCGTGAGCGCTGGATGCAGATGAACGATGAAGAACGCGCTGCATTCCGGGAGAAATTGCGCGAACGCTGGGGCAAGAGGTGTTGATTTAAGATTTAGAAGTTGTTTGAGTTAATTTCATCGGAGCAGAAAACCGTCTTTTGTCGGTATGCTGCGGCTATTTTCTCGGCAATAGCCTCCGGCTATTCCCTCCAAAATAAGCCTTGCCTGCCAACAAAATCCGCTCTTTCTGCCCT
>JAEUUT010000074.1 GCA_016787415.1 Saprospiraceae bacterium | reverse complement strand
AAAACATAAGACATGCTGTATTTTTCGGCCAGAAACAGATTGTTTTCTGTTAGTTTATTTCCCTCAGTTTTTTCCGTAGAGTAATTTACCGCAGAACTCGCAGAATACACGCAGATTTTCGCATAACGTAGAGTACACCTACTAATTTCTGCTAATGTTAGTGTGTACTCTACGTTCTGCGAAAATCTGCGTGTATTCTGCGAGTTCTGCGGGAAATTACTCTACGGAAAAATCTGCGGGAAATAAACTTACAGAAATCAATCTGTTTCTGGCCGAAAAATTCAGCATGTCTTATGTTTTCACAACCCACAGGTATCCACATACCGCTTCCATCGCTCCAGCCCATCCGCCAGCATAGCCCTCGGGCACGCAATATTGATGCGCATGAACCCTTCCCCATTGGGGCCGTACATAGTGCCCGGGTTGATCCACAACTGCTGTTCTTTCAGCAGTGCATTTGAAATGTCCTTGCTGGATTTTTTCAACGCAGATACGTCTATCCATACCAGATAGGTGGCTTCCAGGGGCGTCACTATGAATTGCGGGAAATGCGCTGCCACAAAACCCCGGAGGAACAGGTAGTTCTCGAACAAATAGGTTTTTAGTTCCTGCATCCACGCTTCGCCTTCGTTGTAGGCCGCTATCAGGGCATCGGTGGCAAAAGGGCTCATAAATAATTGTCCTTGCGCATGAAGCGTGTGTTCGATCTGCTTTTTCAGGTCAGCGTTTGTACATATCAGATACGCCACTAGCAAACCTGCCATATTGAATGTTTTGCTGGTAGAGGAGCAGGTAACTGATTTAGCCTGAAAATCTGGCCCCAGCGAAGCAAAAGGCACGTGATGAAAGCCCTCAAACACCAGATCCGAGTGAATTTCATCGGCTACCACCAGCACGTTGTGTCGGAGGCAAATTTCACCCATCCGCAGCAGTTCCTCCCGCGTCCATACCCGGCCTACGGGGTTGTGCGGGCTGCATAGCAGGAACAATTTCACAGCCGGGTCGCTGGCTTTTTGTTCCAGGTCGTCGAAATCGATGGTGTAGCGGCCGTTGTCATGCACGAGGTCGTTGGTAACCACCTGGCAGCCACTTTCTTCGATGGCCATAAAAAAGTGGTTGTACCCCGGCGACTGCAACAACACCTTCTCGCCGGGTTTGGCAAAGGTTTGTATGACCGTGGAAAGCGCCGTGAGGATGCTTGGCACCGGTACAATCCAGTCTTTTTCCACTTGAAAGCCATGTTGCCGCTGCCACCAGCCCTGTATGGCTTCATAAAATGCTACCGGGGTAAGCGGGTATCCGAACACGCCCTGCTGCGCCCGTTTTTCGAGCGCTTTTACCACGCAGGGCGGCGAGCGAAAGTCCATATCGGCTACCCACATGGGCAAAACGTCGGGCGCAGCCAAATCCCATTTGACGGAATCGGTATTGCGGCGGGGGATGATTTCGTCGAAATTGTATGTCATGGAAAGGGGGGTTAAAACGCAGGCAGGGTTTGTTTGAACGCAGGCAGGGTTTGAAACCCTGCCTGCGTTGGGAAACGAAAAAGGCCCAACTTTCGTTGAGCCTTTTTGCGGACTGGACGGGACTCGAACCCGCGACCTCCGCCGTGACAGGGCGGCATTCTAACCGACTGAACTACCAATCCAGCGCTTCATTTCTAAAGCGGGGCAAAGATAAGCGCCTTCATTTCGTACCAACAAACTTTTCTCAAAAAAATTTTAAAAAAAATGCTGGACGCATAGACGGCACAAAATCAGCCGCCTGCACCATACCTTTGCACTCCCCGGGAAGCGTGATGATACCAAAGGCCCCCTCCGAAGGGCGCCGGTTAGAACCAATTTAAAAGACATCCAATGCCATGGCTATGACCTTCATGGATTTTGAAAAACCCCTGGAAGCGCTCTACGAACAACTCGAGAAGTTGAAAGAAGTAGGTGAAAAAGGGGAACTGGACGTGAGCGAGATGCTTCACGAACTTGAAAACAAGATCACTGCCAAACGCAAAGAAATTTATGCCAACCTCAGCGGCTGGCAAAAAGTACAACTCTCCCGCCACCCGGAGCGCCCGTACACATTGTACTATATTAATACGATGTGTCAGAAATTTGTGGAACTCCACGGCGACCGCTATGCGGGTGACGACCACGCCATCGTAGGCGGCCTGGCCAGCCTCGACGGACAAACGGTGATGATCATCGGACAGCAAAAAGGGGTGAACACCAAAATGCGCCAGTACCGCAACTTCGGTATGGCCAACCCCGAAGGCTACCGCAAGGCCCTGCGCCTGATGAAAATGGCCGAGCGCTTCGGATTCCCGGTAGTCACCCTGATCGATACCCCGGGCGCATTCCCCGGCCTCGAAGCCGAACAACGCGGCCAGGCGGAAGCCATTGCCCGCAACCTGTTTGAAATGGCGCAACTGCGCGTACCTATCCTTTGCTACATCATTGGAGAAGGCGCTTCAGGTGGTGCATTGGGTATTGGCCTGGGCGACAAGGTGTTTATGCTCGAACACACCTGGTATTCGGTTATTTCACCCGAAAACTGCTCCACCATCCTCTGGCATTCCTGGGATTACAAGGAACAGGCCGCTGAAGCCCTGAAATTGGATGCAGAAAACATGCTCCATTTCGGCCTCATAGACGGTATCGTGAAAGAACCCCTGGGTGGCGGACACAACGCGCCAGAAGAAATGGCCAATACCCTGAAAAATCATATCAAAACAGAACTGGCAAAAATTATAGATCAGGATCCAGACGAACGCATTATGACCCGTATTGAAAAATACAGCAAAATGGGGCACTATGCGCGCGCCGAACCGGTGGTGGAAGAACCTGTATCTGGCAAACGCAAAAAAGCCTGATAGGACTCCCTGCGCCACTACCCACACATCCCCATCACGCGAATAACATTCAATCATGCTGGAACAAATTCGCAGTGCCTTGTTTAAAAAAAATCTCCGAGGGGCTTTGTCATCGCACAAACGCCAGCGCAAAAGCCATACCCTGGAAAGCGCACGTACTATAAGCATCCTGTTTGACGCCACACTGCCCAAACACCGCGACGAAACCCTGGAATTTGCCAAAAACCTCGAGAAAAAAGGCAAAAAAGTAAGCCTGCTGGGCTATGTAAAAACCAAACAGCCCCCTACCGACCTGCCTTTTAATTTCTTTTTCCAAAAAGAATTGTCGTGGATCGGTACGCCCAAAAGCGAAAAAGCCCTGGCTTTTGCCAAAGAAAAATCCGACTTGCTCCTCTGCTTTAATCCTGCCGACGAAGCGCCGCTGGCCTGGCTTGCCGTACCGGCGCAAGCCGCTATGAAAATTGGCTTTGCTACTGCTTATGCCAACGATTTCGACATGATACTCGAAATCCCCGCCGAAAAAGGAATCCGGTATTTTACCGAACAATTGCATCAGTATCTCGACAAAATTGTGCTTTCCACAAAATGAATCTGATCGAACGACTGCGGGGGACCGGCGTAGCGCTTGTCACTCCTTTTAAAAATAACGGCGACATCGACTGGGAAGACCTCGAGCGCATTATCGAACACGTCATCAGCGGTGGCGTGGAATTTCTGGTCAGCCTGGGCACTACGGGCGAGTCGGTCACCCTGTCCGACGAAGAACACCGCCAGATTCTCGACTTTACCATCAAGATCAATCGCGGGCGCGTGCCACTGGTTGCCGGTGTTTTTGGCAGCAACAACACCCGCGCGCTCGTGGAAAAAGTGCGCTCCTTCAATTTCGAAGGCATCGATGCCCTGCTGTCGAGCAACCCCTCCTACAGCAAACCTGGCCAGGAAGGTATTTTCCAGCATTACATGGCGCTTGCAGAAGAATCGCCCCGCCCGATCATTATTTACAACGTGCCCAGCCGCACCGCGTCGAATATGACGGCCGAAACCACCCTGCGCCTTGCCAATGCCAGCGAAAAATTCATCGGCATCAAGGAAGCCTCCGACGATATTTATCAGGTGATCAAAATCCTGAAAGGACGCCCTAAAAATTTCCTGATGCTCAGCGGCGACGATTTTATCACCCTGCCCCTCATTGCTGTTGGCGGCGACGGTGTGATTTCTGTAATTGCCAACGCCACTCCCAAACCATTCAGCGATATGGTACGGGCAGCCCTCCGACAGGACATTGTCACGGCGCAAAAACTCAATTTCAAGTTTCTGGAACTCTACAAACTGCTTTTCCTCGAAGGCAACCCCGTCGGCGTAAAAGCCGCGATGGAATTACAAGGGCTCTGTAGCCGCGATGTGCGCCTGCCACTGGTACCTATGTCGGAACAGGGCGTGCATTTGATTATGGCAGAGTTGGAGAAAGTTATTGAAAGTTCTAAGTCGTAAGTCCTGAGTCCTAAGTCCGTAGAGTACACCTTACTACCCTCGGCGTTACTAAATATCAATGCCAAGCGTAGTAAGGTGTACTCTACGGACTTAGGACTCAGGACTTACGACTCAGGACTTTATTTATAGTCCGTAATACGCAGGTGAACAGGGCAGAATTCCGCATCATGCGGATCATTCGATGCAATCACCACCAGCCGGTCGGAAGCAAATTCCCCAATCAGATTTTTATACCATTCCACGCCTTGCACGTCGAGGTTGGTGGCAGGTTCGTCAAGCAGCAGTATGGGCGTATTGCAGCAGATGGCCAGGGCAAGTTTCACGCGTTGTTTCATTCCGGAGGAAAAAAAGCGAATTTCCTTGCTACGTGTACGTGGCAAAGAAAGCAAATCGTACAAACGCGGCGGCGTGATGCCCGGCAACATGGGTTTGAGGCGGCTGTGAAATTTTAGTGCTTCTTCCAGTGTAAATTCCTCGATCAGTTCGATGTAAGGCGCTGCATAACTCACCGAGCGATACACCTCGTCGGGTTCGAGTGCTTTTCCGTTTTTTTCAAAAAAGATACGGCCTTTCGAAGGCGACAAGTGGCCTGAAAGCACCTTGAGCAAGGTGGATTTTCCGGAGCCGTTGGGGCCCAGTATGGCATAACGGCCAGGGTTTTCAAAAGAATAATCCAGCCCGCGGAAAATCCATTCGAGCCGGTATCGTTTGCCGGTATCTTGCAGCCGAATGGTCATCCTTCCTGGTTCGAGTCGCCTGATTTTGCAGATCCAGTGGTGCGGAATCCTTTCATAAGGCCGCGTTTTGCGTCGCGTACAAAACCGGTAATTTGGTTGCGGTAGGCTGTTTCCGGTAGTTCTTTTTCGATAATAGACAGCGCCTTGCGCACACTCAACCCTTTTACAAACAGGATGCGGTAAATATCCTCGATGTGGTGCATGTCTTCCTTGCTAAAACCACGGCGGCGCAGGCCGGTGGAATTGATACCTGCATACGACAAGGGTTCGCGGGCTGCCGTTACGAATGGAGGCACGTCTTTGCGGACGAGCGAGCCGCCACCGATCATACTTTGTTCGCCGATACGTACAAACTGGTGAACGGCTACCAGGCCACCGAGGGTAGCATTGCGGCCAATGTCGATATGACCGGCCAGGGTAACGTTGTTGGCTAAAATGCAGCGCTCGGCAATGATGCAGTCGTGCGCCACATGCACATAAGCCATCAGCAGGCAGTTGTCGCCGATATAAGTTGTATTGGCAGCGCTGGTGCCCCGGTTGAGGGTGCAGCATTCGCGCACAGTAACGTTGTTGCCGAGCACGAGGGTCGTTTGTTCGCCCTGGTATTTCAGGTCTTGCGGAATAGCGCTGATGACTGCGCCGGGAAAAATGCGGCATCCTTCACCGATGCGTGCACCGTTTAAAATATTTACGTTGGCGCCGATCCAGCAGTTATCGCCGATCACAACGTCTTCTTCAATGACCGTAAAGGGTCCGATGGTGACGTTTTTGCCAATTTTTGCGTTTGGGTGTATGGCCCGCAGACTATCAGAATAACTCATGCAACAGAAAAGTGATAAAGCGCGCGTGGTGTAGCAGCGCAAGTGGTTTTGCTTTGATTCGATTTCATCCTTCCGAATCGCTCGATTTGGCTCTTCGGACGATCTGGGCAGTGAGTTCGCCTTCGCTGACAATTTTATTGCCTACATATGCAGTACCCTGCATGTGTACAATGCCTCTTCGGACGGGTTCGATCAGTTCCATTTTCAGGATTAAAGTATCGCCAGGCATCACCTTGGCTTTAAATTTTGTATTATCAATCTTGAGGAAGTAGGTATCCCAGTTGCCTTTATCCGGAACGTTGTGTAGCGCCAGAATGCCGCCTGTTTGTGCCATTGCCTCCACCTGCAACACTCCCGGGAATACGGGATTGTCGGGGAAGTGACCCTGGAAAAAAGGCTCATTCATGGTAATGTTCTTGATACCCACTACATGATGTTCGCTGATTTCAATGATTTTGTCGACCATCAAAAACGGAAGGCGGTGCGGCAGCAAGCCCATTACCCCGTTCACGTCATAGACGGGTTCTTTTTCCGGGTCGTATTTGGGGATGCCCAGCAGGCGTCGTTTCTCGGTATAGTGTTTTTTCAGGATTTTGGCAAATTCCACATTGGCAGTATGGCCCGGTTTGGTGGCTACAATTTTACCCAGAATAGGTTTGCCGATAAGCGCCAGATCGCCAATCACATCCAGCAGTTTGTGGCGGGCGGGTTCGTTTTGGAAATGCAGTTTAACGGTATTCAGCACACCTTCGGAGTCCACTTTTATACTGGCTTTACCCATTTTTTTCGCCAGCAAATCCAGTTCATCCTGTTCCATACGGCGGTCGGCAATTACGATGGCATTGTCCATATCGCCACCTTTGATGAGGCCGATTTCAAGCAGTTTTTCCAGTTCGTGTACAAATACGAAGGTGCGGCAGGGCGCAATTTCACTGATGTAATTGTCCATGCCATGCAGCGAAGCAAATTGCTGCCCAAGCACTTTGGAGTTAAAATCGATCATCACGGTCGCCTCAAATTCGTCGGCAGGCAATGCCAGCAATTCCGTTCCCGTCACTTCGTCTTTATAGGAAATAGGTTCTGTAACGACAAAATAGTCGCGCTCTGCATCCAGTTCCTGCCGTCCGGCCTGTTGCAGCGCCTCCACGAATGGCATGGAGGTGCCATCCATGATAGGCATTTCAGGGCCGTCCACTTCCATCAGCACATTGTCGATATGCAGGCCGGTGAGCGCCGAAAGTACATGCTCGACCGTCGACACCTGGGCTTCTCCGTTTTTGAGTGTAGTGCCCCGGTTGGTGGAAATCACCATTTTTACATCGGCAGGTATGATGGGTTGCTCCGGCAAATCGACGCGCTGGAAACGAAAACCGTGGTTAGCATCGGCCGGTTTGAAAGTAAGGGTAACGGCTTTGCCCGTATGTAATCCGACACCTTGAACGGAAACCGGATGTTGAATGGTAGATTGTTTCATAGTAACCTCGAATATTCAGCGGGCAAAAGTACGACGCATCTGGCTAAATGACGGGATTTATCCATTTTCATTGTCGGCGCCAGCGCCTGTGTAAGGTATACGAGTCACGATGGAGCGGCCCAGCGTGAGTTCGTCGGCATACTCCAGGTCGCCACCAAACGACACGCCCCTGGCAATAGTGCTGCACCGGATACCCAGTGGCTGAATTTTTTTGGAGAGGTAATAAATGGTTGTTTCACCTTCAATAGTGGGGCTAATGGCCATGATAACTTCCCGTATATCGCCTTTTTGCAGGCGTTGCAGGAGCGTTTCAATGTTCAAATCGCCGGGCCCGACTCCTTCAATCGGAGAAATTATTCCACCGAGAACATGATACAAACCCCGGTATTGGTTCGTATCTTCGATGGCCATTAGGTCGCGTACATTTTCTACAATACACACCAGACTGTGGTCGCGGCGCTGGTCGCTGCACACCTGACAAACATCTGTGTCGGAAAGATTGTGGCAAATCTGGCAACTGCGAATACCTTCGCGCATGGCCATGAGGGCTGTTGTAAATTGTTCGGTAGCG
Source organism: Saprospiraceae bacterium (assembly GCA_016787415.1). GTDB lineage: Bacteria > Bacteroidota > Bacteroidia > Chitinophagales > Saprospiraceae > M3007. The sequence goes on along the minus strand of JAEUUT010000074.1, from coordinate 1,969 downwards.
GCTTTATCCTGTTTCAGGAGATGCAATACTAAACGCAGGGCCGTTTTTCGGCCTATGCCGGGCAAGGAAGCAAATGCGTCGACCGATTTTTCAATAAGTTTGGAAGAAAAAACCACTGGTGATTGCTTGAGTTGGAAAGCGTATTCAATGAATACAGGACACGGAATGGTGCACATTACCCTGACAGAGCAAGGCGTAAAAGTGTAGCAAAAGTACAAAATCCTTCAAAATTATTCCCTTGTAAAAACCATGACAATCAATTATTTACGCCAAAAACAGACTTTCTGAATTGCCCGGATATCCTTTGCTGTTGCTTACTATACTGCCCGGTCTGCTGATCAGTTATGCCATTTTTCGGGCCGACAAATACGAACGCGAAGGCCCGCTGAATCTCGCGATCTGCTTCGGTCTGGGCGCAGCCATAACCGTACCTGCCGTCGCGCTGGAAAAATTCTTGTGTCCGGTATCAGCGCCCAGCCAGTGGGGCTTGCTGAAAACAGTCTGGGTGGCCTATGGCGCCGTAGCATTGAATGAAGAAGCATTCAAAATGATTGCCTTGCTGGGTGGCGCATTTGCATGGCGCTTTTTTAATGAACCCATGGATGGCATCGTCTACGCAGTGCTCATTGCGATGGGTTTTGCCACCGCTGAGAACCTGCTGTATGTACATCGCTTTGGTTCCGAACCGCTCCTGCTCCGCACCTTCACTGCCGTACCTGCGCACCTCACCTTTGGTATTGTTACCGGCTATTACACAGGACTAGCGAAATTCAATCCGGCAAGGAAAACGAATTTGCTGCTGTTTGGTTTTAGCCTTGCCGTATTTATTCATGGAACGTACGACCTGCTTATTTTGCAAAAATCGTCGGACTGGCTGGTCGTACTGGGCTCGGTAGCCTTGTATCTTTGTCTTTTTTACTGCATCGAACTGATTAGAATACATCAGGAAAATTCGCCGTTTAGAAAAAAGTGAGTTCATCCTTGCAACAGGATGGGATAAATCAACCATGTCAGTAGAAATCTTCGGCATTCGCCACCACGGCCCCGGTTCAGCGCGCAGCCTTTTGCGCGCACTGCAGGCCTTTGCCCCCGATGTGGTGCTGATCGAAGGCCCTCCCGATACGGAAAGTCTGATACCCTGGGTAGCCGATGCACGGCTACAGCCGCCGGTGGCTATGCTGGTGTACAACCCCAAAAACCTGCAACAGGCCTCGTTTTTTCCGTTTGCCGAATTTTCGCCCGAATGGCAAACTATGCGATTCGCACTGGCGGCCGGCATCCCTGTCCGGTTCATGGATCTACCCATGGGCATTTCTTTTGTACTCAAAGAGCAGCAAACGACAGAATTATTTGCTACTGCCACAACGGAAGCGCAGGCCCTCGAAGCCGACCCATTTTGCAGGATGGCTATGCTGGCAGGGTATTCCGATCCCGAACGCTGGTGGGATGCGCTGATAGAACGCCAGGCGCCTGTTCAGGGCAATCAACCTAGCGACGATTCCATTTTCCCACAACTTATACATCTCATGCGCGCCCTGCGCGACGACAAAGCAGGTGGCGAACCCCCCGAAACACTCCTGCGCGAAGCCTGGATGCGCCAAACACTCCGTCAGGCCCAAAAAGACGGATTTCAGCGCATTGCTATTGTATGTGGCGCCTGGCACAGCCCTGCTCTGGCCGATACCGATCGTATAAAAGCCTCGGCGGATGCTGCCCTGCTCAAGGGTTTGAAGAAAATAAAAGTTGATTGTACCTGGATTCCCTGGTCGTTCGACCGGCTGGCCGCACAAAGCGGATACAGCGCCGGTATCGTGGCGCCAGCCTGGTATCGAATTCTTTGGAATCACCCGACCGAGTTTTCTCCGGCAGCCATCTGGCTGGCCCGGGCGGCTGAATTGCTCCGACAGCATGATTTACCCGTTTCTTCTGCCCACGTGCTGGAAGCATCGAGGCTGGCCGAAACGCTGGC
>JAEUUT010000067.1 GCA_016787415.1 Saprospiraceae bacterium | reverse complement strand
CAGGCCCTGCGCTTTGTCGAGTTTCCGGGAAGGTATACCACGGAAGACTACCAGCGGGGGCAGCATTCTTATAGTCCAGGGTAGGCTTTTTTTCGTAGAGTAGTTTCCCGCAGAATTCGCAGATTTACCCGCAGAACTCGCAGAATGTAGAGCACACATTTAACATAGATGAATAACATTGTGTACGCTACGTTCTGCGAGTTCTGCGGGTAAATCTGCGAATTCTGCGGGAAACTACTCTACGAAAAATATATCAACATCGAGTTTGTAACTTCCGCCCAAAAATGACCGCTATGAAGATAATTACCAGCCCTTTGTATCTGCCAATCTCAAGGGTTCGAAGTATTGTATTGATCGTTCTTGTTGCCATTGCTTCCTACCTCCATGCGCAACCTGGCCCCACGCCCGCCACAACCAGGTTACAAGGGTTTGAACATAGAAAAAACCTGGAAAGCAACTCCCTCCTGTCCGTTTTATCTCCACAAAATATCGGCCCGTCTATTTTTTCCTGCCGCGTGACGGACGTCGATGTAAATCCATCACAACCATCAGAACTGTATGTAGCGTATGCTTCGGGTGGTTTGTGGTATAGCAGCAACAATGCAACCACCTTCCGGCCGGTTTTTGATCGGGAAGCCAGCATGACTATCGGCGATATTGCGGTCGACTGGCCACACAACATCGTATGGGTCGGCAGCGGCGAAGCCAACAGTAGCCGCTCTTCCTACGCCGGTACGGGTATCTACAAAAGCAATGATAGTGGCAAGCACTGGACCTGGTGCGGCCTGCCGGAAAGTCATCACATCGCCCGTATTATCCTGCACCCTACCGACACGAACACGGTTTGGGTAGCCGTACTGGGGCATCTCTACACGCCCAATTCAGAACGGGGCATTTACAAAACTGTGGATGGCGGAAAAAACTGGACAAAGACCCTTTTTGTAAACGACGTTTCCGGTGCAATCGATCTCGTGACCGACCCCAACAACCCCGACATATTGTATGCCGCCACCTGGGAGCGCAAGCGGAGCGCCTGGAATTTTGACGGTGCCGGAGAAGGCTCCGGCATCTGGAAAAGTATCGATGGCGGCAACACCTGGGCGCAGATCAATACCCTGACAAGTGGCTTCCCATCCGGCTCCAAAACAGGTCGAATCGGGCTCGCTGCGGGCAAAAAAAATGGAAAAACGGTTTTGTATGCCTGTATCGACAACCAGAACCCGAAGTCAAAATCCACTACCATCGATACGGAGGCAATTACCAAAGATCAACTTCGGAAAATATCGAAAGAAGATTTTTTGAAACTACCCAATGAAAAACTGGGGGACTTTCTGGATAAAAACGGATTTCCCGAAAAATACAGCGCAGAAGAAGTCAAAAAACGCGTAAAATCTGATAAAATCAAACCCATTGCGCTGGTAGAATACCTCGAAGATGCCAATGCCAGTTTGTTTGAAACCGACTACATCGGCGCCGAAGTGTACAGAAGCGACGACGGCGGCGCTACCTGGAAGCGCACCCACCAGGAAAGTATCGAGCAGATGCACTTTACCTACGGGTATTATTTCAGTAATATCCGTTGCATGCCCGACGATGCGGACCAGGTGTATCTCATTGGTTTTCTGATCATTAGAAGCGAAGACGGTGGAAACAACTGGAAAAACATCAATGGCGACAATGTGCATGTAGACCACCACGCGCTCTGGCTCGATCCACAAAAGCCCGGATATCTGGTGAATGGCAACGATGGCGGCCTCAACATCAGTTGGGACAATGGCGCCTCGTGGATCAAGTGCAACAACCCGCAAGTTGGACAGTTTTACGCCATCACAACCGATGATGATGACCCTTACAATGTATATGGAGGAACGCAGGACAACGGGGTGTGGGTGGGCCCTTCCACGTACAAGGCATCTTCCGCCTGGCATCAAACCGGCGCCTATCCTTACCGCTCTCTGCTCGGAGGCGATGGCATGCAGGTACAGGTAGATCGGCGCGACAACGAGACGGTTTATACCGGTTTTCAGTTCGGATTTTATTACAGAATCAATAAAAACAGTGGAAAAAGCACCGCCATCACGCCGCGTCACGACCTCGGTGAGCGGCCCTTGCGCTTCAACTGGCAAACGCCCATCCATTTGAGCAGGCACCAGCAGGATGTGCTGTATTTTGGCGCCAACAAACTTTATCGCTCTTTCGACCAGGGAGATCATTGGGACGCGATTTCGGCCGACCTCACAGCAGGTGGGAAACCCGGCAATGTACCGTATGGCACTTTGACCACCATTCATGAAAGTCCGCTTAAATTCGGGTTGTTGTACACCGGCTCCGACGACGGCTTGATACACGTCAGTCGGGATGGCGGCGACACCTGGGCGCGTATTTCCGACAGCCTGCCGCAACATTTATGGGTATCGAGGGTGCAGGCATCAGCGCATGAAAAAAGCCGCGTGTATGCCAGCCTGAATGGGTACAGATGGGATGATTTCACTGCATATCTGTATGTTTCAGAAGATTACGGAGTGCATTGGAGCCATATCGGCACTGGCTTGCCCTCAGAACCGATCAATGTTGTTCGGGAAGACCCTTTCAATCCCGAGGTGTTGTTTGTCGGGACAGACCACAATGTATATGTCTCGCTGGATCGGGGGCAGTCTTTTCAGACATTGAGTCCGGATTTTCCGGCTGTGCCTGTGCACGACCTGGTGATTCAGCAGAAAAAACACGATTTGCTGATTGGCACACACGGCCGCTCCATTTTCAAATTGAATATTTCTGCTTTGGAGGGGTTGACCAAAGAGGTGCTATCTGAAACCGTACACCTGTTTGATATACCTAAAAAGCGTTTTTCTAAAAACTGGGGCAAGCAGCAACCCTATGAAGAGATAAAAGATCCGGAGTTGCCTGTTACATTTTACGCTGCATCCGTCGGAAAAGCCGCATGGAAAGTGCAGATGAAAAATTCCGATGTGGTACTGAACGAGGGCACCATTGACAGCCGTAAAGGATTGAACGAATTCGTATATTCGCTGGAAGTTGCGTCTGCAAATGTCAAAAAGTATCGGGAGGTGCTGCTTTCATCGAAAAAAGATGACAAAAAGCCTGTTGAAGTGGAGAAAGCCGACAGCGGGAAATATTATCTTCAAAAAGGCAGTTATACCTTTACGCTCGAAATGAACCATGTATCGGTAACGAAGGAATTCGTAATTGAATAGTCGCTTTGACGCCGCCTCATGCAACCAAAATTTTTTAACCATTACATTTTCAATGAAAAATCTGAAGAATTTATTTGTGGCTGCCCTCACTTTGGTCAGCCTGACACTCACCAGTTGCCTGCACATCATTGAGGAGGTTACGTTCAAGGATAAAGGCAACGGCTCCTACTCCATGACGCTCGATATGAGCGAAGTAAAAGGCATGATGGATATGATGAAAGGTATGTCGGGTGGCGATTCAACGGCAGTTGTGTCGGAAGAAGACGCTGGCGCCGACAATTCCATGTCTCAAATGGGCGAGCAACTCAGTTCAGTTGCCTCATCCCTGAAAGGTGTGGATGGTATTACCAATGTTGTGGAAGTGAATGACACGGCTACCCTGAAATTCGGTTATACGTTTGATTTTGCTGATGCTGCCGCACTGAACCGCGCTTTAAAAATCATCAACAAAGACAAATACGATAGCAAAACGGACGAAATTTTCAAATTTACAGGCAAAAACTTCGAACGTGTAGCCAGTGGCGACCTTGGCGAAGAAATCAAAAAAGCCTTGTCTGAAGGCGGTGGCGAAGAAGAAGGCGGCGAGGAATCGATGGAGATGATGAAAATGATGTTTGCGGATATGAGTTACACGCAGGTGTACCATTTCCCCGATCGCGAAATTAAAAAATCGGACAACTCGCTGGCCCAACTCAGCGACAACAACCACACGATGACTATTGTGATCAAGCCGTTTGATGAAGAGCAGCAAAAACAGAAGCCAACGGTGGCCGCAACGGCAAAACTGAAATAGTGCGCAGGGTAGTTTCCCGCAGATTTATTTCCCGTAGAGTAATTTCCCGCAGATTTACGCAGAATACACGCAGAATTCGCAGAACGTAGAGTACACGATGTTATTCATCGATGTTAAATGTGTACTCTACGTTCTGCGAATTCTGCGTGTATTCTGCGTAAATCTGCGGGAAACTACTCTACGAAAGAAAAAAAATTACCATGTCATAGTGCGTATTTCAATACACCCTCCCGATCATCACGTGATCCACAATAGTGCGTTTTAGCGCCTGAAAATCTACCTCTCCCTGGTG
>JAEUUT010000041.1 GCA_016787415.1 Saprospiraceae bacterium | reverse complement strand
TCCATTGGTGTTTCTACTGGCCTATGGGAGTCACGCTCGTTTGGAAGCGAACCCGGGCTCGTCCCTCTGCACGAACAACGACCGTATCGAGCAGGAGGATATTGCTGTTTTTATTGACAACGCGGATCTTTCCGATCAGTTCGAAGAAGCATTTCCATACATTCTGGAAGAAAATTCGTCGGAAAGCAACGACGACGACAGCAGCAATAACAACGAATTTGATCAGGCAGAAAATGCCACAGGCGACTGGAATTTGTTCCTTCCTCATCTTTTTGTCCAGTCTCGCCTTCCATTTTCAACCATGCTCCCATGCGGCGCCGCGCTGCCGCTCTACCTGCTCCACCAGGTATTCAGAATATAAAGCGCTTTTCTTGCCACTTTTTTGATTTTGAGCGTATGCAGCCCCCTCGGTTGTGTAGGCTACCCTTGTTGTTTCCGGCCATATCGTGATGGTATTGGTCTGAAGCGATTTCCCTTGAATACATTTCGTTTAACCACTCCAATTTCTTAAACATCATGATCAGAATTATGATGCTTGCGGGATTTGTATCCCTGCTGGCTTTTCAGAGCTGTACTACCGCCACTGCCGAAAAACAGGAAAGAGAAGAAATCAACAAATTCGTTGTTACACAGCCTGTTACAATGGATACTTCTTTTATTAAAGAATATGTCTCACAAATTCGCTCTGTCAGAAACATCGAATTGCATGCGCAGGAAAAAGGCTTCCTGCAAAACATTTACGTCGACGAAGGACAGTTTGTAAAAGCCGGACAACTGCTGTTCAAAATCATGCCCGCCCTCTACGAAGCGGAACTGCAAAAAGCGCAGGCTGAAGCAAAAGCCGCCGAAATCGAATTGCAAAATGCTACGGCGCTGGCCGAGAAAAACGTTATTTCCAAAAACGAACAGGCCCTCGCACAAGCCAAACTCGAACAGGCAAAAGCCGCCGTTTCAATGGCCAAAGTGCACCTGTCGTTTACCGAAATCCGTGCACCTTTCGACGGATACATCGACCGCATACCGAAAAAAGTGGGTAGCCTCATCGACGAAGGCGAGCTGCTCACCAGCCTGTCCGATAACAGCAAGATGTTTGCCTACTTCAACGTGTCGGAACCGGAATACCTGGAGTACCAGACCAATGTGAAAGGCCGCGCCGACAACATCATCAACCTCATGCTGGCCAACGGGCAATTGCACCGATACAAAGGCAAGGTGGAAGTGATCGAAAGTGAATTCGATAGCGAAACCGGCAACATTGCTTTCCGTGCGCTCTTCCCCAACCCCGACAACCTGCTGCGCAATGGCGAAACGGGCAAAGTGGTGATGAAAATGCCGATTAAAAAGGCCATTATCATCCCGCAAAAAGCCACCTACGAAATCCAGAACAAAAAATACGTTTTCGTAGTAGGCGCCGACAAAGTGGTGAAATCGCGCGAAATCAACATCACCGGAGAAGTGCCCGACCTGTACGTGGTCAGAAGTGGGCTGAGTGCCGACGAAAAGATTTTGCTGGAAGGCGTTCAAAAAGTGAAAGACGACGACCGGATCGATTACGAGTTTCAAGACCCGCAGGAAGTGGTGTCGCACTTGAAACTAAAAGCGGAATAGTCCCTCCCAATTTAAAATTTCGGAAATGTTTAAAATATTCATACATCGACCGGTGCTGTCGATTGTAATATCTCTTATTATCGTTTTCATGGGCGCTCTGTCGCTGGTAAAACTGCCAGTCACACAGTTTCCTTCGATTTCGCCGCCAAAGGTGAACGTAGTAGCCGAATACCCGGGCGCCAACAACGAACTGATGATCAAATCGGTGGTTATCCCGCTGGAAAGAGCGCTCAACGGCGTGCCGGGTATGAAATACATTACCTCGGACGCCGGCAATGACGGAGAATGTACCATCCAGATCATTTTCAACCTCGGTACCGACCCCAACCAGGCCTCGCTCAATGTGCAAAACCGCGTGGCTTCGGTCGTGAACAAACTGCCGCCGCTGGTGGTGCGCGAAGGTGTGAAAATTTCCCGCGAGGAATCCAACATGTTGATGTACATCAATTTGTATAGCACCGACTCGCTGGACGACCAGAAATTTTTGTTCAACTTCGCCGACATCAACCTCTTGTCAGAACTGCGCCGGGTAGATGGCGTGGGCTTCGCCGACATCCTCGGCAACCGCGAATACGCCATGCGTATCTGGCTCAAACCCGACCGCCTGCTGGCCTATAAAATTTCGGCCGACGAAGTGATGGAAGCCCTCAGCGCACAAAGCCTTGAAGCATCGCCCGGTAAAACCGGCGAAAGTTCGGGCAAACGCTCCCAGGCATTCGAATACGTGCTGAAGTACCCCGGTCGTTTCACCACTGAAGAAGAATACGGCAATGTGGTGCTGCGCGCCAGCCCTAACGGCGAAATGCTGCGCCTGAAAGACGTGGCCAAGGTGGAATTTGGCAGTTCTATGTACGACATTTACTCCAACCTGAATGGCAAGCCCTCGGCGGCCATCGTACTCAAGCAATCGTACGGCAGCAATGCCAGCCAGGTTATCAAGGATGTAAAGGCTAAACTGAAGGACATCAAGGCCAATTCGTTTCCGAAAGGCATGGATTACGAAATCAGTTACGACGTATCTACCTTCCTGAATGCTTCTATTGAAAAAGTGTTGCACACGCTGGTAGAAGCATTTCTGCTGGTGGGCCTGGTAGTGTTTTTGTTTCTGGGCGACTGGCGTTCCACGCTGATTCCGACGATTGCCGTGCCGGTATCGCTGATCGGCACGTTCATGTTCATGTCGTATTTCGGTATTACGCTCAACCTGATTACGCTGTTTGCCCTTGTGCTGGCGATCGGTATCGTGGTCGACAACGCTATTGTAGTGGTAGAAGCCGTACATGCCAAGATGGAAACCAAACACCTCGGCCCCGTGCAGGCCACGGAAGAGGCCATGCATGAAATCAGCGGCGCTATCATTGCCATTACAATGGTGATGGCGGCGGTGTTCATCCCAGTAGCGTTTATGTCGGGCCCGGTAGGTATTTTTTATCGACAGTTTTCTATCACGATGGCTACGTCGATCATCCTGTCGGGTCTGATCGCGCTGACGCTGACGCCTGCGCTCTGCGCCATGATGCTGAAAAATACGCATGGCCAGCCCAGAAAGAAAACGGTACTGAACAGGCTGCTGGATGGTTTCAACAACTGGTTCAACAACCTGTCGGCGGGCTATCGGAATATCCTGAAACTGATCGTCAACCGGCGTGTCGTCACCCTGGGCGTCTTGCTGGCATTTTTTGCTGGCACGTGGTATTTCAACAACACCTTGCCGACGGGCTTTATCCCCAACGAAGACCAGGGTATGTTTTATGCCGTTATTCA
>JAEUUT010000019.1 GCA_016787415.1 Saprospiraceae bacterium | reverse complement strand
CAGAAAATATTCAATTGCTGACGCAAGGCCAGGCAAGCGACCTTGCTGCGCTGGTCAATTTGGTGCAACCAGGTTATTTTCGGAAAAAAACCGGTCAAATGGGCAACTACTTTGGTATATACCTCGATGGTGTTTTGGCGGCCGTTACCGGCGAACGCATGCGTATGAACGGCCACACGGAAATCAGCGCGGTGGTGACGCACCCGGACTACACAGGCCGCGGGCTGGCCTCTCAACTTGTCGCATACGCTGTCAACCAAAACCTGGCGGCCGGGCAATTGCCATTTCTGCATGTGACAGAAGACAATGTGCGCGCCATTGCCTTGTATGAGAAGTTGGGATTTCAGACGAGGAGGAAAATGGATTTTTGGAAAATCACGAGGCCGTCTCATAACGTGCAATTATGAGACGGCCACATGCACCTTGAAGTGGGCTTCTTACCTCGTTTTCACGACCCGCATTTGCCGGATAAATTTCCCATTTTCCGTCACTTGTGCCCAATAAATACCGGAGGGCAATGCTGCTATATCCAGCAGTTCTGACTGTCCGGTTTGCAGGCGATAATTCCGGCAAAGTTTGCCTTGCGCATCCGTCAGCCGCAATTCGTATGTGGCATTCGCGCTTGTTTCCAATAAAATATCCAGGCGTTCTGAAAATGGATTGGGGAACATGGAGAAAGTCGCACCTTCGGAAAGTTCGATGCTCGCTACGGCCATTTCAACCACAAATGCCGCTACTGTCGTGCATCCTGCTGCATCCGTGATGGTAACCGTGTAGGTGCCGTGAGCAAGCGAACTGATGGCATTGCCGGAAGCATTGTTGCTCCAGTGGAATGTGTAGGGCGCCATACCGCCACTGATTGCCTGGAGGCTGATAGCGCCATTGCCATTGTTGGTATCATGTTGAATGTCAACATTTTCTACTGTAACGGGTGTGTTTACCATCACCGTTGTCTGAATCAGGCTGTCGCAGCCGTGGACGGAAGGAATATTCACGGAATAAGTGCCGGAAGAAGAAACCGTCTGCCCGTTTGGAAGTACATACGCTTCTCCCGGACAAAGCACCACCTCCAGGGTAGTAGGGGGTACTTGCGGATACAGGCTCACTGTCGTCTGAATCAGGCTGTCGCAGCCCGATGCTGCGGGTAGGATGCTTTCATAAACACCTGCCGCGCTCACCGTCTGGCCACCTGGCAAAGTGTAACTGCTACCGGTACAAATAACTGTGTGCTGGTAATTTACCTCGCAATCTTCCCGGATATGGAAAAAAGTGCGGTTATCCAGGCCGCGGATACCCGCCACGGCGTAGTCATTTCCATGCGTACTCAAGGGTACCACGCTGGTCAGCGACATGGTCGTGATGGTATTTGGGTTGGGGATTTTTTCATAACAAAGCACCTGCAAAGGGCTGGTCTGTACCCTATATACCCTCGAAGCGCCGTAGGTGCCAAAAATATTGGGCAATGTGATACGAGTGCCGACCAGCAGGTTGCCATCTTCGAGCAACTGAACATCGCGGCCTTCATCCCACATCGGCTCGCCCCATAGAAGTGAGTCGAGCGGGGCGCCGGAAGCAGCGTCGAAACGCATCAGGAAAATATCTCTGTTATTGACGTCCAATGTTCGTTCACCCACTACTACTACCTGGTTAGAGTCGGGCAGGTACACCATATTGCGTGCCGGATCGATCGTGAAAGGCTTGATCCACTGCTGGTTGCCGTTCAGGTCGATTTTCAGCAGGGCAGCAGTGGGCAAAAAAGCGCGGTTGACGGGCATAATGAATCCGTCGTTCGTAGCCACAATGTCGTATGGCGCTTCAAAGTAGCCGACATTGTACCATTTTTCCCAAACTGTTTCGAGGGATGTGGTCAGGCGCGTCACGACTGTGTTTTGTGGGTTGATGCTGGCGCCAACATTGACGCCTGCCGCCAGCGTGTATTCGTTGCCGGTTCGTACGATGCAGGGTTGGAAGCGTTCATTGAGGGTTGTAAAGGAGCCCTGTGTGGTCGACCCGAATTTTTTCACCCCGATGGAGGCGTTGATATTCAGATTGGCATCGGTTTTTATCACTACTACCTTTCGCAAGGAGTCGTTCGGTACGGTACAATTATCGCAGTAGCCAACGGCTACAAAACCGCCGTCGGGGGCTTCTACGAGATCATTGAATTGCGATTGTCCGCCGATAAGCGCCCCGAATTTTTTAGTGACCAGAGCAGTACCGGCAGGGTCGACTTTCATTAGATAGGCTTCGCTGTTCCACTCTCCGGCGATGACAAAATTGCCGTCCTGGGTGGCCAATATCTTGTACCCTCGGTTGATGTCGACGGAGACTTGCCCGTATGGCAGGGTGATGTTGTGGCATTGAGCGGCTATTTGAAAAGGGAGCGCAAGCAAGAAAAGCAGCAGGTGTGGAAGTTGTTTTTTCATGGCTTCGTTTTGTTGGTTACAAGGAAATTCCGTTGGTATGTTGGACAAGGCAAAGGTGGGCCTGCCAGTAGGTTCGGTAAATCCCGGAAAAAAGCCATTTTAAAAATCTCACGGTTGTACCGGAAAGCGGTGAGACATGTATTTCGGTATGCGAAATTAAATTACCTGAATTGGGGTTTTTGTCATCCCAAATACACTTCTAATAATGAATATGGAACACGGACGTACAGAAAAAGGCGCCCAACCTTTGGGTTCATTACCTTTGTCTTCCCTCTATCACATTCAACTAAATTGCATGAAAAAATCAATTCTCCTCCTTTCGTTTATGTTTGCGGTGCTGCAAGTTGCTGATTTGAACGCCCAGGGATGCAGCGATGCCGGTTTTTGCACGCTCAACAATTTTAAACCCAACGCCATCGATACGACGACGCCGGCCAATCAGGTGCGTATCGGCGCTTCGGTGGGCGGCGCCGATCATTCCATTTCAGTGTTTGGCAACTACCTCGAATACGACCGCCGTTTGGGAAAACGCTTCGGCTTCGACGCTAAAATCACCTCGCTCGCGCAGTCGGGCAATGGATTCAGCACTTTTGGCCTGTCGGATGTGTATGCCAACCTGCACGTGAAATTCCGGGAAAAATTCAAACTGAGCGTAGGCGCAAAAATTCCCCTCACCGACGGCAATGCGCTGAAAAACGGCCTTCCATTGCCAATGGATTACCAGTCGAGCCTGGGCACCTACGACCTGATTCTGGGCCTTGCATACGGCATCAAAGGCCTGCAACTGGCCGCTGCACTGCAACAACCGCTTACCCAAAACGACAACGCTTTTTTGGATCCTGCCTACCCGGGTGATGTGCGTTTCGCCCAATTCCAGTCGACCAACGGCTTCGAAAGAAAAGGCGACGTGCTGTTGCGCGGGGCTATTCCGGTGTCTGCCGGTAGCCAATTCAAACTAACCCCCAGCCTTTTGCTGATTTACCACCTCGGCAACGACCGTTTTACCAACAGCCTGGGCAAACAACAGGAAATCGAGGGCTCACAAGGGCTCACGATCAATGCCAATGCCTTCGTCGATTACATGCTCAATCAGCACAATGCCCTCCAGTTGAGCATCGGTGTGCCTTTGCTGGTGCGGGAGGCGCGGCCCGACGGGCTCACGCGGTCTTTTGTGATCAATCTGGAGTATAGTTTGAGGTTTTGACATTGAGGATAGTCAATTAGGGGCGTAAGAAGGATTTGTTCGGCTACGCCCCTTTTAGAGGGATGGGGACGCGGATGAAGCGGATGAAGCGGATTTAAACTGATTTTTTGTGGCCTTGCGGCCTCTCCTTTTTGATTTTTACGGATTTGACCGCCTTCGGCGGGATGTATATCGAATCAATCTTTTATAAAGCAAGCAAAAATCGATATCGATCCCTTGTATCACTTCATGTGTATGCCATGCGTATCCAACCGCCGAAGGCGGTTTTAATCCGTAAAAATCAACAGAAGGTGGCCGCAAGGCCACAAAAAATCAGTTTAAATCCGCTTCATCCGCTTCATCCGTGTTCCCATCCTGCTACGAAGGGCGTAGCCGAACAAATCCTTCGTACACCACTGATAGTCAATTCATTATCTGTCGTATTTGCCCCAGGTCTGATACCGCGTTTCACCACCCACCTGCAAACCAAGAAAATAAAGTCCTGCAGGCAAGTCGCTCGTGTCAATCGTACCGGCCTGGCCAGGCTCCGGATGTTCCAGTACGACACTCGCAACGCGTTGCCCGGCAGCATTCCAGATGTGCAGGGTAGCCGTTGGTGCGGGAAGTCCAGAATAAATTACCTGGAATTGCTCCGAACCTGGATTGGGTTGTATCTGAAAATCAAAGTCTTCCGTAACATCCGAACTCCTTTCTTCGGTGAAATTGCCGGTCAGCGTACTGGATGATGCGCATACTTTTATTTGTCCTGAACACTGCGATATTGCCGTTGACACACTCACTGGATTCGGATATGCATTGGCCCAGCAGTAATAGAGCCGCAGGGTTTGTGTACTGCCATTGCCGGGCGAAACGAGCCATTTAAAACTGCTGCTGCTGACGTATTGCAGGTTGGTGTTGAACGTTTGTGTATTGAATGCGCCACCGTTCAAACTAGAACTGGATATGCTCAGTCCGTTGCTGGGCAGACCGGAAATGGTTACCTGATCGCTCGCTCCGATATTGGTGACAATAACCTCGTAGTAAAAATCATTCTCGGTATTACAGCCGTTGTTGCTGTTGGGCTGACGCCTGAACGAGGTAATATGAGGGCATGCGCTGGTCACGGAAATGATTACCGAAGGGGAATACACGAAGTCGGTGCAGGTGCTTCTGCGCGCACCCCTGCGGAAGTAGGTGCTTTGTGTAATGGCAGGCGGGTCGTAGGAAAGGGCTGTGGCGCCTGGAATATCAACGAAATCGGTATTGAACGCCGATGATTGCCATTGGTACAGAATGCTTCCGCCCGTACCGCCGCTTGCAGGGAAATCGCTTGCAATAACTCCCGGATCGAAAGGGCCGGCGCCACTGCCCGGTGTGGGCTCGATGATACTCCCGGCTTGTGTCACATTCGAACAGACTGCGCATTCGACGAGTGGAATAAATGCGGGATTACGGCGGATGTTGGTAATAGTGGTGTTTCCGCATGCACTGCCCGATGCAGCCGTAAATGTTTGCCCCGGGTTGGTATCGCCGGTAAAATTTTGCCCTGTCCCTGTTGATATTTTGTAATTACCAGCCAATACTGCCGACCAGTCTACTGCTTTATTGGTGGCCATATTGGTGTTCAGATTGTTGTCTGATGTGGCTTTGGGCGCCCAGAAAAGAAGATATGGCTCCGTACCATCCGGCCGCGCAATAATCCACACATTGGCTTCCGAGTCTTCCACCAGCGCTTTGTAAAAAACGTGTTGCCCGAACCGGCTTTTGAAATCGAGCATCGCATACCAGGAAGGTTTGGGCGTAGCGCCATGTTGGGGCAGGGGAGAGGGCCATGCACTATTGGCGGGGTGAGTGCCCTGACGCCAGAACCCGGAACTGTAATAAAGTGTTGAATACGAGCCATCTGTAGGCCGCGCTTGATCGAAAGCATTGTAAAAAAATACTTTTTCGAAATGAAAACGGCTGTGAAGCAACAAACCTCTGATCAGGTAAGCCGCTTGTGTTTGTTCGCCTACGCCAGAGGCAGGATTGCTGTCGAAACCGTATTCCGACGACCACAAACGAGCGTCGTTTAAGGCGCCGGTCGATTCGTTTTTATTCGCATGCAACCAGGCTGCGAGGTTGCGAATTTGCCATGCCTCCGAAACCGGATTTTCAGGATACGTCCACGTCGTGGTGCCAGGCAAAAAACTGTACGGGTGGCAGTCGATAGCGTCTACATCTTTTAATATGTTGCAGTCGCTCACATCGAGGTAATCACCAATAAAATCATGTCGTTGCAGGCTGCCGCCACAGTTCGACACATTGCGTGCTGTGCCGCTGCAGTTGTTGTCGCGAAAAGCCTGAAATGCCCCGATAATGAGTTTCATTTTCCAGCCTCCAGCCGATTTGGGGCCGTATTTCAGGATAAAAGCGTTGCGGGCGCCTGTGAGCAGGTTGTGATAATCCGCTTTTACGGGATAATCCCACAGTTCATTGCCCACCTGGAAATTGGAAACCAGCACCTGAGCAGGCGTCCCGCCAGCCGGCGCAAACTCGTCGATAAATTTTTTGGAATAGTTTTCAAAGGAAGACCGAATACCTGCCGGGCCTGCTGCAGACCAGTCGCTTTCCAGGTACATTTTATCTTTCCACGACTGCGGACTGTAATGCAACAGTTCGATAGCACCTGTGATATTGGAAAAACCATGCACATTGTGGTACAACTGGTAGTAGTTTCTGTTGTGTGCAGTATTGGAAGGAGTGCCTTCCGGCTGGGTATCCTTGGGTTTAATATTTTGTGCATACAGGCCAATAGAGCCGTCAAAATCTTCATCGATGGTATGAAAATTCCGGTATTGAGTGGTCAGGCTGGTAATAGGATTGCTCGACGCATTCAAAAACGAGCGGAAGATCAGCCCTCCGTCGTTGACGCCGATCATATCGGCAAAGGTGAAAGGGCTTGCAGTATTGAAGGCCGAGTTGATTTGTATAAGGTCTTCCGCGCTTATGTTTTTGCCATAATTTTTGTTGGCAAGGCAGGATACCGAAGCCGTGGCTTCCGTTGATACCGAAACCCCTGTAAAATCGCTGCTGTTGCTGCTGCAAAGTCGTTTTACCTGCACCTGATAGATGCCTGCGGGCAAATTGCTGATGGAAAACGGAGATGCAACAGCCGAAAGCCCACCAGGCGGAACAAGCCAGTCGCCGCTATCGCCGGCACGGTAACGAATGCCATGCGACCCACTGGATGTCCATGAAACGGCCAGTCCTGTGCCCGATGCAACAGCAACAATACCAGTAGGTGCGCTACAAACGCCGGTGCTGTTGGCGGTAAGGTATGTAAGCGGATTGCTCCAGTTGGAAAAAGAACCATTCGAACATATCGACCGGATTTGCACACTGTATTGGGTGTTTTTTTTCAAGCCCTTCAGTTCGAAAGGCGCAGCCCCGGGCTGTTCTACAATGGTTTTGTCGTCGGGAAGCCCGGCTTGCCAATATCGGATCTGGTAACCGCTTACACCCGAAACGGCCGACCAGTTAAGGGTGAGCGATTGAGCGGTTTGGGTCGTGTGGAGCCAAAGAGATGACGGCGGCCCGCATTGAGCGGATACCATTTTCGAGGGGAAGCAACAGACAAAGGCGATTGCTGCATATAGTATGCATGGATGGAGGTTCATAATAAAGCAATTGATGACAAAAGACGAGTGACCCTGCATCAATGACACAAGGGGAAGAGACTGATAATCAATGGATTAATAGATTAAGGACATGGGAGTCACCTCGTTGCAGCGGCCGCTGTAACGCACTGTTAGGCAGGAGTAAGCAGTAGTTTGAATAAATGAATCAGGGGCTGGAGGAAATGATTTTCCCGCTGTGCCCGGATACGTTACTCAAAAACATCCTGGATGTGTGCTTATTTTTTGCTTGAACGCGGCAAGCATTTTTGCGAAAAGCAAAAATGAAATCGGTCGATGCCGCTGGAAGGGAAGAATCCGTGCATTTTGAGGCGCACGGAAAGAAAGGTAAGATTACCTTGATGATTACATGGCAGCGAAAACCATGCCTAAAGATAGGAGCGCTATCCCATTTTGGGCAATGGGAAATGGGAGCAGGAGTAGTTTTTTCAGCGTACTACATATTTGTGTAACAAGAATTTGCCGGATACACGCGGCCAAATCACCCGTCGCCCGGCTCTTCAGCATGCTCATCTGCCCCTTTGGGGTGCGCCTGTTCGTACACTTGTTGCAGGCGTTCGATGCTGTTGTGCATGTACACCTGCGTGGCGGCCAGGTTGGAGTGCCCGAGCAATTCCTTGATCGCATTCAGGTCGGCGCCGTTGTTGGAAAGGTGGGTCGCAAAGGAGTGGCGCAACACGTGCGGGCTGCGTTGTTCGATGGTGGTTACGGCCGACAGGTGTTTGTGTACGATATGGTAAATACTTTCCGGGCTCAGGCGTTCGCCTTTTCGGTTGAGGAACAGCCAGGGCTGATCGGAGGCCGGAAACATTTCCTTGCGCGCTTGCAGGAAGTTTTCCAGCATATCGGCCAGAAAGCGCGCAAAAGGAACCATACGTTGTTTGTTGCCCTTGCCGCTCACCCGAAACACCATGCGTCCGGGGTCTACATCTTTTAGTTGGAGCGACGACACTTCGCTGCGGCGCATGCCGGTAGCGTAGAGGATTTCCAGCAAGAGTCGCTGCATTTGACCTCCATAGTCGACGCCAAAATCGATATGGGTGAAAAGCGCGTGCATCTGGTGTTCCTGCACCACCACTGGCAGGCGTTTGCCAGTTTTGGGTGCAAGCACCTTTTTCATGGGGTCGGTTTCCAGAAAACTGCGTTTGCGCAGGTATTTGAAGTAGGTTTTCAGGCACGACAAACGTCGGTTGACGCTGCGCGGGCTTTGCCCAGTTTCGATGAGCGAAACAACCCAGGCCCGTATATGCAAATGCCTTAGTTCGGATACCGAACTAAGGCATTGCTGCTCTGTACAATGAGCGAGAAAAAGTTGAATATCGTTTCGATATGCCGTGAGCGTGTGGGACGATACGCGGCGTTCGAGCGATAAATATCGGAAAAACGACTCTTCGTGAAACATAGCAGGTATCGCGCTTTGAAAAGGCAATATTAGGCATTTCCGCGTGAAAGCGGTGCTTCACCTGCTGATTTCGCGAACGAATTAATCGTTCTTGTTACCGTACATTTCCTCTTTGTATACCGCCTTCAGGACTTCTGTACGGCGTGTTACAGAGGGTTTGGTGAAGTTTTTGCGGCGGCGCAGTTCTTTCAGGATGCCGGCCTTTTCAAATTTGCGTTTGTACTTTTTCAGTATCTTGTCCAGTACTTCGCCGTCTTTTACTTCAACGATGAGCATGAGAAATTTCTCCTTTGTGTTTAATGAAAAAAAATATTCTGTTGGATTTCGGGCTGCAAAGGTAGGTTTTACTTTCGTATTTTTAAAACAATTTTCTTCCTGTTTTTCAGAAAAAAATCTCCTGGGCCATGCGGAAGGTGTTGGCATGGGCTTCCACAATGTCTGAAATGCGGGGTGAGTAGCCGCCGCCCATACTGGCGACGACCGGTAGGCTATTGTTTTTACAGTATTGAAAAACCATTCGGTCGCGCTCGCGGCAACCGGCCCGGCTCACGGCCAGGCGGCCGAGTTTGTCCGATTCCAGGATATCTACACCACTCTGAAAAAACACAAAATCCGGCTGTACTTCATCCAGTAAACGCGGCAAGGTATTGCCCAGCACTTTCAAATAAGCGGCGTCATCCATACCGTCGGACAGGCCAATATCGAGGTCTGATTGTTCCTTGCGCAGCGGATAGTTCTTTTCTCCGTGCATCGAAAAAGTGAACACCCGGGGTTCGTTTCGGAAAATGGAAGCGGTTCCATTGCCTTGGTGTACGTCGAGGTCGACAATCAGGATTTTAGATACCAACTGTTTGTTTAACAAATAGTTAGCCGCAACAGCCTGATCGTTAAAACAACAAAATCCTTCACCTCTGTCGGCAAAAGCATGGTGTGTACCGCCTGCAATATTCATGGCGCAACCAAATTCCAGCGCATGCAAGGCGCATTCCAGCGTGCCGCGCGAGATATGTCGCCCGCGCTGTACGAAACGTTCATTGATCGGAAATCCGATGGCCCTGATTTCCTGCGGGGTGAGTTGTACCGCATTCATCCGTGCCCACCAGTCGGCGGTATGGGTGAGCAGCGCCACCTCTTCTTCCAGCAGTTGCGGGTGAAAAAAATGCTCGTTATTCACAGTGCCTTCATACAGGAGTTGTTCGGGTAACAACTCGTATTTTGCCATCGGGAAACGGTGTCCTTCCGGCAATTCGTACTTGTACACAGGCGACCAGGCGATCTTGAGCATGCAACAGAAAATAAAGCACCCAAAACGCTGGAACGGCAGGAGTTGTTCGAAGAAAGTACATTTTGCTTCCGAAACTGCCGATTGGGTTTTTGCTCCGGCTGTGTACCTTGCGGTATCAATTCAAATCGTTTTTTCTGCATGAAAATATTTCACGAAATGGTGAGTCAGTGTCATACTTCAGCATGGCAAATGGTGTTTATTTTGCTGATATTCAACGCGATAGGGGTGTCGGCGCAAACGAATACGCCTGTTCCAACGCCGCAACAATTGGCCTGGCACGATACCGAGTTCTACTTGTTTTTCCATTTTGGCCCCAACACCTTTACCAATGTGGAATGGGGACATGGCACCGAACCCGAAGATGTATTCAATCCTTCGGCGCTCGACTGCGATCAATGGTGTCGGGTGGCGAAACAGGCCGGCGCCAAAGGCGTCATCATTACGGCCAAACACCACGACGGTTTTTGTCTCTGGCCTTCCAAATTCTCCACCCACACCGTCAGGGAAAGCAAATGGCGCAATGGCAAGGGCGATGTCATTCGGGAATTGTCGGACGCCTGCCACCGCAACGGCCTGTTGTTTGGCGTATACCTGAGTCCCTGGGATCGAAACCATCCGCAGTATGGCACGCCAGCCTACAATGATGTGTACGTGCAGACGATGACCGAACTGCTTACGTCTTACGGCGATTTGTTTGAAATCTGGTGGGATGGCGCCAACGGAGAAGGCCCCAACGGGAAAAAACAGGTGTACGACTTCCACCGCTTCGAACGGGTAGCCGCGCAATTGCAACCCAATGCCGTGATTTTCAGTGATATAGGCCCTGGTTGCCGCTGGGTAGGCAATGAACGTGGATTGATCCTCACAGAAACCAATTGGTGTATGCTGGATACAGCGGGTTTTCAACGCGGATTGGGTGCGCCTTCCAACGACACCCTGAATCGTGGCAATGAAAATGGAGCGCTCTGGCTGCCTGCCGAATGCGATGTGAGTATCCGTCCGGGCTGGTTTTATCACGCAGAAGAAGATCAGCAGGTGAAATCGCCGGAAACGCTCTGGAATATTTACCTTCAATCGGTCGGCCGGGGCGCCAACCTGATCCTCAATGTGCCGCCGGATCGCCGCGGGCGCATCCACGAACAGGATTCCATCTCCCTGATGGCCTTTGGCGAAAAGTGCAGAAAAGCGTTCTCGCACAACCTGGCCAAAGGGAAAAAAGCGCTGACCCCCAACCGGATATGCGCTTTTACGCCCAAAAAATACCGCTCCTTTGTGCTGGACGGCGATCGCACTACATTTGAAAAAATCACTTCCTCCAACAAAAGTATTGTGATCGATCTGGGCAAAAAGAAGCAGTTCAATACCCTTCTTCTCCGCGAAGCCATATCAATGGGGCAGTCCATTCAGGCATTTTCCATAGAAGTGATGGACGGGAAGGGCTGGCGTGAGGTAACACGATCCACCACCATCGGCGCCCGTAAAATCCTGCAATTCCGGGAGGAAAAAGCACGAAAAATCCGCATCCGCATTCTCTCATCAAAAAGAGAAGCAGCGTTGAGCGAAGTGGAAGTCTATCAGGTGGAAGAGGTACGTTGAACGGTAATCAGGGGCAATCCCGGTTCACAATCTAAAGCACATCATTCACCCGGTCCAGTTTCGGCTTTATCGCCAGACAATCCATAGGAAGCCGAAATAAACAGGGTCAGAAAAATGATAAAATAGGCGATCATGACAGATTAGACGGGTTAAAGGATGAAACAGATAAAAAAAAGCGGGGGCATGAGGTTTTTCAAAGGGACAAAGGAAACTTCAAATCCGCTTTCTTATTGTGGTTCTTCTAAAAAGATACGAAAAGTTAACCCGGGTGGATTGGGGCGGTATCAAAAACTGCCTGGTAACCAGGTTCATAAGAAGCGCGACTGATTGGGCAATGAAACGGTTTTAAAACATCCAGGCACTTTGAAAATAAAGGCTGTGGCTGTTCCAGGCACTTTTGCCGGGAGCAGGGTCCCAGTCGCGCGGGTCGTACATGTAACCAATGGAGCGCACATATCGCACCGTAAAACACAGGTAGCGGTTGGCAAAAAAATTGGCGCCCAACAAAAAACTGACGTCGTTTTTCTTCAGGTAATCCGGTGCAATAACACGTATGGCACTCAGGTCGTCATTTACTTTTGTGCCCAATAAACGAGCATATGATAATCCGCCATTAAAAGACACTTTGTAGTAGTCGGGCTCGTCGCCATCTCCTTCCACCAGCCAGTCCTTGTAATGCCATTGCACAGGCACTTCCAGGTAATTGGTGGTAAGTGAAAAAAAGTTGTTGAACTCACCCTTGATCAGTTCGCTTTGTGAGCCGCGTTGTGTGAAAAGGAATTCTATGCTTGCTTCCGTTCTGCCTTTCAGTCTTGCGATGGCCCGCAAGCCGGTTTGCAAACCCAGTTTGTTGTAGCCCGCAGAGTTGTCGCCGTCTATTTGAGAAGCAGTGAGGCCCAGAATAATGCCTGCCCGGAACCGTTGCTGGCCCAGCACAGAAGAGGAAGTGAAACAAAAAATACAGGCAAAAACAAGTACTGGCAGAAGACCTTTCATAATATCAGATTTTGGATACTTTTGCGAGTGATTATTCAAAATCGAGGCGAAGATACAGTACAGAAGACAGGATGTGGTGCATTTCGTTCCGAAAACGCCTCAAAATATCCAAACTTCTTTTTTACAGCCTGATACATTCTTTACGCTTTTCATCGTGCGCTACACCCAGACCACACTCAAAAAAATAGAGGAACTTTTCGGAGAACTGGACTATTCGATTCGCTATGAAAAGGGCAATTTTCAAAGCGGATACTGCCTTGTCGAAAATCGCAGAATCGCGGTGGTCAATCGTTTTTTTGATACGGAGGCCCGCATCAACTGCCTGATGGATATTTTGTCCAGCCTGGAATTCGATCTGGAACACCTGAGCGATAAATCGCGCGAACTCATTGAAAAATGGAAGAAGGCGAATGAGGAGTGAGGAATTAGGGTTGTACGAAGGATTTGTTCGGCTACGCCCCTCGTAGAAGGATGGGAACGCGGATGAAACGGATAAAGCGGATTTAAACGGATTTTTTGGTGGCCTTGCGGCCACTTTATTTGATTTTTACGGATTTGCCCGCCTTCGGCGGCTGGATACGCTTCGCATAAACATGAAATGATACAAGGGATCGATGTTGATTTTTGCTTGCTTTATAAAAGATTGATTCGATATACGTCCCGCCGAAGGCGGGCAAATCCGTAAAAATCAAAAAGAAGTGGCCGCAAGGCCACTAAAAAATCCGTTTAAATCCGCTTTATCCGTTTCATCCGTGTTCCCATCCTGCTACGAGGGGCGTAGCCGAACTAATCCTTCGTACACCCATTATTCATCATTCATCATTCATCACTCCTCATTCACTTTGAAAATAACGCTGCTCGGAACCGGTACTTCACAAGGCGTTCCCGTCATCGGGTGCGGCTGTGCGGTATGTAGGTCGACCGATGCGCGCGACAAACGCCTGCGTTCTTCGGCGCTTGTCACTGCCGGAGAGGTAAATATTCTGATTGATGCCGGCCCCGATTTCCGGCAGCAGATGCTGCGTGCCGGCGTGTCTCACCTCGATGCGATTGTACTCACACATGAACACAACGATCATGTGATCGGGCTCGACGATATTCGCCCGCTGAATTTCAGAAGCGGCCAGCCCATGCGGGTATTTGCCCTGCCACGGGTGGCTTCGGAAGTGCGAAAACGATTTGAATATATTTTTGGCGAGCCGATTCCAGGCTTGCCGCGTATTGAATTGATAGAAATAGATTCGGATCGCCCACTGGTGGTAAATGGCCTTCATATTGTGCCCATCGGCGTTCAACACGGACGATTACCAATTCTTGGTTACAGGTTTGAAACATTGACATACCTTACGGATGTAAAAAGCCTGCTTCCTTCGGAAATGCAAAAAATTATTGACACGAAGTACCTTATCACCAGTGCGTTGCACCATGAGTGGCACCCTACTCATATGAACCTGGAGGAAGCGCTCGCACTGGTAGATCAGATAAGGCCCAAACAGGCATGGCTCACCCACATCAGTCACCACATGGGTCTGGCTGCCGAGGCTGGCTCGCGTATGCCAGCGGGCGTTTCGCTGGCATACGACGGGCTGGAAATTCCTTTCTGATTTTATTATTTTCTCCCGTATTCACTCAAATATCATTTAGATGCAAGGAATATCTGTGCCACAAGAAAGAGAGACGTTTTTCTGGGCCGACCGGCTGCGCAATATCGCTACTGTACTGGTCATCGCGATTCACATTGCAGCGCCCATTGCACATGCCTATCCCAATGTGGACACCTGGTGGTGGTGGGCTGGCAACTGGTGGAATTCACTTGCACGCCCCGCTGTTCCATTGTTTGTAATGTTGAGCGGGTATCTGTTGCTGAGCAAGGATTATCCATTGCCGGTGTTCCTGAAAAAACGATTTGCCCGCATCATTATTCCGGCATTGTTCTGGATGGCTGTCTACCTGCTATACAGTTTTATTGCCAAAGGAACGCCTGCTACAGTGTGGGAAGTGGTAACGCGCATAGTGTCAGGCCCGGTACATTACCACCTCTGGTTTATTTACCTCATTATTGGCCTGTACCTGATTTACCCGATCTTGCGGGCCTGGGTAAAAACGGCTACCGAACAGGATTTGCTGTATTTCCTGATGCTGTGCGCCATTGGTACCTGGGTGTACAAGCTGCTCTATGAATTCGGGCATATTTCTATCGGTGTTTATTTTGAACTGGTGACCAACAACGCCGGCTATTTTGTGCTGGGCTATTATTTGGGCAACAAACCTGCCGCCGATGAATCAAAATCCGGTCAGCCCTGGCCATTTTCACAACGCCAACTGGGGTACGCAGGCCTTGCAATGATCATACTGGGCACCGTGGCCACCGCGCTGCTTTCCTACTGGTTTAGTCATACAAAAGGGCAAAACTTCACCTTTTTCTATGATTACCTCACGCCCAATGTTTCCCTTTCGGCTGCAGGTTGGTTTTTATTTGTAAAATATACCTGCAACAACCGCCCCTTGATCGACATAGAAAAAGATTTTGCGGCTGCAAGTTTTGGTATTTATCTTGCACACGTTTTGGTAATAGACTGGTGGGCTCAATGCGGCTACTGGCACAGCAAGGAACCACCATTCAAGGGTATTCCAATTCTAATCGGTTTGGTAACCATCATGTCTTTTATGATGATTGCTTTTTTGAGGACGATGCCGGGTGGGAAGAAAATTACTTGATAGTCCTGAGTCGTAAGTCCTGAGTCCTGAGTCCGTAGATTACACGTTCATGTTCTTGACGTTTGGTTATAGAAATGCCAGAAACAACAACGTGTACGCTACAGACTCAGGACTCAGGACTTACGACTCAGGACTTAAAAAAGTACGGTCGATATGAAAACACATGAAACAATTTCTTTTTCGCAGCCTGATCCTCGCTTTGGGATATGTGTGCTGCGCTTCGACCGTCGAGGCTCAATCGTTCTCTAAAGCGTACAAACGCTACTACCTTAAACAGAATTACGAGGCTGCTACGCCGGTTTTTCAGCGATACCGCCATCATCCCAAACTGGGCCCTGCGGCTATTTTCCTGATCGACAAAATGGCCTTGCGTTCCGAACGCAGCCTTTCCGGGTTGCTGCTGCTCAACAACGATCTGATACGGGCAGACAGTGCATGGAGAACACTTTCCAGGCGTAACCGAAAGCGGCTCTTGCGCAAATACGGCACAGACACCCTCGCCATGGCCGACTTGCGCATGCAGGCGCAAGGCTGGGCCATGGCCGGCGTACGTTCCAGCGGCTCCATTGCTGCGCTGGATTCGTTGCTGGCGGACTGGAAACACCCCATACCTTCCTTACAAACGGAATTGGACTCTACGCACTACCAGGTTGTAAATGCGCAGTTGCGGTCGGTCGATTACCAGACGATGACGGCCATTGTACATCGGCACCTCGGGTGGGTATATCCTGCCAACTACAGGTTGTCGAGGCAGATGTACAACCAACTCTGGCCTGCATTTCAACAGCAATACACATTATGCGAATGGAATAAATATGTGAAAGACCATCCTTCCAGTTTTGTAGCGCGCGATTGCTGGCAGGAAGAGGTGCGTCAGTTGTTGTGCCGGAGAGAACTGGCGCCGATGCTCGATTTTGAAAGCAACAACCAATGGACAGTGATGGAAACGGTGCTGCTGAATGCTATTTTTTCGCTGGAGGATCAGGATGCGGCCATCGGACTAACGCCTGCGCAATACGCTGTTTTACAAGACCTGCGGCAGCGTGCCACCCTTCGGGAGCAACTACGCACAGGCAAGGCTCGTCGGGATACCACCGCCATGCTGGAAAACGCCCTGTATTATATCTCGCGCTACGCGCCCCGGTATTCCGCTTTCCGATTGCTGGAAGAAACCCTTCAGTTTTGTACGGTAGAAGAATTGTACGGCAGCGCTACCCGGCTGCTGACCGATGCGCGGCCGTATTTCCCCGACACCTTGCCCAAAGGCTGTGCTTCCAATTTTGACTATCAAGTCAGAGCAAAACCATTTATTGACGGATTGCTACCCATTTTCCAGAAACATGACCCTGAAATAAAGGAAACTTACCTGGAGACAATAAACACGGAAGGCCATGATGAAACAAATCCGGTGCTGGATACTGCGCAAACGGTGCTGTATTTCGCTTCGTCCCGCAGGGCAGACAACCAGGCAGGTATGGATGTCTTTTGCAGCCGGAAGGGAACAGCAGGCTGGTCGTCGCCCGAATGTATAGAATCTTTGTCTTGCCCCGGTGATCAGATTCCTTTATCGCTGACAGCCGATGGGAAAACCATGCTTTTGCAATCAAACGGCGCCTTGTACCTCAGCCGGCAAAAAAGCGGCGTTTGGTCGGCACCTGTGCCGATCGCACTTTCCGGGCTGGGCTTGATAGGCAAGGCTGTACTCTCTGCCGACGGCGCTACCATGATCCTGGAAGGCGCCTACACAGCCGGTGGTGTGCTTGATGCGCCTGATATGGACTTGTTTATTTCGCGCCGTGCTGCCGACGGGCACTGGAGCGAGCCGCAGGGGCTTGGTTCCGATATCAATACGGATGGCAACGAAGGCAACCCGTTTTTGTCGGCAGATGGCAGGAAACTGTATTTCACCAGCACGGAATATCCCGGGCTCGGACAATCCGATGTATTTGTGTCGGAGCGGCATGGCAACGACTGGATTCTCGATTGGTCGAGGCCGCTGAATATGGGCAAACACATCAATGGAATACACAGCCATAATGGATTCGGGCACGTTTCTCCGGATGGAAAAAGGATGTTTTTTGCCAGATACGGTCGCGATCAGGAAAAAGCAAATATCTGGATGCTGGAAATTGAAAACTAAACTATACTTTTGAAAAAAAAACTGCTTATGCGCCCCTGTTTATTCATAACTTTTTGCTTTGTGAGCGTTTTTGCTTCCGCTCAAACCCTGCTTACGGTAACCCCTTCCAACCAACCGCCATATGATCCCAATGCGTTAATCGACCATTTCTTTACCGGCGCGGGTATCGATGTGTTGAATGTGGAATTTGCCGGCAAACCCGAAGCCGTGGGTTTTTTCTCCGGCGGCTCCAATGCCGCTGGTGTTGAACGCGGATTGATTCTGACCACAGGCTCGGCGGCATCAGATGGTACGCAACAAGGAGCCGAAGAGACAGGCTCCGTTTTTGCTTCTACCAACAATGGCAGTACGGCTGTATCCAACGCTTTGCAGATGCTGTCGACGGGGCCATTGTATGATGTACTATATTACAAAATTACTTTTCGGCCCAGCAGCGATTCCATTCGCTTTCGTTATGTGTTTGCATCGGAAGAATACCCGGAATATGCCTGCACTTACTTCAACGACATCTTCGGATTTTTCCTGAGCGGTCCTAAACCCGGCGGCGGCGAACAGTACAATGATTTCAATATTGCACTGGTGCCCAATACCAACCTGCCTGTAGCGATCAATAATGTCCATCCGTTCAACGAGGTTACCGCCGATTGCTTTCCCACGAACGTTCAGTATTACATCGACAACAATACCAGTTCAAACCAACCCGTCTATGACGGACTCACCACGCCATTTATTGCGGAAGCGGCCGTTGTGCCTTGCGAAACGTATGAAATGACAATTGCCTTGGCCGATGTCGGTGACGGGGTATTTGACACTGGCGTGTTTCTGGAAGGCAACAGTTTTGGCGGCGCTATAGACATTCAGGCATCCTTCAATCCGGGCGAAAATGTAATTCCGGAAAACGCCATCGGCGATACCATCGATATTGCCTTGACAGATATTCCTGCCAGTGCACTGCCCCTGACCATTACCATTGGCGGCGAAGCAGAAAATGGCGTCGATTACCTTGCAGTAGACCCCGTTTATACCATTTCTACTGCGGACACAATGCTGCATGTGGTTTTTCAACCGATTCCGGATTCTCTTCTGGAAGGATTGGAAACGATTGTTGTGAATGTTTCGGGTCCGGGATGCCTGGCTCGGCAGTTTACCCTGTTTATTGCTGACCCGGATTCCAGTATGCTGCAAGGCAATATTTATGAGTACGCACTGGTGGGTGGAACGGCGCACCTGGATGCGATACCTACCACTTTTTCCGGGCAGGAACGAACCTTTTCCAATACCAATTATTACCAAATAGAACCTGTAGATGCATTGATCGCTTCGCCTGTTACAGTCGACTTGCCGTATTCCAACCTGGGCACTGTAAAAGCTGTCAAGTCGGTGTGTATGAATATTGAACATACCTGGCTCGACGACCTCGATGTATTTTTGATAGCACCCGATGAGCGTTTCGTGGAACTAACCTCGAACAACGGCGGCAATGGAGACAACTACACCGGCACCTGTTTTTCACCGGAAGCCACCCTGCCGATCAATTACCCTGGCCCATTTGCACCCGCCTCTGCCGCTCCGTTCACCGGCGAATTTCAGGTAGAAGGCAAATGGACTGATATTCTCAACACGCCTGTAAACGGCACCTGGAAACTGGGTCTGGTCGACGAAAACGCTGGCTTCATCGGCGGTCTGATAAACTGGAATATTACGTTCTCTATGTCTGCTGTAGGCAATTTTAAATACCTGTGGAGCACCGGCGATACTACCCAGACCATTGATGTAAACGCACCTGGCACATACACGGTGGATGTGAGCAATGCTGTGAGCCACTTTGTGCGGACGTTTATCGTGAGCGATGCAGTGAACAGTGTGGATGAGCAAAATACCAATGCTGCATCCTTGCTGGTATGGCCCAATCCTGCACGCGACCAAGTGAACTTGTCGTGGGATAAAAACCTGACAGTTCAGAATATTCAGGTTTTCGACCGCTTTGGAAGGGTTGTCATGGAAGAAAATACGCTGGCCTCATCGCAGTCTCATACCATGCGCACAACAGGTCTTTCTGTTGGCACTTATTTTATCGTCCTGAAAACGGCTTCAGGTACTATTACGAGGAAATTGACGAAAGAGAAATGAGGATTTGAGTAAAAAAATCCCCGTTTTCGTACAGTAATGCGATCAGTAGTTTCGGGCATGTCAATTTTTGATGTGCCCGAAACAACTGATCGTCATGAAAAAAGTACTGTTTATCCTCGCCACTGTTTTTTCCGGATATTTTGCACAGGCACAGGTTCAATCATTCGGCCCAACGGCCGGTTTCAACTACGCCTGGTTATCTGATCTGAGCAATACCTCCGGCCGCCCATCCTTCAACGCAGGTTTTACCTACAATTACAGCATCCTGGAAAGTGCCGGTATCGGCATTGAAGCCCGCTACTCCGAAGAAGGCGTGAAACAGGATATTGGCAATGCCACGTTGACTACCAAACTGAACTACATCCGCGTTCCGCTTAAATTCCAGTATTTCTTTGGAAAACTCGGGCAGGATTTCCGCCCGAAAGTGTTCGTAGGGCCTTCATTTGCTTTCCTGGTAGGAGGCAAATCTGAAATTCGCTCCGGTGAAACTACCACAACCATTAACTCCAAAGATGCGTACGAAGGTTTCGACGTAGGCCTCCATGCCGGTGCTGGTTTCAACTACCGCCTGGCAGAACGCACCTGGCTCAATTTCGACGTAGCATACACCCACGGTCTGCTCGACGTAGCCGGCTCCAAAAGCGGTTCGGATGCACAAAACCGCCTTGTCAATGTCAACCTGGGCGTAGCGTTTGGATTTGGAGAATAATTACGGTCGGCCAAGATCCTTGTAACTGATCAGCCGAATACCGTTTTTCTCAATAAACTGCCGGACGTCGGGGTCGGTAAACAAATCAGTTACCCCTTGTCGGTCGGCAGCCACGTTTTCATAACCGATGTGATGGATGGCCTGTAATTCAGCGCCATCCATCCCCGGATGATCGAGAAACATATAGGTTTGGCCAGGTTCGAGTTTTTGCAGCGATTTCAAAAAACTTTGTTTTTTCTCGGCAAATGTCTGGTGCGGGCCATCATACCAAAACCAGTTTAAGGCCCCTTCCCCGCCTTCCAGGGGCAATTTGTACTCGGCCGCGAGTTTTTGAGCCAGCGCCTTTACTTCCGGCGACAGGTTGGCGCAACCCATGTGCGCAGACAGGTGGCTCACTTGCGGCAAACTACGCAGGGCTGTCTCAATCTGTGCCCTGAATTCCTTTTCAATGTCTTCTATTTTCCAGGGATTTTCAGAAATCGATTGGCCGGGGTAGTTGTTATTCGGAAACACCATCGGGAAGAAATAGCCGTCCGCATTTCGCAGGCTGGTTGCGGCAGTCAGGGGGCGCCATTTCACATTATCCCATTCGCTGGTGAGTGCGAGATGTACGCCTGCGTCGATACCCGGATTGGCTTGCAGCATACGTACTGCCTCCGGAAACCACGGAGAGGGCACCAGCACTTCAATCGAGGTCTGAATGCCTTCTTTGGATGCTTTGAGCAAGGCTTCGTTTCCAGAATGTGAAAACCCCATATCGTCGCCCCGAATGATAAGGCGGGTTGGTGTGGGCATGGCAGCAGCCATCGTTCCTTTGATGGTTTTTACATTTTTTTTGTCAAAACTGCTTTGAATGTCCACACTCAGGTTGTTTTGATCAAACTTGCAGGTAAAAACCTGGGTGTGTGGGCTTTCGTAATAGCGCAGGGTGAGTTCGAGGGTTTGCTCGTCGACCCAGCGGTAAGCCCCGGCTATTTTGGAGGGTGGAAGCCCGGCGAAATGTCCTTTGGCCAGTTGTACCAGATTGGGGCCGAGTTTGGCGGTTTCGCCAAAAGCCCATTTGCCTGAACCCAAAGCAAGGGTGTAGGTCTGGTCGGCAATTTGAATGCCTGCTTCGCACAGATCGTTCTTCCAGTTGAAAGACATGGAACGGATGAATTGCTCGTTGGGTGAAACAGCGAAGGTTTTTCCGGCTATGTTTTTTTGAAGGGCAGGCGCCTTTGTTTTGGCCGGTACAGGCAGCGCCAGCGCAGCCAGTTTTTGTTTCAATGCCGCTGCGCTTTTGGCATCCGCCGGCAGCGCGGTGGCTTGCATGGCAGGGAAAAGGTATTTCCATACCAGGTTGAATTCGGCCTGCATATCCGGCGTTTCCGATGTGATGGCAATGACAGCATCCTGATCGGGCATTACGATTATAAACTGCCCGAAAGCGCCGTCGCCGCGAAAGGAATTGTTGCGGCTCCGCCACATCTGGTAGCAATATCCCTGTTCCCAATCGCTGGAATCGCGTTTGGATTGCGGCATATCGGGGTGTTGAATGATTTTGGCGGTACTGGCTTCTTGCACCCAGGCGGCCGGCAGCACCTGTTGGCCGTTCCAGCGTCCTTTTTGCAAAAACAACTGCCCAAAACGCGCCATGTCTTCGGTTTTGATGCGCAAACCCCAGCCCCCTGTGTTGATGTTATCGGGTGTTGTTTCCCAATCCATGCCTGTGATGCCCAGCGGCGCAAACAAACGCGGCGTCAGGTAGTCGATGATTTTTTCGCCGGTGACCTTCTGTACAATGGCAGATAACATATACGTAGCCAGGGAGTTGTACAAGAATTTGCTGCCGGGCTGGTTCAGAACTGGGGTAGCCAGAAAGGCCCTGGTCCAGTTATCTGCATTCCGAATGACAGGCGTCGGGTCGGGCTCCTGGCCTGCGGTCATGCTCAACAGGTCGCGTACGCGCAAGGCTGCGAGGTTGGCACTCACGGTTTCGGGCAATTGATCCGGGAAAAACGACACCACCTTGTCTTCCACACTCAATTTCCCTTCGTGAACGGCCAAACCAACGGCTGTCGCTGTAAAACTCTTACTACAGGAGTACATGGTGTGTTTGACATCGGCACGATAGGGCGCCCACCAGCCTTCGGCGATCACTTTTCCGTGGCGTAGCATCATAATGCTGTGCATTTCATGCGGACTTTTTTCGGCCGCTTCGAGAAATTGCAGGATGTTTTTGGATGATACGCCTTCCGCTTCGGGTGTGCTGCGCGGGAGTGTTGTTTGGGTAACGGCGTTGCCAAGAAGCAGTAAAAATGCGGATAGGAAAAGGAATGCTTTACGAGCCATGCACAGGAAATTTTTTCCTGAACAAGGTATGTAAATTTCCACAACTACGCCCCTGCAATACAATCAATTACCACCCACGGGATACTCAAACGCAGCCCGCCCAGGCGCTGTGCCTGCTCATTCAGGCGTTTTTCCAGCAAATCGAAGATTTCTTCTTCCCGGCCTTTTGGCAGGAGTTTTATCCAGGAATCCATAAAGGCCATGCGTATTAAGAAATGGTGTAGCATGGCCGTGCCATCCGTGTACTGGTAATTGAACTGGTCGTGTTCGAGCCGACGAATCAGAAATCCGTTTGCGCGCAGCAGGCCAATGATGTCATCCAGCGGTGGGCGTTTTTCACGAATATGCCGATGCATGGCGGCCACTTCCTGCTCCAGTTGCAACGACGACAGGATGCGTTCCAGTTCGGTGTACATCTCGAACATCGACTTGTCGAGGTTCATGGTCATCACAAATTGTCCGCCGGGCTTCAGTACACGCGCACACTCCGACAAAACCTGTGGAATATCCTGTACATTGTTGATGCCGTTGTTGCTGACAACCAGGTCGATGGAAGTATCCTCCAGTGGAATGGATTCCGCAGATGCTTCGATAATGCGCACATTTTCAATGCGATATGCATCCAGTTTGACCCGCGTGCGTTCTATTCCGGGTTGCCACGGATCGATACCGTACACAGTGGCACTGCTGCCCAGTCGCATGGCCAGTTCGGTAAGCGGGAAACCCATGCCAAAGCCGATATCGAGTGCGGTAATACCAGAACGGTATTCGATGCAGTCCAGCAGTCTCAGGCCGAAAGGCGCCGACCAAAGGGGCGTTTCGTCGAGCACATGCGCCAGTTGGTCTACATCGAATTTTTCCGCGAGGTATTTTTTCATGGAAGGCAGGAATTACCCTTTTTTCTTTTTGTCCTCTTGAAACTTGATGACCTGATCCATCACCTTGTTGAGTTCTTCGGCGCTGATGCGCTTCATCAGAATTTCATGTTTGCGATCGAGGATAAAGATTTGTGGCGTGGTTTGCACATCGTACAGTGTTTTGTAGCGGCTGCGCAGAAACGGATCCTGCATGTTCATAAACAGGTCGTCGGTGAATCCTTTTTCTTCCACACCTTTCCAGCATTCGCCTGCTTTCTCACCGGTAGCGGTACAGACGGCAAAAACTTTCACACCACGGTTCTGATATGCTTTGGCGAAATCGACCATAAAAGGCGCCGCTTTTTTGCAGTGTCCACAGTCGGGCGCCCAGAAAAACAGCACGGTGTAATCGGCATCCACATCCCAGAGTGCATGAGGCTGGTTATTGCGGTCGAATACGGTAATGTTGGGTGCTATTTTGCCAATCAGGATGGGTTCCAGGCGATTGGCATTGTCGATGATTTTTTCCAGGTCTTCCTTTTTCGTCCACGGCGCCAGGTTGGTGGCGTAGTATTTTTTTACGATATGAACATAACAGCCGTCCATGCCGACTATGTTTGATTTGGCGTAAAAATTCAGGAAATGAATGAGATAATACTTGAAATTCTCGCTGTTGGGCTTCATCCGGCCCAGTATCTGGTCGATGGAAATATTCAGGCTGTCGGGGTGTTGCGGCGTTACTTTATTGACGTACTGGTCAATTTTATTGTGTAGTACCGGCCCGTGCAGCATACAGGGGTCATCTACGTCGATGTTGTCGAAATAATGCGCTTTGTACCAGTAATACCGTTTGATGTTGATTTCCTTTTCATCGCCAGTAAAGGCAGGTGGCTCGGGGTCGATGGATGACTTGACAATTTTTGCCGTCATACTACCCGGGTATTTGGTCACGAGGTCTGATTGCAGTTTTTTCACCTGCTTGTCCAGATCCGCCAGTTTGTTGGTCAGGCGCAGGGAGTCGGCCGGATTGCTTTTCACCCGAGTGAGTTGGGCGCGCATGGAATCGGCTTCAGGGCGCATTTTGCCCAAAAACTGGAGGTATTCGTAAAATCGCTGGTTGTCGTCGGAGCCTTTGAACTTCATTTTATTCACCGAATCCTTCACATCGGTTTGAATGGTGAAACGCTGTTCGGTAGCCGACAGAAGAAACTGGATAAAATTGTTGTCGGGCTTGGTCACTAGCAGGTACACGCCGCAGGGCAGCAAGGTGTCGGCGGTGAATGTGAAATACCCATCGGGGCCAAGGTCGGCAGTATCTTTTACGTATGTTTTTTCTCCATAGTAAAAACCCAGAACCAACTGCGTTTCCGCGTAGTTGTCCATTTTCACACGGATATGGTAGCCTTGATCGCCATTGTTGGCGAGCGCAGCGGACATGGAGAACAGTACAGCAAGGAGAAAGAGTGAAAAGCGTTTCATCCGAAATGACTTTTTGAATCGTTTTGGTGCATGTAAAATGGACTCGTCTGAAGGCGAGCGGCATTAGGACGTGCAAATATCCGTGATCGCGGTATGGGGCCGCAGGGTTTTTGTATTCGTTAACAGCCTGCGGTTACAGGTCGTACTGTTTGATTTTTCGATACAGCGTGCGTTCGCTGATTTTCAATTCCTCTGCGGCTTCTTTGCGGCGGCCGTTGTATTTCTTCAGGGCACGCCGGATGGCTTCTTTTTCGATTTCGTCCATCGCCAGCGGGGAATCTTCTTCTTCGCTTTTATCGAAACCTACGCCTGCCTTACCCGATTCGATAATAATTGGTTTGACACGTTCGGGCTCGACGGGTGTGTAGTAGGGCTCGCGTTCGTGCGGGAAATCCTTGCTCTCAAAAGCCGGCGTATGCGAAGGGTATCCGCCGGCAGGGTAGGCAGGGGCAAGTTGGCGCACCGAGTTGAGGTCGGGCATGTGCAGGTCATTGCTGCGCACGAGTTCGTAAATGAGCGCCTTGAGGTCGTTGAGGTCGTTTTTCATATCGAACAGCACCTTGTACAGGATGTCTCGTTCCTGAAAATTATCGCCGCTGCCGTTGCCACCGTTTCTGCCCGAAAGTACCGGCAAATTGCGGTTGAACAACTGCGGCATGGAGTGTTGCAGTTGTTCGGCGGTAAGGTGGCGGTCTTCGGAAAGGACGCTGAGTTGTTCGGCTACGTTTTTGAGTTCGCGGATATTGCCGGGCCAGTTGTAGTTTTCCAGCACCAGTTCGGCGCGCTCGTCGAGGCGGATGGACTGCATGCGGTATTTTTCGGCAAAATCGTAGGCAAATTTGCGGAACAAGACCGGAATGTCTTCCCGGCGCTCCTTGAGCGAAGGCACGCGAATGGGAACCGTACTGAGGCGATAAAACAGGTCTTCGCGGAATTTACCCTTGCGCACTGCTTCTTCCAGGTTGACATTGGTGGCGGCGATAACGCGCACATCGGTTTTGAGGGTTTTGCTGGCGCCTACGCGGATAAATTCGCCGGATTCCAGCACACGTAGGAGGTAGGCTTGTGTATCGAGCGGCATTTCGCCGATTTCATCGAGGAAAATGGTGCCACCATTGACGGTTTCGAAGTATCCCTTGCGGTCGCCCACAGCGCCGGTAAACGAACCTTTTTCGTGTCCGAACAACTCCGAATTGATGGTACCTTCCGGAATAGCGCCGCAGTTGATGGCAATAAAATCGTTGTGTTTTCGGCTGCTCAGTGCATGAATGACTTTGGAAAAGGCTTCCTTGCCCACACCGCTTTCCCCCGTGATAAGCACGGTAAGGTCGGTGGCCGCCACACGCACGGCCGTGTCGAGGGCGGCATCCAGCATAGCGGAGTTGCCGATAATCCCGAAACGGGCTTTTATGGATTGTAATTGGTTGTTAGCCACTGTGTTGGTTTAAAATTGTCTCCAGGTCGTTCAGGAACGTTGGAATGTATTTTTGGATAATTTGCCACACTTCTTCCGCATCCACTCCAAAATAGTCGTGGGCAACAATATTTCGCAATCCTGCCACCTTTCTCTTTTTCAGACATAGATCGCAGATTTTAGAATTTGTTCCCTGAAATAAGGTTTGATGTATTTCTCTCTACAAATGTCAACCTTACGATTAAATGTATCCTGGATACGGACTCTTAGTGCATCTTTTATGTCGGTCAGATTTTCAGTATTGGGGAAAAATTCAACGATAATATCAATGTCGCTGTCTTCTGTTTCTTCTCCACGTGCATAGGAGCCAAATAAACCGATTTTGGCAATCCGAAAGTCACGTTCGAATTGAGTTTTCTCTTGTGAGAGGAAAAGTAGGATGCTCGATTTTGTTGGCTTTTTATTCATGTTTTTTGTTTTTGGGATTTGCTTTTACAGTTTTATGAAGGTTTGATAAACTTACGTAAAATCAAAAGAAAGGTCAACGATCCTGCTGCAATCATCCAGCCTTTTGACAGGCTTATTCCCCTCATATACCCAGCCGTTTCTTCACCAACAAACATTCTATGAACAATCATGTCAGGTATTCCTGCCAACAGATAGATCAAAGTGCCTATGATTGCGATGTTGAGTAGCAGGCGTAACGTTTTGTTGTTCATTTGTAATGTGGATTTTTCGTGTAAAAGGTTGTAAGAGGCAGATCAGGATGCTGGCACAATCTCCCCCAGCAGCGTCGCGCTAGTAGCCTCTTTCACCCGTACCATCGCATAATCGCCCGGTTTGTACCCTTCCACTTTCGGGAAAACTACCATTTTGTTCTGGGTATTCCGGCCGCTGAAATCCTGGTCCGATTTGCGGGAGTTACCTTCGATCAGCACCTTGAATGTTTTGCCGATGTCGGCCTGGTTGTGGCGGTGGCTGACGGCGTTTTGCAGGCGAATCACCTCGTTCAGGCGGCGTTTTTTGATGTCTTCCGGAATGTCGTCGGCGTATTTGCGTGCAGCCAGCGTGCCCGGGCGCTCGGAGTAATAAAACATATAAGACATCGAGTAGTTGGCCCACTCGATCATGCTGAGCGTATCCTGGTGTTCTTCTTCCGTTTCGGAGCAAAAGCCGGTAATGATGTCGCTCGATACCGCACAGTCGGGCATGATACGCCGGATGGCTTCGATGCGGTTTTCATACCAGGCGCGGTCGTAGGTGCGGTTCATGAGTTCGAGGATGCGGCTATTGCCCGATTGTACCGGCAAGTGG
The DNA here is from genome assembly GCA_016787415.1 of Saprospiraceae bacterium. Taxonomy (GTDB): domain Bacteria; phylum Bacteroidota; class Bacteroidia; order Chitinophagales; family Saprospiraceae; genus M3007. The sequence goes on along the minus strand of JAEUUT010000019.1, from coordinate 9,410 downwards.
ATGTATTTGCAGATATTTTCGTGGGCAGCCATGACGTGCAGCACATCGTCGGTCATGTCTTTCGGGTGGCTGGTGCTGAAGCGTACACGCAGGTCGGGGTGTACTTCGGCGGTCATTTCCAGCAGTTTGGCAAAATTGACCAGATCGCCGGTGTCCGGGTTTTCCCATTTGTAGGAATCCACATTCTGGCCCAGCAACGTCACTTCGCGGTAGCCGCGCTGAAACAGGTCGGTGGCTTCAGCCAGGATGCTGAACGGGTCGCGGGAGCGTTCGCGGCCGCGGGTGAAAGGCACCACGCAGAACGAACACATATTGTCGCATCCACGCATGATGGAAATAAAGGCTGTGATGCCGTTGCTTTCGAGGCGTACGGGACTGATGTCGGCGTAGGTTTCTTCCCGGCTGAGCAGCACATTCACCATGCGGTTGCCTTCTTCGGCACTGCCGATGAGATTGGGCAGGTCGCGGTAGGCGTCGGGGCCAACCACGAGATCGACAAGTTTTTCCTCTTCCAGCCACTGCTTTTTCAGGCGTTCGGCCATGCAACCCAGCACGCCGACTTTCATGTCGGGGCGCTGTTTTTTCAGCATTTCGAAGATGCGGAGGCGTTTGCGTACCGTTTCTTCGGCTTTTTCCCGAATGGAGCAGGTATTGATCAGGATCAGGTCGCTTTCTTCTATGTTGCGCGTAGGAGCATAGCCGGAATCGCCGAGTATACTGGCGACGATTTCAGAATCGCTGAAATTCATCTGGCAGCCGTAACTCTCGATGTAGAATTTTTTGATGCCCGGCGCATCGCTCTCCTGCCAGTGTTCCTTGAACAACACGGCGCCCTGGCGGGCCTCGTCTATGGTTTTGATCCCCTCAATGGTCGGGTTGTTATCGTACATATCTTGTGGCATTGACTTTAAGCGCCGCAAAGATAGTAGATAGTTGGGAAAGAAGGTGACAAAATGGCAGAAGTAAGAGTGTTTTTGTGTATTAGTGTTTTTGTGTTTTGGTGTTTTTGTGTTTTTGTGTTTTGGAGGTTCTTCGCGCATGGCATATTATTTAATGTTAAATCATATAAGTACCATTATCATCCATACCAAGAGCGAAGTATTCCCAAAATACAAAAACACCAAAACACAAAAACACTAAACCAACTCTCAAATCACCACCAACAACGTCTTAAATGTAATCTTCAAAATCTCCATAGCGATGTCTTCAAACTTGGCTTTGGAGACGGAGAGTTCGGACAACAGTTCAATTTTTACCTGTGTCATGCGGCCTTGCACCAGCATTTCGAAATCTTCCTGGTTGATTTTTTTATCGGCAAGCATTTCGCCATAGCGACGCACATCTTTTTTCAGGCTGTTGTGCAGTCGTTTGGCGGCTTCTTCGTAGTGTTTACGGCGGCGCTTTACGAAGTCAGACACCATCGAGGTGATTTGGTTGTCCAGTCCGTCCAGCGCATCCTGTATTTCCTGACCTTTTCCTGGCATGTTTAGTTGGTTTTAGAGTGTGCTTAAATGGTTGATATACAATGGTTTATTTCTTTTTGGCTGCTTCTGCTCTTTTAATAGCATCGAGGCTTTTAGTTACCTGCATGGTGGCTTCCTTGATAAAGTCCTTGTCGAGTTTGCCTTTGTCTTTCCAGCGGGCGAAAAAGGGTGCTACGAGGTCAGATTGCAGGAGTTTCCACGATTCTGCAACTTCCTTGTTTTTTTTCATGGAGGCAGCATGGGCTACCACTTTGTCGAGTTCGGTGTTGAGGCTGGTTACTTCTGTCTCGTGTTTGCTGTAGGCTTCGGTGGCTTTGCCCATCAGGGCGGGCAGTTTGGTGGAAATACTGTTGACGTACTCAGTACCCATTGCATCGTACGGGGCCATGCAGGCTGGCAGGAGGGCTGCCGACGCTGCGATGGAAAGGCAGATGAGCAGGCTGAAAGTGTTGGTTTTCAGGGATAAAAAGTGTGATTTCATAGTGGTAGAGTTTGTTATTAAACGGTTTTTGAAAACGCAGGTGAAAGTAGCGGATATTATTTAAACGCTATGTGAAATTTTCTCCAGCACCCTTTCCAGCAGTTGCCGTACGCTGCGGGCCGGGTTGCTACTGAACTGCCCAAGCGCCCGGTTGGCCAAAATAGCGCTGATGGAAATAGCACGATGCCCCAGCATTTGTGATAACCCATAAATAGCAGCCGTTTCCATTTCCAGGTTTACAATTTTACGGCCTTGATAATCAAAAGATTGTAACAAATCCAGGTAGGCTGGCTGTGCCACTGTTGCACGCAATTGACGCCCCTGTGGGCCATAAAACCCCGGATTGGTAGCGGTGATGCCTTGATGAAAATCGGAAAATTTTGATAACAATCCTGCATCTGTTTCCACAAAATAAGGTGCTACCGGGAAGTCCCATTTGCTTGCGGTGTGCCTGCGCAGCGCATCAAGCAGTGGATGCTGCTGTTGTTCGGGCGCCTGATAGAATTGCATCAGTCCATCCATGCCGATAGCGCCATTACTGGCTACCAGGGCGTCTATAGGCACTTCCGGTTGGAGGCAACCTGCTGTTCCAAGCCGAATAAAGGTCAGTTGTTGCGGCCTTGGTTTTACCTGTCGCGTTGTCAGGTCGATATTGAACAGCGCATCCAGTTCGTTGAGCACGATGTCTACATTATCGGGACCAATGCCTGTAGAAATGACAGTAATTCGTTGTTTGCCCAGCCAGCCTGTGTGGGTTACAAACTCTCGCTTGCGCACGCGGTGTTCTATTCGATCGAAATAGCGGCTTACTTTGGCTACCCGATCCTGGTCGCCAACTGTAATAATGAGCGGCGCCACCTGTTCGGGGTGCAAGTGCAGGTGGTAAATGCTGCCGTCGGCATTTAGAATTAATTCGGAAGAATTCATGGAAGTCCTGAGTCCTGAGTCGTTAGTCCTGAGTCATTGCAAAGTTGGGCATTTGTACGATAGAAAGGGAATAAAGTGGAAGAAATCGTATCTGTCCTAAGTCCTGAGTCCTAAGTCCTGAGTCCGTAGAGTTGACCGAGTGCTTTTGGGCAATTATTATTACGCCAGCCAAATGTACTCGGTCAACTCTACGGACTTAGGACTTACGACTCAGGACTTACGACTCAGGACTCAGGACTCTTTTATACGTTTCCAGGCATCGTTCCCGCGCAAACACATGATCCACCATCGGTTTGGGGTATTTGGGTGTGCCGAATTCGGGCACCCAGCGGCGAATGTATTTGAATTCGGGATCGAATTTTTTGGCTTGTTCCGTAGGGTTGAAAATACGGAAGTACGGCGCTGCGTCGGTGCCGCATCCGGCCGCCCATTGCCAGCCGCCGGAGTTGCTGGCCAGGTCGAAATCGAGCAGTTTTTCAGCAAAATAGGCTTCTCCCAGTCGCCAGTCGAGCAGCAGGTGTTTGGTCAAAAAACTCGCCACGACCATCCGCACTCGGTTGTGCATATAGCCAGTAGCATTCAGTTGGCGCATACCGGCATCTACGATGGGGTAGCCCGTGTGGCCAGCGCACCATTTTTCAAAATCTTCAGGGGCTGTCCGCCAGGCAATTTGATCGTATTGCGCCCGGAAGGCATGGCCTACCACGTGCGGGAAATGAGCCAGTATCTGGCTGTAAAAATCGCGCCAGATGAGTTCATTGAGGAAGGTAGCGTTCAGTTCTCGGGCAGCACGTGCTTTTTCCCGAATGCTGATGGTTCCGAAACGGAAATGAATGCCCAGGCGGGAAGTACCGTCGATGGCTGGGAAGTCGCGGGTTTTGTCGTAGTTGCGGATCAAACCACGCGCCACAGAAGCAGGCGGTATGCTGACGGAGGAAGATTCAAAACCAATATCAGCCAATGAGGGCATGGGCAACGAATTGATTTTGAGAAGGTTGTGTAAGTGTTTTTCGTTGGGATAGGAGTGGAGGTAAAAACTGACGTCCTGCCCTTCGGTGGTTTTGACCATCCGGGTGTCGAGTTTTTCCAGCCAGCGCCGGCTGTATGGAGTAAACACCGTGTATGGCGTTCCGTCAGATTTTAGCACCTCGTCTTTTTCAAAAATCACATGATCTTTGAAAGTATAAAAAGGGATATTGCGCTCGGCAAGTAGTTCTTTTACCTGAGCATCTCGCTGGATCGCATAGGGCTCAAAATCATGGTTGGTGTAAACCGCTCCGATATGGTATTGCTGCAACAGTTGTGGCCATAATTGCTCGGGATGCCCGTCCATCACAAGCAGGCTGCTGCCGAGTTGTTCCAGTTCTGTTTTCAGGTTTTCCAGGCTGTTGTGGATAAAAGACACCCGCGCATCTGCCCGATCGCTCAGGTCGTCCAGAATATTGCGGTCGAAAATAAACAGGGGCAACACCGGGGAAGTGCCTTTCAATGCGTGGTAGAAACCGGCATTGTCGTGCAAGCGAAGGTCGCGCCGAAACCAGAAAATGGAGACAGGTGTGTTCATGACAGCACGAAACAAGCGTGATTTATGAAAGTTTTCTTCATTTGTGATTTATTCTGATCTTCACGCCATGTTTACACTTCAATATGACAATCGCTGGGCGAAACTCGTCTGGTTGCTGGTAGTCGTCGTGTTCATTGGCGACATGCTGTTGCCGAAAGAATTCAACATCGTTTTTGCTTACTTGCTGGCCCACTTTATGGCCATTTTTTTCAAGGAAAAAGGCGATGTTTTTTTACTGGCAGTTGTAACGACAGCGCTTACCGTACTGGCAGTGTTTTTTAAACCGCAGGAAGCCCCATTGCAGGAAATTTTGCTGGAAAGGGTTCCGCCAGTGGTTAGTTTTTGGGCGGCTGCTTTCTTTGTAGTTCGGTACATTTCTTTGCGGGAAACCGAACAACAGCAGGAAGGCCGATTCAAAGCCCTGTTCGAATATGCCACCAATGGCATCTTGATGACAACGCGCAAAGGCCAGATCGTAATGGCCAATCCAGCGCTGGAAAAACTGTTTGGGTATGAATCGGGAGAACTGAACAGCCTGCCAATTGAAAAACTAATCCCGCAGCGATTTGCCACACGCCATGCGGAACACAGGGCGTCTTTTCACCAAAATCCGCACCCGCGCAATATGGGTACAGGACTGAATCTCAGTGGTTTGCGTAAAGATGGTACCGAATTTCCAGTGGAGGTAAGCCTTAGCCCCTTCAAGAGCAGCGAAGGCGAGTTTGTCGTGGCATTTATCGTAGATAATACCTACCGGAAAAACTATGAAGACTCCATCCTGGAGCAAAAAAGAGAATTGGCTGCCCTGTCGGAGGCCCTGAAAGATGCCAATGAGGGCCTCGAAAACAAAGTGGCTGATCGCACCCGTGAACTGGAACTGGCGAAAAATGAACTGGGTGTTGCACTCGAAAAGGAACGCGAACTGGGCGAACTCAAAAGCCGTTTTGTCAGCATGGCATCGCACGAATTCAGAACGCCGCTCACGTCTGTTCTGTCTTCGGCCGGGCTGGTACAACAATATGCCGATCGGCAAGACCTGGCGAACGTAAAAAAACACGCTGACCGGATAAAAAATGCCGTCAACGGATTGAATACCATCCTGACCGAATTTTTGTCGCTTGGCAGGCTTGAGGAAGGCCGCGTTCAGGCCAGTATGGAAGAAATCGACCTGCCGGTTCTGATTGAAGAACTGCACCAGGAAATGAAAAACTTGTTCAAGCCCGGGCAGCAACTCATGTATACCCACGAAGGCGATAGAACTGCCCAACTTGATGGCCGTTTGCTCAAAAATATCCTGATCAATCTGGTGTCCAACGCAATCAAATACTCACCCGAACAATCGATCATTCAGGTACATAGCCATATCGGCTCCGACAACATCCGAATCAGCGTCCGCGATCAAGGGGTAGGTATCCCCGAACCCGATCAGAAACACCTGTTCGGCCGCTTTTTCAGGGCCAGCAATGCTACCAATATCCAGGGAACGGGTCTCGGACTTTACATCGTGCAGCGATATGCGGAGATGATGAATGGAGAAGTAGGTTTTAGTAGTGCGGTGGAAGAGGGGAGTGAGTTTTGGGTGAAATTCTTGAAAAGTCCTGAGTCGTAAGTCCTGAGTCCTGAGTCCGTAGAGTTGACCGTATACTTTTGGTATTTTTTATTAGTGCTGCCAAAATTAAACGGTCAACTCTACGGACTCAGGACTCAGGACTTACGACTCAGGACTAAAAAAAATACCCCGCCAGAAAGATAACTCTCAGCGGGGTGAACAAAACCCTCTTGCATAGGTCTTACAGGTGCAAACGGAGGCAGTTGTTTACACCCTCATATCTTTAAATTAAATCACTGTCAGAATGAATCACCAGGACAGGTAAACCACTGCTCGACAACACTTCCCGGGTGATACTTTTGTGCAAAAAACTTTCCCACAGGCTGCGATGGTGTGTCACAAACACCAGCAACTCGATGCGGTGGTAAAATGCATATTCATAAATCGGGTCAACGATGTCTTCGCTAACCATTTTTGTAAAAATGAATGGTTTGTCGGGGTGAGATTCCTGGTAATTGATCTCAAATAGCTTGCGTTCCAGGGCAACTCCTTTTTCTCCCGCAGGGCCGATGTGTACAAAGTGAATCTGACTGTCAAATCGCCGCGCAAAGGACACGGCCTGTTGTATGCGCAATGGATCGAGCGACTCGAAGTTGCTGGCATACAGCATATTGGAAAAACCGTTGTACGTCATACCCGGCGGAACAAACAGTACCGGCGCCATAGCATTTTTAGATACTTCCATGCTGACGGAACCGAACAATTTGTGCGTCAGCGTTCCTCCTCCTGTTGTTCCCATTACGATCAGGTCGCACTTTTCCGAATAAGTCTGGATAGCCATATCCGGGAAACCGTACACCACTTTTGAAGAAATATACGGACGAGTAGTAGTAGTCACACCTGGCGCACCAGGTTGAGACCCTAGTGGCTCATAGTGGTACGATTCTACTGCTAGCGTCTGCTGGATAAACGTATCCAGTTCCGTCTGCATGGTTTTGTTATAGCCTGACAGAAACCCCGTAGCCGAAGGTTTGGTGCCTTCGAAGATGCTGTCCATGGCATAAATCACTTCCAGATGCGCCTGTGTTTTTTCGGCTATTTGCCAGGCAAAACGCAGTGCATTTGCCGACACATCGCTAATATCTACCGGCACAACGATGTGTTGCAACCGATGTAGTTTACTCTTGTACAAGTACCTGTTTCTAAAAGCATCCACCAGTTCATCCACCGTAGGTACTACTCCCTGATTTACCACCCATCCATCCAATGAAAGCGCTGGCAGCACGGTAATGCCATCTGCTGCGATCGCGCCGGGCTCGTACACCTCGATCACTTTATTGGGCATTGGAAAAATAGCCAATGCTTCCTGTATCACATCCAGCAACTGTTGCCCCTGTTGATCGCGGTAACTGTATACTTTGATATGCGCCTTGCCACAGCCCCGGCAGGCGCCGGAACATGCTTGGGTTTGGGTAAGTACAGAGACGGCTTCTTTCATGGTTGCTATTTTTTAGAGTATTTCAGGCTTTAAAAACCCTCCAATCAGGTGACATAGCCCTTCAGGAACAATATCCTTACCACCTGTTACCTGCACACGCCCCAGCAACTCACTTGGGTGTGTTCGAAAAATCATACACACTCGTAGGGTCAGCCGGTTTTTCCTCTGCAAGCGCGCTCATAATGTCGAAAGGAGTAATGATACCAACCAGATCGCCATCTTCCACTACTGGCAATGCATGAAACCGATTGATGATAAAAATCTCCAGTGCTACATTAATTCGATCGTCGGGCGCAATTTTACCCAGACGAGTTGTCATGATTTCTTCTACTTTTGTGCGCTGCAAACGCAGTTCGTTTAGAAATTTTTCCTCATCAAACTTGGAAGCACCACCCACGAAATGATCGAAATCGGTGCGGCTTACTATCCCTACAATTTCCCGGAAACGAACCACCGGAATATGGTGAAATTTATGTGTGTCAAATATTTCCTTGACTTTTGCAAGGGATTCTTCGGGGCTGACCGTGACTAAGTGTTTATAGTCGGTCATGAGGCTGGAAATCGGTGCAAAAAGATTCATGATGTAAGAGGTTTGTTCAATCATTGGGAATGACACAAAGGTGACCCGTCGGAGCCCCGGATTTCAATGACCATCGTTATTGAAATAAATGATAAAAATCACTTTGCTATCTTAGCGTCAGATATACATTTGCGCCTTATGAAGAAAATCCTCATCATTGAAGACAACACAGACGTACGGGAAAACTTGCAGGAAATTTTAGGCCTGAGTGGATATGAGGCTGTTGTGGCTGAAAACGGCAAAGTTGGCGTCGAAAAAGCCCAATCTTTTCTTCCCGATCTAATTCTTTGCGACATTATGATGCCCGAACTGGATGGTTACGGGGTGTTGCATATTTTGAGCAGGAATGCGAAAACGGCTGATATCCCCTTTATTTTCCTGACGGCAAAAGCGGAAAAAGAAGACTTCCGGAAAGGCATGTCGCTGGGCGCCGATGATTATATCATCAAGCCCTTTGATGATATGGCACTGTTGCAAACCATCGAGTCGCGCCTGCAAAAAAGCGAGCGGCTGCGCGCGGCTTCTGCCCAGCAAACTGGCTCGCTCGATCGTTTTATCGACGAAGCCCGCGCACTGGAAGCCATCAAACATCTGTCGGAGAACCGTGAAGTGCGGCATTTTCGTAAAAAAGACCTGATCTTCCGTGAAGGAGAAAATCCGCGCTGGTTGTATTTCGTGGAGAGCGGAAAAGTAAAGGTGTATAAAACCAGCGACGATGGCCGCGAACTGATCGTGAAAATGGCGCAGGCCGGCGACTTCCTCGGTTTCCTCGCCCTTTTCAGTGAAAATACGTACCCTGAAAGCGCGGCTGCCCTGGAAGACTGTGTTATCCGGCTCGTGCCCCGACAGGATTTTATCGCGCTGGTATTTGGCAATCGCGACGTTAATGCGCGCTTTATCAAAATGCTGGCAGGTCATATTGCCGAACGCGAACAACAATTGATCGAACTCGCTTATAATTCTGTCCGTAAACGCGTTGCTACCGCGCTGTCTAACCTCAGCGAACAAACCGGGGGCACCGAACTACACCTGTTGCGAGAAGACCTGGCTGCTTTGGCTGGTACCGCCAAGGAAACCCTGATCCGTACGCTCACCGATTTTAAAAACGAAGGCCTGATCGATATTCGGGAAGGTGTTGTGCATGTGCTGAAGGTGGATAAACTTAAGCATCTGCTGAATTAGTTATGAGTTATGAGTTATGCGAATTAGGAGTTGAATTGGGCCAACAAGAAAGCAGACGTAATGAATAGAGGATGAAATAGTTTTGAGGTGTGAAATCAAATAAACTAATCGCCCTGTACTACTACGTCTGCGAGTGCTATGAACG
>JAEUUT010000015.1 GCA_016787415.1 Saprospiraceae bacterium | reverse complement strand
GTGTTCACTTTGGCGCCACCCGTGAATACCACTTCTTGTGTCAGGTCGAGGTCGGTACCGTCGATGGTAAGCGCCGTTCCCGCTTTAACCGGGGTGGGGCCTACACCCGTTATGCCCGGGAGCGTTACCGTTAGTGGCGTTTCCGATTCTACCAGAATGGGATCGGCTTCTCCGTTGGAAATGACGATGATGCCCGATTTGGCGTCGGCAGGCACGGTTACCTCGATTTTGTCTTTGGTCTGGCTAACGAAGTTTTCGGATTTCACCACTTTTTTATTGGTAAAAATCACCTCCTTTACCAGGTTGAGGTACGTGCCGTTGATAGCGATGACGGCGCCCGGACGAGCGGCGGCAGGGCTGAACGAGGTGAGCGCAATCGGCTCGGAAATACGCAGTTCCGTTTTGGTTTGAATATCACCTTGCGGCGTTTTCAGCACCACTTTGCCGTTTACGGTGGCTTCCGGCACGACGATGACGAGTTGTTCGGCCGTTTTGGTTTTAAAGGTAGTAACCTCCACATTGCTGGGCAGCACGATGGCTGTCACCTTGTCGAGGTTGGTACCGATGAATTTCAGATCGCCGCCGCGCAACACAGGTGAGGGGCCGAAACTGAGCAATTGAATCTGGTCTGAATCCGTGTCGTCGTCTTTTTTACACGCTTCGATGATGAACAGGGAAGCAAAAAAAGCAAGCAACAACAACGGCTTTATTTTGAAGAGTTGAGACATGGCTTATGATTTTTTGTTATCTGTTAACCGTTATCAGTTATCAGGGCTGGTGACTCTTGGTCTTTATCATGAAAGAAAGCCAAGCGTGTTCACCCTGATAACTGATAACCGATAACAGATAACTGATATGGACTATTTCTGAACAATCCGCACATTATCAATCGCAATCTGCACCGGATTCGGGCCATTGGCCGGGCCGAAGAGCATCATGGTGACATTGGTAAGTGCATTCAGGTTGCTGATTTGAGTAGAGCCGTTTTCATTATCGTCGGCATCGTCGCGGGTGTATTTGAACTCCGTCAACGGAATGGAAATAGTGACCCAGCCATCGGTGGTGTAAGGCCCGTTTTTCCAGGGTTTCCAGCGAGCGAAAACAGTGCCTGGCACATCGCGGCCGTGGTCTTCAGCGAAGGGTGCGAAGAAAATTTCCATACGCACGTCTCTCCATTCGATAGGCACATTGGCTTCGAAGCGCAGCACCAGGTCGCTGATGTTACCGGTAGCGACGGGTACATTGCCCCGCCCACGCGGCGCCCAGTATTGCATGGTCAGTTCGTTGGTCCACATCCAGGCGCCGTCGGCAGCGTGTTTGAAAAAGGCGTAGTTGCCGGAGCAGGGCGCAAGCGGCGAATTAACAATCGGCGCTGTCCAGGTTTCGTGGTTGCGACCGTCGTAGTCGAGCAGCACATTGCGGTTGTCGCGGAACAGGAAGCCGGATTTGGCGGTACCGAAATTGGTTTTCACCACAATGTTGCCCGGCTCTGCGCCATCCGGCACTTTTACCTGAATTTCCGTTTTAGTGAGCGATGTAATTTCCCCTTGCAGGTCGCCCGGAAATGTCACCTTTGGTTCGAAGAAAAAATCGCCATACAACACCAGGGTGCCGCCATCGGGCACGTATTCACATTTGGTACCCGCAATAACAGGTGCGGGAATATTGATAGAAAAATCGTGCAGCAATTCGCTGCCATCTCCGAATACAAAACGGATTTTGTTGGTCACCGTGCTGGGCACTGTGCTGGGCACATTTACCAGGATTGTTTTTGCGGTGATGTACGAAGGATTGAGCGTCGCTTTCTGGTCGTTGAACCAGATTTCCCGCGTGTCGGCCAGGTTGTCGCCCACAATGGCGATGAGGCTGCCCATAAACGTGCCGACCAGCAGGGAGTCGGACAGTGCCGGGTCGGTGGAACGGATGTAGTACACCGCTGGAGCGCCGCCGTTGGGTTTGTCGTCCTCTTTTTTACAGGACACGATACCGGCAAAAATGGAGCCCAGTACCAGCAGCAGCGTTAGTTTATACCAAGATTTCATGTTGCAGAAACATTTGATCGTTTATAAAAATGATGGGTTCTGACGGGTTCAGAACTTGTAATCCTCTGCCGGCGCCGAGGGCGCAAGCAGGGCATTGGTCACAATTTCAGAAGCCGGGATGGGCATCCACATGTGCGAAGCCGCAATGATAATCGGGCTTGGCGGCGGCACCACGGTATAGCCTGCTACCGAATTTTCGTCGGCAGCATTCGGGCTGAAATCGCGCTGGTACGTGATTTCACGTTGCTGTGCATTCAGGTCGGCGATGGTGCCGTTGGGATCGCGGTAGAAAGCGCGTTTCACATCGAACCAGTACATGCTTTCAAAACCGAACTCTACGCGCCGTTCGCGCAGGATGTCGGCGAAGGTGAAACTGGATTTGGCTGGCAAGCCCGCGCGCTGGCGAATGGCATTCAGATACGTCAGCGCCTGTGCATCGCTGGAAGATGCAGCGCCACCCAGGGCTGCTTCGGCATACGTCAGGTACACATCCGCGAGGCGGATCATGTACTGGTTGATGGCCGTGGCCTGTCCGGTCGACACTTTGCCGTCCGTGTCGGCAGCGCTGCCCACGATGTATTTTTTGGCATTGTTGAGCACCGGTGCGGCGCCTTCCAGCACAATATTCTGATCGTTCGGATCGCGGCTCACGATGTTGTAGGTGTATCCGCCGTCGGCTTTTCTGATTTCCGGATAGTGGTCGCCAAGAGCCATGAAAATAGCGGCCCGGCGTTTATCGGCCGGTTCGATGCTCGTGACGAAGTCGTAGGTGGCCGATTTTCCGCCGCCCCAGCATTCGCTGTTGCCGGTGATTTGGCTGCCGCGGGCCCAGTTGGCCTGGCGGCTGTTGCCGAAGGCGTAGGAGCCTTCCATCCATTGCAGCGCAAAAAGCGATTCCGGGTTGTTGTTGTTGTCAATTTTAAACAAATCGGCATAGTTTGGCATAAGTGTCAGCCCGCTGTTGGTCAGCACATCGGCGGCGTAGTCTTTCGCTTTGGTGAAATTTTCGGCCGACGCGGCGTCGCTCAAATTGGACGCCAGCGTGAGGTGTACCTTGGCCAGCAGGGCTTTGGCGGCCCATTTGGTCACGCGGCCCGGCGCATCGGCAGCAGGCAGGTTGTCGGCTGCAAATACGAGGTCGCGGCGCACAAATTCCAGTACGCTGGAGCGGGTGTTTTTCGGCAGGAACAGGTTGTTGGTAGCCACCAGTTCGGTCGAATTTTCCACAATCGGCACATCGCCCCAGTACTCTGCCAGCATGTAGTAGCAGTAGGCGCGTACAAAGCGGGCTTCACCCAAAGCGCGGTCGATCGTCACCTGATCGACCTTGCCGGCCGCAGCGCGCGGCATGTCGTTGATGATGGAGTTGGCGTAGGACACCACACGGAAGAGGCCTTTCCAGCCGGAGGTCAGGTGCGCATTGCCGCCCGAGTAGGAAAAGAAGAAAAACTGCCCTTCCTGGTCGTAGGTGTAGTACATATTGCCCGACATCACATCGCCGGCCAGCCAGAAGAATTTGTCGTTGAAATCGAACCAGGGAAAGCCATACAGCGAAGCCGTGGCTGCCTTGATCTCGCCGGCCGTTTTGTAGAAATTGTCGGCAGTAAGCCGATCCTGGGGCTCAATTTCCAGAAACTCTTTCGAGCAGGAACCGAAACTCAGCGCCAGGCATAGAGAGAGGATATATTTGAAATTTTTCATGTTGTTGTTGTTGATTGGTGAGGGGGTGATGATGAATGTTGATGAGAGTTGATAAAAGTTGATGAGTGTTGATATAAATCGGCTCGGATAAGATCAATTTGTTCATTTTTCGAGTGGCTGAATATCAACCCTCATCAACCCTCATCAACTCTTATCAACCTCATCAACCTCAACAACCCCTAAAAATCCACATCTACCCCAAACGTATACACCCTCGGGGTCGGATAACGGCCCATATCGACATTTTGCAGGAGTGGGTCCTGGTTGAAAGCGCCGATTTCCGGGTCGTAGCCTGTGTATTTGGTAAATGTGTACACGTTTTGTGCATTCACGTACAGGCGCAGGCTTTCCACCCGATACTTTTTGGTAAAGGTGGTCGGGAGCCGATAGCCCAGGCGGATGTTTTGCACGCGCAGGTACGAGCCATCTTCGATAAAACGATCCGACATACGGGTGTTGCGGTTGTTGTCTGTGGTAGTCGGCCGCGGAATATCGGTGCCCGGGTTGGCCAGTGTTACGTTATTCGCGTCGAGGTCGGAGCCATTCGGATCGCGCAGGCTGTATTGGGCGCGGTCGAAAACGGTAGCGGCCTGGTTGGCATACACGTTGGTCATGCCTTCGATCTGCACGCGTGAGTAGTTAAGAATATCAGAGCCATACGAGCCCGTTAGGTATACCACCAGGTCGAAAGGGCCGTACGACAGCGAGTTGTTCAGGCCGAAAGTGAAATTCGGATTCGGGTCGCCGATGATTGTCTGGTCGTCGGTATTGATAACGCCGTCGCCATTCAGGTCTTTGAATTTGATGTCGCCGATCCATACGCCAGCGCGTTTGTCGACGAGGTTTTTGCCGTCGTTGTTTGGGTCGTTCACCTGCACGGCATGCGCCAGGATGTCTTCCTTGCTGGTAAACAAACCTTCGGTCACGTAGCCATAGAACTGACCCAGCGGCGCGCCGGCCTGTGTGCGTGTAGCCGTCTGGAACTCGCTGTACCAGTACAGGTTGCGCCAGTAAATGCGGTTGGCGTCGTCGAGTTCTTTCACCTTGTTGCGGTTGCGGGAAAAAGTGAGGTCGGTGCCCCATTTGAACTTTTTACCTTCGATGTTGCGGGTGTGGAGGGCAAGGTCGAAACCTTTGTTTTCCATTTTACCCACATTGCCGAAGGGCGCGCGGATGTCCTGCCAGCCTGTGCCGCCGAGATAACTGGGCACGGAAAGTTGGAGGAGCATATCGGTCGTCTGTTTGTTGTACAGGTCGAACGAGAGGTCGATACGACCTTTTACAAGAGAGAGGTCCACCCCGGCATTCATTTGTTTGGTAGCCTCCCATTTCAGTTTCGGGTTGGAAATTTTTTCCAGGCGGTATGCCGTTCCGAAAGGAGAATTGATGGCTTGCAGCGAAGCGCCGTACAGGTAATTGGCGATGGCCTGGTTGCCCACTTCGCCGTAGCCGAGGCGGATTTTCAGGTTGGTATTCAGCGAGCGCATGAAGGCCTCGTCGCCGAGGCGCCAGGCGATGGCAGCGGAAGGGAAGTAGCCCCAGCGGTTTTCCGGACCAAATTTGGAGGAACCGTCGGCGCGCATGGTAAACGTGAGCAGGTAGCGGTCGAACAGGCTGTAATTGAAACGGCCGAAATAGGAAGCGATGGCAGCGGCGTCTTTCCAGCCGGAGGTGCGGGATGTCACATCGTCGCCTTCGCTCAGCACTGGAATATCGTTGGAAGAAAAGTTTTTCTTCGTCACGAGCGAACCCTGCCACGTGGATTTCTGGGCTTCCTGGCCTACCATGGCCGTCAGTTTGTGCGTGTCGTTGTCGAGCACTTTATAGGTCAGGTAGTTTTTCCACACCCAGAAGAAACTGCTTTCTTCGCGTTGGCGCAACTGGTTTTCGGTATTTACCAACACCCCCCAGCGATAGGTTGGGTGGAAGGCTTTGTTGAGTCCGTGGTTGTCGTCGAAGCCGATTTCGGAGCGGAAGGTCAGGTTTTTAAACAGACTGATGTCGCCATACACGTTGCCCATCAGGCGTTGGCGGGCGAGGGTGTTGTTGCGTTGCAGCGCCGCAGCCACGGGGTTGTAGGAAGCGCTCGTAAATTGTGCTTCCGGGCCGGCGTAGTTGCCGTCGATGTCGCGAACGGCAATATCCGGCTGGGTGAGCAGCGCCTGCATGATCACGCCGTCGCCGCCGTCGTTCAGCGTTATTTTTTCATTGGTGGTAGCGTAGGCCAGTGAGCCGCCCACTTTGAACCAGTTTTTTACCTGATTGTCAAGGTTGATACGTGCCGAATAACGTTCGAAATCGGAGCCGATCACAATGCCATCCTGTTTGAAATAGCCACCGGAAATGGCGTAGGTAGTTTTGTCATTGCCGCCGCTCACCGACAACTGGTGGCTTTGCATACCGGCATCTCTGAAAATTTCATCCTGCCAGTCGGTGCCATTGCCGAGCAGCGAAGGATCGAGGTAGCGCTGATTGGGCTGCAAGCCCAGGTCTTTGGAAATCTGCAACTGGTAGTCGGCATATTCCCGCAGGTTCATCATGTCTAATTTTTTCCCCAGCGTCTGATTGGCATAATATCCGTTGTAGGAAATTTTGGACTCGCCAGCCTGGCCGCGTTTGGTGGTAATCAGAATGACGCCGTTGGCAGCCCGCGCGCCGTATATGGCCGAAGCGGAAGCGTCTTTCAACACCTCGATACTTACAATATCGTTCGGATTGATGGCAGCGAGTGGATTCACGCGGTTCTGGCCGTTGGCGCCGCCTGCCCAGTCGAAACCCGACACCGAGGTGCCATCGCCCTGAAACGGAATTCCGTCGATCACGTACAGCGGTTCGCTGGAACCCGTGATGGAATTGGCGCCCCGGATGCGGATGGAAGTCGCGCCACCCGGTTGGCCGGAATTCTGCGTCACCTGCACCCCGGCAATGCGGCCTTGCAAAGCCTGGTCGAGGTTGGTCACGACGGTGTTTTTGAGTTGCTCGCTCGAAACGGAAGCCACCGCGCCGGTGAGGTCGCTTTTCTTTTGTGTTCCGTATCCCACTACCACGATCTCGTCGAGCACCTTCGGGTTGGGACTCATCAGCAGGTTGACGGCTGAACCATCAGCCGGTACGGTAACAGTTTGATCCAGGTAACCAGTGTAGGTAAAGGTAAGCCGCTCACCCGGAGACGCCTGGATGACGTACGAACCCTTGGTGTCGGTAATAGCGCCCCGGTTGGGTGCATTCACCACTCGAATGGTGGCCCCGATCAGAGGTTCGCCACCCGGATCCGTCACGATGCCGCGGATCGTCAGCGATTGAGCCGACAGCAGGAAAGAGCAGCACAGCATGGGTAGCATGGCTAACCATCGCCATCCTGTTCGGAAAGTAGAAGATCGCATCATAACAATAGATTGGTTAAATGATAAAGGTGCAAGACCATGTATGGCGTCAAAGATGCTCTTTCGTATTCCCAATATCCGGGGGGTAAACCACTCAAAAAGGAGGGGTAAATTTTGCAAATAGCAGAAATCGACTGATTTATATTGGGAGTGGCCAGATTGTCCCCCTCATTTGGCCGAAAAACCACCGGCTATGCCATTTGGTATTATCCACCTTTGTAAAAATTTCGATAAACACGCCAACGACTTTTCAACATATCCTTCCGAAAGGAGGAATGCTTCATACGAAAATGGGTTAGTTAGAGAGGGAGCGGTAGTAATACCGAGCCCTTCTTTTTTGAGTCCTGAGTCCTGAGTCCGAAGTCCTGAGTCTGTAGAGTACACCTTTGTACTCTTTACATTTGTTAATAGAAATACCAAGAGTACTAAGGTGTACTCTACAGACTCAGGACTTCGGACTCAGGACTCAGGACTGTATATTACCTTTACCAAAATTTCTCCTTCATGAAACTTCCTTTCATCCAATACCTTTTGCCAGGCGTGGTCGCTGCGGTATTGTTTTCAGCCTGCGCTTCCGGCAAGGGTGGCGTCAATAAACTGTCCAAAATGGAAAAACAGGAGGGCTGGACCTTGCTGTTTAATGGCAAAACCCTCGACGGCTGGCACGTGTACAACAAAGGCAAAGCGCAGAGTGCCTGGATCGTGCAGGATGGAGAATTATACTGCCGCCCTGGCGTAACAGATGTAGAACACGGCGATCTGCTGACCGATCAGGAATACGAAAATTTTGAACTGGCGTTCGAATGGAAAATTTCGAAAGAAGGCAACAGTGGCGTTTTTATCAATGTGCAGGAAAAAGCGAGCATACCAACGGCCTGGGCATCGGGGCCTGAATACCAGTTGCTCGAACAAACCCATCACGACTACGCCACCAGCGAAAAAAAGCGCCCCGGCTGCCTGTACGGATTTGCCCCACAGAAAAACCCGGTGGAACCTCGCCCCGCCGGAATGTGGAACCAGGCGCGTATCCGGCAAATGAATGGTAAAATCGAATTTTACCTCAATGGCGTGCTCACCGCCGAAGAGGACTTCAAATCACCTGAATGGACAGAAAAAGTGGCGAATTCGGGATTCAAAAGTTTTCCGGAATTTGGTAAACACACGAAAGGGCGGATTGCCTTGCAGGACTGGGCAAAGGGGATTGCGTTTAGGAATATCAAGATTAATTTGAGTCCTGAGTCGTAAGTCCTGAGTCCTAAGTCCGTAGAGTACACCTTTGTACCCTTGGCATTTGTTTATTGGTGAAGCCAAGAGTATATAGGTGTACTCTACGGACTTAGGACTCAGGACTTACGACTCAGGATTTTTACTGTTCGCAGAGCAGTAAACATTGAGTCCCTCCCACTTCCACTTTCCCGCCTGCTACTTCCCGCAGCCCCTGTTCGCTGACTTTCCCGCCCTCAACAACTACTTTCCATTTCCCGGCCGGTATTTCCAGCGTTTGGGCAGATTTGCTGCCGTTGAAAACGACCATAATGTTGTTCCAGGCGTCGCCGTTGGCATGGCCGGAAATCTGGTAGCCTACCAGGTTTTTTCCAGTGGGCACATCCAGGAATTTCAAATGTTGCTGAATCAGGGCGGTGGAGGGCATTCGGAACGCCGGGTGGTTTTTGCGCAGTTGAATGAGTGCGCGGTAAAATTCAAACACCTCGGCATACTGCTGCTTGCGGCTCCAGTCGATCCAGTTGATGTTGTCGGGCGATTGGAAGGAGTTTTCGACACCCTGTTTGCTGCGAAGCATTTCCGTGCCGGCATGAATAAACGGTACGCCCTGCGAGGTCAGGATCATGGCCGCCGCCAGTTCGTGCATGCGGATGCGCTCGGCCTCCGATGCCTCGGGGCAGGAAATGGCAAGTTTGTCCCACAGGGTATGGTTGTCGTGGCAATCGACGTAAGTAATGGTCTGGTAAGGCTCCTTTGCCCAGGGCGCCTTGCTGTAATTTACCTTGCTATAATCCACTTGCGGGTGCTGGGTGGAAGCCACGATGCCGAATTTGATACTTTCTTCCAGCCCTGGTTTGCCGCTCACGAAGCCTTTTTCGTCGTGGTTGAACACCGAACCTTTTAGCGCGTCTCGAAAGTCGTCGCTGAAAGCAGCAACCCGATCCAGTTGAGCGGTATTGGCTTTGAGGGCGCGTTGCGCATCGGGCAGCGGACTGGCGCCCGCCGTCCAGCCTTCACCGTAAATAAAAATCGTGGGGTCGATGGTATGCAGTTCGCGGCTGATCTGGTTCATCGTTTCAATGTCGTGGATGCCCATGAGGTCGACGCGAAAGCCGTCGACATGATACTCCTGCACCCAGTATTTCATGGATTCGATCATGTAACGGCGCATCATCTTGCGTTCGGAGGCCGTTTCATTGCCACAGGCCGAGGCATTGGAAAATTTCCCGTCGGCAGTCTGCCGATAATAATAGCCCGGCGCCACGCGGTTGAACACCGAGCCTTCCGTAGCGCCGGTGTGGTTGTACACCACGTCCATGATGACGCGAATGCCATTTTTGTGCAGCGTTTGAATGGCTTGTTTAAACTCCCGGATACGCACGGCGCCATCCACTGCGTCGGTGGCATAGCAGCCATCAGGCGCGTTGTAGTTTTCCGGGTCGTAACCCCAGTTGTATTGCGACGCCAGGGGTTTGCTTTCATCGATGGAGGTGGAACGAAAATCAAACACCGGCAGCAGATGCAGGTGCGTAATGCCCAATTCCCTGAAATGATCGAGTCCAGTGCGCTGATTGGTCAGGTTGTGCGTGCCGGTTTCGGTAAGCCCTAGGAATTTACCCCTGTTTTTGATGCCGGAATTGATGTGGGACGACAGGTCGCGGACATGCAATTCGTACAGCACAATATCCGTAAATGCCTTTTGCTCCGGCCGCCGATCCTGCTCCCAGCCTGTCGGATTGGTACTTTTCAGGTCGACGATCATGCCGCGCTGGCCGTTGATGCCCACGGCTTTGGCATAAGGATCGGGCGTCTCTTCAAGCCATTTCCCGCCGATTTGTACCTGTACGGTGTAGTATTTGCCCAGCAAATTTCCTTTCAGGGTAGTGTGCCAAACCCCATGGTCGGATTTTTTCAATGGATAAATATGCGCCGGAACACTGCCCGTGCCTTGATCGTACAACATCAGCCGGGCTTTTTGGGCAGTGGGCGACCAGAGTTTGAAAACGCTGCGCTGCGCCGACCAGTTCACGCCAAGGTCGTTGCCGGCATATTCAGGATATTGATCGAAGGTCATGGTGCTGTTAGAGGCGGTACGTACGCCGGAGCAGGCCGACCAGATAGCAAGGGCAAAAAACGAGAGTTGTATCAGTGCGAGGTGGCGCATAGTATGGATTGGGTAGACAATTTTTATGTAATTGAAAACAGTTTCAGGTAATTTGGTCGATATGAAACCTCTTTTCGGGTAAATTAACCCGTTGAAAAACAAAAGGATGCAACATTTCAGTTTTCCAAACGCTCTTTGAAAACGCTATGTTTTATTGCCTAATCCCTTCTTGTATTTTTCAACACTCCTGACACTCAGGACTGTTACACCATTCAATAGGTTATGAAGACAACTACAAACAAACTGACTTTTGCTATTGCCGCCCTGTTTTTTTTAGGGGCACATTTTTCCCATGCTCAAACCCGCCTTACCGGAACTGTACGCGACCATCAGGGGAAGGCCCTTCCGGCAGCATCAGTGCTTTTACTCAACAGTGCCGATTCCATTTTGGTAAAAGGACAACTCAGCAGCGCCGAAGGTACATACTCCTTTTCCGATATTGCAGATGGAACGTATCGGCTGGGTGTGACTATGTTGGGGTTTGAATACCAACTTTCACCTGTATTTACGGTCGACCACAACAATCCGGTGCAAGACCTGGGCGCTACGGTGCTGCAGGAATCTTCCGCTGTACTCGGCGAAGTGAGTGTGGTGGCCAAAAAACCCTTGTACGAACAAAAAATCGACCGCATGGTCATCAATGTGGCCAACAGCGCCACCAATGCAGGCAGTACGGCCCTGGAAGTGCTACAACGTTCGCCGGGCGTACTCGTCAACCGACAGAGCAATTCACTTTCCCTGGCCGGTAAAAACGGCGTTGTCATCATGATCAACGGCAAAATCAACCGCATGCCTGTGGATGCGCTGCTTCAAATGCTGGGCGGCATGAACTCCGACAACATCGAGCGCATCGAATTGATTTACACGCCGCCCTCCAGTTTTGATGCTGAAGGGAATGCCGGTATTATCAATATTATCCTTAAAAAAACCGCGGATGAAGGCCTCAATGGCGGCTATTCGCTCAATGCCGGTTATGGCAAACGGGAGAAATACGGCGCGGGCCTCAATTTCAACTACCGCAAAAAAAAGGTGAACCTGTTTGGCAACTACGACTACCGCTACAACAAAAACCCGCAAATATTTACCAACTACCGCGGTATTCAGGAAAATGCCGGTTTTTTGGAAACGGAAAGCGCCAGCGTACGCGACCCTAACCTGCACACCCAAAATGCGCAACTGGGCGTCGATTTTCAGTTGTCGCCCAAAACCGTGGTAGGCGTACTTGGCACCTTTTTCGACCGCTATTGGGATATGTATGCTGTCAACGACGTGAAATATTCCACCAATGGGGAAGTGAACAGCAACCTGGAAATGATTACCACAGAAATCAACCACTGGAATTCCTGGACGGGCAATGTCAACTTCTCTCACCAGTTTGCGCCGGAAAAAACGCTGACCGTCGACGCCGATTACGTGTATTACCATATCGACAATCCCAGCACCTACGACGCACAATACACCGGCCCCGAGCCTGACCGGAAAATTCGCCTGTTTAAGGATACCCCCATTCGAATCGGGGTGGTAAAGGCCGATTACACGCAGCATTTCGGCCCGAAAGTTCAGTTTGAAACGGGCGTAAAAGGCGCGTCTTCCCATTTCGACAACGATGTGCGTGTGGAAGAACTGAATCTGGAAAACTGGGTGGTCAATCCTGATTTTACCTCCCGATTCAAATTGATGGAGGATATTGCTGCCGCCTATTCCTCATTTTCCATAAAACTGAATGCAAAAACGGATGTCAAATTCGGTCTGCGATACGAATACACCCGTACCAACCTCGGCTCGGTTGAACAACCCGATGTGGTGGATCGCCGCTATGGCAGTTGGTTCCCCAGCGCCTATATCAACCGCAGCATCAGCGAACACCAGAGCGTCAACCTGTCGTATAGCCGCCGTATCATGCGCCCGGGCTTTACCCAACTGGCGCCCTACCTGATTTTTTACGACCCGACCACCCTGGAAGGCGGCAACCCGGCCTTGCAACCTGCCTTTACCAATTCCGTAAAACTCGATTACCGCATCAAATCCTGGCAGTTTTCGGTCGAATACAACCGGGAAAATGAATCGATTCGGGATATTCCGGTTATCGACCACGTGAAAAACACCCAGTTCAACCGCCCTGTAAATGCGGGCACAGTGGAAGGCGTGTTTTCCTCGATCTTTTTTCAGTTGCACCCGGCAAAATGGTGGGATATGCAAAACAACGTGATGGGTGTGCTCAACAAAACCCGGTTGAAATACGAAGGAAGCGACGTGCTCATCAACGGCGGTTTTGTGGGGTTCAATACCACACAGTCGATCACGCTACCCAAATTGTTTTTGCTCGAAGTGTCGGCATATTTCTATTCGCCAGGCTACTGGGGGCTGTACCGCTGGAATTCCAATGGCAGCCTGAATGCGGGTATTCAAAAATCACTGGGCGAAAAATGGGGCACGCTCAACTTCAATGTGAGCGATATTTTCCTTTCCGCCAACTGGTACAGCCGGGTCGATCAACCCGATTTGAACCTGCGCGTTCGCACTTCTTACCAGCAAACGGAACGCACTTTTATGCTTACCTGGAGCAATAAATTTGGCAACAAAAAACTCAGAGATCAGCGAAGAAGAGCAACCGGCGCGGCCGATGAAATGCGCAGACTGTAGTGGTTATCCGTTATCGGTTATCCGTTATTAGGGGTGGTAGGGAGACCATTTGTGCATGTTATCCGTTATCTGTTATCAGGGGTGATAAGGAGACCATCTACTCAATATTATGGCCATATGAACATCAATACCAAACAATCGTACAGATGGTCTCCTTATCCCCCCTGATAACGGATAACTGATAACAGATAACTGATAACAGATAACCAACACTCAGTATCTCGTGCCCAGGGGATGAAACACTCCCCAACTATGCCAGAATTCCTGGTAGGCATTTATCTTGACGAGGTCGGATGAAGTAGGTATGGGGCCCAGGGCTTTCCCGGACAGGCTGTAATACTGCCCGCCGGAAACAAGCGTATCGTGTTGCAGGGAAAAAATCATTGTAGCGCTGGGTCGGCGGAATGCTGCAAAGCCCAGGCTATCGGGCGTCATCAGCAGCACAATGGGCGTGTTGCCTACGGTTTCGTTTACAATACGTTCTTTTTTCAGTTTGTTCCAGTCGAATGCACGGGCGTCGTTGCCGATTTCTATGCCCACCACCCACGATTTTTCCTTCCAGGAGAGGCTGTCGGTTCGGGTGAGGTCGCTTTTGCCCCGGCCGCTTTCGTAGTTTTTCATGTGGTCGTATTCTTCTGCAAATTTCGGGTCGGGTTGCATCACCAGGCTCCCCGGGTGCAGGCGCAGCCATTGGCGCAGGGCCATTTGTTCGCAAGGCATTTCGGGCAAAACAGCACCTTTGAGCGGGCCAGCCACGGCTACGCCGTTTTCCTGCCGCCACCAACTGCCTGTGCCCGCATCTTCAAACATGGCATTAAAATGATCCATGCCAACCAACCTGAACTGTTCCCGCTTGCCCTCCACTTCCGGAATAAATACACGGCCGCTGCGACAGACAGTACAATAGGTCACCATAATCGGCTGATCGGCTATCATATCGCGCACCTGGTGGTGATAGCCAATGTACTGAATAGGGTAGGCGCGCGCTTCGCCTTTGTGGACAATGCCGATCACCAGTCGGTTGGAGTCTACTTTGTTGTCGGCAGCCTGTTTCATCACCAGTTGCTCTGGCTGAAGAAACATATGGTCGGCCGCCATCTCAAAGTTGATATAATACGTCAGCGCAACCAGCGCAACCATTGCCAGCGGGGGCGCCCAATTAAATCGAAACTGACTTTTGAAATAGGTAAAAAGGATTAGTACGGCAAAAACGCCTCTGAAAATCCAACGTTTGGTATACAGGAAATATGCCAGATCAATACTTTCCATTCGCTGGCTGCCTGGAATAGGCATGATGAAATATACGTTCGCTATTTCAAAAAGCGCCCAGCAAAAAAGGGTTAGGTAAAAGGTTGTTTTCATGCAGCGGATACAAGAGGTGTATGTTCGGAAAATATCATGGCGTTGCAGGGTAAAAATAGATAAATTCCCGGTAGGAATGTTTCCCTTGGTTCGTGATGAAATTGGAACGAATACGGGGAATGGAACGAATACGGGGATGGAACGAATACGAGGACGGAACGGATGTGGGGATGGAACGAATACGAGGACGGAACGGATGTGGGGATGGAACGGATATGGGGACGGAACGGATGTGGGGATGGAACGGATATGGGGACGGAACAAATACGGGGGCGGAACGAATACGGGGGCGGAACGAATACACAGGGCGTTGCCCTGCGCTATTGAATACGCCCTTTCAGGGCTCTGAATTGGGGTAAATATGCCATATTTTCTCACCTCTCACCTCTCACCTCTCACCTCTCACCTCTCACCTCTCTCACCTCTCACTCTCTCACTTCTGCGGGGGCACATACCCCATCGTTCCCATCCTCGCGCCCATCACGTCCCAGGCATCCCGGTCTTCCGCCGCAGGAGTAATGGTGCCCAGTCCATCCACGTATCGGTTAAACATGCAAAAAGTGGCGGCAATGAGCACGGTGTCATGAATATCGCGGTCGTTGGCGCCATGTGCGCGCGCCGCTGCCACGTCTTCGTCCAGCACACTGCGGGCATCGGCCTGCACTTTTCCTGCAATGTGGAGCAACGCTTTCATTTTTTCAGAAATAGGCGCCTGGCGGTAATCACTCAGCACCACGTCTACCACCGCCCCTTGGTCTTCAAACAAAAAACGGGCGGCAGCGGCATGACTGGAATAACAAAAGGTGCATTCATTTCGATACGACACATAAGCGGCAATCAGTTCGCGCTCGGCCTCGCTCAGTGGCGAATCGCCGCCACGGAGCAGGGTTTGGGCCCATTGGTACAGAAACTTTCCGGTATCTGGGCGGTAGGCAGCCAGGCTTCGAATGCCGGGAATGCCTTCGGGTAGCGCAATGTGTGGCATGGCAAGAGGTTGATTATCAGTTGATTAATGGTCGAGGATCGAACGTTCATAACCCTCCGGTCGTCGGCCATAACTGACGGCAATGCGTTCGCCCAGCGCCCGGAAATACTCGGGGTTGTCGGGTTGTTGAGTAGCCAGGCCATCCACATATTTATTGTAAAAGCAGAAAAGGGCGGCAATCAGCACGGTATCGTGGATTTCCAGATCACTGGCGCCAGCAGTTTTGGCACGCGTCACGGCACTTTCGGTAACGAACCTGCCGCCACGCTGGGTGAGGGCTGCAATGTGCAGCAGGGCCTTCATCTTATCGGAAACCGGCGCCGTTTCGTAATCTTCTTTAACCAAAGTACAGGTTTCATTTTCGCCAATTAAAATATCGGTCACGGCCGAATGCGCGGCCGTACAAAACCGGCATTCATTCCGATGTGATACCAGCGAAGCAATGAGTTCACGCTCGGCAAAAGTGAGCGTCGATTCACCGCGCAGAATCAGTTGTGTCAGATCGCGAATAGGCTCGGCCGTATCTTGCCGGTATTCGAGCAATCCTGTGATGCCCGGCAGGTGTGGAGGTAATGGTATATGTGGCATTTCAATTCCAACTGATGTGTTCGGGCATATCCGAAATAATTTCAAATACGTCGCCTTTGTTGTACATCACCTTGCTCCACAGTTGGGCAGGCTGCGATTTGAACAGATAATTTGCATCCATGGGCGCTGTGACCCAGGAGCCTATTTCCATTTCTTCATGCAGTTGGCCGGAAGACCAACCCGAGTAGCCGACAAAAAATCGAATATTTTCGGGTTGAATCAATTCGGAAGCAATCAGGAACTTGAGTTTGTCGAAGTCGCCGCCCCACCACACGCCGTTCGATACCTGCACACTTTCATCGAGCAAATCTCCCACGTTGTGTATGTAATGGAGCGTATCGGTTTGTACAGGGCCTCCATAATACACCTCGCTGTCGAAATCGGGAAATTCGGTCATCAGATCATTCACCTTCATATCGATACTCTTATTCAGGATAAATCCGACACTTCCTTGCTGATGGTGCTCGCAGAGTAAAATAACCGCCCTGTGGAAATAGGGGTCGAGCATAAACGGATCAGCCAGCAATAACTGACCACTCTTCACAAGAGATTGTGTCGCCATAAATTCGTCCTAGTTTGTGTCCGGTACGAAAGTAAAGGTTGAAGAGAAAGTCTGCAAATATTTTTTCACTACAGCGCTTCCGTAGCCGCGTCCTTGTTGATCTTGCGAATCAGACCGCGTAAAACCGCGCCGGTGCCTACTTCAACAAACAGGGTAACGCCATCGGCGACCATGTTTTCTACCGTTTGTGTCCAGCGAACCGGAGCCGTCAGTTGTGCAATCAGGTTTTGCTGTATTTCTTCCGGAGAAGTCACCGGGCGGGCATGTACATTTTGATACACCGGACAAACGGGCGTATTAAATGTCGTTGCGCGGATGGCCTGCTCCAGTTCGTCCTGCGCAGGTTGCATCAGTGGCGAGTGGAAAGCGCCGCCAACGGGCAGTACCACGACGCGTTTGGCGCCGGCTTCGGTGAGTTTGGTCACTGCCAGTTCGATGCCGGCCCTGGAGCCCGAAATAACCAGTTGGCCCGGAGAGTTGTAATTGGCGGCTACCACCACTTCCGAGGTGATGGCCTTGCACACCTCTTCCACCACAGCGTCGTCCATGCCCAGCACAGCGGCCATGGTGCCTTCTGTGATTTCGCAGGCTTTCTGCATGGCAAAAGCGCGTTGGCTTACGAGGCGCAGTGCGTCTTCAAAGGAAAGCGCGCCGGCAGCGCAAAGCGCTGTGAATTCGCCGAGGGAGTGACCGGCTACGGCATCAGGCTGGAAGGCATCGCCGGCTATTTTTGCCCGCACAATGCTGTCGAGAAATACCGCCGGTTGGGTCACTTTGGTCTGGGTAAGGTCTTCCTTGCTGCCCTCAAACATGATGTCGGTAATGCGCCAGCCCAGAATATCATTGGCCTGCTCGAAGAGCGCTTTTGCCTGGGCATTGCTTTCGTAAAGTTCTTTGCCCATCCCTTCCGATTGGGAGCCTTGTCCGGGAAATACGTACGCTTTCTTTTCCATGGTTTGTTATCTGTTGTCAGTTATCAGTTATCGGGCAGCGCCCTCTCAATCAAGCCCGCAAAAGTAGGAACTTGTTTGAGTTAATTTGTCGAGGGCAATTTTCAAACACACACCTAATTGATCAAAAACATCGATTTCAAAGCCGTCCATAACAGTCCTTTTTTGGTTTTGTCGGGCTCCAGCGCCGACAGTGCATCGGCAAACAGCCAGGTGGTACCATAAAATGAAAATGGCTGAAAAGGCCGCGCTTCCACATGCAGCCCGAGTTGCGTCGGTGAAATACCGAAAACCAAAACGTGTGTGGCCGGTTTTATTCGAAGGCTTGCGGCCATATCAATGGGCATTCCTTCGGGAATGATTGCAAAAAGGGTGTCGCGCTCCAGATCGAGTTGTGCAGCCGATAGCACTTTTTTCAGGAAATCAGTGTTGCTGTTCCCAGACGCTTCTTCCAGCGCAAGCACCCAAATGCCCTTTGCAAATTGCCCTTTCGCAATTTCATTCGGTAAATGCTCGGGTGCAGTGAAAATCAATTCTTTCGGACCAAACATTTTTTAATTTTTATCTTGAAAATGAAAAAGGAAAATCTTTCTCGTTTTTAGATGTAGTTAGTATATTTGAAAGCAAAAGACCGTTATGACAACTTTTAATTTTTTCAGACCGGCTATTGTTCTTTTGTTTTGAAATAAAATTTTTTTCTTACCGCAAAGATACTTAACTTTGCAGCATCTTCATCATGTTTCCCTCCATGTCAAATTCCCTCACTATGGACCTAAAATATCCAGTTACCGTTACCCCAACGACCAAGTCCAGGATAACACAAGTCGATTTTGACAACCTGCCTTTTGGCAAAGTTATTTCCGACCACATGTTCATCATCGACTATGATGGAAAAAACTGGGTAGATGCCCGCATCGAACCATTTCAGGATATGCAGATTTCACCTGCTAACCTGGCGTTGCACTACGGGCAAAGCATTTTTGAAGGCCTGAAAGCCACCAAACGCAACGGCGAACCGGTGCTCTTCCGCCCGGAAATGAACGCCCGCCGCCTGAATGCTTCCGCCGAACGCATGTGTATGCCTTCCCTGCCGGAAGAAATTTTCATGCAGGGCTGCAAAATGCTGGTCGAACTGGATGCCGACTGGATTCCGGAAAAGCCTGATTACTCGCTCTATGTGCGCCCGCTGATGTTTGCTACCGATGATTACTTTGGTGTGCATGCTTCTGAAAAATACAGATTCCTCATTTTTACCGGCCCTGTAGGCCCTTATTATCCAAAGCCCGTTAAACTGTGGGTGGAGGAGGTCTTTACCCGCGCCGCTCAGGGTGGTTCGGGCGAAGCCAAATGCGCCGGCAACTACGGCGCATCCCTTCTTCCAGCCATGCGCGCCAAACAGGCTGGCTACGACCAGATCATGTGGATGGATTCGGTGGAGAAAAAATACGTACAGGAAGTGGGTACCATGAACCTGTTCTTTGTGATTGACGGCAAAGTGATCACACCTGCCACTACAGGCACTATCCTGCGTGGTATCACCCGCGAAAGTTTCGTCACCTTGCTGAAAGACTGGGGCTATACCGTGGAAGACCGCCTGCTGAGCATCGCTGAAATCGCCGACGCCTACTGGCGCGGAACCCTCCAGGAATGCTTTGGCGCCGGCACGGCTGCCGTGGTGAGTAATATCAGCGACATCACCTGGCGCGACCGGAAAATGGAACTTCCTCCCATCGACGACGAACACCGCCCCGTGGCTTCCCGCCTGAAAAACTACCTCAACCGCCTGCGCATGGGCCTCGAACCAGATACGCACGGCTGGATGACAAGTTGTGTAAATTCGGGTGTGATGGCCCTCGCGGATTAGTAGAAGTCCTGAGTCCTGAGTCCTAAGTCCTGAGTCTATAGCGTACACCTTTATAACCTTGGTATTTGTTTATAAGATCAAGGTTATAAAGGTGTACGCTAAAGACTCAGGATTTTTCTTTTTCTAGATGCCAGGAGTAAGTACGTGTACGCTACGGACTTAGGACTCAGGACTTAGGACTCAGGACTTAGGACTCAGGACTTTATTCAGTTCTTTTTGTATCCTCGCGTTCCCCGGATCCAGTTTCAAATATTCCCGGTACGCTTCTGCGGCCTTTTCCGGCTGTCGCATTTTCTGGTACACGGCGCCAAGGTTCATATATCCCATTTTATTGGTAGGATCGAGTTGTAGCCCCTGGTTAAAATCCTGTAGGGCTTGTTCGAGTTGGCCGACGGTGCCCAATGCTGCGCCGCGATTGATGAGCATGGCGGCTTTGGTGACAGGTCGCACGCTGGCAGCATATTGCATGCTGGCGTTGTAGTCATCGAGCGATTTTTTCATCAGGTCGGAAAAACGCTCTTTCGGGTATTTCCCGGAAACCGCCATATCAAAATAGGTTTTTCCGCGGCTGTTGAGCAGTTCAGCATTTTGCGGCTCTTTGCTCAAAGCCTGTTGGTAATCGGCCAGCGCCTTGTCGTATTGCCCCTGGCTGCGGTAATACTGCCCGCGGTACCAGTGTGGCAAACCACTTTTTTCACCTTCGTACTGTATGACATGCGACCACAGGGTGTCGCTGTTTTTCCAGACGCCGATTTGTTTGTACGTAACCACAGCATACAATACGCCGAGTATCGCCAATCCTGTTTTCCAGCGACCCGCCGATGTCGCATTTTCCGCATCCCGATCGAACAGCCAGGCAACGAGTGCGAAAAAACCAAAATAGGCCACATAAGTAAAGCGGTCGGCCAGATAGCCTTGCCCGGCAGTCTGCACCTGTAGCAAAAACATGACATTGAAAAAGAAGAACAGGAATGCAAACACCCAGGCGCGCCGTCCTGTTTTGTGCAGCCACCATACCCATGCGCCCAGGGCCACAAAAACCAGCGGCCCTGCATACATCCAGCCTTCCAACTTCGTGGGGTAAGTATAAAACGGCAGCATCGGCCAGGGAAAAACCAGTTTGTAGAGGTACACACAAAACGACCAGGCGCCGATCACCAGTCGTTGCCCCAGCCCGAAATGCGTCATACTGTTGTCGGTAGCGCCCTGAAGCCCGAGTGTGTACACATTGATTGCACCAAAAATGACCGAAAACATCCAGAACGGGGCTTTTTCAAGCACGATATTTTTGAAATTAAAGGGCCGTTTCAACCAGTAATCGACGGCCAGCATACTGAGTGGAAGGGCCACTGCCTGTACTTTGGCAAAGCACGACAACAAGGCGAGCGCCACCGCCACCATGTACAGGCGCGACGACCTCGGCTCGCTTTTGATCCAGCGGATATAATACCACAGCGCTGCAAAGAAAAATACGGCGAACAGCACATCCTTGCGTTCGGTAGCCCAGGCCACCGACTCCACGCGCATGGGGTGAATGCCGAACAACAAACCGCCTACAAAAGCGCCGCCTTGCCCCAAACCCAGTGCCATCAATACACGCACTACAAAAAACACGGTGAGTGCATGCAGCAGTGCATTGTCAAAATGCAGCAGGCCGGGATTGAGCGACCCAGACACCCATTTTTCCAGATAAAAACTGAAGATCGTCAGCGGATTGTAGTTGCCCAGTCCGGCTGAGCCCTGCTGGAGGTCGAAAATGGCCCGCAGGTTCTGGCCGCTGATTTGCGCCAGCAAAGGGTTGTTGACGATGGTGGCGTCGTCGTCCCAGTTGACAAATCCGTTTTTCAGGGAAGGTACATACACCAGAAAAGCGACGACGGCAGCGGCAATGGCAGCCATAAGCCGATTGCCGGCAGGGTTCGAAGGGGCAGGGTTTTCCTTTGCTGGAACGGGTTTCTTTTTCATACCGCTGGTTTGGAGGGTAAAGGTAAGAAACATGAGCCATCTCGAATTTTTTAGGCTTGAGGCGTTTCTGGTAATTTTCCGTAGAGTAATTTCCCGCAGAACTCGCAGATTTTCCCGCAGAACTCGCAGATTTTCCCGCAGAACTCGCAGAACGTAGAGTACGCCTATTTTTCCAGACATTGAAGAATAAGGCGTACTCTACGTTCTGCGAGTTCTGCGGGTAAATCTGCGAGTTCTGCGGGAAATTACTCTACGGAAAATTACGCTGCGGGCCCCCCAAAAAAACTCAACCCGGCTTCCGGCAACGCATATGCAGGAAATAGGCCACCACACTGCTATCCTGCAAATAAGGCATTTGCCGTACGGTTTCCGCGCCAGGACAGGGCTCGTGCATCATTTCCAGCACGAAACCGCAGGCAATGAGCAGGTTGACCCATTCAGATAGCGTTCGGTTGAAAACAGGCACCCTGAATTTGGAAAAAGAGCGTTTCAACTCATGGGGCGCTGCGCCAAAAATCCACTCTTCCACGCGGCCATTCAGTTTGTCAAAATAACCGCCGATTTCCACGGCATAGGTATTTCCGAGTGTATCTCGCAGGTTTTTGCGATGGGGCGTGCTAAAGCAGGGATGTGAAATAGAAAACTGAAAAAATGCGCCGGGTTTCAGCACCCTGAAAACCTCCTGAAGTGCTCGCTCTGTTTCGGGAACATCCATGAGGCACATAAAAGCAGTAGCGAAATCAAATACGTCGTCTTCAAAAGGCAGTTCCACAGCGCTGGCTACCTGGTATTGAATGCCCAAAGGATGTTGTTGTTCCTCCTCCTGAGCATGCCCAACAAATACCGGTGCAATATCCACCGCCTGCATCCGTGCGCCCTGTCGGGCCAGCAGCCGCGTGTTGTGCCCTTCGCCGCAGCCTACATCGAGGCCGCTCAGACCATCTACAATGGGCAGGTTGGCAAAAAACGCCGGCGTGTTCAGGTAGTCGCGATAAAGATCGTATCCGGCGCGGGCCAGGGCCGTCCAGGCTTCCGCATTGTTGTTCCAAAAGTCGCCTGCTTCTTGATGATCCATAAAAAGTGGTACAATTTTGATGGGTGTATATGCTGCGCAAAACAAACTGCGTTTCCTCCGGAAAAGTTTCCCAAATTTGTATCCATGAAATATTTGTTGCCCCTGTTCCTGATTCTTGCCGGAACACCCCTGTTCGCGCAATCCAGCGCCCTGTTCGACGACCAGCGTATTTGCGAAATACGCGTGGAAATGCCTGCCGATTCTGTACTCTACATGATGGCGCATTTGGTGAATGATCACTACATGCCCGCCACCTTCGTATTTGTCGATGGCGTCCAGCGCGACACCTTGCAGCAGGTGGGTGTGCGGCTGCGTGGAAACACCTCCCTGCAAGCACAGAAAAAATCGTTCAAACTCAGTTTCAACGAGTTCGAATCGGGCCGCAAATACCAGGGTGTAAAAAAACTCAACCTGCGCGGTAGCCACAACGACCCGACAATGGTGCGCGAAAAACTGTTTTACGATGTCTGGAACCAGGCCGGTATGCCGCATCGACGCGTGGCGTTTGTCAAATTTTACCTCAATGGCGAATACCGCGGCCTGTATTCCAATGTGGAGGAGATCGACAAGGAATGGCTGGAAGATGCGTTCGGTGTCGATACCGGCAATCTGTACAAATGCACGTACCCGGCCGACCTGAATTACCTCGGCGACAACCAGGCTACCTACAAAGCCATTATGAACAACCCGGAAGAACGTGCTTATGACCTGAGCACCAATGAAACGGCCGACGATTATTCGCGCCTCGTACAACTCATTGCTACGCTCAACCAACCCGTAGATGCCGCTTATGGAGAAAATATCAGCGCTATTCTGAATGTGCAGTCGGTACTCAAATGTTTTGCGCTCGACGTTGCGACCGGCAACTGGGACGATTATTTTTACAACAAAAACAACTACTACCTCTACGATAACCCGGCCACAGGAAAATTCGAGTTTTTTACCTTCGATACTGATAATACTTTCGGCGTCGACTGGCTCGGAAAAGACTGGGCCAAACGCAACTGCCTTTCCTGGCAAAAAAGCGGCGAAGCGCGCCCGCTGGCGACCAAACTGCTGGCGGTGCCTGCCTTCAAAAACCAGTTTGTGCATTACCTCGACAGCATTTCAAGGTATATTGTCTGTCCTGATTCCATTTTTCCGCATATCAACGCCTTGCACAACCTCGTGACGCCGGCTGCTTTCAACGATACCTACCGTACCCTCGACTACGGGTATGATATGGGCGATTTTCACGATGGATTTACACAAACCATTGACAATCATACGCCTTATGGTATCAAGCCGTTTCTGAGCCTGCGCTACGACAGCACCTTGCAGCAGATTGCCGATTTGCTGACGCCCGTCAGCGATCTGGCAGCCAAATCGCCCGGCTATTTTTTCACCTACCCCAACCCTGCCACCGAATGGCTGTATGTGCAAACGCTGAGTAGCCTGCCAGCGGACACCATCGACTGTACGGTGTTCGATAAGGAAGGCCGTACCGTGTTGCACCAGGAATGGAATTCGACCGCTACGCCTTACCGCTTGCCTGTGCAGTCGTTGCCTGTGGGCATGTATCGTATTTACCTGAAAGCGGGTGCAGCCGAGCAGTCGCTACCGTTTGTGAAAGGTGGAAAATGATGCGATTTATCGAGTTTTCGATAACACTCATTTATTGATCGCACTTTTCAGGCGTGCCAGAAACGGTTACCTTCACAGTTCTATGCACGCCCGGCTACTGACCATTTTGTTTGTACTGTTCGGAACAGGAATCTCCTGTTTGGCGCAGCAGCCTTTTTATATCAATTACCAGACAAAAGAAGGGCTGTTTTCCCATTACACCTACTATGTTTATCAGGACAGACGCGGGTATATGTGGACGGCCTCGGATGTGGGAATTAGTCGATTCGACGGCAATACTTTTACCCATTTCAACACAGGGCACGGGTTATCGTGCAATGAAGTGTTTTCGATGCTCGAAGACAGGCAAGAACGCCTGTGGTTTGCCACCCTCAACGGCAAACCCTGTTTTTACCATAAAGGGTTGATATACAGCGAAAAAAACCTGCCATTACTGCGCCAGTGCCAGATGGAAGGGTTGGTATTTCGGCTGCTCGAACGACGCGACGGCAGCATCGTGCTGGCTTCGGCTGCAAAAATTGTGGCGATCCATATCGAAACCGGCGAAGTAGAAGTGCTGGCTTCCGGCTCGACCAGTATCCTGGACGTATGGGAAAATGCAGATGGCAGCATTTCCTGGTACAACAAACAGCATATTTATACAACAGGTCGGCCTACGATAGAAATACCAGGTTTGCCGGCGCTTAATAAACCTTTCCGGGCATTGGCGCTGGGCGACACGCTGATCTTCAGCAGTGCGCAGTCGATCTATGTTTGCGATCGCGCACAAAAACGCCTGATATATCAATTTTCGCCTACTACTACAGACGAGCACATTATTAGCCTGAAATACCACAGCGGCAAGTTGTGGATTGGCACCCGCAAAGGCATGTACACCTATTCCTTTCCGGATTTTCAGCAACATGCTTTGTACCTGCCCGACCGATCAGTCACTTCGTTTGTGGAAGACCGGGAGGGAGGCTGGTGGTTTTCTACGCTGGAAGAAGGCCTGTTTTATGCGCCAACACCGGCTATTTTGCATTTCGATACCTCGCAGGGCTTGCTTTATGACCGCATATATTGTCTGAGCCGCGACGCCTCCAACCGTTTGTGGATTGGTTCGGACGGGTCTACATTTTCCATTCTTGAAAATAAAAAACTGCGTACACGGAAAATTATTCCGGATGCTCCTGATTACATGTCGATACTCAGTATCCGGCATTTTCCCGGTGAACGTACCTGGGTAAGCGGACTGGGCGGCACCCTGATGATCGAGCAAAACAGGGAGCAATACCTTTACTACCGCAGTGCCGATGTAAATCAGGATACAGAGGGCAATTACTGGATTGGGCTAACCGGTTTGTATCGGATCGAACGCGACAAGGCTTCTTCAGCCATCACATCTACCCGATACCTGAGTATGCCTGAAGTGACAGAACGTTACAAACGCAGCGTGGTGAGGCGACTTTCCAACTTGCGGGTGAGTAAAATAGAATTTGATGCCTTGAAACGTATCTGGCTGGCAACATCTACCGGGCTGTACGTGGGTGTAGATTCCACCCATTATACTGCCGTTCTGCCTTATGTTACCCGCGATATTCTGATGGACTCCGCCCGGCAGGTGATGTGGGCGCTGACAGAAACAGACGGCCTTTTTGTGCTGAAAAACGGACAGGTTGTCGATAGCCTGCGCCTGGCTAACAGCCGCGGCAATGTCATCTGCCAGGACTTGTGTGCCGATGACCAAGGGAATATTTGGGTGGGTGGACTGGGCGGATTGTTCAAGGTGAGCGGGATGCCGGGGCATTGGCAATTGACGAGTTACTGGGGTGTGTATGGCCTCGAAAGGGAAAAAATAAATGCCATTGAAGTGCTGAACGGCGAAGTATTTCTTGGAAAAGATGACGGCTTGCTTGTCATACCTGAAAATGTGTTGACCCGGTCGATCCCGGCGCCTCCGGTTCGCATCAACTCGGTATCTATCGGGCGCAAACCACAGGATTTTGACAATAAAGAAGTAGAAATGGCCTATGGCTCGGAATCGCTTGTGGTAGCGTTCGAAGGCTTGTCATTCCGGGAAGCGCCCAACATCCGATACCGCTACCGACTCAGCGGTTTCGACGATAACTGGCATGAAACGGCGCTGAAAAGTGTGGAATTTGCAGCACTGCGGCCCGGCCATTACATGCTGGAAGTGTTCAGTACGAATGCATCCGGCAATCTGAGCGCCCAGCCTGCTATACTCCGTTTCCACGTAGCGCCGCCGTTCTGGCTCAATGCCTGGTTTCTATTGTTTGTACTGGCCATGCTGGCCCTTGGCGCAGTCGCCTATATTCGCTGGCGGGAGGCGAGGCTGCATCATGCCTACGATGTGGAGCGCCAGTTGATGGACAGCAGCCGTGAAAATGCCGAATTGCAGCAACGCAACACCGAATTGCGTATGCTGGCACTGCGCCTGCAAATGAATCCGCACTTTATTTTCAATGCACTCAATACCATCAAAGGGTATTACGGGCAGGAAAAATTTGTGGAGGCAAATGCTTTCATCGGCCGTTTTGCGCGACTGCTGCGGATTAACCTGGACTACTCCGATGCGCTGATTCCACTGGATCGGGAACTGGAATTATTGCAGATTTATATCCAGTTATCACAAACCCGGTACCCCGATAAAATTACCCTGGACTTGCAGGTGTCGCCGGAATTAAACCCGATCGACATCCTCATTCCTTCCATGCTGATACAGCCGTTTGTGGAAAATGCCGTCATTCACGGACTGGTTCCCAAACCAAAAGGTGGCCTGGTGTCGATCAGATTTGATCTGAATGACACTGAAATCAGGGTACACATCCGCGACAACGGCATTGGCCGCTCGGCTGCTTCCCTGATGCGGCTGCAAAGCGAACACAAACAATTAGCCACCCAGATTACCACCGAGCGCTTGCAACTGCTCCGCCCTGAACAATCAGCGCCCGCTGTTCTAATGCAGGATTTGTACGATGAACAAGGTGTGGCCGCAGGTACGGCAGTCACGCTGTTTATTCCATTTCAAAAAAATCACCACCATGATCAACGCGATCATCATTGACGACGAACCCGCAGCGCGCGCTTCGCTGACGCTCGATATTAAACTGCATTGTCCTGAAATCCGGATCATTGCAGAGGCCAGTTCGGTGATTGAGGCTATCGAAACGATCGACGCCCATCCACGTGCCGATCTGTTGTTTCTGGATATTCAACTGACCGACGGTTCCGGGTTCGATATTCTTCAAAATGTGGATTGTAGCCACTGCAAAGTCATTTTCACCACAGCCTACAGCGAGTACGCCCTGCGGGCCATCAAATTTTCGCCGCTCGATTACCTCCTGAAACCCGTCGACGCGGAAGAACTGAAAGCGGCTGTTGCCAAGGTCATGCATAGCCGCCAGTCGGAATTCAATATCCAACTTCGCAGGTTGATGCAACAACTGCAACACGGCCAGTCTGCTGCACGGGTGGCGCTCACAACGGCCGACGGCGTTCACCTGTATTATGTAAAAAATATCGTGCGCTGTGCCTCCGACGGCAATTACACGACCGTTCATTTTGACGACCATACCAAACTTCTGGTCGCCAAAACCCTCAAGGATATGGAGGCCATCTTGCAACCTTACTCATTCGAACGCATCCACAAATCGCACCTGATCAACCTCGATCACCTGCGCCGCTACTACAATCGCTTCTCCGGCGAAGTGGAAATGAGCGACGGAAATATCCTCCCCGTCGCGCAGCGAAAAAAGACGCAACTGCTTGATTTGCTGAATAGTATCAACCTGTCTTCTGCAATAGAATAAAAGAAACCCGGCGTTGGCTCAACGGGTGCATTCGCTCGTCATGAGGGACTTGCCGGGGTGGGTGAGAGGCCGGACATTGGGGAGTTATGAGTTATGAGTGTTGAGTTATGAGTGTTGGTGCTGTATCCTTGGATACGGGTAATTATTTTATCAACCCTTATCAACCTCATCAACCCTCATCAACCCTTATCAACCCTCATCAACCCTTATCAACCTCATCAACCCTATCTCTCTCACCCAACCACACTACCCATGCCGACTCTTTTCAAAAAACACACGTTACTATTCCTTTTCATCGGATGCTCACTGGCCGCTTCTGCCCAGATTGGCGACTTGAAAAACAAAGCCAAAAACCTTGGCAAGGACAAAAACAAGGAAGAAACCAAGACGGAACAACCTGCCGCAAGAAGTACAAGCGCCAACCCTGTTGAAACGCCCGTTGCTGTTCCGACACAGCCCGACCAGCCGCCGACCAGCAAAAAGCCGACACAACAACCCAGATCGGCTTCTTCAGACAAATCCGTTCCTCCCTCCGACATAGAACTGGATTTTGAATCGCAGCCATTCCAGCCTGCCATTACCTGGGCGTCGTTGCTCAATCAGAGCAATTGGTATTACAACATCACCAATGGCGAATTTTACGTCAACAACCTCGAAGCGATCTTTTTACCCCAAAAAACAAAAAGCGGTGCTTCAGTAGGGTATGCCAGTTACAGCAACCCCACCCCGATACTCCGGCTGGAAGTGATTGATGTGGCCACCGGCGCCATCAAAGGCACCCTGCATTATGAGGCCAAACCCTACATCTTGCCCCTGTACAACGTAGTACAACTGACCGGACGCAACTATGCCTTCTCCGTCAACCTCAAGGAAGGCCAGTACGAACTTCGATTCTGGGCTGGCACCAAGGTGTTTTATACCTACCAGTTCAGCGTGGAAAAAAAGAACAACCCCGACCCTTATGCGCCCGTACACGACCTGTATTTTTTAAAAGGCCCCTGGGAAAACTGGGGCAGGGTAGAATACGGGCCTGACAAGGACTTTATCTTCAGTTTTTACTACACCGATGTAAATACGGCCATTACCAATCAGGCCAACTGGGACCTGGTGAAGCCCTACGATTTTATGATAAAATTGTACCGCGACGGGAAAATGGCGGGCGCTTACCGCATCCAGAATGTGGGCAACGGCATGGAACCCGGCAACATACAGGTGCGCAATGGGAAATGGGGCAGGTTCGATGCTACCCTGTATGCCTATCCGGTAGTTGCCACAGGTACCGGCGCTGGTTCCAAGAAATTTTTGAAAAAAGAAGACCTGAAAGACGGGAATTATACCCTCGATGTGCTGTTAAAAGACAAAGATGGCAAAGAAAGCACCCTGCAATACACCTTTGTCGTGAAAGGTGGCGCTATCTTGCCTAGCGAAAAAGCCGACCGCAATGTGCACAAAGACCCGCTGACGTATCTGGAGCAAGGCCCAGATTATTTTTATGTGAAGCGGGTGAAGTAGGTTGGCATTTTATGTGTTTTGGCGTTTTTGGGTTTTTGTGTTTTGGGGGTGCGTTGCTCTTGGTATGGAGAATTAAGTAGAGGGTTGATTTTTAAGAAGTTGTTTGAGTTAATTTCATCGGAGCAGAAAACCGTCTTTTGTCGGTATGCTGCGGCTATTTTCTCGGCAATAGCCTCCGGCTATTCCCTCCAAAATAAGCCTTGCCTGCCAACAAAATCCGCTCTTTCTGCCC
>JAEUUT010000006.1 GCA_016787415.1 Saprospiraceae bacterium | reverse complement strand
GGTGGAGGCATGGTCGTCAATGCCTGTCATGGCATTGTTCAGGCCAGTGGCAAACATCAGGAAGGCCAGGATGACTGGCACCCAGATGGCCCAGCGGTTCCAGTCGATGGGTTCCGCCGTTGTGGCCGCTGTGCGCGCAGGGCGAGAAACAGGTGCGTTCCGTTTTTGAATTTTCTTTGCCACTGTGATGATTATTTATCTCTCACGTTCCCAGGACATTGCCTCGGTTTGTTATACGATTTTTCCCAGGGCGTTGCCCTGGGCTATTGAATACGCCCTTTCAGGGCTATTTTTTCGTTTCCATTTTCCCAAGTCTCTCACTCTCACGCCTTTCACCTTCTCACGCTCTCACTTCTCACTTCTCACCTCTCACCTCTCACCTCTAAAAATGCGTCCACCCTTGCGCCTTCAACACATGCAGATTTCCACCTTTTGTATTGAGTTTGATGCCATCCTTGGGATCGAGTATTTCCCCTGCAATGTAGATTTCAGGCAGGAAACGCACTTTCTCTACGTCGTTGGGGTCGATGGTGAACAGTAGTTCGTAATCTTCGCCGCCATTCAGGGCGCAGGTGATCGGGTCGAGTTTGAATTTCAGGGCCAGCAGTTCGGCGTCGGGGTGGATGGGAACACCACTTTCTTCTATCAGGGCTCCTACCCCACTTTGCTTGCAGATATGGAATATTTCGGAAGCCAAGCCGTCGGAAATGTCAATCATGGAGGTAGGTTTCAGGCCTATCTTACGGAAGATTTCGATCATATCGCGGCGCGCTTCGGGCTTTAGTTGGCGGCCGATGGCATACTGCTGATCTTCGAGGTTGGGCTGTACATCCGGGTTTTCCTGCCAGATTTGTTTTTCCCGTTCCAGCAATTGCAACCCGAGGTATGCCGCACCGAGGTCGCCCGTAATGCAGATCAAATCGCCGACTCGGGCGCCGTTTCTGTAGGTGAGCAGGTCTTTTTCGCCTTGCCCGATCGCAGTAATGCTGATGACCATACCCTTCGGAGAGGAGGTGGTGTCGCCACCCACGAGGTCGACGCCATAAGTGTCGCAGGCGGCCCGGATACCGGCGTACAGTTCGTCGAGGGCTTCTACCGAATATCGGTTGGAGATAGCGATGGAAACGGTGATCTGCTTCGGGAAAGCATTCATGGCGTAGATGTCCGACAAATTCACCACCACCGATTTGTAACCCAGGTGTTTGAGCGGCGTGTATGCCAGGTCGAAATGTATACCTTCTACCAGCATATCGGTGCTGACAACGGTGCAGAAACCGCCATTGTCGATAACCGCAGCGTCGTCGCCCACCCCTTTGAGGGAGGAAGGTTGCTGCAGGACAAAATTGCCGGTCAGGTGGTCTATCAGGCCGAATTCACCCAGGGTGTTTACGTCCGTACGCATGTTTCTCTTAACAGTTTTTGGTAATGCAGGGCAATCAGGTAGCAGAGTTTTGCTCCTCTATTTCCTTTAGTTTTTTCTCTAATTGTACCAGTTTACGCTGCAAATCAGGCAATTGTTTGAATACAATATGAGCCCGGATAAAATCCTTATAGCCGATAGCCGGGCTACCAAACAAAGCCGTATTGGGCTCGGAAACACTGGATGCCAGGCCGCTTTGTGCCTGAATACGTGTGCCGTCTGCGATGCTGATATGGCCGGAAAAACCGACTTGGCCGCCTACCTGAACATTGTCGCCGAGGTGCGTACTACCCGCAACGCCCACCTGAGCCGCCAGGGCTGCATTTTTGCCTACTTCCACATTATGAGCGATGTGAATGAGGTTGTCCAATTTGGCGCCCTGCCGAATGATCGTACTGCCCAAAGCCGCCCGGTCGATACAGGTGCAAGCCCCCACTTCTACATAATCCTCCAGAACGACATTGCCTACTTGTGGTATTTTTTTCCAACTTTTATCTTCCTGCTGGGCAAAGCCAAACCCGTCAGCGCCGATGACTGCATTGGCATGCAGCGAACAGTTGTTTCCGATAATGCAGTCGAAATGAATTTTCACGCCCGGGTAAATGCGGCAATTATCGCCGATACGGGCATTGCGCCCGATATATACCTGCGGGTAAATCACACAGTTGTTGCCTATCACGGCGCCCTCTTCAATCACCACATAAGCCCCAACGCTGGTGCCCAACCCGATTTTTGCGAGTTTATGAATGGCGGCTTCTCCCGCAATCGCTGTGCCATTGGAGCCATTGTTGGCGCCATCAAATTTTTGCAGCAGCAGGGCAAGGCTGCTCCTTACGTCATCTACGCGAATGAGTGTGCACCGAACCGGTTGGGAAGGTTTGAATGCTCTGTGTACCAGCAAGATAGAGGCTTTCGTCGTATAAGCGTACGATTCGTATTTGACATTGTC
The DNA here is from genome assembly GCA_016787415.1 of Saprospiraceae bacterium. Classification (GTDB taxonomy): domain Bacteria; phylum Bacteroidota; class Bacteroidia; order Chitinophagales; family Saprospiraceae; genus M3007. The sequence goes on along the minus strand of JAEUUT010000006.1, from coordinate 25,925 downwards.
GAGAAATGCAAAATCACCTTCGCCCGCTTCTTCAATTCGAGCAGGTCGGTACACGGTAGCATTCGGGTCGCCATCAAGCGAGCCGTCCAGAATTTGCGCTAATTGAGCGGCAGTAACTTTCATGCCTGATGAGAATGGCAGGGCTGTGAGACTAAAACGGATTGGGGTATCGGGCAAAGGTAGACATTTTTGCAAATTGGTTATCAGTTATCCGTTATTGGTTATCAGGGGAGATAGGGAGACCATCTGTACAAATGCCTGGCTTCGCAAAAACGGATGCCAGGCATTTGTACAGATGGTCTCCCTATCTCCCCTGATAACCAATAACGGATAACTGATAACCAATAACCAATTACAGGTCAATCACCATCTTCACCGGACAATGGTCGGAGTGCAGCACATCGGTCAATTGCCGAACGCTGACGATTTTATCCGCAAGGTTATCCGTCACACATTGGTAATCGATGCGCCAGCCTTTGTTGTTGCCCCGGGCGCCTGCGCGGAAACTCCACCAACTGTATTCCACCATATCCGGATTGCGGAAACGAAAAGAATCCTTGAATCCGCTTTCCAGCCAGCGCGTCATCCAGGCGCGTTCTTCCGGGAGGAAACCGCTGCTGTTTTTATTGCCTTTGGGGTCATGAATGTCTATTTCATGGTGGGCAATGTTGTAATCGCCTACAATGATCAGGCGTGGCCGTTCTTTTTTCAGCACCTCTACATACCCAAGAAAATCTTCGAGGAATTTCATTTTAAATCCCTGCCGCGCATCGCCGGTGGTGCCTGAGGGGAAGTAGCAGTTGAGTAGTGTCCAGTCGCCAAAATCAGTGCGCAAGATGCGGCCCTCCTGATCATAATCGCTTATGCCACAGCCCGATACAATCTGGTCGGGATCCGTTTTAGAAAAAGTGGCGACACCGCTGTAGCCTTTTTTCTGGGCAGAAAACCAGCAATGGCGATAGCCGAGCGCTTCCAGTTCCAGCACCGGCACATCGGTAGCCAACGCCTTGATTTCCTGAAGGCACACGATATCTGGCTTTTCTGTATCCAGCCACTCCCAAAATCCTTTGGAAATGGCCGATCGAATGCCGTTGACGTTGTAGGAGATGATGTTTAACATAAAAGTCGTAAGTCCTGAGTCGTAAGTCCTGAGTCGTAAGTCGTAAGTCCTGAGTCGTAAGTCCTGAGTCGTAAGTCCGTAGCGTACACCTGACTACCCTTTGTTTTTGGTTAAATGAATGCCAAATGTAATCAGGTGTACGCTACGGACTCAGGACTCAGGACTTACGACTCAGGACTTCCAACTATCCTTCTACCAGCGTCCCCACCTGTTCTCCCAGCACAATACCACGCAGGTTGTCGGGTTGGTTAATATCAAATACTATGATGGGCATATTATTCTCGGCACAAAGTGTGAAGGCCGTCATATCCATGACTTCGAGGCCGAGGCTGATAACACGCGCGAAGGTGAGCTTATCAAATTTGACGGCCATCGGGTCTTTTTCCGGGTCGGCCGAGTAGATGCCGTCGACACGGGTGCCTTTCAGGATAACGTCGGCCTTTATTTCATTGGCACGCAACGCTGCGGCACTATCGGTCGTGAAGAACGGATTGCCGGTACCGGCAGCGCAGATCACCACACGGCCTTTTTCCAGGTGGCGGATGGCCCGACGGCGGATGTAGGGCTCTGCTACGCTTTCCATTTTCAGGGCCGTCATCAGGCGTGTTTGTACGCCGATGCTTTCCAGGGCGCTTTGCAGGGCCAGGCCATTGATGACGGTGGCCAGCATGCCCATATAATCGCCCGTCACACCTTCGATGCCTGCGCCTTCGGACTGGATGCCCCGGAAAATATTGCCACCGCCGATGACTACGGCGATTTCGGCGCCCATTTCACGCAATTCTCTGATTTGCACGGCATAATGCTGCAACATATCGGCAGCAATTCCAAATTTTTGTGATCCCATCAGGCTTTCACCAGAAAGTTTCAGCAGAATGCGCCGGTATTTTATTTCGCTCATAAAATGTTTGGATTTGGATACTTTGGTAACAGGAGGGTTCGCTCACGCAAAGGTCAAAAAAAAGTGCCAAGCCCGGTACAGGCCAGCACTTTTTATGACAAAAAAATCAGTTTTCATCTGCGGCCAATCGGCCACGCATTATTTCTCAGCACAGAACCTTACTTTTGAAAACGCTCGTCATTCACGAAGTCCTGATCGGTTAGCGTTTGCAAAAAAGCCAGGATGGATTGTTTTTCCTCTGCTGTTAATGGAATACCAAGTTGCCCGTTTTGCTTGAGCAAAGGATCGAGCGTAGGCGAATCTTTTACCCCGGATGCATAGTGATCCAGTACTGCTTCCAGGGTTTTGAATTTTCCATTGTGCATGTAAGAGCCTGTGAGGGCCACATTGCGCAGACTGGGCACCCTGAATTTCCCAATATCTTCGGGTAGGGAACTGACCTCGTTTCTGCCCCTGTCGAGGGTAAAATTGTCGAGAATACCGTTGTTTCGATACGTTTGATCAGTAAACAGATCAGTGGCATGGCAGGTAGCGCATTTTTGCTGAAACACCTGCAATCCGGCAAGTTCCTGCTGACTCATGTCGCCCCCCGCTTCATGTCGCACATAGTGGTCGTAGCGGCTGTTGGCGCTTACCAGCATCGACATGAACTGCGCCAATGCCTGCAACATGTGCGGCCCGGTCACACTGTCTCCTCCCGGGAAAGCCTCGCGGAACAAAGCAGGATACTGGCGGTGGCGATTCAGTTTGGCTACCACATGCGCCGGGCTTTCGTCCATTTCCACCGGATTGGTGATGGCATTGAGTGGAATAAGGTCGAGTTGGCCAACGCCTCCATCCCAGAAATAACTGGTTTGCCAGATCAGGTTTTGAACAGGCAGGGCGTTGCGGCGGCCAAACAACCCGTCAATACCGTGGCTGGTAGCATGCTGTGGGTGACTGAAAGCCGAAAAGGAAATATGACAATCTGCGCAGGCAATCGTGCTGTCGCGGCTCATAATAGGGTCGTAAAAAAGTTTGCGGCCCAGTTCAAAACCGGCAGTAGTCACCGGATTTTGGGAAAGGTCGTACGCCGGCGCAGGAAAATTGGACGGCAAAAATACTTCATAGGATGGCTCGTCTTTTTTACAGGAAAAAAGAAGCAAAACAGATAAAACCCCAAGTATCAGCCCTTTGCTAATGCCGGTTACTTTGTAAAAATCAGGTTGCATAAAACATTGTTAATTCGTGGTCGAGGCTAAAACACAGAAAGCGGTCTGGAAACCCTGCCTTTTTCTGTTTGCAGGGCAAATGTGTACATGCCTGCGGGGAAATTTTTCACATCAAAAGTAATATCCTGAGCGCCTGCCGAAAGTTGCAGATGCTTCTTAATCAGCACTTTACCGGAAAAGTCAATGAGCATCATGTCCACCGACTGCGCTGCGTCGAGTTGAAGCGCTGCGCGGAATTGTTCGTGGGCAGGACTGGGCAATAATCGGAAACGCAAGCCCGGCAAGATCGCCTCGCTGGTATTGCTGACTTGCTGCACGGTATTGTTTTTTGAAATGAGCCACAATTCCGGGTCGATGGTCACTTCCGTAGCAGCAAAATCGAGGTCGAATGCAAAAGACTGTCCGTCAAACTGGTGTTGCAATACAATGATCGTATCCTGCTCGGCATTGGCAAAACGCACTGGAACCGGCAGTTCGAAAAACGACACCGAAGGGTGAGAGTGTTGCTGACCGAGGTTGACAATAACGTGGTTGAAATCGTCCTGCGACCAGTTCAACTGATACGAAGGGTAGCCTTCGCCAGTGTACCAGTCGGCCAGGAATCCGTCGAGGTCTTTGCCCGAAGCCTGTTCGAGGTAATGCTTTAGATCGGCTGTGTAAGCATATTCGTATTGGATACCCGGCGCGTTCAGGTAGTTGCGAACGCCGGTAAAAAAGGCGTTGTCGCCACAAACCCAGCGCAACATATTCAACACCATCGCTCCCTTGGCATACGAAAGCCGGCCATCGAAAATGCGCCCTACATTGGAGGTATCCTCTACAAAAAGAGCCCCGCCAGGCTCACTGGTAATATTGTCGATACGCTGTTGTTTGAAATTCTGCCAGTATTGCGGAGCGAGGTGTTCGTACACCAGCCCGCTGCAATAGGTGGCAAAACCTTCGTTGAGCCAGATGTCGCGCCAGGTGCCGCAGGTCACTTTGTCGCCAAACCAGTGGTGCGCCAGTTCGTGCGCAATCAATTCATAGCCGAAATTGGTCACAAAAGTCATGGTCTGGTGTTCCATGCCGCCGCCCCATCCAAACTGCGCATGCCCGTATTTTTCATCTTTAAACGGATATATGCCAAACAGATCGTTGTACAACTGCATCTGCGAGACGATAAACTGCGAGCCGAACAGCGCAGCGTTGTATTCTTCAGGGTATACATAGTTCAGCACGTGAATGGTATCGTCTCCGGCAGGCACCAGGTTTTCAAACGTCACATAATTGGTCACCGCCATACAAATCAGGTAAGTAGAAATGGGATAGCGGTGTTTCCAGTGTGCCGTTTTTCTGCCATTCAGGGAAGTTTCCGACACGAGCAGGCCGTTGCTGGCCGCGCTATACATTTGAGGGGCCGTGATAAAAATATCGATGGAGTCGAGTTTATCGTCCAGCGATATTTTACAGGGGAACCATTCGCGGGCGCCATACGGCTCCGAGAGGGTCCACAACACCGCCACGCTGTCGGGGCCGTGTTTTTCCGTAGCAAAAGACCCGAACCCCGAACCTACGGCTACCGGAGCACCCTGATAGAAAAAAGTCAGCGAGTCGGTTTGCGAAGCAGGCAATATTGCCGGGAACTGTACTGTAAGTATGTCTGTATTTTGGGTAAACGACAGCAATTGCCCGTGGTAGCGGATGCTGTCCATCACCAGCGCCGAAGAAAAGTCGAAATCCAGGGTATTCAGGTTCTCCAGCGGCTCGAACACCGTCGTTACCTCACCCCGGATGTAATGCAATTCGGGGTCGACATACCAGTGAAAACGGCTGTAATGCTGGTCGCTTCGATTGACCGCGCCGTTCTCGGCATTGCGTTCAAGCATCATATGTCGAATCCAGGCGGCTTTTTCCTGGTCGATAACGGATTGTATGTCGCCGGTCTGGCCGAACATGCCGGCAGCAACAAATGTAAAAATGGCGCTGAAAAGCAGTTTTTTCATGATAGCAGGTACTTGTAGGATGTCTGAAAAATATACAGGCAAGAACCAACTTTTATCGCGTTCGTTCAAGCCAATATCGACAGAAAGCCAATCCTGACAAATTCTGAACAGGTTTTATACCCCGAACAATTACTTGCCCGGGGCATATATCTAACACCTAATTCCAAATGAGGGGTACCGCAACCTTATTGGTGGTTGTGTACGTGGTCGAGCGTGAACATATCTGCATAGTTCTCCGCTACTTTCTGCGAGAATGGGCCGGCGTGTGAAGTCGGTACATCTGCTACGCGGAAAGAGTTGGGGGTGGTGAACATTTCCAGAATGTCTACATACAAGTGAAACACAGGCGCTTCGTCGCCCGTATGGCCGTCGCGCACGCGAGCGCTTTCACTGGTGCTCGTAATTTTCACGGTTTTCAGGTTGTTGAGGGTTGGCGAATCTTTGCCACCAAACAGGCCTGTATGGTATTCCAGGGTGCGCTCGCCAGTACCGGCATCCACGGGCGCCTGTGGCGAAGTGCCTTCTACTTTTACAAAAATGTAACCGGAGTTCCACGACCAGTACATACCGGCAGCAGCGCCTGTAGGATCCAGTACACCTTTGCGGTCGCCTACCGGGCTTACACTTTTCAGGCTGTCTACACCGATGATGAATTGCACGGATTTGTAGTCGCCGGCAGGAATATTGTGCAACACGATTTCGCGCGAATCCACATCGTCGTGTTGGCACAGGAAATAGCAGGAATCTTTTGGCACTAGATACTGGGTACCGTCATCCTTGGTGAGGATAAAATTGGAAACAAAATAGTTGAAGGTGGTAAACTTGACAGTATCGCCGCCAGCAGTCACGTACGATTTGCCAAATTCCAGGATTTCATCGCCAGCGTGGTTGTCCATTTCAATAACGACATCGCCGAGGCCTTTTACTTCTTCTTCCGTTTTTTTGCAATTCGTGAGGGTAAAAGTGATCAAGAGGGCCAGGAGGCCGAAAAAAGCATTTTTCATGTTTGTAAATATTTGAAATTCAGTTTGTTAATTTTTGAACCAGACATCTCTAATTGGGCGCAGCCACATTCCGGAAAGCCGGTACCGCAGGCATGGCAGCCTTTTTTTCGCCGCCGAAAGCCCAGGTAGCCGACAGACTCAGGTTGCCACGCGGGGTGATGCCGCCTGTTCCCAGATTGTACTGCAAGGGTTTCTGGAAGCCAGCACCGATAGCCAGATTGCCCAGGTATACATCGGCGCCGAAGTCGGCGAACACCATGCTGCCACCCGTTTCACGTTGGCGGCTTCCATACCACACGTCTTTTTGGGCTATATCGAGTGTGACACCTGCACGTGGGAGGATGGAAATGGTATTGTTCAGTTTTTTCCACCAGAACAGGCGTAATGCTGCATTCTGGCGGTTTCCGAAGCGATACTGGTTGGAATTGGTCGTATTGATACGGGTTTGTGCATCCACCTGCATGCCTACGCTACCGCGGCGTAGGGTGTAAATCACATTTATCAATGCATCGGTGCTGCCTGTACCCGGCTGGAGGTTGGCATGGTAGCGCACGCCATCCGAATCGGTCAGTTGGTAAGGGCCCGTTGGCAACTGTACACCGCCGCCAATCTGAAAGGAGTGTTTCCAGGTGCGCATCAGGCTGTCGCCCGTATTGAACACCGTGTAATTGGCCAGCAGGCTTGCATTTCCAAGGCCGTGTGTACGAATAATAGATTCATTTTCAGTCTGTTGAAAAAAATGAACCGGCACAAATGCCAGGATTTGCAGGCGGCGAAGCGGGTACCAGCGGCCCCAGACATCCAGGGTGCGAAATACGCTGTGTCCGTTCGAGGCTGGTTCGAGGCTGGTAGCCGGCGAGTACGAGTCGAGTACCCGTTCCTGCCAGCGCATGCCTACGAAGTGGCGCTGAAACTGCGGTAAAATACCGAAGTAGCCGCCACCGCCCGAACAACCACATACATCGCACGCCCGTGCCATACGAGGCGTCGCAAGTACCGCTCCTGCCAGAAGCAGGAACAGTAGTTGTTTCATGACAACATCATTGAAATGTGAAAAAACTGGGGTAAAGTGACCTTTACCCGGCGCGTCAGCCGATGTATCGGCCCGGCGGCTTGAAAACAGGCGCTTCCGGCACGGTGGGCACAAAAGCGAAATATGGAGGTACGGGGAGTTTTTTTGTGCGCATTACAAGAACGTCGGGAAGCAAATCCAATGCTTCAAAATACAACACAGCATCTTTGAATTGCAACTGGGTCAGCGGCGTCTGTTCTTTTCCTGAAGAAGAAGTAGCGCCCTCGCTCGTCCGAATGGTTTTGTTCAGGTAACATTTACCCGCACAATCGAAACGAACATTGTACAGGTTTTCGCAGTTGGAAACGTACTTGTCCTGATGCCACCAGTAATCAGCCGTCCAGGCAGTGCGTACAAACGCCTGTCCCAGTATGGCAATGATCCATGTGTACATCAAGATTTGTTTCATGACGTGGCAAAGGTACAACTGCATTTTTTAGAAATTCCAATTGTGGTCATCGCTGAAGATGATTTTTGTCAAAGCCTGTATTTTATATTGAATCCAGTTTATCCGCAAAAAATAAAATACGCGTAAATCTGTCCTCATCCGTGTAATCAGTGTTCTGTTCGCCGTTTCTTTGCAACCATAATCATTCCGGCATTTACAACTATGGCAAATAAAGCATTTCTCCTTATCCTGGATGGATGGGGACTCGGCCCCAAACACAGCGCAGACGCAATCTATCAGGCAAATACGCCTTTTTTCGACAGCCTGATGCAACAATACCCGCACAGTACGCTCATCACCCACGGCGAAGATGTGGGCCTGCCCGACGGCCAAATGGGCAATTCCGAAGTCGGCCACCTCAACATCGGCGCCGGCCGCATCGTATGGCAAGAACTTGCTCGTATCAACAAGGCCGTCAGAGAGCGCGAATTGCATGAAAACAAGGCGCTGCTGGACGCTATCGCCTACGCCAAAGCCAACAACAAAGCCATTCACCTCCTGGGGCTCGTCAGCGACGGCGGCGTACACTCGCACATCAACCACCTCAAAGCCCTGGTCGATATTCTGGAAGAAAATGGCGTGAACCGCTCGTTTGTACACGCCTTTACCGACGGCCGCGACTGCGATCCCAAAAGCGGTGCAGGGTTCCTGGATGAGCTGCAACAGCATATTGCTGGCAAACACACCCGCATTGCAACGCTCGTCGGGCGCTACTATGCCATGGACCGCGACAAACGCTGGGAACGTGTGAAGCGCGCCTACGACTTGCTTGTACACGGCACGGCTGCAGAAACGACCTCCGACTTTGCCGCTTACCTGCGCGCCTCATACGAAAAAGGGATTACCGATGAATTTGCCGAACCCGTGGCATCTACCACGCCCGGCGGACTCATTGCTGCCGACGATGTGGTGATCTGTTTCAATTTCCGCACCGACCGCCTGCGCGAACTCACCACTGTACTGTCGCAAAAAGACATGCCCGAAGCAGGCATGCATACCCTGCCGCTGTATTACGTCACTATGACCCGCTACGACGAAACTTTCCGGAACGTGCATGTGATGTTTGAAAAAGACGACGTGGCCATGACGATGGGGGAAGTCATCAGCCTGGCTGGCAAAACCCAGGTGCGCATCGCGGAAACGGAAAAATACCCGCACGTCACCTTCTTCTTTTCCGGCGGCCGCGAACAACCTTTCGAAGGCGAACGCAGGCTCATGGTGCCGTCGCCCAAAGTGGCTACCTACGATTTGCAGCCCGAAATGAGCGCACTCGGCATCCGGGATGCGATTATGGAGGATATCCGAAAATACCAGCCTGATTTCATTTGCCTCAATTTTGCCAATACGGATATGGTGGGCCACACCGGCGTATTCAGTGCCGCCATGAAAGCCGCTGAAACCGTGGATCAGTGCCTCAGCCAGATCGTCCCGCTGGCCCTCGAACACGATTACTCCTGTATCCTTATTGCCGACCACGGCAATTCGGACTATATGATCAACGAAGATGGTACGCCGAATACCGCCCACACCAAAAATCCGGTGCCTTGTATCCTCGTTCAGCGCAACCCGGCGCCCGGTCAGGTGCTGCACGATGGCCGCCTGGCCGACGTAGCCCCTACCCTGCTGCATTTGCTGGGCATTGAGGCGCCGTCGGTGATGACGGGAAGGAGTTTGGTGGTGGTCTGAATCAGGATTTTAAGGATTTTACAGGATTAGAAGGATTCCCGATTTGATGTCCACAATTATTCAAATTGGCTTAAATCTCTTACATTGACAGTTTTGTAGCCCAATTCAGTCCAATTTTATAAATTTTGTCATCCAGTCGGGAATCCTTCTAATCTTGTAAAATCCTTTAAAAATCCTGATTCAAACGCGCCTTACTGCCTCACCATCTTCCCCACGCCTCGATACTCTGGCGTTTCCAACGAATAAAACAGGATGCCCGATTGCGCATGGTTTATTTGAACGGGCACGGTATGCACCCCTTTTTCATAAAAGCCTGCGTGTGAGAACAATACCTGGCCAGTAGCGTCAAACACCTTGATAGTAGCGTCTGTCGCGTGGGGTATCTGAAACTGAATATAGGTTTTGTCGGCAAATGGATTGGGGGAATTTTGCAGGAGCGCGAATCCATTTTGCTCCGCAAAAGCAAGTGCTACAGATGCGGGTGTCGACTGTCCTCTTTCGTTGGGCAGCCATGCGGCTGAAGGTGTAATCAGGCTATTCAGATTGAGCATATCGCACAAGGAGCCTGATTGCAGCGCACGGAAACGGACAGAAAACGTCATGGGTTCAGCGCCTTCATAAGCCAGTGTGAGTGCATTTTTTTCAGGGAAATGAGCATATTGGTCGGCCTGAATGCCCTTTTCAGGTTTTATTTCCAATAGTTCCAGTTGTTTGTATGCCAGGGTAAATTGCAATCCAGCGCTGGCCTGATCCGTAGAAAAAGGCGCCCAGAATTCTTCGCCTTCCTGCACTTCCTTTTGTACTGTTTGTACCGCCAGGGTACGATCACTTCTTTCAGGAATATCGCTGTCGAGGTTTTGAGGGTCGACCGACATATTGACGTCGCCTGTTTTGATGCCGATAAAATCAAACACGCCGCCATTGAGGAAGAAGTCGGTGGAATCGGCTTCCGGGAAGGGCGGCTCGAAGGGGTTTTCAGGATTCGGGAAGGCGTAATTCCGCGGTACAAAACGCCAGTTGTTGTCCATGGGAAGGATGGAGTAAATACCCAGGATTAGTTTGCGGAATTCCACCACGTCGAAAGAGGTAATAAGGCCCGATTTGTTGGCGTCTGCGGCAATCAGTTTGTATGGAGAATCCAGCGTATCCAGTCCCAGAATATGCCGGGAAATAATTAGCAAATCGAAGGTAGTTACCCCATTCAGCGGGTCGGAATTTTTATAGGGTTTGATGACGGCGGTACCCTCCAGAAAAGTATTTCCGATGGAGGCAGAATCGAGCACAATGTCGTAATCGCCGTCGACATTGGTAGTGTCGCCCAACGTAACAGCCGTGTTTCCTTTCGACAGATTTGCCAGTACCTCGACATCCTTGATCGCCAGTTCATTTTCGGTGGTGATTTTACCGATGATGTGATTGGCTACTTCAGGCAAGTCGATATTGCAAGAGTCGATATGGATGTCGACCTCACAAAATGCCGTATTGCCCGACACATCCTTCACCCATGCCTCCACTTTCTGGTCGGTACCGGCATCAGGAATGCAATGAAAATCAATAGATTGCAGCGTAGGCTCGATGGGGAATCCGCTGCCTTGCCCGGAAAGACGCAGGGCGGTTTGGATCAAATTGCCGGGCGAACAATTATCCGAAACACTCCAGAGCACTTCTTCTCTGAGCAAGGTGGTAATACCCGGCGTTTCTTCAAAATAAATGGTCACGCTATCCGGGCATATAATTTCGGGGGCCTTGCCATCGCGAATACGGAAATATTGATTGCACACGCTTTCGTTGCCACACTCATCTTCTACGTACCATCGGATACGGTGGTCTCCATATGGCAACTGGGGAAGTTCATACATATTGGGTGTGAGGGCCGAATTGAAACGCACATATGCCGTCAAGCCTGTATCAGTAGTTACTTTTTCCAATGCAAAACCCCATTTTTGACTACTGGGTACAGGGCGTTCGTCGAACTGCCGGGCAGTGCCGCCACTGTAATTGGGTGTGCTGAAATTATTAAAAAAAACCGTGTTGTAACCAGGCAGGTTGTCGCTGCGCACCACAGTTTCCTGAATACCATCGCCATTCAGATCCAGAAACAATTGATACAACACTTTAATCTCCGAGAAACTACAGGCGTCCGATGCCGTGATATGCAAATCAATGGTGCCTTCACACATATCAGAGATTCCCAGCACCGGATCAGACCAGTAAGATTCATTCCACAACTGAATGTTGTTGTTGGAAGCATCCTGCACCAACAGGGTATCAGTGGGGCACTCATTGAACACAGGGGGGATTTGATCCCGAATCTTGATATTTTGTATGTAATTGTACCCGTTGGTATTGGCCGACCACAGGTTTTCGTAAGGAGCAGTCGGCGCCCAAATACCCGTCGTACCGGGCGCCGACACGACCGGCCCCGACATCACTGCTGTAGGGTTGGGAATCATAGTCAGGGGCAGGTTCTCGTCGTAGTGACAAAGATTCTGCACCACCCAGGTGCGCCGGATTTCATAGCAGGCATCCGGCACAAAGGGCTGTATTTCATCAATATAGGAAATGCTGATACTCTGGCAGGATTCGGGGTCTGTCCATATTTCCGGCTCACCGTAATCAGATTGAAGCGCACAATCCGTAATCACCAGGTCATTGGGGAATCGAACGAAATATCGTTGTTCGGCGGGTTCAAATGTGATATGCTGGAGGCAAAACGCCGTTTGTCCGCCATTGTAAACGATGTTGAACGTGCGGATAAGATTCCCCACTTTACATACTGTATCGAATACCGAATAATCAATAAAAGTGAAAAATGAGTCGACGGCGCAGGAATAGGTAAATTGTCCAAAACTTGCAAAACTCGGGTCAAAATCGGCGCAACTCACGGTCAGATCGGGCAGGTTGTCGCACAAAGGCGCCAGGGTATCACGCACCACCAGACGTCCGCTGCACTCCGAGAAATGGCCTTCGCCAAATGCGCCCGATACCACGCCTTGCGGCGTCGCCACATCGTACACGCGAAGAACCGCTGTGAGAGTATCTCCCAAATCGGTACAACACAATTGTACGTGGTCTGTGAAATCGGCGTTGTCGGCGCAGGCGCCCGGAGTAAGCAACTTTATTTTGAATGCAAGCGGCAGGCAAGCATCATCAGAACCTGCATCCAATACCGACGGTAATACAGATACTTGCCCATCTGAGCCCAGAAATACTGCCTGGAGCGAATCGCACACGGCTTCCGGCGGCGTCATATCCAGCAGGGTAAGGCTCCACTGGCAACTGCTGGAATTTCCACATCGGTCGGTAGCAGAATAGGTAACAAGGGTTGTTCCGACAAGAAAATCAGCAATATCGTTCATAACCCCTACTTTCTGGTTGGGCGCTTGCTCATTTCCTGGAAATGGCTCCAAAGAGCCGTTTTGCGTGCGTAACATATTCCCCTGCATCCATCGGGCCTCGAACGATTGGATGCCCGAACAGGCATCATTGATTTCCACATCGGGCATGGGCGCCAGCGCCAGGCAATTCTGTTCGTTTACCGCAGCGGTTATTTGTTCCGGGCAGGCGATGGAAGGCGGCGTATTATCCTGAATATCAATCACCTGCAATCCAGAGATTTCTTCCGAAGTTTCAGAATCCAGCACATACCAGTTTCGGTAAACGGTGGAAGTGCCGCCGCAGGAAACACTCACGCTGTCCACATTGGTAAACACCATGGCGCAGGCATTCAGCGGAAATGGTCGGCCCGCAAATTCTATAAAAGGAATACCCGCCACGGCAGGTGTGAACACAAGCGTATCAGCACATTCAAATACTTTGTCGGTAGGGAAAAGAATATCCTGAACGGTGCTTTTGATTTGATATACATATTGCTCGCAACTCGATTTGTTGCCACTGTCATCCGTAGCGCTCCATACACGCCGAGTGTATTTGAGTACTCCTGTTTCCGGGTCAAATACATCTACAAAATCGAGAAAACTCAAAAAACTGGTATCCACTACCACACCGCAATTGTCGGATATTTGTGGATATGCAGTAGCAATGCCCAGGCTGTCGCGCAAATAATCAGGCGTCACCGGCGTCACTTCACAGGGGATGAAGATGTCTTCACATATCATTTTCGGCCCCAGTTTATCCTTAATCATAATATTCCCCCAGCAGGTATTGTTGACATAGTGGATATTCCGCACCCTTATGCCGAAAGTTTTATTGATATCGCCAGGCAAAATCGAAGCCGGCACCCAGGGGCCGTTGCCCAGTGGAGCCGTTCTGTCTATTTCTACGAGGTAACTCTCCGGGCAACCTGTTACATCATTTTCCACCACCAAATCCCAATCTACCATCGCTGTGCAGTTGCTGTCTAATTGTACAATCGCCAGGTCTTCGCATATCAGTGAAGTGCTATAATCATTTACAGTTATCGTAAATGAACACGATGCCGTATTGCCTGCCGCATCGGTCACCAGAAAGGAATTGACCGTGGCCCCGATCGGAAACGCCGACCCGCTTGGCAAGCCGCTTAGTTGTGTCAGCACAAAATTTGGCTCATTGTCGTATGCCACCACCGTGTAAGAACGCACCGTATCGCAATGGAACGGCTGCAAAGCATAAGTCGCACCAGCAGGGCAATTGATGGCTGGCGGCAATGAATCTGCCAACGGAGACACAAGAGGTGTCATGTTTTCTGCACGCAACCAGTTGGCTATCAATAAAAAAGAAAGAAGTAATAATCGGTTCATGAACTTCAGCGGGATGTAAACGAATGTAATGTATTTGAATAATTTTTATACTACCAAAACCAAACCAAGTTTTAGAGTTATGAGTTATGAGTTATGAGTTATGAGTTATGAGTGTTACGTACTTTGCTTTCGGCTTATCCAAAAGAGTGGCCAAAAGCAAAGTACGTAACACTCATAACTCATAACTCATAACTCATAACTCTCATTCACCTCTCTAAAAAAACACTGCATCCTTCCGTACAGTTCGTACAAATATCGATCTGGTCGCGGCCTTGAAGCAGTTTTCGGCGAAAAGCATAATAGGTCGGACTGTTCCAGACCTCGGCAAAGGAATGTTTTTTCAGGTCGCCCAGGCGATGGGTGGCATCCTTGTCGAAACAACAGGGCACCACCAGGCCGTCCCAGGTAATGACGCAGGAGTGCCACAGTTTCCAGCAGTGGTTTGCCAGCGCATTTTTCACCTTCCAGGTACCGTCCGCCTGTTCGCGATAACGGGCATATCGGTCGATGGTGGGAATTAGCGGATTTCCGTTTTCGTAGTCGTACACTTGCGCCGTTTTCAGTTTTACTTCATCCACCCCGATTTCACGTGCAATTCGGTAAATGTCGGGTATCTGGTGCTCATTGGGGCGCACTACCAGAAACTGGAATACAATATGCGGATGCCGCGTACCAAGTTTCTTTTTCCAGGCCACCACATTGCGGGCGCCCTGAAGCACGGCCTCCAGTTTGCCTTCCACACGGTATTGCTCGTACACTTCCTGCGTCGTGCCATCTACGGAAATAATCAGCCGATCGAGCCCCGATTCTACCGTTCGGCGGGCATTTTCGCTGTTTAAAAAATGCCCGTTGGTGCTGGTGATGGTAAAAATGCGCCGTTCATGGGCATATCGCACCATTTCAAGAAATTTGGGGTTGATGTACGGCTCTCCCTGAAAATAAAAATAGAGGTAAAACAAATCCCGGTGTAGCGCATCCACTGTGCTACGAAAAAAATCTTCTTTCATATTGCCTGTATCGCGGCTGAAAGCGCGCAGGCCGCTGGGGCATTCCGGGCAACGCAGGTTGCAGGCCGTGGTGGGTTCTACGCTCAACGTCACAGGCAAGCCCCATTGTACGGGCCGGTGCAGCAAGCGGGTGAGGTAGTACGAGGTGAGCACCAGCGCAAAATTCCAGGCACGCCGTGGGGTAATCTTGCTGATAAAATTAAAACTGTCATTCCGGAATAAAGGCATGGGGCAAAGATACGATAGTCCGGAGTCGTAAGTCCTGAGTCCTGAGTCCTGAGTCGACAGATAAATGTTTACTTTTGCCACAAAAAATCGCATACATGAGTACTGATTCCAAAACCGGCAAAGGCATATCGCGTGAAACAGCCTTGCTCATCGGCATGGCCGTGATTGGGTTGGCGGGGCTTGTAGCGCTGCAATTGGCCCGCAAAAACGCCAGCCAGCCCAAGGAAAAATCGCTGGTACAGACCGAAAACAAACAGCAAAGTTCTGATGCCCAGACTTCGGCGCCGCTGCAACGCATCCCGGGCGAACTGCTGCGCACCAGCGAATACCCGGAAGCCGGCAAGCCCTTCAAATTTTTCATGATCAAATCGAGCAACGGCCCGAAATACGAACTCGACTTCGGCGATGGAAGCCCCCGGAAAACCTTCGTTGAAGGCGCCGTTACCCACACGTTCAAGCACCACGGCCCGTGTATGGTAACCCTTTATGCCACCTATGAAGGAGAGGAGGTTCGGCTCGACACTTTGCAAAAAGTAGTGGCCCGTGTAAAAATTGAAGCGCCGGTTGCGCCGATTATCGATTATTGATTTAGTTTTACCGCCGTTCAGAAACGTGTGGCACACGTCTCGTTGCTCAATCAAATCAACGAATCAATTAAATCAACAATGAAGAAAATCGGTATTTTACATGGCAAAGAGCGTTCATTCCCGGAGGCTTTCGTGGCACGCGTCAATTCCAAAAATGTAAAAGGCGTACACGCAGAGGCTACCCTTGTCGACGAACTCATGCAAGGCGAACCCACGCCTTATGCCGTGATGATCGACCGCATCAGTCAGGATGTACCTTTTTACCGCGCTTATCTTAAAAATGCGGCCCTCAATGGTACCGCCGTACTCAACAACCCGTTCTGGTGGAGCGCCGACGAAAAGTTTTTTAACAACTGCCTTTCTACCAAAATTGGCGTGCCCGTTCCGCGTACCATTCTCCTGCCTTCCAAGGAAATGCCGCCCGATACATCGGGGCAAAGTTTCAGCAACCTGAAATACCCGCTCGACTGGGAAAAAATGATCGACTACCTCGGCGGTTTCCCCCTTTTTATGAAACCACACGCAGGCGGCGGCTGGAAAAGTGTGTACAAAGTGGAAAATTTTGACGAGTTTTTCCGCGACTACAACGAAACCAACACCCTGGTGATGCTGCTGCAGGAAGCCATCGATTTCGACGCCTATTTCCGCTGCTATTGCCTGGGTGGAAAGTATGTGCGCATCATGGACTACGAGCCCCGCAACCCGCACCACCTGCGGTACGTGGCCGACCACAAAGTGTCGAAAGAACTGCGCGCTGAAATGCACGATTATGTGCTGCGCCTCAACCATGCGCTTGGTTACGACTTCAACACCGTGGAATTTGCGATACGTGACGGCATTCCGTATGCCATCGATTTCTGCAACCCGGCGCCCGATGCTGATATCAACTCCGTGGGCGAAGAAAACTTCGAATGGGTGGTGGAAAATGCCGCCAACATGGCGATTGAAAAAGCACTGGCACATAAAGACGGCGCCAACAACCTCACCTGGGGAACCTATGTGAGCGGCGCAGCCAACGGCTTGTTGCCATCCATGCCCGTAGCAGAAAAGGCAGCAGCCAAAAAAGCGGCTACCCACAAAGCGTCGAAAGCAAAAAAATGACCTTGAACACTGTTTGCGAACAGTAGCCAGGGCATCTCTGATTACAACATTTCAAAACGAAGTGCTTCCCGTTCCGGTCCGCCGGGGCGGGATTTTTTTTGTTTGGCGGGGTATATTTTCCTCGTTTTGGAAAATCGGGCGATGTCGTTGGCGGGCTAATTTGTTACTTTTTGTCTAAAACCTCGTCCGATTCCGGAAAAAAATTATCCAAACGCCGTATTTAAACTACCCCAAAATGGTTAAAAACCAACATAAGCGGTCTTAAATTTTCATAATCGGCGTTTTTTTACAGGATTTGGCATTCATTTTGCTAAAATAAAGCAAGAAAACACCCTGAATGCCAAGCCACACACCATTTATGAGAAACTTGAAAGTAACAACGGCTCTTTTACTGATGCTCCTGAGCGTCGGAAGGCTGTTTGCACAAGAGCCTACTTTCCAGGAATTTCTCCAACAGTTTCCCAAAGCAACCCTTCCCTATTCTTTCGATACTGCCGCATTAAAAGACCAGATCGAAATCGGTGTGCCGGTGAAAGTAAAACGCCTCGACTGGTCTTATTACCAGTTTTTGCCCGAACTGGAACGCAGTGCTCAATTCAGCAGCAAACCCGTGCACCCCGAACCTGTTGCCGTGTTTGAAACCGACGACTTTTATGCTGTGCTCTACAACATTGCTCGCGGACTGACGCGCGGTACCAAAACGTACAGCATTACTATTTTTGATAAAAACGGCGCATATGTCGGCACACATTTTATTGCGGGTGTCGACAAACAACACCTGACTACGGCTACCATCGACGAGCAACTCAATGCCCGCATCGAAGGTTTCAATATTTCCTGGGAACGCCCTTCGCGTTATGACGAAGCGCCCAGCCCAAAAATTTCCGATCTGGAGCCGTCCAATATCGAGGTGCTCGAACTGACAGCCCCAGGAAACCCTGATCCGGTAGAATGGACCAGCACTTCCAAGCCTGCTCGCTGGATGGAATCTGAAATGAGCGCCGATATTGCCAAAATGAAGTAAGAACTGGATATTTTCGTGGAACTAGACCTGTAAGGTTTTAAAAACCTTACAGGTCTGGACGCTATACTAACTCCTCCGCAGGGCGTTCTTCATTCCTGGATTTCCATTCTTCAAATCCTGATCCCGGTAAAAAAGAAATGATTTGGCCAAAACGTCCGGGCGCCTTCAAGTGAAAATTAACCACTTGCCTTCCCATTCTTTTTTTCTCTTCAAATCGCTCGATGTCTTGCCAGGGATACCGTACGGTGGTCCAGTAATCCGTCACGAATACATGCGTATCGTCGGCATCCACCCTTTTCAGGCGCCAGATGGTGCGGGTAATCAGGTACAGCCAGCCCAGCCACAATACCACGGCGATCACCCTGGCCACCCACACAGGAACGGGTAGGTAAAGGTCGTCGGCATCGATCAGCAAAAAGGCCAACATCAGTCCGGTCAGGAAAACTGTCCCGAAAAAAGGCACAAATATTTTCCAGAACAATGTGCTGTTGGAGGAGAGGTGAATGGTTTTAGAATGCCCGTTTTTGGGTAAACTGGCCGTATCTGTTGGAATTTGTTGTCGTTCCATGTGTAGGTGCTCTTCCCTGTCGGGATGGTCTCAAAATAATGCCGCGCAACAGAGCATGCTCCATTGCGCGGCAAAGGTAATAATCCTGTAGGTGGCGTCACACTTTTATCAGAGCGACACAATCGATGTATTCTGGCTCGACGGGCGTTTGCTGTTGGTGTAATGAATGCGCAGCACCGTCAGGCCGCTTTCATCGTCGGTATGCAGGTCTTCACCCAGCACTACCCGGTACACCCCTGGTTTCTGAAAAACAGGCTGGTTTTCCATTACACCATAGATGTAGGGATCGGCTTTAAAAGTCTGTGTGTTGATTTTCAACGATTTCATCGACATAAACTGCTCGCTGGCAACCAGCGGCGTCAGTTTGCCTACCGCATTTTCAGCGGGAAAAACGACGTAGAAAAATTTTCCGTCGGGGTCTACAATTCCCAGGTATTGGGCATGCGGCAATTCGAAGTGCAATTCGAATGTTTCACCCTTGTAAAGGTACTCTTTTTCGGTCCACATCCGCGGATGTGTCTCTACTACGGTAGAGGACGTCGGAGCAATCGGTTGGGATGCCGGCGTTGCGTCGGTGTGCTGCAGGGAGCGCAGCGTGCCAGACAGCAAGAGTCCGGCGGCGGGGATAGCGAGGATTAATTTCATGACGAACATTTGATTGAATGAATAATCGGTTTTCGGAAACCCGTAAGCGGCAGACAAAGGCGCCGGGCGCCCTGACTTTTCGCATTACGATTTACCGTCATTATTGCTTTAACTTTCAAAACGTGAATTTCTTTTGTAAAAGATATAAAAAATTCATGCCAAAATATGTGGACGCCCCTCCCCTACATATAATTTTTTGTTAAAATGCCGATATGCCACATCCTGTAGGGTTTCAAATGGTTCTGTCTGTGTGGTTCAATTGTATGGGTAAATTATTCCACGCCGGGGTTGCCCGAAGTGTGGATTTTTGGCACGAAATATGGCAGTGAAATTTTGTCGGCAGCGAGCGAAAATCCATGCCCGCTGTTTCACAATATTTCCTTTTTTGTTTCTTCGCACCTGTGAAAATGATATTCTCGCGTTTGCTTGGCTCTCTGGTACTGCTGCTCCACCCACTGGGTACGGGCATGCAGGGCACCTGTGTGTCGCCGGCAAAAGTGATGCGCGGAGTAGATGTTTCACATTACCAGAAACGAATTGAATGGGATTCGGTAGCCGTAAAAGAGCCCATCGATTTTGCATTTGTGAAGGCCACGGAAGGTCATGAATACGTCGACAGCCTGTTTTGCCGCAATTGGGATTCCCTGCGCAAACACGGTATCCGCCGCGGCGCCTATCACTTTTTCCGGGCCTATGGCTGCGGCGAGGAGCAAGCGCGCAACTTCCTGCAATGTGTTGATTTTCAGCCAGGCGACCTCGCTCCGGTACTCGACCTGGAACGCACCGATGGCGTCGATCCGGATGTAATGATCCAGGAAGCGTCTGTCTGGCTGCAATACGTGGAAAAACAACTGGGTGTCAAACCCATCATTTATTCCGGTTTTCATTTTTACGAAAATTACCTGAAAGGTCATTTCGACCACTATCCGCTCTGGATAGCACGCTACGCCGATGAAGCGCCCCTGCTCACATCCGGCAAACGCTGGGACTTCTGGCAATACTCCAACGAAGGCTGTCTGGAAGGCATTTCCCAGAAAGTCGACCTCAATGTGTTCCCCGGCACACCCGAAATGCTGGAAAAACTGTGCTGGTATCCGGTGAAGGAGGAAGAGACGGCGGAAGCGAGGGTCACGCCCTGAGAGAGTGAGAGAGTGAGAGAGTGAGAGAGTGAGAAGTGAGAGGAGAGAGAGAGGTGAGAGAAGTGTATCTTTGCCGCCAAAAATAGATAGCCATGAAAATTACCCTGTTGGTGTCGGCCCTGGTTTTGGCAGTTTCCAGTTGTTTCGCACAGGAAATTTCAGAGAAAAATCTGCATAAACACGTCGCCTACCTGGCTTCCGACAAACTGGAAGGACGCGGCACCGGTACTGCTGCCGAACGCAAGGCCGCCGAATACATCGCCAAACAATTCAAAAAAGCAGGCCTCACCCCCAAAGGTGATCACGGTACCTGGTACCACGAATTCGGATTCAAAAAGCCCAGCGACCCGCATGGCAATTTCGCCGAAAATGCACCTCAAATCTACAGTCGCAACGTGGTCGGCTACCTCGACAATGGCGCCGCCAATACCATCATCATCGGCGCGCACTACGACCACCTGGGACTGGGGCACGACCACAATTCACTGGAAGCCAATTCGGAAGGTAAAATTCACAACGGCGCCGACGATAATGCCAGCGGCACCTCGGGCGTGATCGAACTGGCGCGCTACTTTGCCAAAAATGGCATGAAAGAACAGAATAACTTCCTGTTTATCTGCTTCTCAGGCGAAGAACTCGGCCTCATCGGCTCTAAAAAATACACCGACTACCCTACCATCGACCTTACCAAGGTGCACTTCATGCTCAATATGGACATGATCGGCCGCCTCAATGCCGAGAAAAAACTCGTGGTAGGCGGCGTAGGCACCGCCCCTGATTTTGTGCCGATGGTAAAAAGCCTGACGACCGACCTGAGTATCAAACTCGACAGCGCGGGCGTCGGCCCCAGCGACCACACGTCTTTTTACCTGAAAAACATCCCGGTGCTGTTCTTTTTCACAGGCCAGCACTCTGATTACCACAAACCTTCCGATGATACGGAACGTGTGAATTTTGCAGGCGAAAAACAGGTGCTCGACCTGGCTGTGCAGGCCATCAAAATCCTGGACAGCAAACCCAAACTCGTTTTTCAGGAAACCAAAGCCAAGGAAGAAAATACGCCGCGCTTTAAAGTGACGCTCGGTATCATGCCCGATTACACCTATGAAGGCGAAGGCCTCCACGTGGACGGCGTGACGGATGGTAAACCCGCTTTTAAGGCGGGTCTGCAAAAAGGAGACATCATTATGGCAATAGGTGATCTGGAAGTCAAAAACATCCAGGACTACATGAAGGGCCTGTCCATGTACAAAAAAGGCGACACCACTACGGTGCGTGTCAAACGCGGTACGGAAGAGAAAAAACTGGAAGTGACTTTCTGATAAATAGCCTGAGCGAACAAAAAACGTTTGTCTGTGTTTACAGGCGCATGAAATGCCCCATCAACCTCACCTCTGCACATCATTTTCAATACAAAAACATATAGCACATGTATCCGATAGCACTCACAACCCCGATGGCAAAAGACCTGACGGAATACGGCTTTGAATCGCTCAGCACCCCGACAGACGTTGAGCAACTGTTTGAAAATCAAGAAGGTACAGCCCTCGTGGTAGTCAACAGTGTATGTGGCTGCGCGGCTGCCATGGCGCGCCCGGGCGCCAAACTGTCGCTGGAAAACGACAAACGCCCGTTAAAACTGTACACCGTTTTTGCCGGTGTCGATACGGAAGCCACTGCCAAAGTGCGCGAATTCCTGGCGCCTTACCCACCGTCTTCGCCGAGCATTGCGCTGTTTAAAGACGGCAAACTGGTGCATTTCCTCGAACGCCGCCACATCGAAGGCCGCTCGGCCCAGATTATTGCCGACAACCTGCGCTCGGCGTACGATATGTACTGTTGATTGGATTGGGTGTTTTGGTTTTTTAGTGTTTTTGTGTTTGGGTGTTTTAGTGTTTTGGAGGGCTTCGCTCTTGGTATTTGAAATGGTCAAATCCGTATTTCCCAATACCAATAGCGAAGCCCTCCAAAACACTAAAACACCCAAACACAAAAACACGCTAATCACATCCTCTTCTTCATCTTCTTTGGAAACAGCCCCGATTGGCTGCCTTTCTTGTTCGTTTTCAGTTCCCCTTTCTTGTTCGTTTTGGGTTTCAGGCTTTCATTGGCCGGGCAGCCGCTTTTTTGGCTGCACGCGGGAGCAGTAATGGATACTGCAAACAGGAGAAAGAAAAATAGCGCGATATGCTTCATAGTGAGTAGTAAGTGGTGAGTAGTGAGTAGTCGGGAGGGAACGTTGGGGAGGTGGGTTTTCTTTTAATGGGAGTGTGAAGATTTTCGTAAAAGCATCTCTTACTGTTATCCTTTTTTTACGGCTGAAATATTTTTAGGCAGTGGGCAATTGTTCCAGGTGGCAGGTTTGATTTCAAAAACCTCTCCGCGCCGCCGCTTTTTCCCCCACACCAGTCCTTGCCAGGGCAGTTGGCAGGCATTGTGCAGGGTAGCGCCGTCGAGCCAGAGCCGACCACCTTTTTCCACTTGAATATAAGCGCCTTCGGGCAGCGATACCCGCGCCGAGAGTCGCAGGGCGCCACCAGCAGCCACGATCAGGTTTCCTTCCAGATCGCGCGCGCCATTCCACGAAACAGAATCGCGAATCACCACATCTTTTCCTTCCTGCCGTGTACACCAGGTCGGGATCAGGCAGCGGCGTAGCGCGTTTTTTTCATCGGAAAGTCCTCTGTGAATGCGCCCGATCTGGCAGGGCGTAAGTGCGATCTGGTAGGCATTGTAGTCCATCATGTTGTTGGAAGCCAGGTCGCGGCAAGGCGGCTGCTCGGTCCATTCCCAGCATTTGTTGGGGTGTTTGTCTGTATCGGGGCAGTTGTCTTCCCCCCAGGCATGTATGAGCCCGAGCGAGTGGCCGATTTCGTGGTTGAGCAGCGCTTCGTGGCCGAAAGCATTTTTCCCTTGTTCGTACACACCTGCAATTTTCACAGCATTTCCTAACGCAATCCCTTGTAAATTAGCCTTGTACGTGGGTGACTTTATGCTGTCGTCGGGATGCACCTGAATAAAAATATTGAGGATGGAATCCGTCCCGACTCCATATTTCCGGATAACAGTACGGTCGTAGTTGTTCTGGTTTTTGCCGGAATACACCAGATAATACAGCGAATCGTCGAAATGAAAATAAATACCGTCGTCGCCCGGCTGCGGCCAAAGCACGTAGCGGTAGTTTTTGGGCAGCACCTCCGTTCCCTGCGGCGAGCGCCAGTTGCGGATGTTGGTGTCGAGTTGGCGGTTGGCGTTGTCGAGCAGGCGCCGGCAATAGTCGCGTCCGGCTTCCGGGCGAAAATTGTGGCTGCTGTCGCGGCTGTTCATCACGTGAAAATTTACCCGCAACTGGCGAACAGGCATATGTTCCGGGTGGTCAGGATCGGGGGAAAAATTTTGCCAGTCGGCATTTCTAATACCGGATGGCCGTGCCACTGGCGGCTGAGCGCTCAGCCCGGTAGCCAAAACCAGCATCCAGCACAACAAAATCCAACGCCTGAGGCGCGTGCCTGGCATACATTTTAACGCGTACAACACCTTGTAAACTCAGGAACCATATTCGGCTTTCCATGCCATCACTCCCCCGAGCAGGTTGCGGACATTGGAAAAACCCATCGAATTCAACAGCATTTGCGCTTGCCCGGAGCGGGCGCCCGAACGGCAATGCAGCACGATTTCCTCGTCTTTGTGTTCCGAGAGTTCTTCCAGGTGCTGCCCCAGCGTACCCAGTGGGATCAATCGGGCGCCGAGGTTGAATTCTTCGTATTCATGGGGTTCGCGGACATCGATGAAAATGAAATTTTCCTTGGCCGCGAGTCTTTGGTGGAGTTCTTGAACGGTAATATCCATGGTGAATGATTTTAAGAGTCCTGAGTCCTGAACAAAGTCCTGAGTCGTAAGTCCTAAGTCCTAAGTCCGTAGAGTACACCTGATTTCTTTTGGCCTCTCTAATAATAAGTGCAAAGGGTAACAAGGTGTACTCTACGGACTTAGGACTTACGACTCAGGACTCAGGACTTTGTTCAGGACTCAGGACTTCCATTATTGACAATCTTTCGGTTTATCCTGGGTCAGATACAAATCCACTTGTTCGCCTTTGCGCATGATGCCATTGGGATCGAAGCGGGGCGTTTGTCGCCACACATACGCCGTTTCTTCATCGGTAACGGTGGCATCTTTAAACGTGGTTCCAATGCTGAGGCCGCTGGCCTGAATGAGAAAACGCGCGGCATCGAGGGTTTGGCAGCCACAGTCGGGGATGTTGACGGTTGTTGTAACTTCTTCACTTACAACGAAATCAATGGTAGCGCCCATTTCAATGGAGTAGCCATATCGAATCTTTTGAGTGATCGTATCGCCGCGATAAATCACGGCTACGATGGTATTGGGTTCCAGTTTGGGGTCGGCTGCCCGGGCCACGATACGAGGTTTGAGGCCCATACGGCTGAGTTTTCGGCTGTAAATATCGTAATCGTCGCTGCTAGCCAGTGCTGGCAGTTTGAGGATGTCCGGGTTGTTTTTGGCAACGGTAAAATAGATCGTACGGCCTTCTTTCACGCGGCTTTCTGCTTTCGGGTCCTGGGCGATGATTTCGCCCGGCGGTTTGCCCGGCACATAAATCGAGTCGCTCACCGCTACGCCGAAATTGCGGGCGCGGGCTTTACGGGCGGCTTCGCGAAAGCCCATGCCTACATAACTGGGCACCTGCACGCTTTCGCCATGGTTGGTGTAGCATTTCAGCCACCAAAACGTCAGCATGAGAATGAAGGTCACCAATGCCAGCATGCTGAGGCAATTGCGCACTACAAAGGGCGCCGTAAAAAACGCGTACAGTTCAACGCCGAAGCGCCGGATTCTTTGCCACATGGTTGTTTGTCAGTCGTTGAGGGTAATTGTGAGTTGTTTATCCGTGCAAAGATAGTTGTAGCGCATTACTTCAAAGAATGTCGGCTCGCAGGATTCAAAAATGCAGGGGCTTGTTGTTTCTTTGCGAGAAATTAGAGCGGTGAATCAGGATTGTTAGGATTTAAAAGATTAGAAGGATTCTCGCCGTGATGTCAAAATTGAATTCTAATCTTTTAAAATTTTGACATCACGGCGAGAATCCTTCTAATCTTTTAAATCCTAAAAATCCTGATTCACCGCTCTCACCACTCTCACCTCTCGCCTCTCACCTCTATTCATGTACGAAAACCCGCGCCTCATCCTCGATTCCTCCAACCCGCCCGAGCCCGGCAGCATCACCTGGCGTTCGCCGAGCAATATCGCGCTGATCAAATACTGGGGAAAATACGGTCAGCAATTGCCGCAAAACCCGTCATTGAGCCTTACGCTGGCATCGTCCTGTACCGACACGATGCTCGAATATGCATTCAAGGAAGAAGGAGACAATGGCAAAATCGACCTGGAATTTTTCTTTCATGCTGAGCCCAATGAGGTATTTCAGGCTAAAACACAGGCATT
>JAEUUT010000272.1 GCA_016787415.1 Saprospiraceae bacterium | reverse complement strand
TTCTGATATTGTTTTGCAACAGATACCACAAAACGGAGGTTGGCTTTGGTGAGTTTCTCCAGCGCAACCTGATCGCCTTGTTTGATCCGTTTTGCGAGGTCTACTTCTTCTTCGGGGGTGAGAAGATCCACTTTACCAATTTCCTGAAGATACTTTTCGAGTGATTGGCTCTCCCGGTTGGTAATGGACTTCGTAATTTTTAGTTGCCTCATTGTGAGATGGTGCTATGTACTGGTGGATACGTGTAAAAAGGGCGGGTGAAAGCGCTTTTTGCAGGTCTGACAGTCTTTGTTACTGCTGTTTGAGTGCTGTATGCTGTTTTTCAGGCCGCAAAGTTAAGTTTTTTCACCGCTTGACATTATTTTTTTTTCGGGAATAGACGCTTGCTCCTGTAAACGGTCGAAAAAATTTACAGGAAGCGGAGTGTTAAACGGCTTTTGTTAAATTTTGTTTTGCAGGCGGTATGTGGCCAACTGGTAAAATAAAATTTTTTAAAAGTCTTTAACAAACCCGCTTCCTTGTAAAACAGATCAGCGAATCAATAGTTTTTTTAACACGGAATTCCCGTTGGTTTGCAATTGTACAAAATAGGTGCCGGGGACATATTTGCCGGCATCGAGGAAATAGTGGCTGGTACCGACCGGGAAGTCGCCCTGGTACAAATTCGTAACCAGTTGGCCCAAGGCATTGTACACAGCGATACTTCCGCTGCTGCGTTGTGATGCCGACACCGGAATGGCGGTAATAGCATGGGCCGGGTTAGGGAAAATATCCTGCAATGTTGCGCGTGGTGCTTCAGTGGTCGATGCGGGTGCATAAATGAGCGGAAATTCCCAGGGGCCTTCCGGGCCGGGCATGGGCCGGGCAATGGTTTTGCCGTTGTTGGCTACGGCGTCCAGGTAGTACTGCATATGGCCGACATAACCGGGCTGGTCGGGAATATCACCTGCCCAGAAATCCAGCGAGTCGGGGTTGTTTACCTGCGTTAAAGAAACAACGTGCCACTCCGTTTCGGTTTCACGCCGATAATGCAGGCTGACGGATGCCACGCCGCTGCGGTGCTCCACTTCGGCGATGATGGGGCATTGCCAGGGGTTGAACTCACCAACGAACACCTTTTCTACGGGCTTGTGGATGATGCGCAGTGGGTCGTTGACGCCTATTTCCTTGGTAATGCAGTGGATAGCCCCCGACAATCCGATGATGGAATTGCAATCGATGCCGACCACATTGTAGCCGGGCAATGACTCGCGCCAGATGCGCAGCGCCGTGGTGTCGTACTGCTCTTCATAAATGGGCAGCAGCACCGTTTTATTTACAAATACGGCATTGGCATAGGTGCGGTAGTCGCCGCCATTGTCGGGGTAGTCGCCGAATTGTGGCGGCATAGGGATACGAATCACCTTGTAGGGCGTGCCGAAAGCCGACTGGTAATTGCTGAGTACGTACTGGATATTGGCCTCGATTTGCGGCCCGTCGGCCACGCCATCGGGATACTGGCCTACGAGCAGGGTTTCTTCGTCCAGCAGTTTCATGTGCATATCGATGTGGTGAATCTCGTCGTAGGGCAGTTCCTGCATTTTAATGTACCGGTCGATGCCCATGTAATCCGACAAAATCTGGTTGATCTGGGATTCCGATTTGGTGGTAACGCCGTAGGGGTTTCCCGCCTGGTTTTCACTCATAATCAGGCGGGAAGCGAAGGCGGTGCCCATGCCGTCGGACATGAAGTTGCCACCCGTATTCACCAGATCAGCAGGAGCCAGTGTAGTGGCGTACAGGGGTACGCCCATGTATTCTGCCACGGTAGCGGGCAGGGCGTCGTCGAGCGGGCGGCTGATACGGTTGTATTTCCAGTCGACGAAATAGAGGGAGTCTACTTTGTTGGCGTACACGCAGTTGGGGCCGTAATCGCGTACCCAGATCGAATTGTTGGGCACCACGAGAAAACTGACGTTGGAACTGATGTTGACCCCGGCGCCAATCAGGGTGTTTTGGGCAGACGATACTGTATTCTGGTCGTTGCAGCAGATGATGACCCGGCATTCTTCGCGGGCGGCGCGTACAATTTCTGTCAAAATAGGGGGAAAACTGCGCCAGGTAATCACGAGCGCCTGGAGTTCCTCCCATTCAGCCATGGTGCGTACGGGTACAGATGGCGGGGCGGTAATAACCGTTTCCGGCTGCTGTGCAGGCAGCAGAAAAGCAATCAGGCAAAGCAGGAAAATGAAGTGTAGGCGTTTTATCATGAGTGAGTGGCGAGTAGTGAGTAGTGAGTAGTGCGTAGTGAGTGGGTTGAGGCAGCGAAATTGACGCTTTTGTGCAAATTATTCAAGGCTGGAGGCGACAAAAGCCAAAAAAAGCGGCGTGCCTTTGCACGCCGCTTGAACAAAACCCATTCTATCGTATGAAGTTAAACTGTTAACCGGAGTTGTGGGTATTACTGGTTAGGCTCTTTTGTCTTGTTTGTTTAAACGGCCATCGGCAGTGCGTTCAGGTCGCGGAAAAGAATTTTTTTCCGGTTGAAATACAGCACGTTCGAGCGTTTGAGTTGGTTGAGCACGGCCGTTACCATTTGTCGGCTGGTGCCAGTGAGGTCTGCAATATCCTGGTGGGTCATATTGTGTTTCACCAGTGTTTCAAAACCTACGCGGCGGCCCTGTTCGATGCCCATTTGATGCAGGAATTCCATAATTCTGCTTTTGGAATCTTTCAGCACCACATTTTCCAACTGGTTTTCGGTGTAGCGAAGGCGTTCGCCGAGGAAGTGCAGGAGCGACTGTGCAAATGCGAAGTTGTTGCGCATAACATTCAGCACCATCGCCACATCCATTTCCAGCACCTGTACGTTTTCATCCATAGCGTAAGCGAAATCGCGCCGTTGGGCATCGCCAGTGAGGCAGGATTCGCCGAAGAAATTGCCTTCCCGAACCACATACTTGATGATGTCCTTCTTTTCAGCGTGTACCGCTATTTTTACAATTCCTTTCAGCAGGAAGTACACCTTGTTGGCCAGGTGGCCGGGTTTGTACAGTACCTGGTGTTTGGAATAGGCTTGTACGGATGCATGTTGCTGGAGCAAAACGCGTTCCTCAACGTTCAATACGGCAAATAAGGGGCTGGTTTCCAGAATTGTGTGTACAATTTTTGCATCCATGTGTCTAGCAAGTGTTCAGTAGTTGTGTTTTGTGTCGGTCTCTTTCCGGATATATGACAGACGGCCCCCAGAAATCCCCTACGTGCCCGACAAAAAATATTTGCCGGCAACAAAGAATGAAGGGCAGAATACCTGCGATTTTGACAGTTTTTAAGAATCATGTTTTTTAAAAGTTTTTATCAGGCAGGAAAGGTTCTGAATGCGCTTAAAAATTTACACCTTTGCAGAATAAAAATTTTTTCATCAAAAATTAACACAGGCGGCTCCGCATCTTCATACACGCATGACCACATCCGGCCAAAGTCCTACCGAACAAACCTTGCTGGCAGCCCTGGGCCGGGGTGACGAGTCTGCTCTGCGCCAGATTTTTGACCGTTATTATAATGGCTTGTTGGGCACCGTATACCGTATTGTGCCCGATGAGGACACTTGCCAGGATTTGGTGCAGGAAGTTTTTGTGGAATTGTGGCGAAAACGGGCCGACCTCGATATCCACACTTCTTTACAAGCCTACCTGCGCCGCGCGGCCGTCAACCGCGCACTGAACCACATCAAAACGCAACGACGTATACAATTGCAGGAATCCGATGACTGGGCAACGGCCGTGGATACCTCATCGGCCGACATCCGCCAACTGGAAAAACAGGAAAGCCTGGAGGCCGCGCTGCACAAGGCCATCGAACTGCTGCCGGAAAAATGCCGCCTGGTTTTTTCGCTGAGCCGCTTCGAACAGATGTCGCACCGCGAAATTGCCACCCAACTCGATATTTCCGTCAAAACCATTGAAAATCAGATCACTAAAGCCATGAAACTGCTCCGCGAAGTGATGCTGCACAGCCGCGATTTGTCGCCGGTTGTCATTTGGATACTAAATTACTGGTGGGGGCATAGGGGGTAACAAGCCTTCCAATGTCTATACAGCGGATCAGTCCCTTACTGAACATACATTTTATGCAAGACAACGATTACATCGTATTGCTTCACAAACACCTAAGCGGCGAAATCAGCCCGACAGAACAGGCATCGCTGGATGCATGGTTGCAGTCGTCGGCCGATAACACCCGCTTAGCCGACGATTTGCGGCTTGCCTGGGAGCAGACCGGAGGATATGAAAAAACCTTCGATACCGACCTGGATACGGCTTTCGGGAAAGTGCAGGCGCGTATTCGGGCCGAAGAGCAACCCATGCGGGCCACCTTCGTACGTGGCCAACTGCTGCGCATCGCGGCGGCCATCGTGCTGCTGATCGCCGGCGTGTGGGGTTTTCGTCATTTTTACTACAATGCAAGCCCGACACAAATGGTCGTTTCCAGCGCGACTGGTACTAAGGAAGTGACGCTCCCCGATGGTACACAAGTGTGGCTGCGCCAGGGCGCCGAAGTGGCTTACCCGACTGCGTTTGCAGGTAATACACGCCCCGTACAACTGAAAGGAGAAGCATATTTTAAAGTGGCGCACGATGCTTCCAAACCGTTCCGTGTTCAATTGGAAGACGGGAAAGGAAGCGTAGAAGTGCTGGGTACCCAGTTCAATGTACGCCAGAATACCGACGAAACTGCTGTTACCGTACGCGAGGGCAAAGTGCGTTTTGCCCCCGATGCACAAAGCAACAGCGTGATTCTGACCGCCGGTAAAAAAGCGGTGCTGAACAAGGCTCGTCGCCAGATTGTAACTGAAAATGTACTGACATTCAATGAATTATCCTGGCAATCGGGCGGACTGGAATTTGTCAGCACACCGCTGCGGCAGGTAGTTCGCGACCTGCAAACCTATTACAATGCCCAAATAACCCTTAGCAACAGCCGTATGCTGGATTGCACGTACACCGCACCGCTCACCCGCCAGTCACTTGAAAAAGTGCTGGAAAGCCTCAGCCTTACCTACCAGATGCAATGGGAAAAAACCGGTGCGAATGCCTATCGATTGACGGGAGGTTCCTGTCAGTAAGACAAGCACAGGAACACGAAAACTATACAGAATGGCTTATCACCACAAAGCCAGCAAACCCGCTCTTCTAACTTAGTAGGGCGGGTTGTTTTTTTTAAGAAGTTGTTTGAGTTAATTTGTCGAGGGCAGAAAGAGCGGATTTTGTTGGCAGGCAAGGCTTATTTTGGAGGGAATAGCCGGAGGCTATTGCCGAGAAAATAGCCGCAGCATGCCGACAAAAGACGGTTTTCTGC
>JAEUUT010000256.1 GCA_016787415.1 Saprospiraceae bacterium | reverse complement strand
CACGACGCCGATTTTCCCGATGGCTGGGTAAATTTTTATCGTTCAGAAGACTATTGCGCCACAGCCTATTTTTACCTGGACAAGCCGGAAAACGGGCTTCCCGCGCTGGCGCCGCTGGCATTGCGAACGGCAGGGATGCGTTAATCCTTTCAATTCAAAAGCAAGCGTTTTCACAGGTAAGGTGCGGGAATGACCTACTTCGCGCTTTTTTTCTTGCCGCTTGCTTTTGCTTTCGGGTTGAATTCCAGGCATTTTTCCACCCAGAAGGTAAGGTCTGCGTCGCTTTCGTAAGCCACGGGATCGACAAACAGGTATCCGGGCATGGGCCGGCCGCCGTGAATCATGGCTTCCACGCCGGGCCTTGTTGTGAAGGTATGTTCGTCGGCAGGGTCGATGCGTACCATTAAACCGCCTTTGTAGGTGCCGATGAGCATTTTTTCATCCACCATGAAACAATCTCCGCCAAACATGCGCTTTTGATCATGGGCAACATTTTTCACGGTGAGTACATCGGCGATACGCTGCGCCGTCATGTGATTTTCAGTCATAAGTACCAAGTCTATAATTTTGGCCGTTTTGACAGCGCGTCCTGAATAACCGCCCACACAGCCGTATATTCTTCTCCTTCGAGCGTCAGGCGTGGCGCCCGTACGTGTTCGGCGCCCAAGCCGGTAGCCACCTGAGCCAGTTTGATGTATTGCACCAGTTTCGGGTGAATATCCAGTTCGAGCAACGGCAAAAACCAGCGGTAAATGGCCAGCGCTTCGGCATGACGGCCTGCTTTGGCATGACGGTAAATGGCAACAGTTTCATTGGGAAAAGCATCCACAAGGCCCGCCACCCAGCCGTCGGCGCCCATAAACAGGCTTTCCAGTGCGAGGGTATCTACGCCGCACAGAATTTTGAAACGGCTGCCAAAACGATTGATCATGCGGGTGACGTTGCTTACATCGCGGGTGCTTTCCTTCACGGCCTGTATGGTGGGCCAGGCGGTCATGGCCTCGAACATATCCAGTGTCACCAGAATCTTGTAGTCCACCGGATTGTTGTAAATCATAATCGGCAGCGGGCTCGATTCGGCCACTGCCCGGAAGTATTCCAGCGTTTCGCGGTCGTCGGCTTTGTAGCGCATGGGTGGCAGCAGCATAAGGCCGGAAGCGCCGCAGTCCTGCGCAGCGCGGGCAGCGGCCACGGCAGCGCGGGTGGTTTGTTCGGCAATATTCATCACCACGGGAATACGGCCCTGCACATGGTCGACCGTGAACCGAACGAGCTCGTATTTTTCCTCATTGAGCAGGCTGCTGGCCTCGCCGAGCGTGCCGCCGAGAATCACGCCATCGACGCCTGCATCGACTTGTGCTGCGAGGTTTTTCTCAAAAACAGCGTAGTCGATGCAGTCGTCGGCATTAAAAGGAGTAGTCAGTGCGGGATAAACGCCTTGCCAGGATACTTGCATGGTAAAATGATAGGGCTCAACTTTCTCCTTTTTGAACCTTGCTATTGTAACGGCTGTAGGTGAAGTATATGACCAAACCGATGGCAAGCCAGATAATCAGACGAACCCAGTTTTCGAGCCCGAGGCCAAAAATCATAAGGCCACACACCACTGCGCCCAGAATCGGTACCAGCGGTACCAGCGGCGTTTTGAAGGGGCGCTCGGCATTCGGGTCGCTTTTGCGCATTACAATTACGCCGATCGACACCAGCGCGAAAGCAAACAGGGTGCCGATACTGGTCATATCGCCCACAATGCTACCCGGCACAAATGCGGCAAATACACCTACAAAACCCAGGAACAGCCAGTTGGATTTCCAGGGAGTGCGGTACTTAGGGTGGATTTCCGAAAATACTTTTGGCACCAGCCCGTCTTTGGCCATGGAGTAGAACACACGGCTTTGGCCCAGCAACATCACCAGAATCACCGATGAGAAGCCAAACAGGATGGCCACTGTCACCAGTTTTGCCAGCCAGCCGTAGCCGGTCATGTAGGTGCTGATAGCATACGCTACCGATGCTTCGGCGCCCTCGGTGCGGAATTCGGTGTAGTTGGCCATGCCCGTCAGTACGTAACTGAACAGGATGTACAGCACCGTACAAATCGCCAGCGAGCCCATGATGCCGATCGGCATGTCTCGGTTCGGGTTTTTTGTTTCCTGTGCCGCCGTCGATACCGCATCAAAGCCGATGAAGGCGAAGAACACCACCCCGGCGCCCGCCAGTATACCACCCCATCCGCCAAAACTATGGGTGTTGCCCAGCGCATTGGTGTAGGTAGAAACAGCAGGAATCATTGGGTCGTGGTTCACCGGATTGATAAACGACCAGCCCAGTGCAATAAACAGCAGTACGATGACCACTTTCACTGCCACGATGATGCCATTGACGGTTGCCGACTCCTGAATACCGCGAATCAGGATCAGCGTCAGGATGAGCAGAATGAGCAGCGCAGGCAGGTTCATGATGCCTGCTACGCCATCGGGCGAGGTCTGGAACGGCGAGTGACACCATTGATAGGGTATGACCGAACCTGGCCCTAAAAATTGTTCGAGTAGTTTATTCAGGTATTCCGACCAGGCGATGGATACGGTGGCTGCGCCAAGGGCGTATTCCAGTACCAGGTCCCAGCCGATAATCCAGGCGATGAATTCGCCCATGGTGGCATAGGAATAGGTGTACGCGCTTCCTGAAATGGGAATCATGGAAGCAAATTCGGCGTAACACAGCCCTGCAAATGCACAGCCGATAGCGCCGATGATAAAACTATAGGTAACGCCAGGGCCGGCATGTTCGGCAGCGGCAGCGGCAGTACGCACAAACAGGCCTGCGCCGATAATAGCGCCAATGCCCAGGAGGATGAGGTTGCCCGCACTCAGGTGCCTGCGTAAGGTGCCTTGTCCTTCTTCCGATGCTTCGCTCAGCAGCGTTTTCAAAGATTTCTTTGCAAAAAGATTCATATTGTTCGCTAATAATTGGTTTCAGGGGGCCAAGATAGTACAGTTTGTGGATTTTGGGGTTTTGGGGAAAATTTTTGGATGGAGGGGAGGAATTTGGTATTCAACGCCTGTAGTCATTGTACCACCATGACTTTCCTTATAGAGCCCGCATTGTTTTCCAAAAGGACAGTTAAAAAATAAATACCGGGCGGGAGATTGATATTCAAGTAGATAGATCGCTCATGAGCAAACAATGACTGGTAACATACCTGCCCGGCAAGGTTGGTAATCAGCAACTGGCTTACATATTCCGCACTGGAGGACACTTGCAAATAATCGTATACAGGATTGGGTGAAATGGTGACAGTTGGAGTGTCTATTGAAAGAGTATTGACAGGCTCATTCAGCCCTACTATGCAAGGCGGTGGTTCAACATTAACGATCTTATCCAGACCAATGAGTGTATTGATCACTTGCTTGCGATAGGCCAGTTGTTCGATCGCCCATGAAAGCGCATACGTTGAATCTGGATGCCTTAACCATGTGAAACAATAATTGGCACGCTGACGCTCCTGATAACTCATACGCGGATATCGAAAAGAAACAAGTGCCCGGCGAATACCTGGGGTGTTACCTGCACTTGGTTCTGACCAGCCTGTCTGGTTATCTGGCGTATCGGGGTAGATGAAATGCACAGCAGCACTTGTATCCAGCGGGTGATAGCCATTGCCGCCGCTACGCAGTGGCGTACCATCCTTCCAAAAGCCATTCAGGTATCCATAATATGTTTGCGGAGAAGAAGGGTAGGCTGTCGGAAATGGGTCAGAAGGTTCTCCAACACGCATAAAACAGCCATTATCCAAATCCGAAGGGAATCCTGAAATATCTGGCAACTCGTTAATGCCAAACCGAAATACCCCTACTAGCGGTACCTGTTCCTCAAAACCATCTTCATCAATAGAATCACCGTTATAACCGAAATAAATTTCTTCTTCCGGCGCGCAACCAATAAAGTCATCGTCACCTTCTCCAATTTCTAAACTCATCAATATACCTGTATAAATAGAATCAAGCGGATCCCCGCGGTTCCAGTAGTCCAACGACATAAAAATACTGTTGTTGAACGTCGGGTCTTCCGGACACGAGTAAGCCCACATTGTACACAATATTTGCATATTCAAGGGATGGCCATTGCTGGCAGGATGTAACGTTTGATCGTGGAAAGTAAAAAATACAATCTCGTCCGGAATACCAGGTACGTGACATCCTCTCAACTGCGGCAAGGGATAATCGCCCTGCAGTGGATCGTACACATTATTGCTGTTGAAATCGAAATATGGAGCCAGTTTTGTATTCACCAGAGGCTCTGATGCACCTGACCAAATCGGAACCATGCGCGTGCCAGGCCATTGCAGTATTGTATCATCAGGATTGTCTACCACACCATTGTCTGTAAAATCCTGCCAGTGTGCCTGAATCTGCGCTTTACTTACCTTCCAGAAACCATCGTATCCAGCAATATTGGGTATGCCAGCCGCAAAATCGGTTTTGATACCGTTGGCTGCAATGGCTGATACTTTTATATTTCCGAAGTCGTCATAAGCGCCCAACCACGGGGACACTTTTTTAAACACAGATTGCAGAATAGCCCCTTCCTCATCTGAAACCGGTATTTTAAAACTCCGCTCATTGTTGTACCCAAAAAATGAACCATTGTTCCACACCTTCGCTTCTATGGAATTGACATGAATCGTTTCGGAAACAGGCGCTTGCCCCAGCGCTTGGATTGCCGACAAGAGGCATAGCAACAAGTACATTTTTTGCATGAATCGTTTGATTTGGAAAGGTTTACCAAGAACAGGTAAACATAAAAGTATTTTATGGCCAGTTTCCTCGCATCTTGTAAATACGTCATTTTAATACATGAGTACCCGTTTCCAGTGATTAGATGGAATACGCCCGTTTTTTGTTTCTATCGCTACCCGTACTTTTGCCCCATGCCTACCGCATTCATCAGCCGCGCCCAATCGCCCGAATCCGAATTCTCCTGCCGCCTACAAGAGCAGGGCTGGCAGGTAACGGGGCGCTCGCTGGTACAATTGTCGCCTCTGGCATTTGAAACAATACCCGCATGCGACTGGATTTTCTTCGCCAGCCAACATGCCGTTCGTTTCTTTTTCCAGCAAATTGCTATAGCAAACCTCGCCATCCCGCCCGTGAAATGGGCAGCCTTGGGCGCAGCCACCGCCAATATCCTTTCTGCGTTCGTCGCACAAGTCGACTTTACCGGCACCGGAGATCCTGCATCCAGCACAGCCGCATTCATGGGGCAAGTAGCGCCTTGCAGGGTGTTGTTCCCCGCCGCCCGGCATTCCATGCAAAGTATCGCCGCACAACTAAACGAACATTTCACCATCCTGCACCTCGAAGTGTATGATAATCAACCTGTTGCCGATGTACCACTCCAACAGGAAGATGTACTGGTATTTACCAGCCCCATGAATGCCCGGGCGTATTTTACCCAACATCCTCTCCTCCCACACCAAAAAGTAGTGGCCATCGGCGCTACAACGGCTGCTGCCCTGAAACATTTGGGCATAAAAAAGGTGAGCATTGCGGAGGAAGCGAACGAGCGGGGGGTGGCGGATAGAGTCGTAAGTCCTGAGTCCTGAGTCCTGAGTCCTGAGCCCGTAGAGTACGCGTTGGTATGCTTGGCATTACTTAGCAGGGTAGCCAAAAGTATCAACGTGTACGCTACGGACTCAGGACTCAGGACTTACGACTCAGGACTATTTACTACTTTTGCCCCCATTCCGCAATCCAATCCACCATGGCGAAAAAAAACACACCTGCCAGACCAGCCCAAAAACCGGTACAGCGCCCCGCTGCTGCCCCGAAAAAAGCAGCCGCTGAATCGAGCAACCGCAGTTGGTACAACTTCGGTTTCATTGTACTGGCCATTACGGCGGCCTTCTACTGGCCTTCCCTGTCTAATAAATTAGTGAACTGGGACGACGACCCCAACATCACCGAAAACCCGAATATCGAACGGGTAGGCCAGGGCATTACCTGGGGTGAAACGGTGAAAAACATCTTTGATGTCAACACCGGTAACGTCATTGGCAACTACAATCCGCTGCCTATTTTGTCCTTCGCCGTGGAAAAATCGCTGGCAGGCAATCAAATCAGTCCGCGCCTGATACACACCACCAACCTGCTGCTGCACCTGGGTACGGTGTGGATGGTCATGCTGCTTTTGTTTCGAATGGGTTTTGGCAATTGGGGCATCCTGACCGGCGGCCTGCTGTTCGGCATACACCCTATGCGGGTGGAATCCGTAGCCTGGGCAACGGAGCGCAAGGATGTGCTGTTTGCCATATTCTTTTTTGCAGCGCTGGCCCTGTACGACCGTTGGGTGAAACGCGAAGGCACCGGCCAGTCACGCATGGGGCTTTACATTGGTATGATGATCCTGGCGCTGCTGTCGGGTTTTTCCAAGGTACAGGCCGTTACCCTGCCACTGTCGATGCTGGCGCTTGACTACTGGTATCGCCGGCCGATTGGGTTCAAACTGATGCTGGAAAAAACGCCATTCTGGATCATTTCGCTCATTATTGGTTCCATGAACCTCTACACCCTGAAACAACAGGGCTCTACCAACGACGACATTACGAATTTCAACTTCCTGGATCGTTTGTGCATCGGCGCCTACTCGTTTTGTGTGTACCTGTTCAAACTGGTGGTGCCTTATCCTATGTCGCCGCTGTATCCGTATCCCAAACCGCTGCCGATCTGGGTGTATCTCTCGCCTGTTCTTTTTGCGGCCATATGGTACGGCGTTTGGCGCTTGTGGAAAGCCGACAAACGCGTGTGGGTGTTCGGCGTGCTGTTTTTCTTTTTCAATGTAATGTTCCTCCTTCAGGTGTTGGGCGCCGGACAGGGCTACCTGGCTGATCGTTTCACCTATGTGCCTTATTTCGGATTTTTTGCCATCGCTGCCTGGTATTTTCAGGAAAATTATGCCGATACATCCAAACGTGGCCTACTGAACGGTATCCTGGCTGTGCTCACGATTGTGTATGGTATTTGGACGGTTCGCCAGATCGGCGTCTGGGAAAATGGCGCTACGCTGTGGTCGCATGTGATCAAACTGGAAGGCAACAGCAACTCGCTCCCTTACTGGAATCGGGGGCAGTATTTCCGGGAAAAAGGGGACTTCGAAGCCGCTATCAAGGACTACAACCAGGGCGTGGCCATCGAGCCTACGAGCGGCGAACTGCTCAACAGCCGGGGAAAAACCTACTTCGATATGGCGATGTCGGGCAAATACAAAGCGCAAACGCCCGAACTAATGGCCAACGCCATGAAAGACTATAGCAATGCGCTCAACGGCGCTAAAATGAAGCAGGATACGCGGGCAGAAGTATTGATCAACCGGGGGGCGGCACAGGGTGCTGCCGGTCAGTTTCAGCAGGCCATTGCTGACCTGACAGAAGGCATCCGCATCGACCCGGCTAATAAAAACGGCTATTTCAACCGCTCTATCGCCTATTATTCTACACAGCAATACGACAAAGCACTGGCCGATTATGATGCGTACCTGAAACTAGACCCTTTCAACGCCAATGTATGGTATGAAAGTGGAATGATCCAGCGCAGCATGAAGCACAATCAGGAGGCCATTCAGGCGCTCACCAAGGCCATTCAACTGAATCCTAATATCGCAGTGGCTTACCTGGAACGCGCCCGCGCCTATGCACAGTCAGGTAATAAAACCGCCGCGCAGCAGGATTACCAGCGCGCACAGCAAATGGGGGTGAAACTGGAAGGGATGGATATGCAGTTTTTGGAGAGGTGAGAAGTGGGAGGTGAGAGGTGAGAGTGCGTAGAGTTGACTTTCTTCGCTCGGCTTTTTTGACAGGGTGTCCCTGATTTATGCTTTTTTGTCCTTGATTTGTTGTTCTAATGCGCGCAATTCTTCCAGTTCCTGCGCATCTTCGGCCTGCGCCTCGGCGGTTTTTCGGCGCTGGTCAAACAGCGCATACACTTCCTTTATCTTTTGCTCCATGGCCTCATGGGTGACGGAACCGGCGTTTTGCAGGACTTTTTTGTCCTGAAAAGCCAGCAGGCGGTCTACATTATCGCGCCAAAAGGTTATGGTAAGGCTTTGCTGGTTTTTAGCGCGAAGTTCAGCCGTTTCTAAGAAAATAACAACTAAACGATTGAGGGTATCTATTTCCTTGTGGGTCAGGTAATTTTTAGCGATGCTGATGTCCTGCTTGCGTACCACTTGGCCTTTCCAGGCAGTCAGGCCCATGTTGGGTTGAGCAGCATCGGCGCGGGCCAGGATCAGTTCTGCCGCAGTCTTGTTGGTAACGGCATAAAGCAGTTTGTTCTGGATTTCAGCAAAAAACATTTGAGTGGCTTTATCAGAGCCATCGTAGTCGGTACTCAGCGCGAACAAATCCTTTATCTTTTGGTAAAAACGCTTTTCGGATGCCCGTATATCCCGGATGCGTTCGAGCAATTCATCAAAATAATCAGGGCGGCCATCGGGATTTTTGAGCCTTTCGTCATCTATGGCAAAACCCTTGACCATATAGGATTTGAGGTGCTGGTTGGCCCATATCCTGAACTGGGTGCCCCGTTTGCTGCGCACCCGAAAACCGATAGCCAGAATCATTTCCAGCGTATAGAAGGCCACTTCGTATTGTTTGCCGTCGGCGGCAGTTGTAAAGAAATTCTTTACAACTGAATTTCCATCTAACTCCTTCTCTTCCAGTATATTGGCAATATGTTGGCCTATGTTTTGCTTGGAGGTGTCAAAAAGTTCGGCGAGTTGGTTTTGGTTCATCCACACACTGCCGTCGCGGGCAAAAAGCGTTACATTGGCCTTGCCGTCGGCTGTATTGTAAATGATGATGGGGAGGTTTTCCATAAATGTATTTTGTTGTAGTATTAAAATCCACATTTACCCCTTTTCGTGCCAACACAAAACAGTTGCGCCAGGCTAACCGCTCCGCTCAAGAGAAGCCCAGTCTTTTTCTCCCTAGTATCTCGATATTTCTTTAGCGGAACGGTACCCTCTCACTCTCTCACTCTCTCACCTCTCACCTCTCACCTCTCACCTCTATTTACCTGCCGCCCGTCACCAATTCAATATACCCGCTCAGCACATCCGGGCGCAGCACCACGCCGCTCACACGTTTTTCATACACTTTGCAGACGAAGAAATAGGTGCCTTCCGCCACGGCTTTTCCATCCTGATTGGCGCCGTTCCAGTTGATAGCCGGGTCTTGTGTCTGGAAAACGAGGTTCCCCCATCGGTTGAATACCTGAAAATCGACGCGGTCGATAAAACGCCAGCCCGGGAAGGGCATAAACACATCGTTGCGATCATCGCCATTGGGAGAGAACGCATTGGGTAGTTCGTATTGCGGACAGTTGTCGACACAAATGGCCGCACTGCGCGGGCTTTCGTTGCCCACCGAATCGAGCGCAGATACGGCATAACAGCCGGCCAGCCCTTCATCGATGCTGTGCAAAAAAGTAGTATTGGTAGCGTCGCCTTGCTCCGTCAGCATGGTAAACGGCTCCCCTTCCCCTTCGGCATACCAGATGCGGTACAAAACCACGTCGTCGGTTTCCGCGCAAGCCACATTGGGGTTGGTCCAGGAAAGGGCGTTTTCATACGGCGGGTCGGGGAACGTGCTACTGCCGCCGTTGCAGAGGTTGTTCACAGCCAGCACGGGCGCACAGGGCGGTACTGTGTCGATAGGCACGCCGCATTTTTCCTGCGACAGGTTGACGATCGGATCGATCACGCCGCCGATGCTGTACGTACCCACGCTGCGTACATAGTAACAATATTCCTGGCCGTTGATCAGTCCGCGATCGAGATAGGTACCCGCCGTTGTAGTCCCGATGGAGTCGAACTGGCCCGTGGCATCATTTTTTCGGAAAATATCATAGCGGTAATTGTCCCAGGGCACCAGGTATTGCCAACTAAGGATATTCGATTCGTCTGTCGATTTAATACTGAGCCGAACGGACGAGGCCTCGTTGGTAGAGCCCAATGGCGTGGTATTGCCATTTACATAAAATGCCACCTGATAGTGATAGGGATTGTTTTCCGTATCGAGGTTCTGATCGATAAATACCGTATCGTTGGCTTCCCAGAAATTGTTGACTACAAACGACGCACCGGGCACTTCTGTCAGGTTGCCGGGCGATAGTCCGACTCCCCGCAACAATTGATACCGGTATGGCCCGGCATTGATCATGGTATCGAGGTCGACGGGGTCGGGCTTCGACCATTTTACCATGATTTTCCCATTGGCAGCATCGGTTTCGTCTACTGAAACATTGGTAATCAGCGGCAGGTCGCGTGGCAATTGCACACAAACTTCGTCCGACGGCAGGCTTTCCACCAGGTTGTAAGGATAGCCGCCACCCGAGAGCCGGGCAAATTTCGCTTCCACCCGATAGCAGTAGGTACGCCCGCGCTGCACTTCGGTGTCTTTGTAGAAATAACGCCCATCCTGCATTTGTCGGGTCACCAGCACCAGTTCGGTGTATCCCTTTCCGGCCAGTCCAGGCTGGCAGGTATCGGGTTCAAACGGATTGGAGCCTTCTTTTCGCCACACGGAAAATCCGAAGAAATAATCATTCAGGGCATCTTCACAGGCATAGGGTTTGGCCCAGGTAATGAGCACTTCTCCCGGACTGGCCGTGGCCTGCACGTCTTCGGGCGCAGGCCCCACTACCTTGATCGACACCGTTTTAAGGTCGGCCAAAGGAGGATTGGCATCATCTACTGCCTTGAAGACCACGGAATAAGGGTACCGGGCAATGTGGTCGCAGGTGGTTTGCCAGCGGAATGTTCCGGTCACAATGGGGTCCTGGTACTGGGTTGGGGCATCGAAGGTGGCCGGGCTGGGGCGCAGTGTGTCAAATGGGCCGCCAGCCGCAGTCAGCAATACGCGGTCAGTGGAATCGGGGTCATTGCCCGTGGCTTCAAACTCGATATACGTACCTGCTACGACACATCGTTTTTCTATGGTTTCCACAATAGGCGGGTTGTTGTCGCATTCATCCACAAAAATCTGCATATCACGGATAGTCGTGTCGATCGGAAAGCCGTTTCTCCATGAAACAACAATAAATGCCAGGTTGTAATCGCCGGGTTGCTGTGGGCTGTTCCACACAATTTCGCCGTTGAATACATTGATTGTGAGCGAGTTATTGGGTCCGGGCGAAATCTGATTGGGAAAACTGTAATTGGGTACCGGCGTGCCGAGTCCTTGCAGGGGCACGATAAAATGAAAAGACAGGCTGTCGCCTTCGGGGTCGAAAGCGCTGGGACTGTGTCGGAATATCTTCCCGACGCAGGCATTGTCTATGGGGTCGGTTTTGAGGTATGGCGTGGTGTTCATGCCTCCGAATTGCGGATCCTGGAACGTGTAAATGGTTTCAATGTGAAACGGCACGTTATCCGAAGAAGGCGGATTTACATTGATGATACCCGCAATCCGGTTGGGGTCGGTCATGGAAATACGGTAGGTGGACGGGCCAGCAAAGGTGTGAACGGCCACATAGGTGTTGTACTTCAGGTCGCCAGGGTAAAAAATGCCTTCTCCACCTCCATTGCTGCGCGGTACATTCTGGCAGGGCGATCCATCGCCCCAGCAAATGATGAGTGTATCGCGGTCGGCATTGACGCTGCTGGCCTTGGTCCAGGTGATGATGGTCGCTTCGATGGTGAGCGGCCCGATTTGTCGGATATGGATTTCACCGGCACGGTTGTGGGTGGCGAATGCGAGTGCCGGTATCAGCAATCCGGCCAGCAGGGTAAATAGTTGCCGTATGGTCATGTTTTCTGCTTAAATTGTTGTTGAAACAGTTTTGGGATGTAAAGGATGCATCGACTTGGTACTTACAACGAACAAGTTTAAAATAATTTTTCGGAGGGTATCATAAAAATGCGTTTTTTTGCCCAAACCCGCAGAATTTCTTCCTTTTCAGATACCAATTTCCCTGTATATGCTGCTTTACAACGTAACTGTTACGATCGACCTTGATGTTTTCAAAGACTGGCAACACTGGATGCAGGATACGCATATACCCGATGTGATGGCCACCGGGATGTTTGTGTCGTATCGCATGTGTCGCCTTATCGGCCACGAACATACCGACTCCGAAATTTTTACGGTGCAATACCTCGTCAAGGACATGGCCCACCTCATGCGCTACCAGCAAGAGTACGCACCCGAATTACAGGAAGCCGTCAGAAAAAGATATGACGGAAAATATGCGGTATTCCGGACGGTGATGGAGGTGGTGGATCATAATGAGAAGTCCTGAGTCCTGAGTCGTAAGTTCTGAGTCGTGTCAGGATAATTTTCCCAGCAGCCACTCCCGTTCAATGATATGCGGCACCGACTGTATTTCGTGTTTTACTTTATCGAGTCGGCTGTTGCCCTTTTGCCAGCCCAACCGGGTGATTTTATCAAGTTTTTTTAGGAAATTGTTGTAGCGGGCTTTTGATTCCGCAGAAAGTTTGGTGCGCCGCACTTTTTGTTCGAGGGCTTTCATTCGGCTGTCGAGCAGGTCATCCTGGGTTTCCACGTATATTTTGATCAGCAGGACGTCCACAAGAATACTAAAATGTGGATTTTCAAACAGCCGATACTGTAGTTTTTCGACGGCTTGTGCGTATTCTTTTTTGTAAAAATGATACTCTGCCAGGTTGAGGTTATGGGCTTCCACCGGGTATCGGGTGCCACAAATCCGGGTGGGCGGGTGCTGGTCGAGCACTTGTTTAGCCCAATCGAAATGCCCCAGTTTGAGGGCAAAAATCGTGAGCATGCGCAAGGCTTGTACCGTAATACTTCCTTCAATATAAAAATAGCCTTGTTCGAAATGTTCCTTGTACAAATCAAACAGTTTGGTACGAAAAAAAGGATTGCCGGATCTGGTGTAATACCGTACCCAGAAATGCCTTTGGTAGGCTTTCAGGTTGCTTAGAATTTCGGGCGGTATGCCATGTTTATGCTGTTCGAGCAAGGTTTCAAATGAATGATGTGCTTCCTGATTATCTGGCGATTGTAGTAAACTATACACCAGTTGGTACAATTCTATCAGGGGCAGGTGTACGAAGCCGCCATTGCGGGCCAGCGTCAGGGCAATGTCGATTTGGCGGTAATCCAGTTCCTCATCGTTTTGCGAAAGTTGATGCTGGTACTGTAAGGCACACGCCATTTCCAGGTGGAGAATACTGTAATACGTATCCAGGTAAACAGACGTAGATACGATGTTGGCGTCGTCTTGAAAACTGTTGGTCAGGGTTTTGAACGCCGTAATCTCTGCTGCCAGTTTGAACTGTTTGTGAAAGAAATCCGCATCCCGAAAGGGTCGCTCATCTTGCAGTTTTTTGAGGGTTTGCGCTACCTGCCAGAAACGTTCTTCCAACGCATATTTCCGACAAAAATAGAGTAGGGAAAGTAGTTCCTGGTATTCGGTCTCATAAGGATCGCGATTCATCTTTTCCTGCGCCAGGAAGGTTCTAACGAGGCTAAACAGTTTTGACATCCAGCCATCGAGACTGCTTTTCTGCCC
Source organism: Saprospiraceae bacterium (assembly GCA_016787415.1). Lineage (GTDB taxonomy): Bacteria > Bacteroidota > Bacteroidia > Chitinophagales > Saprospiraceae > M3007. The sequence continues at coordinate 458 of JAEUUT010000256.1, read as the reverse complement.
TTCCTCGAATGGTTTGTCAGGAAAAAAATAATGAAAAACCCGGGCCTTATCCAGCATGGGGTCTGACTCATTTGCATCGTACTGAATAATGTAATCATACAATCGTACCAGGCTTTCCGCCTGATGAGCGCTATTGAAATAAGGCGATTGTAATAGAAGCCGAAGTTTTTTTCGTTCGGAAGCGTCGAGACGTTGTAAAACTTCCAGCAATTTCCGGTTCAACATACCGTGAAAGAATTTATTGATGCGTGAATGGTTTTTGGGAAAATTTGAAAAAAGTGTAGTAAAATAAAATCCACCTAAGCACGAAATTTGCATGATTCATCACAAACGCACTATATCCTGATCATGAGCAAACAAGTTTTTTGGGCAGTTTGTCTTTTGCATTTTTTATTTGCTCAACCCTTAAAATCAGAACCTTTTGAAAACAACTCAGGCCCTGTATGCCCCCTGCCACC
>JAEUUT010000244.1 GCA_016787415.1 Saprospiraceae bacterium | reverse complement strand
CCAAAAACCGGAAAATCCGATACAATCCCGTATCGACTGACGCCCATTAATAATTATTCGCCCGCTCAAATGTTCGATGCAAGGCATATCTGGGTGCAGCGCCCCGACCAACTCCTCCTCATCGATCTTGCCAGTCATCAGCAACTGAACTACCTGGTACTGCCGGAAGAAAAGTACCTGCATACGGTGTTAAGCAACTGCAATGTGTACGCTGTTTTTCAAAACCAGATACGCATTTCCTCCAAAGACGATTTTGTTGCAGGGTGCAAACCCTTTGACGTCAAAATGTATGATGCACAACTTGAGCAATTGAATCATACCGCCGATTCGATCGGCCTGGGCAAGGATACCACCATCGAAGTTGCGCTGCAAAAACTCAATACCATCAAAGCCCGGTTTGGTGGGCTGGACCACGTAGAGGTGCAGCAAAAACTGACTTTGATGGACTGGCTGGCTTTTCAATATGTGAATCTTCCGTTTCCGGATGGATATGTACGGTGCTATCAGGACGACGCCCTGCCGGTTGCATACAGGAAAATATGTCTAGGCAGGTTGGTCGACGAATACGGTCGAATGTCCAAATTCAAAAAAGTAATGGAGTTGGAACAGGCGTACCACAAGTACTTCGGCAAACCCGATCAGGTGACAGACTATTATTTTCTCCGGCATGTCGAAAGCGTTCGGGCATACTTAACCCAGGTGGACAGTCTGGAAAAATCGGCATTGGCTGCCGATTCGCTGTATTATTTCAAAGCCCTGGCGCTGGAAATCATTTGCCGAAACTGGTATTGCTCGGAGGGTTGCGGTGGCTGCGATTTTTCTTTGGTTACAAATGCTTTAAACCCTTTCGCCCAAAAATTTCCTGAAAGCGACCTTGTCGACAATGCCGAATTTTATCTGTTTCCTTTCAATTATATGTATGACGAGGAAGAGGAGACGATTAAAGAAATTAACCGAAACTATCGTGCATTCATTCGAAAATATCCGGAAAGCGACCTGCTGGCAGATGCATGGTACTATATTTTCCAAAACTGCCAAATCCTGTCCACGCCTGATGAGAAAGGCATGAAAGAAGCAGGAAAAAAATTCCTCCAGGATTACGGCGATGACCAAAGGGCTGCCGAAATCCGGGAGGAATTAAAAGCGAGGGGACTCTATTAACACAGCACCTCTTACGCCATTACCGCATCTCCATACATCTCGGCCCGCAGGTTCCGGATTTTCTCGCTGTGGATGTAATCGCCGTACTCCAGGTACTGGTCGATCAGTCCGTTCGGCGTGATTTCGATGATGCGGTTGGCTACGGAATCGAGAATCTGGTAGTCGTGCGAACTGAAAATCATATTCCCGGTAAAATCTTTCATACCGTTGTTGAGCGCCGTGATCGATTCCAGGTCGAGGTGGTTGGTAGGTTCGTCGAGGATCAGGAAATTCGGGTTGGCCAGCATGATTTTCGACATCATGCAGCGCACTTTTTCACCGCCCGACAGCACGCCCGAGCGTTTGAACACTTCTTCGCCGCCGAACAACATGCGGCCCAAAAAACCACGAATAAATGCCTCGTCTTTTTCCTTGGAGTACTGCCGCAGCCAGTCCATGAGGTTCATATCCTGATCGCCGGCAAAGTACGCGCTGTTGTCGTTGGGCAGGTATTGGGGTGAAATGGTTTGTCCGTACTGGAACCGCCCTTCAAACTGTGTGTCTTCGCCGGCCAGAATATTGAACAGGGCCGTAATGGCCTGCGGGTTGCGGCTGAGCACCGCAATTTTTTCGCCTTTATTGAAGCGCAGGTCGAGGTTGCGGAACAGGTATTCGCCGGCTTCGTTCTTTTTCGAGAGGTTTTCCACCTCCAGAATGATGTCGCCGGGTTCGCGTTCGGGTTTGAACGCGATGTAGGGGTAGCGGCGCATCGACACCTGAATGTCTTCGAGGTTGAGTTTGTCGAGCGCTTTTTTGCGGCTGGTAGCCTGTTTGGATTTGGAAGCATTGGCCGAGAAACGGGCGATGAAGTCCATCATTTCCTGGCGTTTTTGCTCCACTTTTTTGTTTTTGTCGGCCATTTGGCGTGCCAGCAACTGGCTGGTTTCGTACCAGAAGGTGTAGTTGCCGGTGAACATGCGGATTTTTCCAAAATCCACATCCACCACGTGGGTACACACCATATCGAGGAAGTGGCGGTCGTGCGATACCACGATCACGATGTTCTGGTAATCGGCCAGAAAATCGCAGAGCCAGTCGGTCGTTTCGGCGTCCAGGTCGTTCGTCGGTTCGTCCATCAGCAGGATGTCGGGCGCGCCGAACAGCGCCTGCGCCAGCAGCACCTTCACGCGGTCGGAGCCGGCCAGTTCGCCCACCAGTTTGTAGTGCAGCGATTCGTGGATGCCGAGGTTGCTGAGCAGTTCGGCGGCGTCGCTTTCGGCCATCCAGCCGTTCATTTCAGCGAATTCGCCTTCCAGTTCGGCGGCATGCATCGAATCGGCTTCGGTGGCGTTGGGGTTGTCATAAATGGCATTTTTCTCCTGCATGATGTCATACAGGCGGCGATGGCCCATGATCACGGTGTCGAGCACCGGGAATTCGTCGAAGGCGAAGTGGTTCTGGCTGAGCACGGCCATGCGCTCGCCGGGGGTAATCTCGATGCTGCCGCGGGTACTTTCAATTTCGCCGGACAGGATTTTGAGGAAGGTGGATTTGCCGGCGCCGTTGGCCCCGATCACACCGTAGCAGTTGCCTTTTACAAATTTCAGGTTGACTTCGTCAAAAAGAACCCGTTTGCCGAATTGGAGGGCAACATCGTTTACAGATAGCATCGAAAGAGGTATATAGTGTTGAAAAAGCGCGCAAAGGTAAGGCGAAAGGACGAGGGCGCTGCGGTTTTTTTGTGAAGGAGTGGTTAAGTTGGGGGTTTAACCGCCGCGACAGGGTGGGAGAACGGATGAAACGGATGTTTACGGATTTTATTCAAATAAGATGTAGAATAAGTAGGTACACTCTACGCGTTGTGTCCTTTGTGCCCCTCGTGGTTTATTTTTTCAACCACGAGGGGCACAAAGGACACAATGCGTAGAGTGTGCAAATAGTTATGTTTAGCGTGCTGAAGCGCCAACACGGCGAGCAAGAGCAGCAGAATGAACCAGTCAGAAAACATTGGGTGAATTTATGCATACGTGCGATTTTTTTCATCCATGTACACATCTCCACCCGACATTTGTCTCTCACACCAACACCCATCCATGCAACGAACCCTACTTGTCATTCCGTTTCTTTTCCTGGCTTTTTGCACCTCGGCACAACTCAACGGCGCCTTTACTATTGGCGGCATCAATCCATCCTTTGCCGACTTTACGGCGGCCGCTACGGCGCTTTCCACGCAGGGTATTTCCGGAAATGTGACGTTCAACGTTCGTCCCGGCACCTATACCGAACGCATTCAGATCAGCGCTATTCCTGGCTCTAATGTCAATCGAACCGTTACTTTTCAGGCAGAAAATGGCGATAGCAGCAGTGTATTGCTGCTGAGTACCACGGCCACCAAC
>JAEUUT010000214.1 GCA_016787415.1 Saprospiraceae bacterium | reverse complement strand
GGGCACAAACATAAGTTATTCCGGAATTTTTGGGAAGGGTGTTTGGGGATTACGATTACTAAACCTTCGAGGTTTAGTAATCGTGCGTGGAAACTCACTTTCCCTTCCCCATCTCCTCTTCCAGACGCGCCACCCGTTCCTTCAAAGACTCAATCTCCTGCCTCTGAGCCTCCAGAATGCCTTCTACTTCTCCTAATAGTAAAGGCTTTTTCCCGTACACAACGGCCGATTCGGCAACCTGATCAGCAAGCCTTTCCGGGTGCAGCAAAAACATGTCGCCCTCTCCGGTAAGGAGCCAGTGAACATTGACATCCTTATGACCTAATAACAATTTATTTATGACAGTTTTGGAAATACCTTTTACCCCTCGCACCATTTTGTTGATGTTGGACTGAGATACATTTACGAGATTAGCAAACCCGGTTTGGTTGGTTTTCAGCGCTTTGATAAGTTGCTGAAGCCGAGCGCCTTGTTGAATTTTGTCAGATTTCATTTAAATAAAGAATGAACAAAAGTCATTAATTATGTATTTTAATAATGAACTTTTGGAATATATTTGCAGGAAAGTTACTGTTTTTAGAGAGCGCGACAAAAAAATACAGAAAGGCTAATCGCCCAATACAAAGTAAAAACAATCCTGGAGTCATGGGAGCAGCTGTCCAACCCGAACAAAAGCCGGATAAAATAACGAGGCAAAACTTCATTCAAATAGGCACTTTTGTCATATTGCTTCTTTCCTTGCTTTTTTATCTATACCGGCCCTCTCAGAAGGCAATTACCGCTGATCAAAAATCCCTGGAGTGGGACGATGTAGCGTATTTCGATGAACAAGGAGAACCACAATTAAAAGATTGGCGGTTAAAGGAATTTGATAAACAAGTTGAAGAGTTTGAACAGGCCGAGCAATATGTTTTGTTGGCGAAATCCGACGGGATATATGTTTGCTACCATTGCAACAGTGGAACATGTTTTTTACAAAAGGGCATGGTTTGGAAGTACGGCGTTACGAGAAGAGGTGTAAGCAGGCGATACCCTGGGAAGTGGTTAACCAATATGGGCCTTGACTATGTTGTACAGTTTCTGGGTACAACCCATGAATGCTTGATAGAGGAAAAGAGAAAAATCTTTCAGTACCCTTTGCACCTGGACAATTTATTCAGAACGCCTGTTGATCGAATGGCAAGGCCTCCCGGTAACAAGAACGACAACTAGAACTGGATTTTTACAAAAAAGTGTGTAGTTTTGTTATACTTATTCCCGAAGATTACGATTACTAAACCTTGAAGGTTTAGTAATCGTTGGTAATCGTACTTACTTCCGAAAGCACCCATTTTAAAAATAAATACAAATGGCTGAAGTCACCTTTGCAGCAGATGAATCCGTCTACAACCTGCTCGACAGGGATGTCATCATGGAGCGATTCCGGCAACTACATGCAAGTATCATCTTCTCTTGTGTACAAACCGATGATTGGGCAGATGACAGTTGGGTTGATATGGACGGCACACCTTTTTATATCATTAAGTTGCCTTACGATACTGTAAAAACAATGAATAAGGAGCAAGTGCGCGAACTTATGCTGAACATGCTGGAAAAACGATTGCAGCAGGCTGCCTGAATTCATCTCCCCTCTTTCAATGTATTTTGACGATTACTAAACCTTGAAGGTTTAGTAATCGTACCTGGAATATAGGCTACAAGTCCTTCCAATAGGTATTTTACCCCGCCGGATACGTCCACTTGACCGTCTAATACGTCCGGCATCCAAACCAATATATCGCTCACCTATCTAAATAGGTCTTCCCACGTATTCGGATGCATCCAGAACGTATTCGAATAGATATCCGACCTATTCAGATAGGTGGTGCAACGTATTTGGATACATCAGCCACGTATTCATTTGTCAAAAAGACGTATTTGGCGATATTTTGGACTTAAAATTTTGTACTTTTTACCTATTTTGAGATTTAGTTTGGATAATTAATTTGTCAATAATTGATTATTTCGATACATTTTACTTGTTTGTATATTGTTTCACAGGGTTTCGTCGGTAATCCCCACCATGCCTCCGAAGTAGCCCTATAGATTTGCCGTATCAATATTCACCCTTAAACATTTCAAACCCATGCCCTTTTATGATGTAGTGCAGCAGCACTTTAGCACCGACGATTTGAAAGCACTCGACCAATCCCTCGATGCTCTGGAAAAAGCCCTGGAAACCAAAAAGCAGAACCTGACCCCCGAAGAACGCAAGCGATACGGCAGCATCAACGAGGTCAACAAACTTTTTGTCAACAAGGTGTACGATTTTTCTCAGTCGCAGCCGTCGGCTTGCAGCCCTGATGTCGACTGGAATGAATTTACATCCGACTACCAGGATCGTTCTATTCTGGAAACCCGCCTGGCACGGCTGCGTTCGCTGATGGAAATCATGGAAAACGCCAAGATTTTGCACGACTTCGACAATTTCCAGAATGCGCTTGTAGACTATTCTTTCACGCAGTACAAGAAGGATACAGATGAAAGCGGTTTTGTGACGAAGTACAATGCACTGCGACAGTTTTTCCCACGCGCAGGCGGCACAGGTGCGGCGCCAGAAGCGAAAGCGTAATGGACAGGAGCAGAAACCGTGAGACCGTATTCCCGAAAAGGGAGTGCGGTTTTTTTGTGATGTGGACCAGATAAAACAGTAGAGACAAGGCGTGCCTTGTCTCCATCATACCCACCGTACCCTACCTACCCAAAAACGCCCGAATAATCCTGAATTCCTTTTCCGGTTCTTCCACCTGCGGGTTGTGGCCGCTGTATTCGAACATTTCGAATTGTGCCTGCGGGCAGTAGGTTTTGTATTTCACCATCATCCAGGGCACTGCCACGCGGTCGTAGCGGCCGGCCACGATCAGAATCGGCATTTTCAGCGATTTCAGTTGCTGGCGGTAATCGAACGTGCCGATGTCGCTGCCGACGATAAAATCGCCGTCTTTGCCAACCATCTGGTAATACACGGCCGAATTAAAGGAATTGGGGTAGGGTTTGCGTTTTCTGCCCCTGAAATTGGCGGGGTTGTAGGCGTACAGAAAACCATAGGGCACCCGGCCGTAAATTTCCTGGTGGATGGGATCGCTCGACACAGCGCCGGCTTCGCGCACCTTCATCAGCGTATCCCACACCTCCGGGTAATTGGTCATGATTTCATGGTTCGAATTGTCGTCGTTGGCTTGCCACATCAAAAAACTGTGGAAAGTATTGGCCAGGATCAAATGTTTTACATGCTCGGGATATTTGATGGCATACCCTTGCGCCACCACGCCCCCGTACGAATGCCCGAGCACGTTGATCTGAGAAAAACCCATGGCCTTGCGCAGACCTTCCAGGTCTTCGATATCTCGTTCCAGGGTGTATTCCTGTACACGAGCAGCCGTATCCGACTTTCCGCGACCGAGCGCATCGTAATACACCAGCGTGTTGGTGGTCGACAAGGAATCAAAACTTCTCAAACCGTAGTGGGAGCCTCCGGGGCCACCGGCGATAAAGAAAAGCGGGTCGCCTTTGCCAAAACTGACGGTCCAGAGTTTGGCGCCATTAACGGTGTAGTATTTCCCGTCGGTCTGGCTTTCGGGAAAGCCCTGTGCCGACAGGGTGATGGGCAGGAAAAGGAGCAGGAGGAGGTGGGTGATGAATTTCATGGTTGTGGTGTTGAATTTGATGGGCGAAGGTAGGCCGTAGAGACAAGGCATGCCTTGTCTCCATCTAAAAAAAATCGTACCCTGCGATACGCCTGATCGTAAAGAGAGAGACAAGGCGTGCCTTGTCTCTACCGAAAAAACGATTCCTCCTTTGCAGCAAATCTCCCCCCTCACTGCATATACATCCACAACACACCGATCGGATTTTTTCACGTTCCAAAAAAAACATCCGTATGAATCGCATACACCTCCTGTTATGGAGTCTCCTGCTGTTGATGGCAGGGTGCCGCGACAATTTTGATATTACCACCATTCAGCAGTTGGGGCCCATTCCCGAAGTGAATGTACAAGCAACGCTCATGGGCCGCGTGGTAGACACCGAGGGCAATCCACTTTCAGATGTACAGGTAGTAGTAGCCGGACAAACCCTGGTGACCGACGCGCGAGGGCAGTTTTTCGCTTATCAAAAACTGATGAACAAGAACGGCGCCTATGTGAAAGCCGACAAAAATGGTTTTTTCTCCGCCGGCCGTTTTGCCTTCCCCCGATTGAACAAAAGCACCTACCTCGAAATTACCATGATCCCCAAAGCACTCGCGGCTTCGTTTCAGTCGACTGATGGCGCCGATTTTTCAGGGGTTCGAATACCGGCCAATGCCATCGCCAATACCTCCGGGCAGCCGTATACAGGGCAGGTTAATGCGTATGTAGTGTATTTGAATCCCAATGATGCCGAGACATTCAACCTGATGCCGGGCGATTTGAGGGCACAGGATGCGCAGGGGTACGCCAAAGTATTGACCTCATTCGGTATGATAGGCGTGGAACTGGAAAGCCCCTTGGGTGAAAAATTGAACCTGCTGGCGGGTCATACCGCTACGATTTCAATGGTTGTAAGTGGCGATTTGCTTTCTCGTGCCCCTCAAAGCATTCCAACCTGGCACTTCGATGAAACAACGGGGTACTGGCAAGAAGAAGGGGAGGCCAAACTGACCGGAAGTGTATATCATTTGGAAGTGCCGCATTTCAGTTTCTGGAACTGCGATGTTCCTGCCGATTATTCGCTGATTACCGGGCGACTGATCGATGCACAAGGCCATTCATTGGCCAATTACCAGGTCACTTTGAGCCATGAATCTTTTGGCACAGGCGTCGGCTATACCGATGGCGACGGCTATTTCAGCGGCGCAGTTCCGGCCAATGTAACACTCGACATGAAGGTGTACAACATGTGCGGCGGCGTACTACACCAACAAGCGGTGGGGCCGCTGGTCGATCTGACATTCTATATCGGAACGTTTGTCGTATCAGACGCTCAAACGCTTACAACAAGCGGCACATTGATCGATTGCAACGGAAATCCGCTGTCTGGTGGAATCGTCAGGGTAGAAAGAAACGACACCTTGCTGGCATTTACAGTGGCTGGTGAAAACGGACAATTCTCCGTCACCCACAACAATTGTATCAGTTCTAATACCACGAGCATTCTGGTAACAGGGTATGACCTCAACAACCTGTTGCAAAGCGAACCATTTGCTGCAACAATTACGGGTAACATGGCCAACGCAGGCGCCATTCCGGTATGCAGCAACCTGGATGAATTCCTGATTTTTTCATTCAACGGAGTTTCCCAAACCCTTTTGTCGCATCAAATCACCTTTGAATATGGCGTTTCTTCCAATGGTTATGTAGGCGGCTCGCTGGACACGGTGTATATTTCCCTCAGTTTCGAGAATCTTGTCAATCAGCAGGCCACCATACAAGGAATAGAAGGCACCATCCGATATCCGGACAACCAATTGCACAATTACGGCTGCTCGTATTGCGGTATTTGCCCATGTGGCGACATCAGTGCCGGCGCGCTCCAATTTACAGAAGTGCCCTCCGCATCGGGCGAGTACGCGGCTGGTTCCGTTACGGGGATGATTCGGGAACAAGGCTCTTCCATACCAGTCCCTTATTCGGTACAGTTCAGGATAAAAATGGAATAACCCACAAACCACGTCAAATAACCCGTATGTCAGAAACCGCACACGACATATTTGTTCTTGTACAAGGCTGCATTCGCCGCCAACCTGCTTCCCAAAAGGAACTGGTGCGGCGCTATGCAGCCACCCTTTTGTCGGTGGTGCGGCGTTATGCGCGCAATCCTTCCGATGCCGACGATATTTTGCAAGACTGTTTTGTGCTGGCATTCAATAAAATACAATCCTACGATCCCGAGCGGGGCAGCCTCATCGGCTGGCTGCGAAAAATTGCCGTCAATTGCGCGCTGGCGCATTACCGCAATTTCCGGTTCCAGTACGAGCGCGCAGAAGAAACCTTGCCGCAAAATGTCGACGTTTCGCCCGATGTGTTGTCAAAACTGGCTTTCGAAGACATTATGGCATTAGTGAATACCCTGCCCGATGGTGCGCGTGAGGTGTTTAATATGGCCGTATTCGACGATTTTTCGCACGATGAAATTGCCGCTGCCCTGGGTATCCCGGCCGGTACTTCGCGCTCCCTGCTGAGCCGCGGGCGCCGGCTTTTACAGGAAAAAATATTAAAACTGCAATCCAATGAACTGGCAAGATTTTGAAGAGCAACTGAAAAAACAGGTCGAAGGGCACGAAACGCCCATCGATACCGAGGGGCTGTGGGCCAGGGTGCAGCCGCGCAAACGGCGGCGCTTTTTGCTGTTCTTCTGGTGGCTGCTGGGAGCGGCCGGGCTTTTCGGCGGCGCGTACTGGGTGGCAGGACATCGCCAACATCCCGCAACAGTATTTTCTTTGCAAGAGGAGACGCAGTCGGCCATCCAAACAAACGCTTTCAACACAGTACCACAGGCTGGCCTTTCTACAGACACCACATCCGCCTCAACCACCCCGAAAACCACTACCCCAAAAAACGCCGGAGCCATTCGAACATCGCAACACAATGACCGTCCCGCACGAAACCAAACGGCGCATAACAGGCAAATGCCATCGGGCAGGGCTGTGGAAGGGCTGCCTTTGTCTACCACAAAAACGGCATCAAGCCCTGGAAATGAGGCCCCTGCATTGCTGCTGCCCGATCCTGCACTGGCATCCGACCTGGCCCTGCTGCCCACGTACCTTCATTTTTTACCGCCACCCGCAGGTGAGAAACTGATACTGCCGGAAATCTTTGTCACACCTCCCGCTCCCTTGTTCGTAGTGCCCGCCCAACCACAGGATCAGGTGGGTATTCAATCGGGCATTTCTTACTGGAATGTGTTGCATCCGTCGGGGCCGGATGCCGTTTTCCCACGCACCAACGAGCGCCTGCTGGAAGCCTTTCATGCAGGGGCATTTTTTCAAAAACAGGTAGGAAGGCGCCTGGCCATTCGGGCTGGTTTGCAGTATCAGCGCTACAACGCAGTGTTTCGCTGGCAAACAAGTTCTATCCTGGGCAATCAGCCCCGACAGGTGCTCAACTATTACTCCGATGGGCGCATCGACACCACATTTATCCCTGGCGGCACCCTCGTGGAAGCCACCCGAACCGTTCGGCATTACAACCGGGTTTCGTCGTGGATGCTGCCCATCGATCTCAAATGGCGCATACCAGCAGGCCGCACAACCCTGATGCCATTTCTCGGGGTGCAGGCGGGCTTTCAATCCCAATCGGGCGCTTTGCTCAATGCCAATGGCCAGCCGGATTTTAGCCGCTACAATAGCATTTACAAAACCCTGTTCAACTTCGGGCTACGCAGCGGCGTCTCCAGCGAATGGCGGATCAACGAACGCCACCGCTTGCTCATAGAACCCTGGGGCGCGGTCGACCTGCGTTCGCGTACCGGCCGCTTCAATCCTGCCTACGAACAGTTTTGGCAGGTGGGATTGAGTGTGGGGGTGGTGAGAATGATGAATGATGAATGATGAATGATGAATGATGAATGATGAATTAGGGGTGTACGAAGGATTTGTTCGGCTACGCCCCTTTTAGAGGGATGGGAACACGGATTGAGCGGATAAAGCGGATTTAAGCGGATTTTTTGTGGCCTTGCGGCCACTCCTGTTGATTTTTTCGGATTTGCCCGCCTCCGGCGGGTGGATATACACATGAAATGATACAAGGGATCGGTGTTGATTTTTGTTTGCTTTATAAAAGATTGATTCGATATACGTCCCGCCGGAGGCGGTCAAATCCGTAAAAATCAACAGGAGGTGGCCGCAAGGCCGCCAAAAAATCAGTTTAAATCCGCAAAAATCCGCTTCATCCGCTTTCCCATCCTGCTACGAGGGGCGTAGCCGAACAAATCCTTCGTACACTCCTGATTCATCATTCATATCTGCGCCAAAAACCACTCTTTTTCCGACAAATGCTCTTCTGCTACAATGGCGGTTCGTAGTTTTTCTACTTCTGTTTTACTGGAAAAACGGAGCGCCAGCAATTTGGAGGCATAACGAATGATGTTCAGGTAATTGGAGCGGTGGTAACCGATAACCCGCTTTCGGGTGATGTAATTGTGCATGGCATCGAGGTGCGATTGCAACAGGTCGAATTCGTCGAGGGCGTAATAGGTTTTCAGCAAGAGGGTTTTGGTGGCGAGGTTGACCAGCACATCGCGGTAATTGGCCTTTTGCAGCAGTTCCAGTACGGCGCTGTAGTTGTTGCGGGCAAATTCCAGTCGGGCCAGGTTGAAACTGAAAGCACTTTCCCGGTAAGGCTTTTCCAGGCTGTTTTTATACTGGTGAATGAAATAATTCACCCATTCCAGGTCGCCCGTATGCAGCCCGGCGGCCACCACATTGTGGTAGGTATAACGTGGTAATACGCCATTTTCCAGCAAATAACCGCTTTCCAGCGCTGGCTTATACAAATCGAGCACTTCCTGAAAATAACGTTTTTCACCTGCATTCAGTCGGCGGATGCAATAGTTGGCAGCCCAGATAAACAGTCCGTGCATTTCTTCGGCTGAAAAAATGCCACGGTCATGCAACAACGATTGTTTGAACTGCTGAAAATGCGCTTCATCTTCCGGAAACCGCATCATACGGTAGCAGTGCAGGTAAACGCTGACGGCGGGGTGCGTTTGTGCGAAGTTTTTTTCCGCAGTATCCACCACCTGGTCTTCCCAGTCGTTGTGCTGCCCGCCGGTGTACAACACGCGGTGTGCGGTGAGCAGGCAAATAAGGCGCAATTTGAGCGTGATGTAGGCGGCATCAGCAGCGGCGGCGGCGGCGCGCAGGTGATCGAGGTTGGCTGGATCGAGCACGTAGGAGCGCTGGTGGGTTTCCCAGTGTAGTTCGAACAGCGATTCGTGGTAATGCGCATCGCGCAGCGTACCCTGTTCCAGCCATTTTTCCAAACCCTTTCTGGCGCGTTCGAAGTGCGATTCGAGGCCTCGTTTGCGGTAAGCGCCAATCAGGCAAAGGCGCAGGGAGGTTTCATCGTTTTCCAGTTCCTTTTGAATGATGTATTTTTCCAGCAGGCGATGCAAGTAAGTCATGCGCAGGCGCAATTCCTGATCGGGTACGTCGTCGGCCCCGAACAACCTGCGTTTGGCAGCGCTTTTGTCCGTGTATTCCTGCCCGCAAAACCAGTCGAACAACAGCAATACGTCTTTCCGCTGATTGAAATAGGGCGACTCCAAAAACTTTCTGATTTCTTTCTTTTCGACAGAAGAAAATGAAAAAATGAGTTGGCGAAGTTGACTTTTTTCCATTTGTATTCAATTTTTATAAAATTAAAATATTGAATATCAATTTATTAAACAAGTAAAATGCGAATTTACACTCAATTTATGGATAAATTTGATTTTGTTTCCGCAGTAGAATACCCGGACGTTTGTAGTGTGATTTTGTGCACAGAATCCTGCTGATTTTTCCTGTCAAAGAATTTGAATCTTATGAAAAAAACACTCCTGTCATCGATACATGCCTGTTGGTCCGGCTGGCTTGTCTGTTGTTTGTTATGGGCTGGTCATGCACGCCTTTTTGCGCAATGCAATCCCGATATTCTGCCGCCCGTCATCACCTGCCCGGCCAATCAGTCGGTGCTGACATCGCCAGGGCAGTGCAGCATGGCCGTGGCGCTTGATGCGCCTGTTGTAGCGGATAATTGTGGCGCCGTGCTTGTGCAAAACACCTTGCCTGCCGGAAATATTTTTCCGACAGGTACAACCACTGTGCTGTACACGGCCACCGACCTGACTGGCAATTCGACGACCTGCCAAACGACGGTCAAAGTCAGCGGAAGTATTCCACGCCCTGTATGTGATCGCTGGGTGACGGTGCCCATCGACCCTTCGGGCACTACGACCATTTACCCAGACGACGTGCTGGAATCCGGTCCATACTCCTGTACAGAAACGGGATTGTCGCTGGAATACGACTTTACCAACCCGCCAGTACCCTCGCTTTCCTTTGCTGGTACCGGCACGCATGAAGTGTATGGAGCGGTGATCACCGAAGGCGGTTTCTGGGAAAAATGCTGGTCGTTTGTAAGTATCGTCGGTGCGGGCGCCGAACCCTGTTTGCCCGACCAAACGCCGCCTCAAATTTTTTGCCGGCCCTATTATATCGTTTATGCCAGCACCCAGGATTGCCAAATGGTCATCGATCTCGACCAACCGATTGTGATGGACAATTGTGGTTCGGCGACCTGGACTTCGGATGCCCCGCCCAACAATTTTTTCACGCAGGACGACTGGACGATTACCTACACAGCCACCGACAATGCGGGCAACAGCAGCACTTGTTCCTCTACGCTTCGGTTCAGTTATGCAGAGATTATGCTTCCGCAGTGCCTACCGATTACGGTTTCGCTGGGGCAGGATGGTACCACTACTATTTACCCGGATGATATTCTGACGGGCGGCCCGTACGATTGTGTCAACCGAACCCTGTCTTTTGGAACAGGCCCGGGGGCTACACAATTCCCCTCTATAACCTTTTCAGAACCAGGCATTTATCAGGTGCAGGCATTTACAACGAATTTCAACGGCATTCTGCACGGGTGTCAGTCTATTATTACTGTCAGTACGTCGAGTGGCGGCTGCGACCCCGAAACGGAATTGCCCTCGGCCCTGTGCGTGCCTTTTACGGTAGTACAAAGCAATACGCAAGGCCCTAATACAGCACGGGTGTATGCCAGCATGCTGAACAACGGAAGCCTTGATAACTGTACTGCACAGGCTGATCTGTTGCTGCGGGTTACGACCGAAAACGCCAACATTCCACCCTCTACGGATTTTATCGACATTGTCGGCGCGACAAATGGCCAGCCTGCCTACTTGTGGGTAGGCGACCAGTCGGGCAACTGGAGCCATTGCACGGCGCTGGTGGTGGCCACTGCTGCTCAGTGCGCGCCTGACGTGACAGCGCCGCTCGTGACGCCTCCGCCAGACCTGACGTACAACAGCGTGGCATTCGAAGCCCTGGACATCGACTTTGAGAATATGCCCGACGAACTGCCGAAAGTGTATGCGGCATTTGGCATCGCTACGCATTGGGATAACTGCGATAATGATAACAGCAATTTTCAGGAGTCGTTTGTGGTGTACCCTGACAAGATTATTCGCCGCTTTTTTGCAACGGACGCCGCCGGCAACCTGAACGATGATACCTGGCAAACGATTACCATTCTCAATGGGTTTACAGCCCACCTGCCAGGCTGGTCGACACCTGGCATGATGCCTGATGAACTGGAACTACAAGGTACCCATGTGGCGGGCGCTGGTTCGGATCAAACTTTTATGGATCCCTGCAACATCGCGCCATTAAAAATTGTGCGTACCTGGACCATTGCAGACTTCGACTTCTCGCCACCATTGGGGCTCCCTGCCACCTTGCCGGCACTCGACATGGACAATGACGGCATCACCGGCGACCCATACGACATCATTGCCATCGGCGACAGCATCTGGTTGTATGTAAACCACGTGCCGGTCATGCCGCTGATGCATCGCGCCTGGTCGTACGAATATGTGCAGTTGATTCGTACGACATATGGTATCAGCGGCTCTGTTTTTGTGGATGTGCAGCCCAACTGCACCCTCGAAAGCGGCGAACCATTGCTGGGCAACTGGCGCGTAAAAGCCATCGGTCAACCCAGCAATATACCCTATACAACATTGACCGATAGCCAGGGATTTTACACCATTCAGACTTGCCTGGTAGATACATCCGTAGAAATAAGCCTGGATGTGCCGTACAATTTCGCTGGCATATGTCCTTCTACCTACGTATTCGATCTGACGCAGGGAGGCCCCTGGACGCAGAACATTCCGGTTCAACTGACGGATGAGTGCAACTTGTTGAATGTCGATATTGCCACCAATTCCATGCGCCCATGTTTTGCCGGTTACTATACCGTCAATTATGTAAATTTCAGCCAAAACACCATTTCCAGTACGCATGTAGATGTAGCGCTCGACCCTTATGTGCAATATCAGGGGGCTACCATCCCGGCAGTACCGCAAGGAAATAATATCTATCGGTTCCAGACCGGCGCTTTATCGCCAGGCACAGCGGGCAGTTTCAGGATATTTTACGTGCTCGACTGCGATGCGCCGGATGGCGCCACACATTGCTCGGAAGCGGCTATTTCCCCATACGACAATTGTCCTTCGCAGGAAGCATGGTCGGGCGCAGAACTGCGCGTAACCGGCGCCTGTGATGGCGACTCGGTGCGCCTGAAAATTACCAACATCGGCATAAACCCCATGGCTGGCAAACTGAATTATGTGGTCACGGAAGACCTGATTATGGCACGGCAAGACAATTATATCCTCGGCCAGGGCGAATCCGTGGAAGCCGCATTCCCTGCCGACGGCACTACC
The DNA here is from genome assembly GCA_016787415.1 of Saprospiraceae bacterium. Taxonomy (GTDB): domain Bacteria; phylum Bacteroidota; class Bacteroidia; order Chitinophagales; family Saprospiraceae; genus M3007. The sequence continues at coordinate 1,063 of JAEUUT010000214.1, read as the reverse complement.
TGGCGCATGGAAACGCCACAGGAGCCAGGCCATCCCTGGGGCGGTCTTATTTCGGCCACGGTGGAAGGTTGCGGCGGTATCAATACTGCTAATCTGGTGAATGTATTTACGGTGGACGACAACGATCCGTTTGTAGCGACCGACTGCACCCAAAACACCTCGGCTTTTGACCCCAATGATAAACACGGTTTCCCGGAAGGTTATGGAAATGAGCACTTTATCAGGCCCAATACCGACCTGGAATACAAAATCCGTTTTCAGAATACGGGTACCGATACGGCATTCACCGTCATCCTTCTGGATACGCTGTCGCAGTACCTCGATGCCGCCAGTATCCGCACCGGCGCTGCCAGCCATGCCTATGATTTTGATTTGCTGGAAGGAAATATCCTGCGTTTCCGCTTCGACAATATTTTGCTGCCCGACAGCAACGTGAACGAAGTTGCCTCGCACGGGTTTGTGCAATTCCGGATTTCACAGCAGCCCGACAATCCACTGGGGACAGTTATTCCCAATGCTGCGGCCATTTATTTCGATTTCAACGAGCCGGTGATCACCAATCAGACCTGGCACACCATCGGCGAGGATTTTCTGGAAGTATCGGCTGTCGACGATCCGAATCACATGGGCCCGCTGCGGGTGTATCCGAATCCGGCAGCAGAAACGGTATTTTTTGAAATGCCGGAAGCGCAGGCTGGCCGCCGTTTTGAACTGACGAACGTAACGGGAACTGCCGTTCGTTCAGGTGATTTCTTCGGAAAAACGTTCCGGCTGGAGCGCGGGATGTTGCCCGCCGGGGTTTATTTCTTCCGCATTTATGCGGGGAACGGCGCGGCAGTGTCGGGAAAAGTTGTTGTGAAATAATGTGCGTTTTGGATATACAAAGGTCAAAATGTTGGGTTATGATAGTGTAGTCATCGTGCTATACTGTTCTTTTTCCTTGATGAAAAAGAACTGTAATTGCGTAGGTAGCAAAAAGGAACTTTTTTTACAACGGAGCACAGTTTTTCAAATAAAATTCATTGTCAAAAGGTTTTTGAGTAGTTACGACGGCAAAGATTTG
>JAEUUT010000211.1 GCA_016787415.1 Saprospiraceae bacterium | reverse complement strand
CGGAGCCTCCGTGTTTACTTGAAAAGGCAGATCGTTCCGTACGAGCCATTGAAAATCAAGGCCCATGTTTTTATCGCCCGAGGCGACTATAATCGAATAAGTCCCCCCCTGTTCCAGGCCACATATTTGAACGTTTGTTTTGCCAATCCGGGCAGTAGATTGGTAGCGAATTTGTTCCGGGTTCCATTGTATACTGACCGATTCCTGAGCCAGCAGTGCTTGTGAAACGAAAACAACGAGCAAGAGGGTAAACGGTAGTGTATACCAATTACGCATAAGCAGAATAGTTTGTGAATTGTTCGGAATAGATCGGAGGGATGATTGTCAACACTGGAATCTTGGGGGGGGTGCTAACAAATAGTATTCCGGGAAAAGAGGGCACAAAATATCTTTAATTTGGAATTGCAACCAACATTCAAAGTGTTTTTTTAGTGATTCGTTAAAAAACAGGTCGAAACAGTCAAAAATTTGTCTCCATTAAGACAAATACGCAGAAGAATGTACCTTCACGCCCCACTTTTATGAAGAACTACATCAATCAAACCCTGCTTTTATCCGTCCTGCTCACCCTGATGCTCACGGGGCTTTCACTCGTTCCGGGCAACCTTGCTGTCGGTGAATTTAACCTGCGGAAAATGGACATCTTCGCGGATATTCGGGTATCACAACCGGATACTGCCGGTATGCAGCCTGATTCTCTGTCAATCGACACACTTGCCTGGCAGGGTTCTGATACCAGTCTGCTTGTTTTACCTGATAATGCCGATTCTATCGGCCCGCTTCCGCCAAAAGATTCTTCGTGGTTTGGCAAAGTGATAGAGGATTATACACCCCGACAAAATGGGCTGAACCGTTTTTTCGAAGCCGTCGATTCTATCCGGCAAGGAAGAACCGTACGTGTTGCCTGGTATGGCGACTCATTTGTAGAAGGCGACATTTTACTGGGCGATTTGCGGGATACGCTTCAAAGTGTCTGGGGAGGACAAGGTGTGGGTTTTGTTCCCGTCACCTCGGAAGTGGCTCAGTTTAAAAGGACGCTCAAACACATTTTCAGGGGCTGGACAACCTATTCCATCGTAAAAAAAATGCCTGAACATCCACAATTTGGCATCAACGGATATGTGTACCAACCGGAACCTGACGCCAAAATTCATTATGAAGGCGCTTCCTATTTTCAACATACAACGCGCTGGAGCAGGTTCCGATTTTTTTACAGCGCCAGCCAAAGTCTTTCTTTTGTATGGCAACAGGATGAGAGTGCTCCCCAGAATGACAACCTGAAAGCCACTGACGGTAGTGTACGTGCCTGGGAATGGACGGCCAACTATCCAGGTACTTCCACATTTGCGGTGCGTTTCCCGCAGTCTCAAGGTTTGCTGCTGTATGGCGCCTCACTGGAAAGCGGCCCTGGAATTTACATCGACAACTTTTCTGTTCGGGGAAACAGCGGCGGCCCTCTTAAACTGATTCGGCCGGATGTAGCACATCAGTTCGACAAATACCAGCACTATGACCTGATTGTACTCCAGGTCGGCTTGAATGCCGTCACCAACTCCTTGAATAATATTAAATGGTATCAGGCAGAACTCGACCGCACATTTGCCCATCTGAAAGACTGCTTCCCCGGCAAACCTGTCATGATTATAGGCGTAGGCGACCGGGCCAATAAAAGCGGCACAGAGCTGCATACCATGCGCAGCGTCCCGGCTATTGTAACCATGCAACGCGATTTGGCCCGCAAACACGGATTCCTGTTTTACGACCTTTATTACGGGATGGGCGGCCCGGGTTCTATTATTCAAATGGCACAACATAAACCTCGTTATGCCAACCTGGATTATACACACCTTACCCACGACGGAGGGCGTGTGCTGGGGCATCAATTTGCCAATTTGTTTTTGGAAGAACAGACCAAATGGAGGGCATCCCGAACCCAATAGGCCTCTACCCTACCTGAAAACTGCGCATACTGATTCCTCCAAAGGTTACTTCTTCGTAGGTTTGGCGAATTTCTTCTTTTTCAGTTGCCAAGCCAAGTGTGTACAATAGAGGC